>NZ_SATR01000019.1 GCF_004551525.1 Vibrio ouci | reverse complement strand
GTATGTAGCGCGAGTTTGGTTACGCAACTAACAATAAATTTAAGCAGATTCGCAACGCTTGGCATTTTTGGTTTGAATCAACTTTAGTGTTTACGGCAGAATGCTTTAGGTCAGGTGGTGGCGTTGCTCACTACTTAATTTGGCGTTATGTTTACTTTAAAATCAGAGACTTAATGGTCTTGGGCTTTAGTTCTTTGTCCCTCTGGCAATTCGTCCCTAGTAGACTCAGCAAATCCGCATTGTCGGACTAAGTTCTTGAATCTCTCAGCCCGTAAAACATGCCAATGTTCGCGGGTTGCTTCATTATCAGGTCGTGGCGGTCGGCTTCTTGTTTAACTGGCTTAAAGTCGCTTTTAGGTTCTTTGCCAAGTAGCATTTCGGTTTGGCAGTTGTCTCGGCAATTTGCCATTGTTTTGTGCTTTGGTTGGAAAGACAGGGCGCTTGTTGAAAGTTCCTAGCGTTGCCTCATTGGGCAGGGAAGTGGAATTACTTGTTTTGGGTTGGTCGCCTTTGGCGGTCAAGTTGGTTCATACCTTGTGGTTTGCTTCAGAAAACTTGTTAGAAATAGAAGTTCTTTCTCAAGTAAATCATGTATTTGTGGTAAAACATAACAAACAATTCAACAGTGATTCGCAACGCTTGGCGCTCTCACTTCGGGTTGAATTTAGTGTTTACGGCGCAGTTTTTGGGTTCAGTGCTTGCGCTGCTCACACGTTAATTGGGCGTTATGTGGTTGGAGAAAAATTATGAATCCATCAGCGGTTCTTGTTCATGTCCCAGATGTAGCGAAAGGGCTTGAATGGTACAAGAAAGCTTTTCCAGAAGCCGTTCCGATTTACCATCCTGACTTTGACTTCACAGCGCTTGATATAAATGGTTTCTCACTAGAAATAGTCAAAGCAGACAAAAAGGTTGGTGCTGGTAAAAGTGGCGCAGTTGTTTACTGGTCAGTAGATAACTTATGTGTTGCCTTGGCTCATTTTGAAGAACTCGGTGCGTGCCTTTATCGTGGACCAATGGAAATTGAAGATGGTCTTTCAATGTGCCAAATTGAGGACCCATTTGGAAATTTAATAGGACTACGTGGGAAAACCACATAACAAATTGTTCAAGAGGGATTCGCAACGCGTGGCATTTTTACTATGCGTTAGTTTTAGTGTTTAAGGTGATATTCGGCGGCTTTTGTATTGCGTTGCTCACCCCTTAACAGGGCGTTATGCGACCTAAAGGGAATTGAGATTTATGGATAAATTTGGAATGCTTCAAGAACTTGGTGCGGGCGACTTTCAGCACCTCAATGGTTCATTGGAAGCGCACCTAAAAGGCACTGAAAAAGTTCTAATTAACTGGGGTAGTAGCGAGTTACTTCAAATCGCAGGTCTCTTTCATGCCGCTTATGGAACAGCGGGTTTCGATGAAAATATGGTGTCGCTAAGCCAGCGCCAAGAAATAGCACGAATAATTGGTAGTGATGAAGAAGCATTGGTTTACTTGTATTGCTCATGCGACCGAGACTATGTATTCCCCCAATTTGGCAAAGTGCTAGAAATCCAATTTAAAGACAGATTTACTGGTTCAACATTCAAACTCGACAATGCAATGGCGAAATTGTTTTGTGAGTTAACTGTTGCTAATGAATTAGAGCTTGTTTATAGCAGTGAAGAGTTCAAGCTTAAGTATGGTGCTGAACTATTTGAACTCTTCCAAGGCATGGAGAGTTACTTAAGTCCTGAGGCCAGAAAGGCGTACAAATCAGCATTGTCGAATTTCGCATAACAATAAATTTAAGAGTGATTCACAACGCTAGGCGCTTTCACTTCAAGCCAGTTTAGTGTTTATGGCACAATGGTTTAGGTAGGGCGGTTGGCGTTGTTCACACCTTAATTTGGCGTTATGGTCACTTTTGGAAATCTTGAAGTGTTTCCAAGTTAAAGAAGCACTATTTGTGTATCCTTTACCTCAAAATAGGAGGTTGGGAATGAGCTATGAGAACAAGCTTGGGCGTGCCTTTAGAGAGTTGGAAGCCGCAAATATATGGAAATGTAACTACAATCCACCGTTACATAAGTGGCTCAGAAGGGCAGGATTGAAATTACGACCGCCATTTTACGTCTCTTTCGCACGTAATCTACTGATACGATTCTTTGAGTTTTTCATCTTTTACTTTCCAATTCTCTCATTACTCAGAGTCGAGTCGACAATTTCAAACTTGTTATATGAGTCCATAATCACCAGTGTATTTTACTCGCTGGTAATGTGTTCTTACTATCGGTGGACTTTTAGGCGGTGTGAGTTTACTTGCTGGGAAAAGCTTTAGAGAAACCGTGAACATAACAATAAATTTAAGCAGATTCGCAACGCTTGGCACTTTCGGTTTGAATCGGCTTTAGTGTTTACGGCACAATGGTTTAGGTTAGGTGGTAGCGTTGCTCACTACTTAATTTGGCGTTAGGTGAATACGGGGAATTATCGAATGAAATTAAAGTGTCACTGCGGAAACGTTAGCTTGGTGTTGAGTTCGCTTCCTAAAGAAGTGGGAGAGTGTAACTGTTCTATTTGTCGTCGCTATGCTGCGGCTTGGGCGTACTTTTCTCCAGAACAAGTTCAAATCAGCATGAATGAGAAAACGGCTTTCTATTGTTGGGGTGACAAAGAAGTAGAATTTCATCGTTGCAACTCATGTGGTTGTTTAACGCATTACGTAACGACACAAAAATGTTCTGAAGATATCTTAGCTGTAAATATGAGAATGGCTGAATATGAAGTGCTTTCTGGTATCCCAGTTCGGAAGATCAATGGTGCATCGTATTAATCACCTAACAATAAATTTAAGCAGATTCGCAACGCTTGGCATTTTCGGTTTGAATCAACTTTAGTGTTTACGGCACAATGGCTTAGGTCTGGTGGTGGCGTTGCTCACTACTTAATTTGGCGTTATGCCACTGGGAGAAGTTTATGATTGTAGTAGCAAGGTTTTCTTTTCCTCATGAAGCCCATATTGCCAAAGCAAATCTAGAAAGTGCTGGTATTGAAAGCTTCATTGCAGATGAGCATACGGTGAATACACAATGGCTATATTCTAATGCTATTGGAGGTGTTCGCTTAATGGTTTCTGAAGAAGACTTAGAGGAAGCGACCGAGATTCTTACTAGTGATTTTTCTGAAAGCCTAGAAAGCTACTCTCAAGAAATAGGAGAGAAGCTAGACATTTGCCCTCACTGCGGAAGTAGTGACTTATCTGCCTATACAAAGGGCAAGCGGCCAGCGTTTCTAGTGTTCATATTGTTAGGCTTTCCTCTGTTTTTCTATAAACAGGGTTATAAGTGCAATCAGTGTGGTGAGTTCAGCGAAAAACTTTGAGTCGTGGCATAACAATAAATTTAAGCAGATTCGCAACGCTTGGCATTTTCAGTTTGAATCAGCTTTCGTGTTTACGGCACAATGGTTTAGGTGAGTGGTAGCGTTGCTCACTACTTAATTTGGCGTTATGTGATAAGGAGGTCACATTGAATATCGAATACAAAGTTAACCAGCAGATCTCAGCTGACGAGTTTATTGGTTTACTTAAGCGCTCGACGTTGGGAGAGCGTAGACCAATAGAAAATATCGAATGTATCAACGGTATGTTGGACAATAGTAATCTCATCATCACTGCTTGGGATGGTCCTAAACTGGTTGGTATTTCTCGCTCTATTACGGATTTCCATTATTGTTGTTATCTGTCCGACCTAGCGGTTGATGAATCGTACCAAAGGTCGGGAATAGGCAAGCAGTTACAAGTTCAAACTCAAGCTCAAATTCAGCCTACATGTAAACTGTTTTTAATCGCCGCACCGGCAGCCAATGACTATTATGGACAAATTGGCTACACCAAAAACGAGCGTTGTTGGGTGCTGGAGCGTGGTAGTGAAATTATCACATAACAATAAATTTAAGCAGATTCGCAACGCTTGGCACTTTCGGTTTGAATCAGCTTTAGTGTTTACGGCACAATGCTTTAGGTAGGTGGTAGCGTTGCTCACTACTTAATTTGGCGTTATACATATGGAGGTAAAATGGAAACTTTCGGAACAATTTATGCTAAAGCAATTGACGATCTGTCTTCCAAAATATTCATCCCCGTGTTCATTAGTGCTCTATTTTCAGAGCTTTCACCGTTATTGCATCCAAAGATGGGCTTCTGGGAAATTTATGTTCCGCTTTTTGTGGTCGGCATAGTGTTAGCGTCATTGGTCTTGCTGTTTCTTTCCTTTGCTGAGGTCTATGTCAGTGAGTTTCGAACTTACGTGGGAATGTTTTTTATGCCACTTGGGGCTATAGGGTTACTGCCACAGTATTTCGATGCCATATCAGTTCCGTATACACAGGTGACGGGGTTCTCGCTACTAGTGTGGTCATTTGTTTTAGCTAATCCTTTGCGGTTTGTTCAGCAACTATTGGATTATTAGCGCTAAAAATATATGTATAACAAAGCGTTTAAGACGGATTCCCAACGCTTGGCATTTTCGGTTTGATTCTACTTTAGTGTTTACGGCACAATGTTTTAGGTAGGGTGGTAGCGTTGCTCACCACTTAACGCGGCGTTAGCTGGATGTTTGTATTTGGGAGCGGTATAAATATAGTTGTACTTAATTCATCGTGAGACTATTTAATGAAATTACTTAAAGAAGATACAGATAAAAAAATTTATGAGCTTAACAATGGCAAAAAAATTGTACTGTTGGCTCAAGGTGACCTTACTATCAAAGTTGGAATCTTAGGTACCAGTGATCAGATAGGCTCGTTTGATTTTAATTTTATTGATGATGATAATGGTGGCATTTATAAATTGACTCACATGTTCCTGGATGAAATTGACGGGTATTTAGGCCAAGGCATTGGACGTCAATGTTTGCTATTTGCTAAAGAGCATACAGGTAGTGGTATTTTTTGTGGAAGGGATACTGGTGAAGAAGCTGATGATGGTAGTCACTTAACTGGTGACGGAACCGGCTTTGCTATGAAAATGCTTGAAGAAAAGATTCTCTCTGGGCAAATATGAATCCAGCTAACAAGCAATTCAAGCTGATTCGCAACACTCGGCGCTTTCACTTCAAGTCAATTTAGTGTTTAGGGCACAATGGTTTAGGTTTGGGTGGTAGCGTTGTTGACTACTTAATTTAGTGTTATGCATATTGGAGGTAATAATGTTAGCAATGATTGAAAAGTTGATTAATGAACATGGTTCGTCAACGATTTTGAAAGAAAGACTTCAGCTTATAAATGATAAATATGAAGTGTTAGAAAGTAAGCTGGCGTTAGCAGAAAAAGAAAATGAGTCTCTAAAGAAGGAACTCCAGAGGATTAGCTCTCAGCTGGAAGCTCAAGAGAAGTCAAAAGAATTCGTATCATTTAAAGGAGCTAAGTTTAAGCGTAAACCTTCGGGAAGCTTTGAGAACTCTGTTTATTGTCCTAAATGTGAAGGTGCCATGGTTGCATTGGAAAATATGTTTCCTTTCGTTTGTGGGTCTTGTGGCTCAACTGCTGGCTTTAATGGTGGGCAGCTTACAAAGGTTCTGCAAGAAGTTGCTTCAGAATATGCATAACAAGAAGGGATCCGTAGTTTACAGATCCCTAATTTCTCGTCTCTATTTGGTTAGTGATTATCGTCCACCAGCACCAATTATTCTTGCTTCAATCTCTGATAGAGACATTCCACTAGCAGGAGTTTTAACCTGTGCTGATTCATCATATAAACGTCTAACTTCTCTTTGAAGTGGATCACCACCAGACATTCTAGAACCAATCAAAGTACGAACTGTATCAGCCATATCAAACGCATCATTGACCATGTTCGTAGTCTTTTCAGTCTGCTTAAGTCTGTGCTTTCTAATAGCATCCTCTTTCAATCGTCTTTCACGATTGAGTTTATTAACCTCTGTACGATCAGGGAACATATCCAGAGTGACAGCTTGATTAGTTGGTTCTTGCTGTACCTTGTCTGGAAATTGGCTTAAATCAATCATTATCTGTGTGCTCCCATTGCTCTAGGTAGACCATTCTTATCAATGATGTAGTTAACCCCTTGGAATGAAACTTCGTCACCTACTTCATAACCTTTATCAAAGAGACTATTGATAGGAGTAGCAGCCGGAGCAGGTTGAGCATCAATTGATTGTTGGTTAGCTTCATCAATAGCCTGTTGCTGATCTTGAGGTCGAATATCAAAGTTACCATTCTTAAGACGAACAATTCCTAAGTCAGACTCAACCTGCTTCATGAGAATAGATTTCTCACGTTGATTTAGATTACGGTTAATTTCTGCTTCTGCTGCAAGTCTTCTAGTCTTGTACTCAAGCAAAGCAGTAGTTTTAATCACTGTATTCTTGAATGCTTGAGGGTTAGATCTCGATTGTTCGAAACCAGAAACAGACACTTTGAAGTCTTTAGAATCTTGGTTCGATGTACCTGCTGAACCTGCTTCTTTAATCAATTGAACGAATGAACCTGAATCTAGTTGTGTTGATGACGTTCTAACGTTTGCACGTTGTGTAGCTCTCTCATCAATCTGCTGATCTGACTGCAAACCTAACCCCTCTTGTACTGAGTCTGGTAGAGCTTTCACTACTGCATCTGCTGCACCTTCTGCCGTTTGTACATAACTAGCCAGCATATCAGATGCCCAATCACCAGACTTAGCACCATGTTGAGCTACTACACCGGAAGCTGCTTCCATTCCTACCGGATTAGCTAGAATATCCTTAAGGTGTGTAAGTTGTTCACGTACTGGCTCTGACACTTCACTAGCTTTATCAATCTTAGTTTGGTGTGCTTCCTGTTTCTCTTTTGATGCATAACCAGTCACTGGTTTAGCTTGGATCGTACTTAGGAAGTTATCAACTGATTCATTACCAGTGTTAAAGCCAGTAGTAGGAGCAAGATGTGATGTGTCTCTTTGTACTGGAGTAGTCACAGCATCAACTTGATCTAATTGCTCAGTCACACTCGGAACAGTACGTTTAGCAGGAGTGGTAGCAGTAGGAGTAACCGGAGTTCTACCAATGATTCTATTCTCATTGTCAGTAACTTGCTGCTGTTGCTGCTGTGCAGCTCGAACCAATGGATCTACCTGATTTGTCACACCACCAGTTAACTTAGCTTTAGCCTGTTGTGATTGAGTACTTCCACCAGCAATAAGAGCAGCATCTTGAGCTACATTAGGAGTAGTAGAAGTCTGTGAACTGGTCATGCCGGAACCAGATAATAAACTCTGACGGTAAGTTTCTACCTCTTCTGGAGTTCTATAAATCTTGGTTACTTTACCCGTAGCTCTATCGACTGTTTCAGAAACAGGAGAATTAGCATAATCAGTTACCAGTTTAGCTACTTCATGTTGCTGTCTGTCATTTTGCAGACCCAAGTTAAAACCATGCTGTTGCTGATTCTCTTCTAGTCCACGTTTATGCAATAGAGTAGCTGCATCTTGATCAGCTTTGACCTTAGCACCATGTTGCTCGAACCAAGCATTATTAGATCTCTCAGTCTGCATCATGTTGTCATAGTCCTGACCAATAGCGTCCATAAACTTAAGCTTAGTGTCACCACTTAGGACTGTATCACCTGCAAAAGTAGGATTAGATAGGAACTCTCTTTTCTCATCATCAGACATAGCCATGTAACGAGCTTGGTTCTCAGCTAGTGCAGCATTTTGCAGAACATCATAGTTCTGTTGGTTAATCTCATTCTGACGAGTAGCAATAGATTCAAGACCTTTTAAGGCTCTATCGAATGCATCACCTGCTTGCTGCATTCCGTACATTGAAACTCTATGTTCTGGAGCTTCTACCGCTTCCCATTTAATTTGTGACATAATATGCCTACCTTTCGATTGTTCTTTGTTTCTTTAGTTTCATAGAGACACTATCTAGTGTCTCTTGTTTTTCATAAAAGATTATACGGTCATAATGAGGTAATGAATAACAATGTGTTGACCCTTATATGGGAATTTCTACGCTATATTTTGGCAACTCTTATAGATTGTTAAATAATTTAGTAAGTTGTTGGTATTGTGTAAAAAACCTAAATTACCATCAACTACCCCCCCAAATGTTCTAAAACGTTATCACCTGTTCTAAGTACCCATCACCTATAGATCTTTATGTTTATCACTGTCTGCATTGAGCTGGTGGTCATGGTTCATTAGATAGGGAATAGGTACGCTCAAAAGTGAGATCGAGAATAAGCACACCGATGTAGCTTAGAAGTCACAGAGGAAATAAGAGGGGATAACTTAGGCTGCTATTGCTTACACAAAGGTAGTGTTTCGGTGTGTCTTATAAGCATGTCTATGTGAACTAAGATACAAATGTATCTTATAGGTCTATTGACCACCTTAAAGATGCAATGTATCTTATAGGTCTCTTATGAGACATTTCTTACTAACAGGCTATTACATGACACAATTTATCTATGGTCGTACTTCGACTACTAAACAGAACGTAGACCAACAAGCTAAGGTAATGATGGAAGCTTACCCATTAGCAGAAGTACGAACTGAGAAAGCAAGTGGTAAGGATATGGAACGTCCTGTGCTTCAATCTCTGCTATCTGAAATGGTAGAGGGGGATTCACTCATTGTTTATGACTTGTCACGTCTAGGTCGTAATGCAATTGGTGTGTGTACACTTGCTGAGGAACTTAAACAACGTGGGATCACCTTGGTTATTAAGACTCTAGGAATAGACACCAGTACACCAACTGGAACCATGGTTCTCACAACACTAGCGGCGGTAGCACAGATGGAACGTGAAATGATGTTAGAGAAACAAGCTATTGGTATTGAACGAGCTAAAGCAGAAGGAAAATTCAAAGGTAAGCAACAATCTGAAAAGACTATTGCAGCTTGTGAGAAAGCAGTACGACTAATGAATGAGAATGGTCTAGGTAAGGTAGATGCAGCTAAAGCAGCAGGTGTCAGTCGAGCAACACTTTACCGTTATCTAAATGATGTGAACCAGAAAAGAGCATGATCCAACAATCAGATATAACAAAGCCAGCATTGAGCTGGCTTTATCATTTCTTACGGTTTGCTATTGTCGGCTACTACAAGAGCAGAACCATAATACCACTACTGAGTGAATTGTCATTAGTCTATGTCCACCAGCCGAACCAATAAAGAGAATAGCTATAAGGTGGGAATCCCTCATTTAGCATCATCACACTAGCTACACACCTGAATGTGTACAAAAATCCACATTCAACATAATTCAGTCATAATGTGAAATAGCTACGGGACTATAAGAATTAAAATTCTTGTCCCTGTGCTACAACACATTATCAGAATTATATTAAATGCTCATGAAACTACGGGAACAAAGTTCCCTTTCACTAGTGGATAGCCCGAATCCATAACATCCATGTTATGGAGCTTCGAATGAACTACATTTAAATAGAAATTATCCATTGAATGAAATGGAATTAAATCACTATTAGAGAGATAGGATAATTTAAATTTAAAGACGTTCATTCTCGCCAAGGAATAGGAAACTAACGTTTCCTTATAACCAATATCCATAATAGATAATTGAATAGTTTCCTTCGGAAACTGCTGACGAGCAGCACTAGATAAACCTAACATCATTGTTAGTAGCATACTGCTGTTCACTCTTAGTCATAAGCCTAGTGTTTGCAGGGGAATGAACCTCATGACCTCTGATAGATCCAGCAGTACAGTTAAGCACATAGTTATAATTCTTAACCTTTGGATCTATCCCTAAGAGTTCACACTGCTTAATGAACCAAATAGCAAAGATACTAAAGCAATGCCATTCCTTATTAACTAAGTAACCATTGTATAGTTTGTAAGTCTTGTTATATCCCATATTGATCATGGCTTTCCATCTACCATAAATTAATGGATATTCATCGGGATCTACTTCAGTACCTATATAACCAATCCCACAGACACTAGGTTTATTAAAGTCTAACTTTCTCATAAGTAATAGCCTCATTAATTTAAATTCCCTTATAGGATATTTCATAAAATTAATTGTGAATATGCTACTTATGCTATGAAAGTTTCATTTCTATAGCTTATGTCATGTTTCAATTTTTCTAGATCTACTCTAGATGGTTCAATAAGTTATGACTTTGATTGTGTTAGCAATCCCTAATATAACCCTCAGATCCTAACCATATGATCCAACCTATAAAATGACTATTTCAACCCTTAAGGCTAACCCCATATTTAAACCATGGTTCTATAGCCTACTTTTGGTAGTGCCTAAATCGTCACTACCTAACCAAATAGGACAGCAATAAATGTTTATGTCCTAAGTAGTGAACCCTTATCAGTACTGGTTTTGAAACGTTTAAGGAGTGCAAATCTAATGACGTTTCCTAGTTATGAGGTAGTGCCAAATGTGGGATAATGACAATCCAATCTAAAGCAAATCTACCGTTGTGAAATGTGGGATTCCTGTCTATCCATGTAAGGAACTAACGTTCCTTTGAAACCATATCCAATAAGAGCACTGTTATTCGTTCCTTCGGAACGTGTTTTGGTGTGCCTAGTTAATTATTGGCAGATAGATAGAAATGCCTAGAGTAGCTACATAGAATGGAATGCTACTAACAAAGTACCTATAACACTGGTGATCTGATAACCTTAGTCACTTGCTGAAACCCCTGAAGCTATGAACAACCCTAAATATATTTTGTCACCATGAAAGATGGTGCGGAAGCGAAGGCAAAAGAGCTTGGTTACGACCTGATTGTTCTGGATTCGCAGAATGACCCTAGTAAAGAGCTATCAAACATTGAAGACCTTACTATCCGTGGTGTGAAAGCAATTCTGATCAACCCAACGGATTCAGATGCGGTTTCAAATGCGATTCGCATGGCTAACCGTTCTAACATCCCAGTGTTGACACTTGACCGTGGTGCAAGCCGTGGTGAAGTTGTGAGTCACATTGCGTCTGATAACGTAGTTGGCGGCGAGATGGCGGGTAACTACATTGTCGAAAAAGTGGGTATGAAAGCTAAGGTTATCCAGCTAGAAGGTATTGCGGGTACTTCAGCGGCGCGTGAGCGTGGTGAAGGCTTTATGAACGCTGTTAAAGGTAGCGACATGAACGTACTGGCGAGTCAACCTGCTGACTTTGACCGTACTAAAGGTCTAAACGTAATGGAAAACCTACTGGCGGCGAACCCAGATGTACAAGCGGTATTTGCTCAGAATGACGAAATGGCGCTAGGTGCTCTTCGTGCGGTTCAAGCTTCGGGTAAAGACGTGATGATTGTTGGCTTTGATGGCACAGATGATGGTATCGCAGCGGTTAACCGTGGCAAGTTATCAGCAACGATTGCACAGCAGCCGGATCTGATTGGTGCGCTAGGTATCGAAACAGCGGATAAAGTGTTGAAAGGTACAACTGTTGAGCACTACATCCCAGTTCCTCTGAAAGTCATTACTAAGTAGTAATTCTGCCTTCCTTCCCATTTTATCTGTCGTATGGGAGGGAGGGCGAATAAGCTTGCGTTCTTTAGCTCTATTTAAGAACGCAAACTTATTATTCCTGTTCAAATTGTATAAAAGGTTCACAAAGAACCGAGGATAACCGTATGAATAAGTTAGTGGTTTTAGGTAGTGTTAACGCTGACCATGTTCTTCAAGTGCCTTCTTTTCCTCGCCCAGGCGAGACGTTGCATGGTCGAAACTATCAAGTTATTCCTGGTGGTAAAGGGGCAAACCAAGCGGTGGCTGCCGCTCGCCTGAAAGCAGACACGGGCTTTATTGCTTGTGTCGGTGATGACGCGTTTGGTATTAATATTCGTGAAAACTTCAAGATGGATAACATCAACATCACGGGTGTGAAAATGCAGCCAAACTGCCCGACAGGGATTGCGATGATCCAAGTATCAGACAGCGGCGAGAACAGTATTTGTATCTCAGCAGAAGCGAACGCCAAATTAACCGCAGAAGCGATCGAGCCTGATCTTGAACGCATTCGCCAAGCAAACTACTTGCTGATGCAGCTAGAAACCCCTATGTGTGGTATTGAAAAAGCGGCGCAAGTAGCAAAAGAAGCTCGCACTAACGTTATTTTGAACCCAGCGCCAGCGCGAGAATTACCAGATTCACTGCTTGCATGTGTTGATGTGATTACGCCGAATGAGACTGAAGCGGAAGTGCTAACGGGCGTGACAGTAACCGATAACGACAGTGCTCAAGAAGCGGCGAATGCACTTCACCGCAAGGGTATTGAAATTGTGCTGATTACCTTAGGCGCTAAGGGCGTGTGGTTAAGCCAAAATGGCCGTGGTGAGCTCATTGCAGGCTTCAAAGTGGATGCGACAGACACCACAGCGGCGGGAGATACCTTTAATGGGGCATTGGTCACTGGTCTATTAGAAGATTTGCCTTTAGAATCAGCGATTAAGTTTGCTCATGCAGCTGCGGCTATCTCTGTGACTCGATTTGGTGCTCAAACATCCATTCCGACACGTGATGAAGTGAATGCATTTCTAGAACAACGAATCTAACTCAAGACCCACGTATGGAGACAATGACATGGCGACAATGAAGGATATTGCCAAACTAGCCGGAGTATCAACTTCTACGGTTAGCCATGTCATTAACAAGTCTCGATACGTCAGTGAAGAAATCTCAGAGCGCGTCAACAGCGCCGCTAGAGAGCTTAACTACCGTCCTTCCGCGCTTGCTCGCAGCCTTAAAGTGAATCGCACTAAAACCATTGGTATGTTGGTGACGACATCAACTAACCCGTTCTTTGGTGAGGTAGTTAAAGGTGTCGAGCGCAGCTGTTATCACAAAGGCTATAACCTTATTCTGTGCAATACCGAAGGGGATAACGAGCGCATGCGCGGTTCGATTGATACCCTATTGCAAAAGCGTGTCGACGGTCTGATATTGATGTGTTCCTCTCTTGAAGGTGAGCGTATCGATGTCTTTGAGCAGTACCCTGACATTCCTGTTGTGGTGATGGATTGGGGACCAATGTTGTTCACCAGTGACAAGATTCAAGATAACTCCTTACGTGGTGGTTACCTTGCGGCGAAGCACTTAATAGATTGCGGACATAAGCAGATTGGCTGTATCACTGGTCCGTTAGTTAAGCATCAAGCCCAAATGCGTTATGAAGGCTATAAACGCGCCATCAACGAAGCAGGGCTGACATTTAGCGCTGACTGGATTGTAGAAGCTGACTTTGAATGCGAAGGGGGCTATGACGCCTTTAACCGCATCTATGCTAAAGGCAAACTACCAAGCGCTATCTTTGTCTGTAACGATATGATGGCGATGGGGGTGATTAACGCCGCCCATGAAAAAGGCATCCATATTCCTCAAGACCTCTCTATTATTGGCTATGATGACATTCATATCGCCAAGTTCATGACTCCCTCGCTTACCACAATCCATCAACCCAAATATCGCCTTGGTAAGGCAGCCGTTGAAGCTTTGCTTAATAAGGTTGAAGGTGGCTCCACCGATGCTCAGGTGGTTCAGCTAGAACCGACGCTTGTCGAACGCTCAACAGTACTGACGCTTAACTAACTTACCAATAAATAGTGGCGAGTGGCTCTCAAGGGTTGAGCAGCTAATCCCATAAATGGCTAGAACTGTGCTAAACCTAAGTTAGGGCTAATATATTTATTGGATGAGCAAATGGAATTGTTCGCAGACTACAACAAGAACGAGACTGATCCTCCGACTAATCAGCACAAGCAAGCTGAACCTTGGACTGTATTGCTTGTTGATGATGATGAGCAGGTGCACCAAATCACTCGTTTAGCTTTATCAGGATTTTCCTTTGATGGTCGTCCGCTTAATCTCATTTCTGCTTTTTCTGCTCAAGAAGCCAAACAGGTTTATCATCAACATACTGGTATCGCCCTTGCACTGGTTGATGTCGTGATGGAAAGCGATCATGCAGGACTTGAATTGGTAAAATATCTGCGAGATGAGGTTAAAGATAAATTAATTCGTGTTGTTCTGCGTACTGGACAGGCGGGACAAGCGCCGGAAGATGTGGTCATTCGTGAGTATGAAATTGATGACTATAAAGAGAAGACCGAGCTCACTATCCAAAAGCTAAAAACATTGCTTTATTCGATGTTGAGATCTTATCGAGATTTATGCCTTATTGACGCGCAAAAAACAGGCTTGAAGAAAGTTATTGAGTCGTCAGCCAAAGTGCAAAACACCACCACACTCCAAACCTATGCATCGTCAGTACTTGAACAGCTTACCTCTTTACTGCAATTGGAAAAGTCTGCGTTTTACTGTGTGGTAAAACCTCGACCTGATGGTGAGCCTTCGCGTGCCCTTACCTTAGCAGCAACAGGAGACTATGTTGATTGTTACAGTGAATGTGCGATTGAGAAGTTACCTGAAGAGGTCGCGAGTCGCTGTCAAACCGTTCTAGAGGGTCGCCGCTCACAACACTTTGGCGATGCGTTCGTTTTTTACGCCCATGATGAGCAAGGCGTCGATAGCTTACTGTACGTCAACTTTCATCAAGTTTTGTCTGAGCTAGACATTCAATTGCTCGAAATCTATATGCAAAATATTGGACTTACGTTTGAGAATTTAAACTTGATGTTGGATATCCGTGAAACCTCCAAAGAGCTGGTTTATAGCCTAGCAAATGCAGTTGAGGCACGTAGCCGAGAAACTGGCGCTCATGTGCAGCGAGTTTCAATTTACAGTGAGAAGCTTGCTTTGCTTTATGGCCTTAGCCCTGAAGAAGCCAATATGATCAAACATGCTGCACCACTACACGATGTAGGTAAGGTCGCTGTGCCTGATTCCATTCTCCATAAACCAGGGAAGTTGGATGCAGACGAATGGGAAGAGATGAAAAAGCACGTTGATTATGGCGTTGAAATCCTAGACCGCTCTACGCGTCGCTTGATTGTCAAAGCGAAAGAGATCGCGGCTTTCCACCATGAAAAGTGGGACGGTAGTGGCTATCCAAACTCATTGATAGGTGAAGGTATTCCAATTAGCGGCAGGATTGCTGCTCTGGCGGATGTCTTTGATGCGCTGGGCTCTAAGCGCAGCTATAAAGAACCTTGGAGTGATGATCAGATTAGACAAGAGATCATTAGCCAAAAAGGCAAACACTTCGAACCTAAGCTGGTGGATTTACTACTGGATAATTGGGATGAGTTTACCGCGGTACGTCAGTCGTTGCCGGATTGATCGGGTAATTCTAGTGGCAGATCTTTTGGCAGTATTAATTGGAACAACACGCCACTTCCTAATTCTGACTCAAAGGCGAGATCACCTTTTAGCTTTTGCTTGACGAGGTTAAATACCAAGTTCAACCCCAATCCTGAGCCGCCTTTACCGCGTTTAGTGGTATAGAAAGGCTCAAAAATCTTCTGATGGAAGGGCATATCGATGCCCGCGCCATTGTCCCGATATTCTAAAATGATGTTGTTTTGATCTTGCTTAAAGTGAATGCTGATTTTGGCTTCGGCCACGTCGTCAAAGGCGTGGTTGATACTGTTCATGATAAGGTTTGATATTACTTGAGTGAGGACTCCCGGAAGGCTGTTCATTACTAGCGAGGCATCGCCTTCTAGAATCGGTGTCACGGGCACTTTCCGTGTTTCGGGATGAAGGCTAGCCACCAATGCCTCAAGCACTTGCTGGACATTAAATTGACTACGGCTCTCTGATACTTGGTCTACGGCGGTTTGTTTAAAGTCTTTGATGAGTTTAGCGGCTCGATTTAGGTTTTGTTCGAGCATCGTACTACTTTCTGTTAAACACTCTAGTAGCGAACGAAATTGATCCGTTGTTAATGTTTGATCTGTAAAGGCTTGATTTGCTTCGCTGACAATATCTTGAATGACGGAAGTTGCAGTGACCGCGATGCCTAAAGGGGTATTGACCTCGTGGGCGACGCCAGCGACTAAACCGCCAAGAGCAGCGAGTTTTTCCGATTCAATCAGTTGTTCTTGAGTCTTTTTGAGTTGCTGCATACTTTGCTCAAGGTCTTGAGTGCGAACCGCGACGGTTTTTTCAAGATTTTGGTTGAGCTCCTCGATCTCGATCTGAGTCAGTTTAAGCTCGGTAATGTTGATTGCGGTGCCGCGAAAACCAATAAACTCCCCTTTGTCAAAGCGAGCTTTTGCCTTAAACAGCAGGAAAACTTGCTTGTCATTGATAGTTAGGGCTTCCTCGCACATTGATATGTTGTAATGGCTTTTTAGCTTGCTACAGAGCGATTTACAGGGTGCTAATGCAGGTACCTCTTCAAGCATAGGTTTGCTATCCGTAGCGATTTTTAATGCGCTACGCATGCTATCTGAACAGTAAATTAGCGCTCCGCTCGCATCGGTCTCCCATAGCCAATCGGACGATATATGGGCGAATTCTGCTAAACGCTCTTGCTCATTTTTAATGTTCCGATACAGCTTTGTGACGTTATCGGTAATTTTATTGGTTTCGTTCGCCAGCCAGTCGAGTTCATCTTCCTTTTCGGTAATCCACTTGAAGTGCTCTAACTCTATCGGTTTAGCTGGGTGCCTAGGATTGTATTTACGTAGATACTGAGCAATTGAAAATATGCGTCGATTAATGCTTTTGTGGAACACTATTAAAATGACAAAACAGACCAGAAAGGTCTTGGCTGCATTTAAACTTAAGGTATAGATCGCTTGCCATATGAGGTAGTTGTATATCTCTTGTGCGTCGGATTGGATGTGTATCTGGCCAATCTCTTCAAAGCGAGTCGTGTTAGGGTGGTGGTAGACCAAAGGGTAATGTTTCGATATGGAGTTTGTAAGTACTGCCTTACCTGATTGAAAAGAGTAATCACCGCTTGTGATTTTTAAATAATCCACTCTGGGTAAATTCACTAAGCCATCAATTTCTTGTTGAAGCGCAATTAGGTCGAAGTCCCATAGTAGAGTCGCGATTAACGGGGCGTGGACATCGCGTATCTCCAAATGACGTTGATCTATTGAGTCAAACTGTTCTCGATAGTCCCAAGAGAGTTGCAATAAAGTCGTCAGTAACGTCACCGTACCACTTAGCAAAATCATGATCAGAATGATTCGGCGTCCAACTCTGCTGTAAAAAGGATTGTGAATACTGTCTTCAAATTGCTTCGTGCGACTCATATTGACCTACTATTAAAGGACGATGACTTTTAGTATAGCCAGTCCTTAAGAACCATGTCTGAGTAGGTAGGTCATGGAGTGGTTGACTAAATAACGGGAATTAACTCGAAGAGGGAACGATTATGCGATGGGCGATGATGTTATTGCTGTTCTCATTTCCGGTCTGGGGCGCCAAGGTATTGCTCATCGAAAGTTACCATTCAGAATTTGAATGGGATAAGAGTTATGTGCAAGGAATACAAGATACTTTGCAGCAAGGCATAGAGCTTGAAACGTATCAGATGGATACCAAGCGAGTACCACCGTCTGAATACGAAAAAATGGCGGAACTTGCGTTTGTTAAGTACATCGAGCTTAATCCAGATGTTGTTATTCTAGGGGACGACAACGCGCTTAAGTATATGTGGCCGATGATTTTCGATGACCCAATATCTGTTGTGTTCTTAGGGATTAACTCGAATCCCCGAGAGGTATTTAAGGACCATCAGGGCCAGGCAAAGGTGACCGGTGTTTTAGAGCGCCCGCTATTTGTCAAAACTATCGGTGAGCTGAAACATTTTTTATCTGATAAAGAGATGAAAGTTCGCATCATGTTTGATTCTGGGGTGACATCGAACATCGCGCGGCAATACATTGAGCGACAATATTTAATGATCAAACACAATCTTGGCGTGGAGATAGAGATCGTGTCAGCCGGAACTAAGCAAGAGTGGCAAAAAAACATTGTATCCGCTGCGGATGAAAATTTTTCAGTCATCATTGTTGGACTCTATCAGACTCTCATCGACCGTGAAGGGAACAACGTCCCTGCAGACGATGTTATTACATGGACTCATCAAAACTCAGAACTGCCTGTTTTTGCGTTTTGGGATTTCGCCGTTGCGAGTGATAAAGCAGCCGGTGGCGTGGTATTATTTGGCAACAGCCAGGGTGTGATGGCTGGGACCTTGGTCAATAGAATAGTCAATGGTGAATCGGCACGAAGCATTCCGATTCAAATAGGTAATCAGGGTAAAGCGATCTATTCAACGTCGGCAATGGAGCGGTGGAGTATGACTCCCCCGGAACATTGGAAACCGATTGATTAGAGTGATGAGTTGTTGAGTGAATCACAACATCGGGTAACTGATGCAAATGAAATTTACAAATGACCCAATAGCCGTTACAAAGGTGTATACCCCGAAAGTTTAGCGTAGGCAAAAAGAAAATATGAGTGTATCAAGTAGTACGATACTGACCGAAAGTGGCACTAATGAACTAGAAATTATCGAATTTCACCTTGTGAAGCGGATGCCTGATGGTAGTAAAAAGACCTGTTACTACGGTATCAACGTTGCGAAAGTGCGTGAGGTAATTCAAGTACCAGAAACGACGGACTACCCGAATGCTCAACCCCATATGATCGGTGTATTTTCATCACGTGACGTGTTGACACCGCTGGTTGATTTAGCGGGTTGGTTAGGTGTGCCGACCAATAGTGAGCTTGAGCGTAAGTTTGTTATTGTTACTGACTTTAACAATATGACCAATGGCTTTTTGATCGATTCGATTAGTCGTATTCACCGAATTTCTTGGAATGATGTTGAATCACCGAGTCAGTTTTTAGAGGCTGGTGAACAAGATTGTGTGGTTGCTGTGGTTCGTAAAGATGGCAATCTGATCATGATTTTAGACTTTGAGAAGATCATCGCAGATATCAACCCAGAGCTAAGCATGGAAAAATACGATGTGACGCTTGATAGAAGTGTTGACCTGAACCAGCGTATGGTCACTAAGCGTAATGCTAAAACAGTTATGGTCGTCGATGACTCTGCGTTTATCCGCTCTATGATTCAAGACACATTGAGCTCTGCGGGTTACAACATTATTGCTTGTAAAGATGGTGGAGAAGCGCACGAGAAACTGATGAATCTTATCGAGGTAGCGAAGGAAGAGAACTTGCCAGTTAGCGAGCTTATTGATGGCGTAGTAACTGACGTTGAAATGCCACGTATGGATGGTATGCACTTGGTTAAACGCCTACGTGATAGTGAGGCTTATGCCACTATGCCGATCGTGATGTTCTCTTCGTTAATGAGTGAAGATAATAGAGCAAAAGCCTTGGCTCTTGGGGCGAATGATACGATCACCAAACCAGAGATTGGCCGTATGGTCACCTTGATGGACAAGTATATCTTTAGTAATAACGCTTAGATATTACTTTGGAGCTGGCATAAAAAAAGGATACGCATTGCGTATCCTTTTTTGTTTGAGTCGGTTGATTAACCTTCGCTGCGGTTACCGCGACCATGGCCACGTTCACCACGGAAGTTACCACGGTGATCGCCACCACGGTTACGGTCAAAGCGACGCTCGCCATCACGACGGCCGCCTTCACGGTTACCATCACGACCGCCTTCACGGTTACCACGGTAGCCACCTTCGCGGTTGCCGTCACGGTTACCACGGTAGCCACCTTCACGGTTGCCATCGCGGTTACCACGGTAGCCACCTTCGCGGTTGCCGTCACGGTTACCACGGTAACCACCATCGCGACGACCACCGTCACGACGACCGCCATCGCGGCGTGGTTCGCGGAAATCGTTGAAGTCACATACTACAGCGTCAACTTGCTTCTGACGAATACGTAGTTTTTGTAGCTTGCCAGCAGTCTCAGAAGACATTGCTTTTGGTAGCTGAACGTATGTTTCGCCTTGTGCTAGTTTGATTGCACCGATTGAACCTTTTGTTAGGCCTAGTTCGTTTGCAAGTGCACCAACGATGTCTTTAACTTGAACGCCTTGCTCGCGACCCACTTGAAGCTGGTAAGTATCCCAGTCTTGAGTGTTGAAGCTACGACCGCCTTCACGACGACCATCGCGACCGTCACGGCCATTTTCACGACGATCTTTACGACGTTGCTTGTCACGCTCAATTGCTTCAATCATTGGGTCTTCGCCAATGTAGAATAGTGGGCGCTTGCCTTGCTGACGCTTAAGCAGGATAGCTGCTAGTGTCGCTGCGTCTAGCTCTAGAGATTCTTGTAGTTTTTCAACTAGCTCAGAGAACTTCTCTAGTGCTTTGTGTTCTTTTTCAGTTTCTAGTTCAGCACCAAGCTTAGCTAGACGAGCTTCTGCTACTTTGTCACGGTGCGGAAGTTGAATTTCTTCCATCGATGACTTAGTTACACGCTCGATAGTGCGAAGCATACGTAGTTGGTTTGTACGAACTAGAAGAATCGCTTTACCTTTACGTCCAGCACGACCTGTACGGCCGATACGGTGGATGTAAGACTCAACATCGAATGGGATGTCGTAGTTGAATACGTGAGTGATACGCGGAACGTCAAGACCACGAGCCACAACGTCAGTTGCAACTAGGATATCGATAACACCTTGTTTGATGTGATCAACAGTACGCTCACGTAGAGACTGAGGAATGTCACCGTGTAGTGCAGACGCTTTGAAGCCACGTGCAGATAGCCAATCAGCTAGACGCTCAGTGTCTTGACGAGTACGTACGAAGACGATTGACGCATCAGTTTCTTCAGTTTCTAGAAGACGAGACATTGCTTCGTCTTTTTCTACACCCTTAACAACCCAGAACTGCTGTTCTACTTTGTCTACCGTGTGGTTCTTACCTGCAACGTCGATCGTTTCTGGATCACGTAGGAAGCGCTCAACAATGTTCTTAAGCATTGGAGGCATAGTTGCAGAGAATAGTACACGTTGTGCAGAAGAAGGAGCGTGCTCCATGATCTCTGTTACGTCATCAACGAAGCCCATGTTCAACATTTCATCAGCTTCATCAAGCACGAATGTGTGAACTTCATCTAGGTGTAGACGGTCACGGTTGATAAGGTCTTGAACACGGCCAGGAGTACCTACAACAATGTGAGCACCGTTTTTAAGTGCACGCATTTGGTCAACGATTGACGCGCCGCCATAGATTTCAAGAACTTTAAGACCTGCGATGTTTTTACCTAGGTTCTTAACTTCTGCTGCTACCTGAATCGCAAGTTCGCGAGTTGGTGCAAGAACGATCGCTTGAGGCTTACGCTGATCAAGGTCTATTTTGTTAAGAAGAGGTAGAGAGAAAGCTGCAGTTTTACCAGTACCAGTCTGCGCTTTACCTAGTGCGTCTTTACCAGCCAATAGGTGCGGGATAGCAGCAGCCTGAATTGGAGTTGGTGAAACGAAACCCATACCGTCAAGAGCTGAAAGGATAGAGTCGTTAAGCGCTAGATCGCTGAACTGAATTACAGAATCTGTCATTGGGATCCTACTATATATAAGTCAATAAAAGGTCCCACGAGCTCTACCAATTCCAATACAAATCCAGATGAGAGCTGATTCCATTCAGATGCGGAAAAGTCGTAAATCGCATCAAGCCACTAGGGACGTAAAACACATCGAAACCGAAACGTTGAGTTAGAGGCACCGATATAAGGGGGCGGATTATTCCTGAAAAGCATAAAAAAAGCTAGAAAAAATTGAATTTCATCACAATTTTTTCCTCAATTGAGATTGTTTGTTCACATATTCGTCATCTAAAGCCATGCCTCGGATGAATTAACATCAATTCAATTAATTCGCTAACTGATTGAATTCTCCTCTGAACGATAGATTGTCATGCTGAGAAGGTAGCTAGGCTATAGGTGGGGTGATATAGTGTGCGCAATTTTCGGTGTGATACTTAATCGGTTAAAACAAGATAGATGTTTCAAGATAACCCTCTACTGGCTCAACTTAAGCAGCAAATTCAAGAAAACCTTCCTAAGAAAGAAGGCACGATCAAAGCGACTGAAAAAGGCTTTGGTTTTTTAGAAGTCGATAGTAAGACAAGTTACTTTATTCCGCCTCCGTATATGAAGAAATGTATGCATGGCGATAAAGTGAAAGCGATCATTCGTACAGAGAAAGAGCGCGAGCAAGCTGAACCAGAAGAACTGTTGGAGCAAGGTGTTAACCGTTTCATCGGTCGAGTGAAGCTGTTTAAAGGCAAGTTAAACGTTACGCCAGATCATCCACAACTTAAAAAGCTATCTTTGAAAGCAAAGACGCGTAAAGGCATTAAGAGTGATGATCTAAAAGAAGGCGACTGGGTTGTTGCTCACCTTACGCAACACCCATTAAAGGGCGATAACGGCTTCTTTGTTGAGATTAGCGAAAAGATCACAGATACCGATGATAAGATCGCACCTTGGTGGGTAACACTGGCTCAAAATGATTTACCTAACAGCGAACCAGCGGGTATCGATAACTGGGAAATCAAAGATGACGTGGATCTAGAACGTGTTGATATGACGCATGTTCCATTCGTAACCATTGATGGCGCATCAACCAAAGATATGGATGATGCTCTGTACGCTAAGAAAACCGAATCTGGTGATTTTGAGCTGACGATTGCGATTGCCGATCCAACAGCGTACATCACACCAGATAGCGAAATGGATAAAGTTGCTCGTGAACGTGGCTTCACGATTTACCTACCAGGTCGCAACATCCCTATGCTGCCTCGTGACCTAGCGGATGAGCTGTGCTCACTAATGCAAGATGAAGTGCGTCCAGCGCTTTGCTGCACGGTCACAGTAGGTAAAGATGGCGTTATCGCTGATGACATCAAGTTCTTCGCTGCGAACATTAAATCACACGCTCGCCTTGTTTATGATCATGTATCAGATTGGCTAGAAAATGGCGAATCAACGGAGTGGCAACCAAACGAAGAAATCGCGCAAATTGTTCGTGATCTTTACGACTTCTCTTTAGCGCGTGCGGATTGGCGTGAGCAGAATGCTGTGGTATTCCCGGACCGTCCAGACTACCGTTTTGAGCTGAGTGAAGATAACGATGTGATTGCGATTCATTCAGACATGCGTCGCAGTGCAAACCGCCTTGTTGAAGAGTCAATGATCACGGCAAACATTTGTGCCGGTCGTACTCTACAGTCAACGTTTAACTCAGGTGTCTTCAACACGCACCTTGGGTTTAAGCCAGAGAAAATTGCCGATGTACTGGGCTTTGTTAATCCAGAAGGTGAGTTGCCGTTCACTGCTGAATCTGTAGCAACATTGGAAGGCTTTGCTGAGCTACGTCGTTGGTTAGGCAAGCAAGAATCAAGCTACCTAGATAATCGCATTCGTAAATTCCAAGCGTACAGCGAAATTGGTAACCAGCCTCTACCACATTACGCGATGGGTCTCGATATCTACGCAACGTGGACGTCTCCGATTCGTAAATATGGCGATATGATCAACCACCGTATGCTGAAAGCACACATCTTAGGTAAAGAGCCTGTTCAAACGGCTGATGAGACAGTGGGCGAAGAGCTAGCACTGCACCGTAAACACCACAAGATTGCTGAGCGTAACGTTGGTGATTGGTTATACGCGCGTACGCTTGCTGAAGAGCCAGCGAAAGAAACCAAGTTCAACGGTGAAATCTTTGATATTAACCGTGCTGGTATGCGTGTTCGCCTAATTGAAAATGGTGCAGCGGCGTTTATTCCGGGCTCTTTGATTCTAGCTAATAAAGAGCGTCTAGAGTGCAGCGCAGACAATGGTACGGTTTCTATCGATAAAGAAGTAACTTACCGACTTGGTGACGTACTTGAAATCGTACTGACTGAAGTGAACCAAGAGAATCGCAATTTGGTGGCAAAACCAACGCAGATCTTTGAAGATGTCAAAACGGTTGAAGAAGTAGAAAAAGCGGCAGAGTAATCTCCGCTTTCTACTGAGAATAGTGATATAGAAAGGGCGCTCATTGAGCGCCTTTTTTTTAAGTTAATCCAACCAAAACATCGATTTTGGATCTTTGTCGATCTCTCGCATTATTGCGGTAAGGTCACTGCTTTGCGCTAAGAATGGATAAGGAAGCCAGCTATCCACTTCAGAGTGGTGAGGCAAGAAGAGCTGCCATAGATTCAACTCTCCATTCCATGAGACTTTCGCTACTGGGTTCATGTAGTCACAATGGGTGGAATCCAACAGAAAATGTTGCTTGATAAAAATTACGCCATTGTTCATGGATTCATAGCTCGCCTTGCCAAGTTCGGCTGGCGTGCTTTGATTGCGTTGTTTACAGATCAGCTGGGCTCGGCTTTCGAGTTGCCGCTGTAACAAACTCACTAATCCCATATTATCCTCATCCTTGCACGGTTGGCAGAATACACTTGCTTTAAGCATAGTAGGAGTAAGTTATTTGATTGTCTGTATGGGTTTTCACAAAACTGTCATCTAATCGAAATACCATAACGCACATTATTTAATACCTTTTTCGATTAGGAGAGAATTATGGTTCGCGTTGCACTAGCAACACTTTTGTCGACTTCATTGCTAGTGGCTCCCGCTTTAGCAAAGGAAGTGAATGTTTCAGGATCTACTTCGGTAGCTCGTGTAATGGATGTCTTGGCTGAACACTTTAATAGCACCCACTCTGATACGTATGTAGCGGTTCAAGGCATTGGTTCGACGGCAGGTATTACTCTGGTAAAAAAAGGTGTCGCTGACATTGGTATGAGCTCACGCTACCTCACCGACAGTGAGCAAGATGAGTCGTTGTCTGTTTCTCCTATTGCCTTTGATGGTTTAGCGGTTGTGGTTAACCAGTCAAATACCGTTAATAACGTCACTCGTGAGCAGCTGTTTGATATCTATAAAGGTAAGATCACCAACTGGAAGCAGTTAGGCGGAGCGGATCAAAAAATTGCGGTCGTAACGCGCGAGGCGTCATCGGGGTCACGTTATAGCTTCGAAAGCTTAATGGGGCTAACTAAGATTGTGAATGGCCGTCTAGTGTCGGATATCAATCCAGATAACTTGGTCGTCAACAGTAACAGCATGGTGAAAACCATTGTTAATCACAATAAACAAGCGATTGGTTTTATCTCAACGGGCTCTGTTGATCACTCAATCAAAGCGATTCAATTTGAAGGTATCAGCCCTAACAGCCAAACCATTGCTAGCGGTGAGTATGAGCTTTCTCGCCCGTTCTTAGTACTGTACGCCAAAGAAAATATCGACCAAGACTCTAAAGCGTTCTTAGGTTACCTAAAGAGCAAACAGGCGAAAGCTCTGATTGCAGAATATGGCTACACGCCAATGAACGACAAGTAATACTTGAATAAAGGCGGCAGTGAGTCGCCTTTTTCATTCTTCATTTTCAATTAAAACTGCAGGGCCGGGTATCGTAATTGTAAATGTGGTTCCTTGTCCGACTATGCTATGGCACTCGATGGTACTGTTAGCACGGGAGAGCACATTTTTCACTATGGATAATCCAAGGCCAGTACCGCCATTGTCTTTGGCCGTGCTATAGAAATCCTCAAAAATCTTGCTTAATTTCTGCTCTTCAATTCCGATGCCATTATCTTCCACGATGATGACGACTTTATCCTCTTGATAGTCGTCCATGCTAACGACAATCCTTGGTTGAGAGACGTTGTGAAACGCGTGCTTTTTGGCGTTTAAGATCAGATTCGAAATGACGTGGTAGATGAGGCCAGTATCGGTTTTAACTTCTACGTTTTGAATATTTATCATCTTAATCTCAACCCCACGCAAGTTCGGCTCTAACGCTAAGATGGTGTCTTGAATCTTATTGCCGATATTGACCTTATCAATCAAGGACTGAATGTTGTCTGTTGATAAACGTTTCAGTCTTTTGATGATATCGGCAGAGCGGTCGAGGTTACTCATCAATATATGGTTGATATTTGCGGAGGATTCAAAAAAATGGTCTAACTCACTGCGCGTGAGCTTGTTTTCTTTAACGCGGCTTTCGAGTTGTTGAATCAGCTTGAGCAGATGGCTTGCTGTAGTAATACTGTTGCCAATAGGGGTGTTGACCTCATGAGTGATCCCCGCGACCAATTGCCCGATAGACGCCTTCTTTTCTGCTTCTAATAGTTGTTGCTTAGTTGAGTGCAATAACTCTTCGAGTGTGTGAGTCGAGTCGGCATCAGTCGGGGTAGGCATTTCTTATCTCAAGGCATTGGTCGAAGATAGATAAGAACGCGTCGCAGATCTCTGGGTCAAAATGCTTGCCACGTTGTGAGCGAATATAGTCCCTTATCGATTCGGATTCCCAAGGTTCCTTGTAGCTGCGTTTGGACGCTAAGGCATCGAAGACATCTACGATTGCAGTAATTCGGCCCTCGATAGGAATTTTGTCCTCTTTGAGTTGGCGAGGGTAACCTGTACCGTCCCATTTTTCGTGATGATTACCGGCAATTACCGCTGCAATCTGCAAAATCTCTAGGTTCGACCCAGATAAAATCTCCTCGCCGATTTCGGCATGGGTTTGCATGATGGCCCACTCTTCAGAATTCAGTTTACCTGGCTTGTGTAAGATACTGTCGGGAATTGCAATTTTACCAATATCATGTAACGGGGAGGCGAGCTTGATTTTGTTGGCATATTCGTCTGGCAGCCCGATGTGCTTAGCCAGTACTTCTGAGAGAATAGCGAGGCGCTTAACATGGCTCCCAGATTCCTTAGAGCGAGTTTCCACCACTTCACCCAATCGATAAGCGATCTCTTTCTGAGTTTCGACGATGTCTCGCAGAAGGAATGTTTTGTCGTATGCTGCAATTGCACTGTTGATGAAAATGTCGATCAGCTCTCTCTGCTTTTCAATGACCTCTGCGGGTGACTCAATAAATATCAGTCCTTGGCAGTGATTGACGGAGACGGGAAGTACGTAGGTGTTATGATCAAACTCGCTGATTTGCGGGCTACCGAAGTCATACTGCTGTGTACCCAAATCGCAATATTGGGAGAGCTTATTACCGAGTGGGCGCATAGAGGTGTTTGAGGTCGCGACTATGGTCCATTCACCATCGAGAGGGGCGGCGCCAAAATGAACCGCATGGACTTCATCGAGCCTCAGCAAAGCGACCACTTGCACTAAGATTCCTTGCAGCCACTCTGCGCTAGAGTCTTCGGTCAAAATATTCGAGGTCGAGTTAATGATGCATTTGAGCCCAGCGCGCGTTTGCTCAATGGTTCGAATGTCATTGTAGGCGCGTATCGCCGAGAGCGTTGATGTGGTCAGGCGGGTAGAGTTGAGCTCAGTTTTATTTTTATAGTCGTTTATATCGTAGTTAAAAATGATCTCTTCTTCAGGTGCATCACCTGGTTGCCCTGTCCTTAAGATGATTCGACAGTTATGATCATCGTATTCGTCTCTAATCCATCTCACCAGTTCTAAGCCCGCTTGACGTGTTTCCATCACAACATCTAACTAAATCACCGCAAACGGAGTCTCTGCTTGTTCGATAAGTTGGCGTGCTTGTTTCCCCGAATAGGCGTGAGTGAACTTAAGGTCGCGTCCAAGAAACTGAAAGCTATTTAGGACAATACAGGTGATATCGTGGACATCTTGCTCATCATCCACGATTAACACTTCCCAGTGTCGGTCGGGACTTACTTCCTCGTCGGATGGTTCGTCGGCAAAACAAAAGCTATCATTCATATCCATTCAATACACTTGGTCTGATAAAGTGAAAGTGGTAGCTACTACTGTGCAATGTACTTACTAAGTTTTAGGTTACAACTTATCCAATTTCAACTGTAGGTTTTGCAGATACTATAAGTATTGTCCCTATAAATGAACGCTGTGTTGGTTGAGATAGTCTAAACTCAAATCAACAGTATCGGTGGGATAGCGCAATGTACCTGCAGAGAATAAAATCACTCCTATATGCTTTTTTTATCTTGTGGTGGCCGGCCAGTGTTGTTCAAGCAGAAGAGAATAATACGCCTAATCAAACGGTACCAGTCATTTCCATCAGCGGAGCAATTGGCCCTGCTGTGGGTGACTACGTCATCAAGCAAATCCAGTTAGCCAATCAGCAGCCAAATGTGCCTGCTTTGCTCATGACCATTGATACTCCTGGCGGGCTCGTCAGTAGTTTACGCGATATAAATCAGGCCATACTTGCCTCTAACATTCCTATTCTATGCCTTGTTCATCCGCAAGGAGCAAGAGCCGCCAGCGCTGGTACTTTTATTCTCTATGCTTGCCATATTGCTGCCATGGCTCCCGCAACAACCCTCGGTGCAGCCACACCGGTCAGCATTGGCGGTGGTGGTGCACCTAATCAGCCACAAGAAAAGCCAGAGACACCAACTGCAATGGAAAAGAAAGTGCTCAATGATTCTATTGCCTACATACGCTCTCTCGCGCAGTTAAGAGGGCGTAATGCGGAATGGGCAGAGTCTGCGGTACGTGACGCAGCGACCTTGTCTGCCAGTGAGGCGAAAGAGAAAAATGTCATCAATTTGATTGCTGAGTCGCCCGAACAACTGTTGTTATTGTTGGATGGCTTCACTATTAAAGTCGCTGATTCTCAAACCACGCTAGCCCTCTCTTCGGCTAAGTTGGAACATCGGGCACCCGATTGGCGTAATCAATTTATGTCGACCATCACCAATCCTAATATCGCCTATCTACTGCTGATTATTGGTTTTTACGGATTGCTGCTTGAGTTCTATAGCCCAGGTTTTGGTGTCGCGGGAGTGGTGGGGGCGATCTGCTTGCTTGTCGCTACTTATGCTTTTCAAATGTTGCCAGTGAACTATGTCGGGGTTGGCCTGATTGTATTAGGACTCGGTTTACTGGTGGCGGAATCCTTAGTGCCGAGCTTTGGCATTTTGGGCTTTGGTGGCGTGGTGGCTTTCGTGTTGGGCTCAATATTCTTGTTCGATAGTGATATCCCTGAACTGCGAATCTCTATGAGCCTTATCTACTCGATCGCATTTACTTCGGCGGCATTTGTAATGTTTGTTTTGCGCAGGGTACTGCAACTGAGAAAGAGCCAAGTGGTCAGTGGTATTGAAGATCTCATCGGCAGTGACGCAGTGGTTGAGAGGGCATTTGAACAGCAGGGTTATGTGCGGGTAAATGGAGAGCGCTGGGCAGCGCAAGGCAATGAACATTACTCGGCGGGGGAAGTGGTGGTCATTGAAGATATTGAGGGACTGACGCTGACAATTAAAAAACAGCAAGGAGGTTAAGATGTTGGAACAATTACTCATGAGTGGGATGCTCACGCCAGTCATCTTAGTGGGCTTGGTGTTGTTAATTGCGTTTAGCTTGTTTCACGTTTTACGTGAGTATGAACGCGGGGTGATTTTCTTCTTGGGCCGTTTTCAAATGGTCAAAGGGCCGGGGTTAATTGTCGTTATCCCTATGATTCAACAAATTGTTAAAGTCGATATGCGAACCGTGGTGATGGATGTTCCAAGCCAAGATGTGATCAGCCGTGACAACGTTTCTGTTCGCGTGAATGCGGTAATCTATTTTCGAGTGGTCGATGCGCAAAAGGCGATCATTAATGTCGAAGATTATTTAGCGGCCACTTCTCAACTCGCTCAAACCACGCTGCGTTCAGTATTAGGTCAGCATGAGTTAGATGAAATGCTGGCTAATCGTGAAATGCTCAACACAGATATTCAAACCATTTTGGATGCACGTTCTGACGGGTGGGGGATCAAAGTTTCGGATGTAGAGATTAAGCACGTCGACCTGAATGAAAGCATGATTCGGGCGATAGCCAAACAAGCGGAAGCAGAAAGGGCGAGAAGGGCGAAAGTCATTCATGCCTCGGGCGAGATGGAAGCCTCAGAAAAGCTTGTTGAGGCCGCGAGCAAGATGGCCACTCAGCCTAACGCGATGCTACTGCGTTATCTACAAACCTTGACCGAGATTGCTGGAGAGAAAAGTTCGACCATTGTCTTTCCATTACCGATGGAGTTGATGGAGGGGCTGTTTAAAAGGCACGGAACAGGGGACAAAGAGAATAAGCCATAAAGCATGATTGATAGGCTCTCGAATTGGCCGAGAGCCTATATTGGAAGTGAATTTCAAAGGATTACTTAGCAACGATTCTGTTTTGCTCTCCTTCAACAGCAATGACAACGTAGCTCACCAACTGCCCGTTGATTTCCTTTTGACTGGTTGGCATTGCATGTCCATCCACTGTCAGTGAAGCGAAATCACCATAGAACCAAGCTTCCCATTCGAGCGTTGTTTGTGAGTTGTTGGTCAACGTCGTTTGCTCTAATCCGTCATGACGAATGGTTAGTTCATGTTCACCCATCAGTATATGTTTTGCCTCTAGCCATTTGATGTCCGGAGTAAGGTGAGAAGCGGTAATAATGGTTTCTTTAGCCGCATTCGGTTTGATACCCATTAAGCCTTCAATAGTGTTAGCAATGAAGGTAAACGACAGTTCTGGATAGTCGCCGTTAGTACCTTGAGTTGGACGCTCATGGGGCTGGTCTTTAGTATCCATAATGTACTGCATCCACTTCCAAGCTTCTTCGTTGCGGTTGTACGGGAAGTAGGTTTCTGGGATGTAGGTATAAGCTTCAATGTTATTTGGCGCTTCAGGCGTAGAACCGATACCATCACCTAGATTGGCGGCGATAAAGTCGAGGTATTTATCATTACGCGCATCTGGGTTGGTGATGCGTTTCATCGGCATAAACCAACTGTTTTCCTTACCAAAGTCGTTAAGGCGTAAGCCATCTTTTTGTACGATGTTGACATAGTTGCCCAGTGGCTCGCTAGGGTCGGCGATACTCCATTCTTGATTAAAGTAATCTTTCAGTTGTTGCGCTTTCTCGCTCCAAACGGCAGCTTGGCTATATTCTTGGCGCGCTTCGAGCATCTTTGAGTAAGCTAATGTTGCTTGATACTGTGAACCGATGGCATCACCAGCTTCGATCGGGAATTCTCCACGCTCGTTGTAGGTCGCAGAGCCTTCGAAAATCCCACCGTAACCTTCGGCAATCCCATTCGGGTCTTGATCGTCATGGAGTGCGATATAGTCGGTCAGAACCTTGGTGTAGAAACGCCACAGATCCTCGTCTTCAATATAACGCTCATCTCCAGTCCACAGATATTGCTGCCACGCTTTCTCTACAAACTCGAACTGTGCTGGGACTTCGCGTACAAACCAAGAATCGTCGACATAATCAATGGTATGAGGGGTTCCATCAAAATTGACGGCCCACAGCGTGTACCATTTTCTCGACTCCGTTGAATGCTGGGCAAAGGTCTTAAACATCGAGAAGTTTTCTACTGCTAGTCCGGCTAATTGTGCGCCGCTGGCTTGGTGTAAAAAGTCACGAGAATAAAAAGCTGTGCGATCAAAGTACCCCGCCCAATAAGAAGGGATGTAGTCAGCCGTACCAGTGCCGTCGTTGTTATTCTCATCACGGTTAACCAAGTCGTGTTTTCCTGTCATCACAAAACGCTTCGTTTTATCCACCGCCCAAGCGAAAGAGTCCTCAAGCATGGCATTGGATGATGTAACTGTGATCTGTTTAGGCTGCTCTGTGGCGCTAATCGTCCACTGCTCTGGCTGATGGTCATTGGAGCTAAGCGTGATGACCATTGGCTGAGTGAGATCAAGCACATCTCCTTGGCTAATCGTAGTGCCACTGCCATTCGATACGATTAAGTTGTCGACAGTTACTTGAGTTAATTCAGTGCCAAACGGAACATCGATTTCGACTCGTTTATGGTTACGATTGATGTTGCTGGCACCGGACTGGTCTTTGACGTTGAACTGAATAATCTGATTAAAGCTGAGAGGTTTGTTTTTGTTGCTTTTGGTTAAGCTAATATTGTCGACGCTGACACCGCCTTCATTTGACCCTGTGATAGAGACTTTGAGCTGCTCGCCTTGCTCTAATGCGATGTGCTTAAGGGTGTTTTTTTTGTAGCTTTGGCTTGGTTTAACGGACTTGCTGACGAGTACTTCATCGTAAAGGTTAGTGACCGCAATCGTCGCATCATTGGCTGGACTAATGACATAGGCAGAGAGATCGTAAAAGCCAGTTTCAGGAACGGTGATGATCTGATTGATGCTGTGGGTAGTACCAGTGGCAATTCGGCCTCGATATTCTCCTTCATAAGCGGAGTCATTTTTGATGTTGGCAAACCAATAGCTCCAGCCAAGCCCTTTGTCTTCAAAGCTTGGGTTAGAGAGTAAGTTATCATGTTGTTTGGCGTGTGCCACTCCGGATATCGCAAGTGCACAAGATAGTGCGCAGGTAATTAGGTTGTGCTTCATAGTGTTCTCGTTATTGAATTTTGTAGGAATGCTAAGCAGCGTCTCGGTAATTTTTATAAAAAGCTACGGGCGAGATGCCCGTAGTTGATTAAGTTGCTTGTGCTGCGCTTGCAGGTTTTGGCTCGCTGCTCACAGGGGAGTTGCTATCGCCAATGTGTTGATACTTTTCTGTCAGATGATCTTGAATATTTTGATGGAACTGGCCGTTTAGCTTGTAGAAGCGGAAGTAAACCACTAATGCAATTGCGAAGAAGATAGCCGGTAGGCCGACCATAATGCATTGCATGCCGAACACGGTGTCAGGGCTTTGCTCGACATTCGGTACGTAGTCGACTGCTGTTAAGGCAATGCCAATGAAGAATGCAGCGAAGGCAGAGCCCGCTTTCACCACCAGAGTTTGAACAGAATAGGCGATACTTTCGCAGCGTTGACCGAGTTTGAATTCGCCGTAGTCCACCGTGTCCGCCACCATAATGACGTTCAGTACCCAGAACAGCGCGGTACCGATTTGCAGTAACACACCCGCTGTTGAAATAAGCAGAATACTTTGTTTGTCATACATGCCGACATAGATAAGTACTGCGCTGCCCAGAATCGGTAAGCTTGATGCACATGCCCACAACACGCGGCGAGAGAACATTTGTGCCAGTTTGGGGAACAGTACAAGAGTGATTAGGTTAGCAATACCAGCATAGGCCATGTAGTAAGGGAACAAGTCTTCATTGCCAACGACGTAAGTAAAGTAATAAACAGCAAAAGCAGTAATGATATTGGTAGCGAGGTTGTAAGACAGAGCCATGCAAAGGACGCTGGTCAGTTGGTCATTCTTGTAGATAAGCTTGAGTAGTGATTTCAGCGAGACGCGCTCTTCTGGTTGGCTGGTATCAAGCTGGTTGGTTGAGTAACGCTCTTTGACGTTTCTTAATGTGATGTAGGTAGAGACAACAAAGCAGGCGATAAGCAGTAATGTGAAGACTTGGAAGCCGTAGCCTTTGTCATCACCTCCGACGTAGTTAACGAACGGCATGGCGATGGCCGCCGTAACAAGCCAGGCGAGGCTCGCGAAGAATCTAGGGTAGGGAACAAGGTCTTCACGTTCACGTTTATCTAACGTTAACGTCGGGACTAAAGACCAGAAAGGGATATCCATTAAGGTGTAAGTCATTCCCCATAAGATGTAAGTGACCGCGGCGTATGCGATAAGCCAAGGGCCTTCGATATGGTGAGCGCTAAATAGCATGAAGAGGACAACAGAGTTGGCAATCGTACCAATCAGAATCCAAGGCTTAAACTTACCCCAACGACTGCGCGTGTTATTGACAATCCAGCCCATTATCGGGTCGTTCACTGCATCCCAGATACGTGCGACGAGGAAAATAGTACCGACAGTGGCGGCTGAAATGCCAACCACGTCCGTGTAGTAAAACATCAAATACATATAGACAATGGTAATCGCAAAATCTTTACCAAATGCCCCAAAGCCGTAACTCAGCTTGGTGTTCATTGAAATGCTCATGGGTGCTCCTTACGCCCCCTAATTAAGGAGGCGTATATTGTTCACGTTATATTGTTATTAGAAAGCTTGTTGTTATTTGAAATTAAGCTTGTTGATAAACCCAGTCTGGTAACCAACCTTGGTGCGCTTGGATCAAATCGTCGACCAGAGCGTAAATCTCCTCTATTCCCAACACGGCTGCCGTGTGTGGATCTAACATGGCTGCGTGGTAAATACGCTCTCGATTTTCAGTCAGGATGGCTTCTGTCAGTAGCGTTTGTACATTGATGTTGGTTTGCATCAGAGCGGCTAGATGATTAGGTAGTCGGCCCGCTTTAACCGGTTGAATGCCGTTAGCATCAACAAGACAAGCAACTTCAACACAGCACCCATGTGGAAGGTTATCGATCAGAGCTTCATTTTTGACGTTACCGTAGATAACACTCGGCGTTCCTGTCCAAATCGAGTTCATAATGGTACTGGCGTATTCGTGGGACTCTTTGACCGTGATTTGATCTGCATCCTTAAACGCTTCTAAATCTTGTTTCCAATCAGCGATTTGCTCTACGCAGCGCTTTGGATACTCATCCAACGGTACTTTATACCGTTCAATTAAATCTGGGCGATTTGGCTTAATAAAATATGGGGTGTATTCCGAGAAATGTTCAGAAGATTCAGTGACGAAATAGCCGAGCTTCTTAAACATTTCGTATCTGACTAGGTTGGTACAACGGCCATTGTGGTGCAGGCCGGGTTTAGGCGCTTGACCGCTTTCAAATGCCGCGAGGAGATCAGGATAAATATCGACATACTCGCCTTGGCCATTTTTCTTCTCTAGGGTCAGGTAGTAGGCCATATGGTTGATGCCAGCGCAGGTATAGCGTAAGTCTTGGTAGTCGAGATCAAGATCGCGAGCCAGTTCTTCGGCAGTCCCTTGAACAGAATGGCACAAACCGACTTGTTTGATATTTGGGTACTTCTCATACATCGCCCAAGTGTTCATCGCCATTGGGTTTACGTAGTTGAGCATGGTCGCATTTGGGCACACTTCACTCATATCTTCACAAACCTGCCACAGGTGAGGAATAGTGCGTAGGGAGCGCATAATGCCACCTGGTCCGAGCGTATCAGCAATGGTTTGTTCTAAGCCGTGTTTCTTACACACATCAAAATCGGTGACGGTACAAGGTTCATAGCCGCCAATTTGGAAGGCGATAACCACAAAGTCGGCATTCTTCAGGGCTTCTTTTTGCTCTAAGTGGCAACTAATGGTTCCTGTCGCGCCAGAAGATTGCATCAGCTTGCTGACCACAAGATGGGACTCTTCAAGTCGAGTTCCATCAATGTCCATTAAGGCGATATGCGCGTTTTTTAGAGCTGGCTTGTGAAACACATCGCCAAGGATGTTTTTGACAAAAATGGTTGAGCCTGCACCGATAAAAGTGATCTTAGGGCTGTTCATTGGTTGGTTCCTCATCTATCACGTATTTGCTTGGATGAGTACACATTACCTGTGTGACCAGTACCGATTCGTCTCACTTCAAAACGGCAATCTCCTATTTCCTAATATTTCTATTTGGTGTTGGAAAAATCTTAGTTTTTGGGATTCATTGATGATAAAACGGGAGGGATAGGTAACTCATTGATAAGCAAAATGATTGGGTGGAATTGGCGTTGTAATCAGTATGGATTGATATGATCAGCCTCTGCGTATTATCAGGAAAGATTTGTTACAAGTACTTTATTGGCTCGGGATGGAACAGATAATGACAAACAGCGCAACGGATACCACTTATATCGTGACTCGCAATGAGTACTCAGATGAAAACGTATTAGTCAGTCCACTCTCTTTGTATTCATCCTATGAAAAGATTGATGTAGAGATTCGAGCGCCCCATTCCATGCCGGGTTACCATTGGCATGGGCAAGTGGAGGTAAACATCCCATTTGGCGATGACGTTGAATACATAATCAACGGCTCGCCTGTGGTGATCGAAAGTGGCGCGATTGGTCTTTTTTGGGCTTCAGTGCCGCATCGTCTAACTAACCCTGGCACGAGTCATAATATGGGCATCATTAATATTCCCATTCACCAATTTATGTCTTGGCCTTTAAGTCGAGAACTCGTTAATCAAATCACCCATGGCTGTGTTCTTCAGTCAAAATCTAAGGCGTTGGTGAGTGAATTTGAGCTGGCAAGGTGGGCGAAGGAAATCAATGACAATATCGATGGCCGCCAGCAACTCGCAGTAGACGAAATTGGTTTAATGCTGCGACGAGTTTGCCTCGACGGTTGGAAACAATTGGTCGCCGCACGGGCGGATAAAACCACCAAAAAGGGCGTATCCAAACATTCTCAGTTTTACGTCAGTCAAATGCTTGAGTACATCGCGACACATCACAATATGCCGCTGACTACAAAAGCGATAGCAGAGTATGTTGGTCTGCATGCCAACTATGCGATGAACGTGTTTCAGCGCACCATGCAGATGACCATCAAGCAGTACATTACCGCGATGAGGATCAACCACGCCAGAGCGTTGCTCAGTGATACTGATAGAACCATTTTAGATATCGCACTTACCGTTGGCTTTAACTCTAGCAGTCGCTTCTACGAGACGTTTCAGACCTATATTGGTGTTACACCGTCGCAGTATCGTAAGTTGGCCAGAGAAGATCACCGCTGGAGCTTGCATGGAAGTAGCCCGCTGTATGATTTAGAAAAAGGGGCCTGTGACGGCAAGCGCCCGGTAGGGGTGACACGTCATTTTGATGAGAAATAAAAAAAGCCCCGTTGAAAGGGGCTTTTTTGTAATGGGATATCAGGTTACTCGCTATCGAGACCTGCTTCTTTAAACAGTCTACGACATGCTTTGCCGTCACTGTGGAAGAGGTGACAACGGTGAGCCGGGATGCCAACAGATAGCTTGTCACCCGCTTCAACCGCGAGCGTATCAGGTTGGCGGTAAATCATGTCTGCATCAGCGGCATCAATGTGCATGTAAACTTGAGTTTCGTTACCTAGCTTCTCAACGATGTTCACTTCACCTTCAATGGTTGCATCGCCTTCGTTCGCTGGCAGCAGGTGCTCAGGGCGAACACCAAGAGACATACGCTCACCTGCGGTAACCGTAGTACCATCCACTGGAATCCAGAAAGTCGTGCCATTGGCTAACTGAACCATTACGCGTTCTTTTTCGACAGCTTCAATGAAGACGCTCATAAAGTTCATCTTTGGCGAACCAATAAAGCCAGCCACAAAGCGGTTTTGTGGGTAGTGGTAAAGCTCAAGCGGCTTGCCCACTTGTGAAACGAAACCAGCATCTAGAACCACAATTTTATCGGCCATGGTCATCGCTTCGACCTGATCGTGGGTTACGTAGATCATGGTGCAGCCAAGTTTGCGTTGCAGCTTAGTGATCTCAGAGCGCATTTGTACACGAAGCGCTGCATCTAGGTTAGAAAGCGGCTCATCGAGTAGGAATACATTTGGTTGTGATACCAGTGTACGACCGATCGCAACACGTTGACGCTGACCACCAGACAAGGCTTTAGGCTGACGCTCTAAAAGGTGGCTTAATTGAAGAATTTCAGCGGCATGTTCGACGCGTTGATCGACCTCTTTCTTGTCAGCTTTCGCCAGTTTAAGGCCAAATGACATGTTGTCGTATAGGTTTAGGTGTGGGTATAGCGCGTACGATTGGAATACCATGCCAACCCCGCGTTTAGAAGGCTCAACATCATTCATGCGCTCATTGCCGATGTATAGCTCGCCCGAAGTAATATCTTCTAAACCTGCAATACAGCGCAATAGGGTAGACTTACCACAACCTGATGGACCGACGAAGACAACAAACTCACCTTCCTGGATATCTAAATCTACATTTTTAGAAATTAGTACGTCGCCATATGCTTTACATACATTTTTTAACGTGACACTCGCCATCTAGCTCGCCCTCGATCGATGTTATTTTACTGCCCTTCATTATATGAATTGTATTGGCGGCAATAATAGTAGGAATTTGATAAGAGATTGGATTCTACCAAACAGTAAGAAAATATGGGTGAAGAACTGTTTCAAAACCCACCAAGCCAAATTCAGGTTTGCTTTCCCCCGTGTCCATTGAGCTTCTCCCCCGAAAGAATCAGTCACCTAATTACCTACGTCGCTCAATGTCTCTGTGCAAACCCTGCGGCATTGTAACCAGTTACCTTAAAACGGGTAATACTGGAAAGGGTTCTTACCATCCACTCTTGGATAGCTGTATTTTGCTCATATAGGCGTTGCGCGACATCCTCCTAGCTAAATTATTTAAAGGGGGAGTAGTTAGGGAGGAGCAGAACGGAGGAGTAGATAGAGTAGAGAGACTCAGCTCAAAAAAAATCACGCAATCTAAGTGAAGTTAATCACATTCGGGGTCGGTTTTGTGACTCCAATCGCTAACCCGTCACGATGAGGATCACGAAAATAGTACATAATAGCTAGGGCGTAGGGAGTAGGAGGATGAGTCATTTGTCAGTTTGGCTGAAAATAAGCGATGAAATAAGGCGAAACCACCGGTTGAACCCTACAACACAAATATAAAAAGGATATGAACATGAAAAACGCCCTAAGCACAGTCGCGCTCGGAACACTTGTTGCTCTTGGCTCATTTGGTGCAAATGCTGCTATCGAAGAAGGTCAACTTACGATCTGGATTAATGGCGATAAAGGCTACAACGGACTTGCAGAAGTAGGTAAACAATTTGAAGAAGACACAGGTATTAAAGTGACAGTTGCTCACCCTGATGCGCTTCAAGACAAATTCCCACAAACAGCGGCTACGGGTGATGGTCCTGATATTGTTTTCTGGGCACACGACCGTTTCGGTGGTTACGCAGAAGCGGGTCTACTTGCTGAAGTTAACCCTTCACAAGAGCTAAAAGAAGGCATTGTTGATTTTGCTTGGGATGCAGTGAAATACAATGGTAAGACGATTGGTTACCCAATTGCGGTTGAATCTCTATCACTTATCTACAACAAAGATCTTGTTCCTAACCCACCGAAAAGCTGGGAAGAAGTTGCAGCGATGGATGCCAAGCTAAAAGCGGATGGCAAGTCTGCAATCATGTGGAACCTGAAAGAACCGTACTTCACATGGCCTCTAATGGCTGCTGACGGTGGTTATGCATTTAAATATGGCTCAGCTGGCTATGACGTAAAAGACGCTGGCATCGCAGCTGACGGCGTTAAAGACGCAATGAACTTTGTAAAAGGTTTGGTTGATAAAGGCGTAATCTCTTCAGATATGGACTACTCAGTATCTGAGTCTGCGTTTAACCAAGGTAAGACAGCGATGACGATCAACGGTCCTTGGGCATGGGGCAACATCGAGAAGTCTGGCATCAACTACGGCGTAACGACACTGCCTAAGTTTAATGGTCAATCTTCTAAGCCTTTCGTTGGCGTACTGACAGCGGGTATCAGCACAGCATCACCAAACAAAGATCTAGCGGTTGAGTTCATTGAGAACTACCTACTGACTAATGACGGCCTACGTAAAGTAAACAACGACAAGCCTCTAGGTGCGGTAGCGCTTAACTCATTCCAACGTGAGCTAGATGCGGACAAACGCATTGCAGCGACAATGGATAACGCAATGAACGGCGAAATCATGCCAAACATCCCTCAGATGAACGCTTTCTGGGGTAGCGCGAAAAATGCAATCATCAACATCGTTGATGGTCGCCAAACAGTGGATGCTGCTCTAGCTGACGCTGAAAAACAGATGACTAAATAATTTTTTCCTCACTTTTAAGGAGGGGGCAACCCCTCCTTCGTTTCTAAGTACTATCATCGTTAGCAGGTTCTTTTATGCAGTCAGTTCAAGGTACAGATGTTATGACATCTCAAACAGCGAGCTTGCCATCTAGTAAGAAAGTGTTCATTAAGTGGGGGCTGCTCGGCTCTATCGGTATTCTTAATGGTTACGCGACTATTCTAATGTATTCTCGTGGTGAGTTGGCATTTGCCCTACTTACCCTGATTTTAACCGCACTCGCATTATTCATTTTCGGTAGTAAAAAGACTTACGCCCACCGTTATATTTATCCAGGTATTGCAGGTATGATCCTGTTTATCCTGTTCCCTTTGGCGTATACCGTTGGTCTTGCCTTCACAAACTACAGTGCGAAAAACCAACTTTCTTATGAGCGCGCGCAAACCGTCTTAATGGATCGCACTTATCAAAGTGGCGACAGCTACCCGTTTACCCTTTACAAAACTGACGATGGTCACCGTTTAGCAATTAAAAAAGGCGATCAACTGTTTGCGACTCAAGCCTTTGATCTTGAATCGACCACGGCAACGGATATGGACTTGAACCAAGTAGACTCTGTTGCTGGTGATAAAGAAAAAATCAAAACCATCATCAAAAACAAAGTCGCACTGGGGGCTATTGATCTGCACTTGCCATCGGGTGAAGACATCCGTATGAGTGGCCTACGTAAATTTGCCGCAGTGGTTCCACTGTATACTTTGCAAGAAGATGGCATATCACTTCACAACAACCGTACCGGTGAACTGCTGAAGCCAAATATGGATGTGGGCTTCTATCAACCAGTTGATGACAATGGTCAGTTTACAGGGTCTACGGTTTCACCAGGTTTTATTGTCGATATCGGCACGCATAACTTTGAACGTGTGTGGAAAGATGAAGGTATCAAAGAACCGTTTGTAAGTATCTTTATTTGGACGGTGGTTTTCTCTGCTCTGACCGTGGGCTTAACGGTTGTGATTGGCTTGGTACTCGCAAGTGTCGTGCAGTGGGAAGAGCTGAAAGGTCGTGCGATCTACCGCGTACTACTGATTCTTCCTTATGCGGTTCCTGCGTTCATTTCCATTTTGATCTTTAAAGGTTTGTTCAACCAAAGCTTTGGTGAGATCAATATGGTGCTAGAGTCACTGTTTGGCATTAGCCCAGCTTGGTTCTCTGAGCCTATCCTGGCTAAAACCATGGTGCTTATCGTTAACGTTTGGCTTGGTTTCCCTTACATGATGATTCTATGTATGGGCTTACTAAAAGCGATTCCTGAAGACTTGTATGAAGCGTCAGCGATTGATGGGGCAAACTTTATAGATAATTTCCGCAAGATCACTATGCCGCTGATGATCAAACCGCTAACGCCATTATTGATTGCTGCCTTCGCATTTAACTTCAACAACTTCGTACTGATTCAGCTATTGACCCAAGGTGGTCCAAATATGATTGGGACGTCTGAGCCGGCAGGTTACACCGACCTATTGGTAAGCTACACCTACCGCATTGCGTTTGAAGGTGCTGGCGGCCAAGACTTCGGCTTGGCAAGTGCGATTGCGACACTTATCTTCCTGCTTGTTGGTGCGCTTGCGCTTATCAACCTACGTTTCACCAAGTTGTCTCAGGATTAAGGAGAGTTTCCAATGGCAATGGTACAAGGTAAATCACTTAAATACCGTGTATGGGCAACGCATATTGTGATGTGGTTGTTCCTAGCGTCAATCATCTTCCCATTATTGATGATTATCGCGATCTCATTCCGTGAGGGTAACTTCGCAACGGGCAGTATTATCCCAGACAATCCATCACTGGAGCACTGGAAGCTAGCTCTTGGCTTCTCGGTCACAAATGCGGATGGTTCGGTAACGCCACCACCGTTCCCAGTGCTTACATGGTTGTGGAACTCAGTCAAAGTGGCAGGTATCACGTCGATTTTGATTGTTGCTCTGTCGACGACTTCAGCTTATGCGTTTGCTCGTATGCGCTTCAAAGGTAAGAACACCATCCTAAAAGCGATGATGATCTTCCAGATGTTCCCTGCAGTATTGGCGTTAGTGGCACTTTATGCCCTATTTGATAAGTTGGGACAGTACATTCCATTCCTAGGTTTGAATACGCATGGCGGCTTAATTTTCTCTTACCTAGGAGGCATCGCTTTGCATGTTTGGACAATTAAAGGCTACTTTGAAACTATCGATAGTTCGTTAGAAGAAGCGGCGGCTCTGGATGGCGCAACCCCTTGGCAGGCCTTTAAATTAGTACTGTTACCCCTGTCCGTACCTATCCTAGCGGTAGTGTTCATTCTGTCATTCATCGGTGTGGTGGGTGAAGTTCCAGTGGCATCTCTACTACTTTCTGATGTAAACTCATATACATTAGCAGTAGGTATGCAGCAGTATCTATATCCTCAGAATTATCTTTGGGGTGATTTTGCAGCAGCAGCAGTTCTTTCTGCATTGCCTATTACAGTTGTATTCTTACTTGCACAGCGCTGGTTAGTCGGAGGATTGACGGCTGGTGGTGTGAAAGGCTAATAAGAACAATAAGGGCGACCTTATGGCCGCCCACATGTACTTTACTTAACACTCTTGGTTTGGCCGCCGATCAGTTAAGAAAAGTGCAGTTCTGGCGTTACGCATAGCTGGCTGTTAGCTAGATTCCTTACTATTTCACTACTAACAGTTTTTGTAACCAAAACCCGGTTTGTCCCGGGTTTTTTTATGCCTGTAGCCAGTTGTTTGAGTATAAGAAGTGAGACAAACAGCACCACTGTCTGTCTAAATTGGTGCGACACGCATACGGTTACTTATTGAAATGATGCAACCTTTTGCACTAAGTTGCGGTGCTGTGCACGTTGTCTAAGTTAAAGCTCGCGGCTAGACGGGGCGCAACCTAGGTGGCGAAGCAGAACGTAGATACTTTCTTGAGAGAGTGCGACTTTACGAAACAGATCGGCAAATACGGCGTCGCCTCCAAAGCAGGTTTGGATGTAGTGGTTGATCTCTTGATCGGCATACCCTTCGACATACATGGTTCTTACCCATTGGTACTCGACGGCTTTCAGGTTTGAGAGAGTTGATTCACTGAGGGTAGTTTCACCAAGGCTCAAGCAATATTCCTTCATTTTTATGACTTTGCCGGCGAATTTAAGCAAACGAAGATGAAAGAAAGATGACAGAGAGGTGGCTTTGCAGAATGCTGACAAAAATAGAGGGGAGGCCCCTCTATTTTGCAAGATTAATGTAGCGAAGCTATTTTAGATATTTCACATGCGCTTCCATCTCTTCGCCAATCTGTTTACGCATGTTCATTAGACGAATAGCAGAATCACGAAGCTCAATATCTTCTTGTGTTTCAGGTACCCATTCAGGGACTTCAGTAGGTTTACCATTCTCATCGACCGCAACCATAATCACAATACAGTGAGTAGTTAGGCGGTTTTTAAGCTCTTTAGGATCGCTCGCTTGAACATCAATCGCGATGTGCATTGAGCTTTTACCTGTGTAGATGACTTTGGCACTTACTTCGACCAAGTTACCCACATGGATCGGTTGCACAAATCGAATACCACCTGCATACGCGGTAATACAATATTTGCCACTCCAAGCGGCTGCATTGGCATAAGCGGCTAAATCGATCCATTTCATTACGGCGCCGCCGTGGACCTTACCGCCAAAGTTTACATCTCCGGGCTCAGCTAGAAAGCGAAGGGTTATATCTCGTTGACCATTACTCATCTGTCAATCCTTTGTTGTTATAGGTGTTATGTTTACATTTAACTAAATAACAAAGCGTTTAAGTATCTGCAACATATATTCACTCATTACTTAAATAAGCCTTTTCAGCTGGGGTCACGTTAGCCTGTTCCTAAAGTAAGTATTCTCATATTTGATACAAAGTAAGGTTGAAGAAATGTCCTACATTAATTGCATATCAATTATGGGGTAATAGTAGTTTGATTCGCCTAGCAGAGGTTATTTAAGGCGCTTTATTGGAGCAAGGCAGTTTAATGCCTGAAGACGAAGAGAGAACAAATGAAACAGTTTAAGATGAAAAAGACGTTAGTAGCGGCATCGATGATTGGCATATCGACATTACTTGCGGCGTGTGGCCAAGCTGAAAAAGTCGACCCGACTACCCAAGCTGAGCCAGCGGCAGGGACGCTTTATGTCAGTTCGACAATGATTACTATGAATGACGAACAGCCAAGAGCTGAAGCAGTGTTCGCCGATGAAAACGGTACCATTGAGTTTGTCGGCAATAAAGATAAGGCTAAGCAGTTATACCCTAATGTAGAGGTGGTCGATCTTGGTGATCGCGTTGTTATGCCGGGCTTTATTGAGCAGCATCTGCACCCGTTTTTAGGGGCGTTGACACTAAGCATGCCAGTAATTGCACCAGAAGAGTGGCAACTACCTAGTCGCACTTGGCCAGCCGTAACGGGTCATGAAGCGTACTTGAGCGCATTAAAAGCGGTTGAAGCAGAGATGCCTAATGACAATGAGGTGCTTTGGACGTGGGGCTACAATAACTTTTTCCACGGTGAGTTAAACCGAGCGATCTTAGATACCATCTCAGAGACGCGTCCAATCGCGGTTTGGCATCGCTCTGCGCACGAATTTTACGTCAACAGTGCGTTTGTAGATAAATACGGGCTGAATCAAGCGGATATCGATAAACAAGGCGAAGAAGTTAAAGCTCAATCGGATCTGGCTGGGGGTCACTTCTGGGAAGGTGGCGCACTGATTTATCTCTTACCTCGTATTTATACTGACTTGGGTAATAAGGAACGTTTTGAGTTTGGTTTGAATCAGATGGTTGAGATGCTACATCAGAAAGGTGTAACGGCTTACAATGAGCCGGGCGCATTTATCCCACCTGAAATGATCGATACTTATTTGCGAATTTTGGGCGCTGATTCGACACCGATGTACTCGTTCTTTACTCCGGAAAGTAAAACTCCGTTCTTGATGAAAGGTAAAGAGGGCGTGGTTAAAGCGGTTGAAGAAGTGACTAAGACACTGCCTGAAGAGGGTAAGGTGCGTTACTTTGATAAGCAAATAAAAATCCTATTTGATGGCGCAATCATCTCTCAGTTGATGAAAATGAAAGATGGCTACCTAGATGGTCACCATGGCGAATGGATTCAAACTCCAGAAGACGTCGAAGCGATCACTAAGGCATTCTGGGAAAAAGATTACCAAATACTAGTGCATGTAAATGGTGATAAAGGCGTTGAAGAGCTGATTGAGATTATGAAGCGTCGCCAAGCTGAGTATCCAAGAGAAGATCATCGCTTTACTATTGTTCACTTTGCTAACTCGACTGATGAGCAAGTCAAACAGTTGAAAGAGCTGGGCGCAATCATCAGTGTGAATCCATACTACGTTACCGGATTTGGTCAGCGTTTCGGCGAAGTAGGTCTTGGTGAAGAGCGAGCGCATGCTATGGTTCGCTTAGCAACGATTGAGAAAGAAGGTATCCCAGTATCACTACACTCAGATATGCCAATGGCACCATCTGATCCGCTACTTCTTGCTTGGAGCGCGGTGACTCGCCAAACCAACGAAGGCAAAGTTCTACGACCTGACTTAGCTTTATCTCTTGACGCTGCGTTACGCGGTATTACGATTGAAGCAGCTTACTCATGGGGTATGGAAGATACGCTAGGCAGTATTGAGGTAGGTAAAAAAGCCAACTTTACCATCCTTGAGCAAGACCCGTATAAAGTGGATATCAATAAACTTAAAGACATTCCGATTTACGCGACGGTGTTTGAAAGTAAGCTTTTCCCAATCGATAAATAAAACAAAAACGCCCAGCAATGCTGGGCGTTTTACTATTTGGAGTCTATAAGAGATTTGGGTTAAGAGTTCGGTTTCATGACTTTATCCATCAATGCCATGCTTTGTTGAAAGTAGGGGTTGTAGGTCAATCGAGCATGAACTTTATTGGGCTCGATGTAGCCCCAAGCTGAGAACCAAAGATCGTCTCGATTGGTGCACTGAGCCTCTGCTGCTTGGCCGTTACTGCAAATCAAGTTTGTACCATGAACACCATAGTTTGGGTTGTTTGGCGAGAACAGCAATCCCATATGCGAACCGTTAGAGATGCGTTGCTCTGGCAGTTTCATGGTGAATTGAGTTGAGCGCGCATCACTTAACTTATGTTCGCCCTGCCAGACCAGATGGCTATTTGGGTTCATCATAGTATGAGAGAAGGTATCAATCGCATATTGTGTGCTGATGACTTTGTCACCTTCGCTCAATAACATAAACACCGGTTTGTCATACTTAGCATGCTCAAGTTGCTGTTGGACCACTTCCGACGTCTGGTAATAGACGGCGGCAGCACTCATTGGTAATGAGTTATAGCGTAGCGGGTTATCTTCAGGATCTTGATCTGCCCAAGTGACAAAGTGGCTCGCTAAGCCAGCGAATTGAACGGCACTTGAATTTGGTTGCAGTGCTGGAGAGAACAGCAGTAGACCATTGATCGAATCATCGTCCAGAGCTTCTGAAGTTACAAGGTTTGCTCCGGTCGAATAACCGCCTAGCCACACCGAATCAGTATCTTTTTTCAGTAGCTCAATATGGTGATGTACTACGTTTTGCCAGTCTTCAAGCGTTGGAAGTTGGAGATCGCCGACTTTACTTGCGTGACCGGGTAGCAATATCGTTCTGACTAAATACCCCTGCTCAGATAAATGAGTGGCAATGTCGGTGAACGAATAGGGTGAGTCCCCCAATCCATGCACGAGCAACACGCCCTGACCATTAGGCTTTGCTGGTCGATACTCTTTCGGAGCGACAAGCTCTAACTCAGCGGCCTTATTATTGGTGATAAATAGTCGGTTTTGCGCGAGCCATTGCTTAGTGTCATTGATGTATTGGGCAAAACTACTTTGAGAGTGATTTGGCAGTTGTTGCGCTTTTTCGAACGCTGGATCTTGTGTTTTTGCTGTACAGCCAACAACTATCAAAGCGGTGGCTGCGGCAGCGAGATAAAAAGCAAAAGCGGTGTTCTTACGCATTATATAGTCGATTTTTCTTCTTATTTTGATACGTCTTCATATTCACCCTCAAGCACAGAAGCTTTAGATGACTGCTGAGCTGAAAAAGGTGAACGATTCATCTTTAGAGATTTCTCAATCTTTTTACCTGTGATGAGTGCTGCGATGGTCAATGGAATCGCAAGTATCAAGGTAAATACCAAGGTAAACATACCAATGAAAAGGGCGAAAATACCTGAAATTACTCTATTCATAATCAATACCTCTTAGTTATGTAGTTAGAATACCCGCTAGTAAATGAATCGAACATGAACGAGATATCAAAGCGAGGGAAATTGTTTATTGATGACGGATACGCGATCAAAAAAGCCACTTTCAGCGAGTGAAAGTGGCAAACAAAGGGGGATTATAATAAGTATAGGTGTTGTGGAGCTTTGCTCCCGACCGAAGTCAGGAGCGATATTCGGTTATTTAGTTGGGTACGTTTTGAAGCGAACGCCCATCATCTGTTCCATACAATGTACCACTTGGCAGCTGTAACCAAATTCATTGTCATACCAGATGTAAAGAACACAGCGATTGTCTTGAGCGATAGTTGCAGCGCCATCAACAACACCAGCGAAGCGAGAGCCTACTAGGTCAGTAGAAACAATCTCAGTCGATTCTGTGTAGTCAATTTGTGCAGACAGCTCTGACGTTAGCGCCATTTCGCGTAGGTAAGCATTTAGTTCGTCTTTATCGGTACCGTTTTCTAAGTTCAAGTTAGCGATTGCCATTGAAACGTTAGGAGTTGGAACTCGAATCGCGTTACCTGTTAGCTTTCCAGCCAGTTCAGGAAGCGCTTTCGCTACTGCTTTAGCTGCACCTGTTTCAGTCAGAACCATGTTCAACGATGCACTACGGCCACGACGCTCGCCTGAATGGAAGTTATCAATCAGGTTTTGGTCGTTAGTGAAAGAGTGAACGGTTTCGATATGACCAGAGATAACACCGAACTTATCGTTAACCGCTTTCAGTACAGGAGTGATGGCATTGGTCGTACAGCTTGCTGCTGACACGATGCGATCTTCTGCTTCAATAACGTTGTCATTCACGCCAAATACCACGTTCTTAATGTCACCTTTACCAGGTGCAGTCAGTAGAACTTTCTCTGCGCCTTTACATTCAAGGTGCTGAGCAAGGCCGTCAGCATCACGCCAAACGCCAGTGTTATCGACAACCAGAGCGTTGTTGATACCAAAGCTTGTGTAATCCACTTCTTCTGGCTTGTTCGCGTAGATGAACTGGATGTAGTTACCGTTCGCAATGATTGCTTTGCGCTCTTCATCGACAATGATGCTGCCGTTGAATTGGCCATGCACAGAGTCACGGCGTAGTAGGCTTGCGCGTTTTTCTAAGTCACCTTTTTTGCCGCCGCGTACAACAACCGCACGTAAGCGTAGTGGGTAACCTGGGCCTGATTTCTCAACTAATAGGCGCGTGAGTAGACGACCGATACGACCGAAGCCGTAAAGGACAACATCGCGTGGTTCAGAGACGGTTTCACCGTTCATCGCACCCATTAGAGAAGTGTGTAAAAAGTCTTTCACACCGTGGTCGTCATCGCGACCTTGCCAGAACTGGTGAGCTAATTGACCGATGTCGATACGACATGGAGAAAGTTCCATTTCAGCCAGAGCTTTAATTAGAGGAAGAGTTTGTTCTGGAGTAAGTGCAGTGCCAGTGTAACGGCGAGCTAAACGGTGAGTTTTGATGATATCGATAGTTGCTGCGTTGACCAGCGTTTTACCAAAAAGTAATACTTCGACGCCTTTATGACGGTACAGTTGACCAAGAAGTGGAGAGATAGTTTCCGCAATCGTTTGGCTCGTTTGCCAATCTAAGAGGTGTTTCTCTGGGCTCATTGTATTCGGGGACCTTTCACGTTTTTGAGGGCTGACTCTACTTTACTTTACTTGTAGGGAGTGAGTAGAGGTTGTATTAATTTTGTAATTTTTATGCGGCAGGATTGTAAGGGCTAATATCTTATTCTGCTAGTAAAATTAATAAGGGCTAAATTTGCTGTGAAAGGGAGGCTTTCTGGCGTAATAAACTGGTTTTTGTTGGGCGAGGATCGTATTGACTTTAAGAAATCATCAAGCTTAATTCGCGAAAGAAAATACTTGAAGCACGTTATTTGTGTAAGCTCATTGGTTAGGTTTCATTGTCAAGGTGACAAAGATCGATTTAGCTACCAAAAAAGTGAACATAAAGGCTGTGGTATGAGGCTAGAGGTTAGGATTAGGCAATGTCCCGCCTTTATTTTAAGAAATGAATCGATTTTTGATCACGTTTTGAGGATCTTCTTTTGGTTATAGAGAGGAATGAGGTGCTGTGTGGAGTGATTCCCCTATACCTATTCAGATAAAATTGCGTAATAAGATATAGGGGAGAGCGCTTAATTCGCGGTTTGATTAGTTTGCACTGCGGACTTCAATCTCAGACAGTCGGTACCAACCGTCTTGTTGTTGTCCTTCATTCGCAAGTGTTAGACCTTCTTCGCCACAATCATTAAGCAAGGTAATTTCAATAGAATAAGTGCCTGCTTGAAGCTCGCTTGGAAGAAGTTTGCTGATCTTAGAAACATGTGTACCTGGTAGCCACTTTTCCGTATTTTGTGAGTCTTTGCCAAGCGGGATGACTACGCCTTTGCTAGAGACAAGTCGATAGTGTACAAAGTATGGTTGATAAGTTGGCGAGACGCCCTCATTAATAAATTCGCTTTCAATCACCAAGGTTTCATTTTGATTGATTGAGTATGGGTGCTGAATCTTATTCACTCGAAAGCGGAAGCCAAGTTTTTTCATCGCATTATCAACGATGTCACGGTACTCAGCAGGAACCTCCAATGACTTTAAGTTAATGCTACTAGCGTGGTTCTCGAGTGCCCAGTCAAAGGTTGCTTTGACTTCTTCACGTGTATATTTTTGATCGTTTAACCACCCTTGCATATTGCCGCATATTTCAAAGCTTACGGGCGCGTGTTTCCAAGCGTTGTCGAAGTTTGTCGCTGTTCGTTCAGCTTGACCGATTCTATATGGGTAGTCATCATCCATATGACTCCACGTGTTTGAAAAATGATGCCAATCACCGAGACAATCTGCTCGCCAGCCAGCCCCTTTTCCTACCGCGTAAGCCAAGGGTTCACCAGCATTGATAAGCATGATCTTTTGGGTTTTAGGGAAGGCTTGGAAATGCAAGTCGACGATGTAATTTAATTGCTCATCAGAGTAGCGCTCATTGAGCGGAGGTAGCTCTGAGAAGTTGCTGTTGTGCCACTCACCCCACGAACCAGCCATACCGATGTCAACGTGGGCGAGATGCTTGTTGCTGTCATAACGCTGCCCCAGTGCATTTAGGAGCGTCTTTACATAATGGAGATAGGTTGGGTCGTCGAGATCAGGGACGAATGTTTTGCCATTTGAAACCCATTTACCTTTTATGCCTTTATCAACCAGCCAATTAGGAATTTTAGTGCCAGAATAAGGCTCATCCATAGTCATGAAACGTAAGGCGATGTGGCGAGGTTCTGGTAGGGATTGGTTCATCTTAAATAGCGAATCAATCATCTCGAAATTGAACTGACCTTCTTGCGGTTCTATCTCATTCCAATAGAAGCGATAGTAGTCAATGCCGGTCTCTGGGTATTGCTCTGAAGTGAGTTGGCTGCCCCAGCCATTATGGAAGGCTTCAATCCCGACACCGGGGTTAACGATAATAGAGTCAATTTCTTTGGGGTATTGGACATTAAGGTCTTGATTTGCCATTGCAAACGGAGCAATGGATACTCCGCTAACAAGGCAAGTCAGCACGAGTGTGCTGAGGCGCTTTTTCTTCATAAATTTCTTTACCTACAAACTTTTAAACCAGTCCCATATGCCGAAGGAGAAATCTTGGAATATGTCGATTCCGACGGCGGACTTTAATAAATAGAGTGCAAGAACAGAAAGCGAAGCCATGGACAATATGAGTAGCACTACCATAACAAGCACCAAGTACTCTGAGAGAGAGAACTTGTCTCTAGGTAGGCGACGTCGGTCTTTACCAGCAAGGAACACAAAGAAGTAACGTTTACCAAAAAACGGAAAGCTCTTACGAATATCAACAGGCTGCCTGTTGACAAGGCTGACCGTATTTAACGCTTGCTCAATCGCTTCTTTCTGCTCTTGAGTAAGGTTATCTTGGGTATCTTTATCGAGCAACGTATAAAACTGCTGTACTGCTCTACTTTGTTTTTCCTGCTTAGACATCTTTACTGAGGACTTCTATTATTTGGTACGAAGTATTCGATTATAGGTGTCGACGGTTTGCGACGCAATTTTATGCCAATCGTACTTCGCTAAATATTCGCTGTAATCTTGCGAATCCAGTCTACAACGCTTATTGATAGCTTTAGTAATAGCGGCAACACTTTTGACCGGGAAATAACAGTTGTCATTCAGTTGCACCTCCTTGTTTGGAGCAATGTCACTAACTACGACAGGCAGGCTGTAGGAAAGGGCCTCAAGTAGCGCAATGGGTAATCCTTCATGGTAAGAAGGCATAACAAATAAACTGGTTTGAGAGAATAAAATCTGCAGCTCATCCCCTTTAACAAAACCGGTCAAAATGACGTTTGGCGTCTCTTTAGCAAGCTTTTTCAACTTTGCGCTGTATGGCGTTTCGTGGTCGGTATCGCCAACCAAAACTAGTGGCATCTCTACATCACTCGCTTTGTATGCTTCAATCAGATCGTGAAAGCCTTTCTCCTCAACAAAGCGGCCGACACCGACGATGTAGTTACCTGCGGTTAACCCATGTTGAGATAAAGTTTGAGTGATAGTGGAGTCATCATATTTATTGGCAGGCAGCACGCCGTTGTAGATAAGGTTAGCATCGTAACGCTGATACTTTTCCTTAATCAAATCGTTGATCACTTCAGAGATAACAATTACTTCATTAGACCAGCGAACCGCGAAACGCTCACCTAGCTTGAGGATTGTTTTAGCGAGCTTGCCCCATTTTTCACGCTCATAGTCTGGCCCATGATGAGTAAAGACCACTTTTTTACCCAGTAGGCGCAGCAGTGGCGCGACCAAACCAGGGCCAATCGCGTGGACATGGACAATGTCAGAGCCATCAAATAGAGTCGAAAAAGAAGCTAGGGTAGAATGGATGATTGCTTCAAGTGATTTCTTTTTTGGTGCCCAAATAGAGCGTGTAGCCACACCTTTGTACTCAGACTTCTTGTAATCAACATATGGCGAGCGAGCAGTGACACAAACATCAACACCCTGTTCAACAATCAATGGGTATAAGTGCTGACAATGAGTCTCTACGCCACCTAATACGTCTGGGATACCTCGTGTGCCAATAACGGTTACTTTCATGTTCATTACCCCAGTAATTCTTTATAAAGTGAAATCAGTTTTTGGTGGTGAGACGTTAAAGAGTAGGTGTCAACTAAGCGCTTACGAGCAAATTTACCTAGCGCCTCTCTTTCGGTGCTTGATTGAGACATCTCATCCATCACTTGCGCCAATGACTCTGAGTTGCCTGCTTCAAACAACCGCCCTTCAACATTGTCTCGAACCTGCTCTGGAATACCGCCGATATTAGCGCCAATGATCGGTTTGCCATAAGCCATCGCTTCTAGCACCGACATTGAGCAGTTTTCATAGCACTCAGAAGGCACAATAATGGCGCTAGCCTCACGAATTAATTTGTGTAGTGCTTCACCGCTTTGAAAACCTAGTAGTTCTACATTCGGGTAATTTTCAGTGAGCTCTTCAGTCAGAGGGCCGACACCGGCGACTTTTAAAGGCATTGATTGCGAACAAAGCTGGTGGGCCTTTGCCATTGTTTCAACACCTTTTTCTTTGCTCAGTCGACCCAGGTATAAGAAGTACCCTTCATCGTTGATGTTTGTCATATCGACGTTTTCATCGATGCCGTTAACAATGACTTCAATTCGGTTATTAGGCAGTTTCTGCTTGATGATATTGGCTAAAAACTGGCTCGGGGAAACAATCACGTCGAGTGCTTGATAGTTTTTCGCCAGTGATTGATAAATCGCTTCCGCCGTCAGTAGCCCACTTTTGAATAGTGAACCGTCATAACAGCGGTTTTTAAATGCATTGAAAACGCTACCCTGCAAGCAGTCTTCACACGTATGGCCATCACGGTACATGGTGTAGCTAGGGCAGGCGATTTTTGTATCGTGCGCGGTTAATACGGTTTTACACCCGGCCGCTTTAGCCACCTTGATGATAGAAGGTGTTAACTGGTGATAGATATTGTGGAAATGAACAATATCTGGTTTTTCTTGTGAGATAAGAGCCGCAAGCTTTTTACACGCCTCATTATTATGAATAAAGCGAAACGCGGTCTTCAATGCATCAAGTGCGCTGGGTTTTGAGTGATAGTCAATGTTGTCGACAAAGAACGCTTCGTATTGGGATACGAAGTTTTTCTCGTGCGCCATAGAGAAATCAATAACGCTGATACCAATGTCTTGCAGCATTTCTCGTTCTTGGAAAAAGACAGTCTCAGCACCGCCTTTGAGAAAGAAGAATTTATTAACAACCAGTACTTTCATGTGATGAATCTCACTCAATTAGACGATTTTTAGGAGGTACCGTTGGGTTCTTGGTCGGCGAGAAAAGCCCACGAACTAGGCCAGCAGCAAAAACAGATAGGTTAATGACACTTAAGCAGGCATCTTTCACAGAACGGTTCTTGATTGCTTTAAGGGTAAAGAATGCACCTAATGGAGCAAGACTCAGTAGAAAAACAATCGCGGGTGCAAAAAGACCCATAGAGATAACGCCGAGTAAGTAGCATGCAAAGATCAGTTCGTTTCGCACTGTCGCCAACGCATCTTTGAAATGAGCTTTACCAAATGCACTTTTTAATAACTCCCCAGGAGCGAATAAGTATCTGCTTTTCCAGCGATATTTAAGTAATTGCAACGTTGGCATATCGTAAGAAGTGTGTAAAAAGAATGGCGTATCAAGACGATGTAGCATATAGCCTGCATGTTTTAGTCGCATACCTAACTCTGCTTCTTCATAGGCGTGAAGCGTACGGTGCGTTAAATAGCCGATTTCATCGATGGCACTTTTTCGATACATGCCACCACCGCCAAGGTGACTGCAATCACCAAGCGGGTAAATTTTGTGTAGACGCTGTTTGCGTGATTTAAATTCGTAGCTCGACGCCTCATCCATTTCAACCGTACCTGCGACTCCAGCATAGTTAGGGTTGGACTCTAGGAATGCTACCGCTTTATCGATAAAACCGTCGCCTAAGGTCATATCGCCGTCCATCAGTAGCAGGTAATCACCTTCACTATGTAAGTAACCTAGCTGGTGCCCAACGCCACAGCAACGGTCTTGCTCTTCAATCAATGAAACCACTTTTGCGCCATTGTCTAAGGCGATCTGCTGAGTGTTATCCGTTGATAAACTGTCAGCGACAATCACACTGTGTACATAGCCAGATAGTTGCTTCTTAATACTTTGAATTGTGGCGGCAATACCCGCTTGCTCATTAAATGTCTTAATGATGACGGTGATGCTCGGTAGGGTATTCATACTTTTGCCTCTTCCATATTTAACACTGATTTTCGAAGAACTAAGCTTGCGCCTAAAGATAGATAAAATTGGAACTGCAACATGGGTACTAACATCAAAATCTGGCTGTATGGAAGACTGAGTAGCCCAGCGACAGAAAACGCGATAAACGCGGGTTGCCAAGAAAGTAGTTGAACATCCTGAGGCGATAATTGTTCGAGTGATAAGCGTTCTTTCGGCATGGCGATTTTCAAAACATACAAGATCACCACTAAGAACAGCACTGAGCCGATAATACCCATCTCCCACAGCATCATACTTAGGGAGGTTGAGTCAATTAAGACATTGAACACCGTATTTAAGAAACCAGGGGCAACGGAACTGCCATGGTTGGTTGCATTGAGTCCGTAGCCAAATAGCACACTCGGCCAGCCATACAGATCGCTGTTTTCTAGCCAGAAGAAAATGGTCGTCATACGTCCTAGCTCGCCGGTCGGTAGGATGTAATGCGCATCAAAAATATAGTCGAGCGAGTCAAAAAAAACCTTAAACGCGCTTTGGTTTGGATCCGAATCGAAAGCCGAGGCATATGAAGCGGCCAGGACAAGAATCGCGAGGAAAATCAGCAGCGCCATTGACCCCAGTATCAGCAGTACTTTCTTAATATCGTTTTGCCTTACGCCATGAATATAACTAGGAGAAAGCCAAACAAAGATCATTAGGATGGGTGAAATGAGAATAACGAACTTGATTTCACCAAGGACACACAAAATGAAGGCGGCACAAATATGTAGCCCAGCATTCAGCTTACCAATCACGCCGTGGCGAAACTCAGAGAGCTTTAACAGCATGATCAGTAAACAAAATAGCCCGAGAGCCGCACTGTTGCCCCCGCCCATCGGGTTACCACCAAAGGTGCCGACAACCGAATCCCATTTTTCGAATTCACCATGAGCGGCGACGCGTTTTGGTACCACTATCAGGATTTGGTAAAGAATCACGGGTAGCTGTGCGTAGAAGACCCAGTATAAGACCTTAACTGTTCTATAGAGCTGGGACTCTCGAATAAACCCAAGCAGTAAGCAAAAGAACACCAGAGAGAGTGCGAGCTCATTTTTGAAGCCGACAATGACAACCTTTGCGCCACTTTGCAGAAAAGTGGAGGCGAGCACTAAAGCGCACATACCGATATAAAGCACCGCAATGCACACTTCGTGGACATCATACTCAGGTGATTCATAGTTGTTTTGCAAAAACAGCAGCATGACCATCGCCATGGCGGCTAGGAATGGAAGCCATAAGATTGCTCCTATCCCTAATAAATATTGTACTAAGCCACAAATCGCTAGGGTGAGAACAACATAAGCTTGTAAGTATAAGCCGTTGTTGATTCTCATACCGCTTCCAACCTTTGACTCACTTCGTTAGCACGTGAGTTGACCCTGATGAAGATAAACGCATATCGAAGCGCAGATAAAAGAGCAAACGCGATAACCGAGTAAGCGTAATCTGGAGATATATATGGCATTAGAGCGAAGGCGATAAGTACAACAGCTAACTGTTCAATTTGAATTCGCAAAAAATACTTCGGTGAGCCGTAGACCAATTCAATCACGGTAAGCGGACAAATCGCTAACGCTGTAAACAAGTAGGGCAGTAGGTAACGTGAAGTCGGTATTGATGCAATCCACTCGTCGTTAAACCCAAGATTCATGACAATTGGATAGAAGATGAATACGCCAGCTGTCGCGATGATGCCAAGTGACATCAGTAATTTGCGTACTTTTACGAACTCCGCGTAGTTAAAACGATTGTTGCGAAAATCGATCGACCAGTTTGAGAAGATGGAGTTACGAACCGCGTTGCCGACAATGATGACAGGAGATAAGCAAAAGCGGCTGACAACGGCAAAGTAACCAGCAACAACCGGGGTAAACCAAATATTGATCAGGATAACGGGTAGGTTGCCGTTGAGCATGGCGAGAATCTCTGCGCTGCCCACTTTAGTAATGTGCTGACTGTTGCTTTTGAAAAAGCGAATATTTGATGACAGTGATAGCTGGCTCCATTTCAACGATTTAGCTGGAACAGAGTAGACGATGAACATTGAAACATAAGCGAGTAGTGCACCTCCCCATGCCCAGTAGAAGGTGTTCATATCATGCATGGTGTAGATCAGCGCAAGTACCAGCCCGGATATGGTTGTGCGTTGTAGCGCTAACACCTTCATTTTCGAGTCACGTAGTAACAAGTTCTCTGAAATTAAGATCCAAGAGTGGCCAAGTATCAGTAAGAAAAGCTGCTCATAACTGCGTTCGAAGAAAAAGCCTGTCGCTAAGGCGACGAACACTGAGAGAAACAAGCTAAACAGTAAGCAAAAGACAATGTTCTGGCCTAATGCCTCGTCAGCCTGTTTCGGGATAAGTAACTGGGAGGCAAAGGTACACACCTGGGCACCTATAAGAGCGATGCTGTACGTCATCGCATAGTAGCCAACATCGGCCATGCCATAGCTGGTGGATATCAACCATATCGAAATTGCCCCAATCACTTGAGACAGCATCGAAGAGCTAGCTATGGTTGAGATCTTTTTGAGCAAACTCATAGCAGCTCCTCACTTTCGAATAGCTCGGTGCTGTTATGGGCTGCAAAGCGCTTGGCTTCTTCACTGGTTAACATGTCTTCTTTGGTCATGTTAAGCACGCCATAAACGTCGCCATCAATCAGTGCAGTGACTTTGTTCAGCTGTGGCACGATTTCAGGAGACGTATAGTTATCAGCTTTAACCGTCACTATGATCGCATCCAAAGCTGAAACTAACATTTGGGTATCTTTGTTTTCGCTAAGCTGCGGTAAGTTAACCACCACTTTGTCGAACTCAGTACACAAACCTTGATACGCTTCTAAGCAGTGACTGTTGGCAAAGAAACTCAGCGGGGACTCAGTGAGCTCACCCAACGGCATAAAGGTCAGGTTATTGGCAATGCTTACTGTAACCTCGCTCAGCGCGCGATTTTGGCTGACAAATTCACTAAAACCAGAGGTCTTGTCATCTTGTTGATGCTCATTAGGCAGCGCGTTCATCACATTGCGAGTCATGCTGTTTTTGCTGCGATAGTCTAAGTCGATCAATAACGTTCGATGATTATTATTTAGAGCTGACGCTAATATGTAGCTAATCGCTGACGCGCCTTCATGAGGAAACGCGGCAACGACACCGATTGATTTACTATCAGGTACCTTTAACGACAATGCGGTAGACAGACCATGGGCGATTTCGTTTGAGTACGGGTTTTGCGTAATACGTCGGCACAGCTCTAGTGTTGTGATCTGTTCTTTTTTACCCGCGAAGTTAGGTAAGTCGATGAGAGGTGTTAAACCTAAACGAGTTTGTAATTGTTCTAAATGGGTAATCGTTCGTTTCAGTGCCGCTTGGACGATAATTAATAGCACGCCAATTATGAATGTCATCATCGCGATCATGACGATCATCAAGCGTTTATTTGGTTTAGCAGGGCGATCACTCACCGTAGCTGGATCGTAAATTAGAGCATCAGGTTCACGATATTCGGCGTTAACGGATTGCTCAGCACTACGTTGGTATAGCTGTTTGTAAAGCTCTTCGGTTTTGTTGAGATCAGTCATTAAGCTATCGTAGTGATCTCTTTTATCGATCAATTTCGCGTAGCTAGCTTTATCTTGATCAAGTAGCTTTTTGTAGTGGTTTTCTTTAATTAGTTCAGCTTGATACTTCTTATGTAAGCCGACTTTTAGTTCTTCTAATAACTTATGCGTCTGTTTGTTTATCGCCTCTAGCTGAGCGTTAGCTTCCAAAATCTTTCTATGTTTTGGGCCATAAACTCTTTGTAAGTCAGCTAAGTTTCTTGTGGCTTGAATCAGAGCGATACGTAAGTCTTGCAATTGAGGGTGTGAAGACACTTCAGGCACCGCTGAAAGATCTTCAATGTTGCCTTGCATGTATTTAGCGACGAGTTCGTAAGTTGCTTGAGCTGCAAGACGGCGTTCTTTTGCATCAGCGTATTTGTTGGTGAGAATGCCTAGCTGCTCCGTCTCGATACCATCGATGCCTCGGAACATGATAAGGCCTTCCTTATCGAGAAAACGTTCTATCTCGCGTTTCTTCTCGGCAACTTGATCTTTCAATGTCGCCATTTGTTGCTCGTTCCACTCTTGAGCTTGACGAGTTTTGGCAATTTTTTGTTCAACGGTATAGGTAATGAAGGCCTGAGCAACACCGTTGGCAATTTCTGAAGCGCGGTAAGCGTCAGGTGATTCATAAGAAACGTACACCAACTGAGTTTGACGCACAGCCGTGAATTTCAGATTCTTTGATAAGGTTTTCAATGCATTGGCGATACGAGTTTCTTCAGGAAGATCCCACATCCCTTCATTACCTAGAACCGCATCGTTAAAGGATTCGTCTTGCTCAAGCTTCATACTCAGCACGGCGCTTTTTAGCACCACACGTGACTGCATAAGGTTGAGCTGAGTTTCGTAATAAGGACCGCGAGTTGAGTCGTAACCGTCTACCTGGTCGAGAGGTGACGCGTTGTCTGACTGAGCCTTGATAAGTACCGTCGCGGTTGAAACATACTTAGGCGTCATTGTTTGAATCAATGGGATACTTAAGCCGGTAATAATGGCGGTAACCACTACCAGCTTTAAAGCGTACTTCTTCATCGCTTTGATCAAAGGGTCAAAGTTAACTTGGCTTTCTAGCGATTTGCCACGTTCTATCATTACTGCTCTCTTTTAGAAAAAACTTTGTTCAACAATGACGACATCGCCGGGGTATACGGCATCAGTCAAATTGACATTTTCCTGTAGCTCGGTAGAGCCAGATGGGCGAATGTTTATATCATCGCGATCAGCGCGGTCGGTGAACCCGCCGGCAAGGGCAATCGCTTTCTCTACAGTAAGCTGAGGTTCATATTCATAACCATCAGGGTCTTCAACTTCACCAGTGATAAAGAACTTACGAAAGCTATTCATTTGTACAGTGACCATAGGGTCGAGCATATAGTCTGCTTTCAATCGAGCTTCCATATCCAACTCAATTTCTTCAGTTGTGCGACCAGTTAACTGTACATAGCCGATATAAGGAAAGTTTACGCCACCGCGTTTATCGATGGTAAATTTCATGGTCAGCTCTTCGTCACCATAGACCTCAATATTCACTCTATCGCCTGGGCCAAGCAAGTATTCACGTTGCTGCGATACGCGGGTGTCGGCATTTTCTTCGGTCGCTGAAGAATTAGCCAAAGCGGTTTGGTTGACTAAAATAAGTAGTGCCCCAACGAGGTGTAAGATAAATTTTTTCATGATTAAATTTGCACCTTAAGCATCAAATCAAAGCGGCTTTTGTTGTAGCCGAGTTGTCGAATCTCGGGAATATCGGCGTTTTCGCCAATATAAAATGTCGTTGTTTCGTGGTTTGAAGTCTTACTAGTATATTGGTAATTAAACTCCAAGCGTACTGACGGCCGAAAATCGTAGCCCAACGTGAATGAAGCTATGTTTGAGCTATCTTCTCGGTCACTATCTTGTGACTTATAGTCTTCAAATTCTTGACCAACATCGAATTTGGTATTCAAACGGTCAACAAACCATTTGTGGTTCCATGAAAGTCCATACTTGGTTTTCAAAATATACCCACCAACTTCGGTTGGGTCTTCTACCCTACGTGAGCCGTATAGCTGAAATTCGGAATGCTTCACAGGTTTCCAATTCAGCGCTGCCTGCCAGTTAAAGCCGTCAAAAGCTTGTGCTTGTGGGTTATTCTTTAAGTCTTTGTGTAGCCAAGCAATATCACCTTCTACGCTGGTTTTACCTGAGCGCTTAGATTTAATACCAAACACCAAGTAATGCTCGTCAGAATCACGAATAGGTGAAGACGCATAGTGCCGATAGTTATTGATCGAGCTGTAGCGAAAACGTGTGTCTTTAGAGTACTGATCGAAGAGTTCTATGGTGACAGTTTTCTCTTGCCATTGTTGATCTTCAATATAGGCATAAAAGTCGGCACTGGTTTGCTCTACTGTATCGGTATCTGTAAAGGAGAGATCCTTAACCTGTAGTGCAAGGTTAAAGTGACCTCGCCCTTCCGGTCGGCCGTAGATGTAACGGAGTTCGCTATTTAATAATTCACTGCTTAAAGGTTGGTTAATACCGTACTGGCGAAATTGCTCGTTAGTAAAACCTTCCGTGAGACCCGTGCCTCTATCTTCGTGCCCCCACGTCTGCTCGATAAACCAGTTGAGTTCGTGTTTGTCACCAAAACGCCATTTAGGCAAGAATAAAAAATAGTGGTCACTATAGTCGCCTACCGTACTAGTTTGGTCTTGATACTGTAAGTATTTACCTGAGTAGACTAACAAGTAGCGGTCTTCACCACGTTCACCAACGGCCTGCAAATAGGGTTCGAGCATAACGTAATCAGACTCGACCGAGTCATTCGATTGAGTCTGATAAGTGACGTTGGAGTCTCGGCCATATTTCATACCGAGCTGAGACTGAAAGTCGATTCCAGCGATACCTATATGAGGTTTTGGGGTCAAGTTCGCCTGAGAATAGCTAGCAAACATCAACCCTAAACCACCAACAAGCAGCTTAGTATGCTGTTTCACTTACAAAGCCTTTAAAGACCGTCATAAATATAATTTTTAAATCCCAAGTTAATGACCAGTGTTGTAAGTAGGCGATATCATATTCGACACGCTTTTCCATTTTATCGATGGTGTCGGTTTCGCCTCGATAACCGTTGATTTGTGCCCAGCCGGTGATTCCTGGTTTAATTTTATGTCGAATCATGTAGTTATCAACGATAACGCGATACTCTTCATTATGAGCGACAGCATGTGGTCTTGGGCCAACGATCGACATCGAACCCTGTAGAACGTTAAAAAACTGCGGTAGTTCATCCAGTGATGTACGACGAATAAAAGCACCAAACTTGGTGACACGTGGGTCCGACTTGGTGGCTTGTTTTACTTCATCGTCATTTTCCATCACGCTCATCGAGCGGAACTTCCATACTTTGATTTTCTTACCACCGAGGCCGTAACGATCTTGCTTGAATAGCACAGGGCCGGGTGAACTCAGTTTTACCCCGGCCGCAATGACAAGCAGGATAGGGGAGATCAAAATGGTAATGATCCCACCAATGATAATATCTTCTATGCGCTTAACTAACGCGCCAAATCCGTCAAAAGGTGTTCCAAATACAGATAATGCTTGCATGTGGCCAACAGACTGAAAACGAGAAGAAGACAAATTGTAACTATGTAAATCTGGCACGACAAATGTATCGACAGTGGTATTAGATAACTTAGCTAAGTATTTAGTTATCTTATCTTTCTCGACCATTGGTAGCGTAATGTAGACTTCATCAACTTCATTTTTCTTAGCTTTTTCTAGTAGCTGATCAAATTTGCCTTTGTAGCTAGATTTAGTGATATAACCAAATTCATCTTCATTTTTTTCGGCATAAAGCTCCAACTCTAGATATTGTCGTTGGTGAAGGCTGAGTATTTGTTGCTCTATCGCTATAGCTGTTGGCGTATAGCCAAAGATAGCGACTGTTTTTACTTTTTTGTATCGACGGTAAACGGCACGAGAAACAGTTAAGATTAAAATGCGGACCGCAATAATCGATGTAATAGCAAAAGCAAACAGATAGTAGTACCAACCTTTACTTAGGTGGTTAATGGACGCGCCTTCATGAGACCCGTAAAAATACTTGATGAGTTCAACAGTTAAAAAGGTAAAAAATGCAGCGACTAGGATTCTGGCGATAGATGAACCGATGCGCTTTCTTACATTTACCGAGTATACGTTACAGTACTCAGAGAATAATAAAAAACAGGTTGCGATAATGAAAGTGACGGCAAAGTCAATTGCTGTCTCTTGACCATAAGCGACATCTATTACTGCTTGGATTGAATAGTTAATTATCAAAAAATCCAATACTTTTAACAGTGGCGCGTAGCCATCTTCAGCAAATTTTACAACTCGCTTACCATCCATTTACCAATCTCCATGTTTGATGCTGAATAGTCATTAATCACCTTACATAATTTCTCATTTCCTTACATTATGCATGGTGAAATTGTTAGTTTTGTTAAGATGTCGTCAGATGCCCTACAGTACGTAAGACGATTCTGACAGATCGGGTAGAAAATTTGGTTTCTGCTGGTAACTCAAACTAAGGGGATGCCATCCCCTTATTTAATCAAGAGAACTGAACAGTCTTTATGAGTCAGATAAGTCTTCTAGCGGCAGCCAGTTCACTTTCACTCCAGCTTGTAAAAACATTTCTTGGCTTACTTTGATTTTGTCACCCCAGCGGGATAAGAAATCAGGCGTTTGTTCTGGGCAATGCACCGCTGAAATACCTGTTTGAATGATTTTTGCTGCGCAATTTGGACAAGGGAAGTGTGTTACCCAAATTTCGCATCCATCAAGATCACGCTTAGCAAAAAGTATTGCGTTCTCTTCAGCGTGCAACGTCTTTAAATACTTCATTTCACGGTCATCGGTCATCGCACTGTCTGAAATACCGTGAGGGTAACCATTAAAACCGACAGAAACGATACGGTTTTGTTTTGTAATGACAGCACCAACCTGAGTGGAAGGGTCTTTACTCCAAGACCCAACTAATTCTGCCATTTGGTAAAAGCGTTGTGCCCACTTTGAAATCATTCAGCTTTCCTCTAGGAAATGTCGCCTAGCTCTAGTCAGAACTAAGCCAAATAAGTTGTGTGATAGAGATCTCCTAATAATACCCTAATTTAACGCGAGATAGACCAGTAAAAGCGTATAAAGATACGGATTAAATGGGTTACTCAGAAATGAGTGATGGTTGTCACAGGGCATATTCACTGCCAAATGACGACTATTGAGCCTTCGGCTACGAGTTTTGTGCGAGATCTCTCACAGGCTCGTGAGCTAACGTAGTCATATTAGTTAGGATATGACTTTTGTATATTTGTAAGCTTTTGATTTAATTGGTTATGTGTGATTTTTGAACTGCTCTAGGAAAGGAGATTAGCGATATTTACCATTGTGAAAAACCACCGATCGCATAATCTTAAGTTGTCAGCAGGGAGCAGACACGGAACAGGAAAGACCCAGGGATAGGTCATCTTCAGGACGAAGATTCGATTATTCAGGATGAATGGTCGGCATGGAAAGCGAAGGACATTGGCTGGACGCTAGTAACTAGGATGGTTACACAAGGAAAGACAATGGACACTTAACGGACTAAGGCAATTTCTATCAGGATGATAGAGTCAGGGACACCGCTTAAGGATTAAGTGATGAGAGTTAGCGAGGATTGCTAACGGGCTGGATTGCCAAGGACACCGCTAGGATGGCGATGATAAGGAAAGTGCTGAAGGATTCAGCGTACTATCAAGGAATAGATGCAGGGAGCACCTATTAGTAGCCGGATTGCTGCGAGTAAGAATAGAACCCCACTAGGCGAGAGCTTAGTGGGGTTTTTCTTTTGCCCTGAGATAACTCACCAAGTTATTGGGAATAAAAAATGGGAGGCTAGAGCCTCCCATTTTTGATTAACGTTGCGTGTTTAGCGCTTAAACGTTACTTCTTCTTGCTCACCAAGGTGAATCTGCGTGGTTGCTGGTTGTGTTTCAGCAATCACTTTACCGTTGCGAACAGAGTAGCGCACTGGCACTTGGCGGCGAACGGCATCAAAGCCATTTTCTGCCGGTAGGATAAGTAAGCTACCTAGCTTACCTTCTTCAATACCATGCTTATCTTGAATATTCAGCGTACGAGCTGAGTTATCGCTAATTAGATCTAGGCCATTGTTGATTTGGTCATAACCCATTACTTGGCTAACATGTAGTCCCATGTGTAGTACTTGCAGCATGTTAGCTGTGCCGAGTGGGTACCATGGGTCGAACACATCATCGTGACCAAAACAAACATTGATACCGGCGTTAAGCATCTCTTTAACGCGCGTCATACCACGACGTTTCGGGTAGTCGTCAAAGCGGCCTTGCAGATGGATGTTAACCAGCGGGTTAGCAACAAAGCTAATACCGGACATCTTTAACAGACGGAACAGACGCGACGCGTAAGCACCGTTGTAAGAGCCCATTGCTGTAGTGTGGCTAGCCGTTACCTTATGACCCATTTCGTATTTATGTGCCAATGCAGCCAGCGTCTCAACGAAGCGAGATTGCTCGTCGTCGATTTCGTCACAGTGAACATCGATTAGGCGATCGTACTTACGCGCCAGTTCGAATACATAGTGCAGAGATTCCACGCCGTATTCACGAGTGAACTCAAAGTGAGGGATTGCGCCGATAACATCCGCGCCAAGCTTCACTGCTTCTTCCAGCAACTCTTTACCGTTCGGGTAAGAAAGGATGCCTTCTTGAGGAAACGCGACGATCTGGATATCGACCCACTCTTTCATCTCTTCGCGCACTTCGATCATTGCTTTAAGTGCGACCAGTGTTGGATCAGAAACGTCAACGTGAGTACGAACGTGCTGAATACCATTGGCGATTTGCCATTTCAGAGTTTGCTTTGCGCGAGTCTTTACATCTTCAATCGAGAGTAACTCTTTACGCTCAGCCCAACGCTCAATACCTTCAAATAACGTACCTGAGATGTTCCAGTTTGGTTCGCCTGCTGTTTGAGTTGTATCTAAGTGAATATGAGGCTCGCAGAAAGGCGCAACCGCAAGGCCGCCCTCTGCATCTAGAATGTTACCTTGGTAAGCAACATCCGCATCGTTATCGAGAATTTGCTTAAATTGACCGTCTTCAATCAAGATTTGTTTTAATCCTTCTTGATTGCGAAGTGTCGCGTTTTTGATCAATAGCGTTGTCATGGTGCTTCCTTACGCAGCTTGTGTTTTCAGCGCGCGTTTGTTTAGTAGTGAATTAAGTACAACATAGCTTAGTGCACCGCCTAGAACAGCGTTTAGTGGTACAACACCTGGAATGAATTTACCTGCCGCAACACCTATAGCTACCGCTAGGATGCCTGCCCAGTTAATGGTCTGGAATTCAGCTTTGTCAAAGTTCTGGTAGCGTTTACGGTTAATTAGGAAGTCAGCAATGATTACGCCGCCAATTGGTGGAATTGCTGTCGAAAGGAAGGTTAACCAACCAACGAAGTTATTGTACAACCACAGAGCGAAGATTGTGCCTACGATACCGTTGACGATAGACATTACTGTGCTTGAACGCCCAGTGATGTTTGAGAAACCAAGGCCCGAAGCGTAAAGCGCGTTTTCATTGGTCGTCCAAATGTTTAAGCCAAGCACGATGATAGCAGGGAGTAGAAGACCTTGCGCAATCATTACGTCAGAAATATCCGCTTGACCAGTTGCTGCCGCGCCTGCCGCGCCGAAAATGAACATCAGTGAGTTACCGATAAAGAAGGCAACCATTGTGACTAATACTGCACTTGCTGGTTTCTTACCAAAACGGACGAAGTCAGCAGTGAGTGTACCGGCACTAACGAACGAACCTACCACCATTGCCAGTGCAACTGAAAAGTCCATTGGCGTTTCTGGTTGAATCAATTGAAGTTGCTCTAAGCCACCAATGCTATCTACTGCCATTGAAACTGAGTAGCTACCTAAGATTGCAATCGCTGGTACAGCAATCGCCGATAGAATCATTAGCGCTTTGATACCGAAGTAAACCGTTGCAGTCATTAGCAGGCCAGAAACAATAATAAGTGTGTTGGTATCAATGCCTGTCGCTTTCTGGACTGGGATTGCGAACATCGCTACGCCAACACCAAACCAGCCAACTTGAGTCCCGCCTAATAAAGCAGAAGGAAGCCAAGAGCCTTTAGTACCAAAAGAGAATCGAGCGAGAAGGTGAGTAGAGAGACCAGTAGAAGCGCCAATGTAACCGAGGAAAGAGGTGTAGATACCGAGGATGAGGTTACCAATAAGAACAGCGAGGAAGAAATCATTGAAAGAAAGACCAGTACCAAGGGAACCACCGGTCCACATACTTGCAGAGAAGAAAGTGAGTCCAAGCATTACCATGGTAAGTGAAGCGACTCCTTTCCTTGCCGTTGTCGGCACGGGTCCCAGACTGTAGTTATTGTCCGCAGCCATTTATAACCTCCGCAAATAGATTATCAATACAAATTGTGTGAGTTTCGGGTAAACGGCGCGTATTATGATGATATAAAAATCTGTGTCAATGATAATTTTATTGCCAGTGCTTATTAATCTTGCCTTTTCTGATGTAACTCACTGATAGTATTGGTTAATTATTTGAATGAAATCGTTTTTTTAATCTCATTTTAACCTTTGCTTTTGATTCTAAAGTGATTGTTTTATGAGGCTTGGTGTCTAGGTTTTCTTTATGTCTTATGAACTGTGTTCTATATAGTTTGTTGTCGATTTGTACAATGATATTACGACGATGCAAACGTTATCTTGATGTATTTATTAAAGTAAACAGCAGAGCCACTTTCCCGTGAATAAGAAAAGTTGCATTTATGGTATTTTGGCTCGTTTATCTAAGTGGAGTGCTTATTTTTGGTTGTTATATTTGCGTGTTATGGATGCAATATAACCAAATTTTGGCTTTTACGAATTTTACTACAAAAAGTAGGGCGTGGTGAGCAGGTAAAGAAAAGGCCAATCTCAATAAGGGAGATTGGCCGCTATACTTGTGAACAAAATTTGAGTTCACTAACAACGTCAGTTGGCTAGGTGACCCTCGGCTTAAGAAGGGTCATTTATATAACTGCAGTATATGTGCCAACTTTAATAGCACTGAATTGCTATGAAATTGGTTATATTTTGTACTTTTATGCTGATGCCTTTGCATATTGAAAATGCAAATTGCAAATGACCATGCATTTGCTAATGACATAATTGATATCAATTGCGTTACAACATGACCAAACTAGCCGTACCTAGGAAGGCAAAGAAGCCAACGACATCCGTTACTGTCGTCAATATAACTGAGCCCGCTAATGCAGGATCGAGTTTGAGCTTATCGAGTGCGATCGGGATCAGTACACCAAATAGCGCAGCGGTGATGATATTGACAATAATCGCCAACGCGATCGTTCCTCCCAGTACCACAGACTGAAACCATAAGCCTGCAAGACCACCGATAATGAGTGCCCAAAGTAGGCCGTTAATCGAGCCAATACCAATTTCATTTTTCAATAAGGCCCAGCGGTTACCTGAGGTGATTTGGTTTAATGCCATGGCACGAATCATCAGTGTCAGAGTCTGGCTACCCGCGATACCACCCATGGAGGCAACAATCGGCATCAGTACAGCTAACGCGACGACTTGGGCAATGACGTCTTCAAATAATCCGATGGTGACCGAGGCCAGAATCGCTGTCATTAAGTTGATTCCAAGCCACACACCACGCTTTTGCGAGCTTTTGATCACCGGCGCAAAAAGGTCATCGCCTTCGTCCATACCGGTACCCGCCATTAAGCGCGTCTCGTAAATTTCACGTTGAGTGCTTAGGGCAAATTGCCAATCGACTTCACCAATCAATAATTGCTCGTCGTCGGTGACAGGCATGGTGGAAAGCGAGGAGTGCTCAAGAGCCTCGATACTTTCCGCCAGAGTTAGCGTTGCGTTCAGCGTAACCACATTGTCTATAGCAAGGTGACGCAGTCGTTCTGCTGGTTCGGCTCTTAATAGATCGATATAGCTGACGACACCACGGAACTGCTTGCGTTTGTTAATTAGATATATCTGTTGCGGGGCGTCATAACTGTAACGCTCCATCAACCCTTTGGCTTTTTCTACAGAGATATTAAAAGGCAGCGTCACCACCTTTCTTTCAGCCCAGCGGCCTAATTCATCATCTTGATATTCGTTGGCTTGATCGTAGAGCTCTAACTCATCTTTCTCGATCAGCTGTAGCGCTTCGTTGATGATCTCTTCAGGTAGAGAGTCGGCCCACTCTATCAGTGATAGGTTATCAAGCTTGGCTAGGGTGAGCTTTAATTCAATCTCAGACAGCTCATCAATGATTGAGCGGCGTACTTCAGCACGCGCTTCAGTCAGTACATCAATGTGAAGTTCTAATGGCAGTCCACGCCACAATTGTACACGCTCATCGATTGGGAATGCTTCTAGGATTAAGGCGATCGAGCCCGCTTCCAACCCTTCCTCGATGAGTTGGTTGAGGATGTTGCTCTGCTGTTCTGGCTCAGCTTGGGCGATGGTTTCAATTTGGAAAGATAAGTCTTGAAATTCGCTCATTAAGAAGGCTCCGTATTGTTACGGTTTAAATCTAGATGAGCGATATAGTATCAGAAAGGGGAGGTTGGAGAAGGTTAAAAATAGGCAAAAAGCCCAGTAAAACTGGGCTGTTAGCTAATTAGATTGAGTAGAAGTAGTACAACTGCGACTTCATTCTAATAATTATCCCTCTGATTACGTCTAAGAAGGCCATAAAGCTGATTGGTTTATCACCACTTACCCATGCTAAACCAACCGACCCGACAGGAATGTCGTATCCTTCGGTCTCTTCAATCTTAAGGCGAACAAAGTGATGTTTGTTTTGTAGGTTTTGGCCAGTCGTTGCTCTTACCGATGGATCCAAGCCTAGCAAGTTTCCTTGAGCTTCCCCTGTCGCCTCAACAATCCCCTCTACGTGCGCTGAAAAGACTTTGCCTGGATACACGGATGATGCAAACTCTGCCACGTGGCCTGGTTTTACATTACGAATCGCTTGATGGTTTACGCGCATCAGCACATATTTTTCATCGGTGTACATCTGCAAGCGCGGCATCATAGAAACGCGTTGGCCTTCACGTAAAATAAAGTTAGTCACAAAGCCGTCAGTAGGGGCATATACTTTAGTGCTATCGAGATCCCACTGAGCTTTCGCCCGTTGCTCTTGACTCTTCTTCCAATCCGCTCGCTTACTCTTCACACTTAGTTTCGCTTTGCTAATGTTTAGCTCTGCTTTATCGGCTTCAACAACTTTGGTGCTCAGCTCTGATTTGATCGTTGATACATTGTGCTTCGCTTTTTCGACGGTTGTTTGCTGCTTATCGATGTCACTAGCGGTTATGGTATTTTTAACCACTCGGTTTTGCTCTTGATAGCGTTTTAACATTTTGACTTGTAAGTCATAGTCCGCTTTTGCCGTCGCTAGACGACTCTTGGTCGTTTCCACATCAAGCAGCATCGACTGGTGCTCGGCTTTCGCGATTTCAATGTCTTCTTGTGCGACATCGTATGCAACTTGCGCAGCTTCCTGCGTGACTTGAGCTTGATTGAACGCAATTTGATATTGAGTTGGATCGATCTCATAGATCAGCTGGCCTTTGGTCACTTCTTGGTTCGGCTCAATGTAGATCTTGTCTACTTTACCGGTGACATTGGGTGAGTCTGGACGCAGCTGAATATGCGGAGACTGAACCACAGAGCCGCCGGATAGATCCATTGGCGTATAGTTGAGCAGTCCGACCCAAACAAACATCAACCAAGAGACACCACCTAAATAGGCAAAGGATTTAGTGGCTTTGTTCCACGGCATTCCGACCATTCGAAGGAGATAGATGAAAAGCGCCCATACGGCTAAGCCTTCTAACATTATGCGTCCTCCTGAATCGTCACTTGGTCGTTATTTGTTGGCTGGCTACTTTTGGGGGCATGACGCCATGTATCGCGAAGATTGATGATCGCTTTTTCCATATCGACAAAGGCCAGAATGACGGCTACCACCCATACCCAATGCCAGATAAAACCTATCCACGTCAACGCGGTGATTAGCCCTATTTGATGATGATTTTTACTGTGGGCCTTATTGATCGGCAATTCATGGAATTTCCAGAAACCATAGACAGCAGCAGCTACGGTGGCGACAAGGACGACGGTAGCGACAGCGTGCAAAACTGTATCGGCAGTTGTCCCAACGAAAGGGACACTTAATAAGCTCATTCAGCTCTCCAGATTAATTAGACCCGCAGATTGTGATCTAGATTTGAAAAGTTGATTTTTATGTGACAGATTGAGTCATATGAGATTTAAAATTGACTTGATCTGTAAATGAATAAAGTTAGATTCATGCGGGCTATTGGTATTTACAAAATCCACCAAAGCGTTCGTAATCAGTACCAGTTGCCCGATGATGCGCTTGGCATTCCGGAAGCGGTGTTTAACAACCCGATGACCTTAGTCCCTGTTTCTGAAGTCAATAACTGGTATCGAAAGCTTGAGCAGCAGACGAGAAATCCAGACATCATTCTTGATTCTATGATCGATCAAGATGTCGCCAGTATCGGTGCTATTAGCCATTGGCTGCTTTCTGGACACGATTTCGCGTCAACCATACGACGACTAAATTACGGTTTGAACAGCTTGCAAAACGGTGCTTTCTTATCGGCGGCCATCAGCGGCCCCATCATTAAGTGGACCTATAGAAACCCTCGTTTTAGTGCCGAGTGCAAAGTACATGACAGTGTCCGTATTGCGATAACCTTAGTCAAAGTCATGCGACTTTACTTGGGTAAGGATTTTGCGCCACTGCGAATACGATTATCCGGTTCGCGCAAAAATGTCGAAAAGTATCGAGCCTTTTTTGGTTGTGATATCGACTGGAGCCATTCATGCACCGAAATTTGGTTTCACTCAGAGCTAAGGCTTGCGACCAAGCAGCAGGGAAGTATTAAAAAAGGGCGCTTAGCGATGAACTTTTCCGATTTGGATGAGCTGCTGAACATGCCGGATCCGGAAGATGAAGTAAAAGTGATTTACGAAGTACTAAACTACAGCCGTTACTTTGGTTTGCCTACTCTAGAACATGTGAGTGATTTATTGGGCATGTCTACCCAGCAATTACAACGCGCTCTACGTAAATTGGGTATGAACTTTTCCACCGTCTGCGGTTACGTGATGAGTAATATTGCAGTGTCGATGTTTATGTCTGGGGTCAATATCGATGAGGTCGCGCGTCGATTGGGTTACCAAAATACCGCAAGTTTTAATCGTATGTTTAAGAAGAATCGAGGTATGACGCCCACCCAATATATACAGCATTTTAGTTTGGATGAGCGTTAACAAGAGTACACAGAGCTGTTAGCTGCGGTGATGCCAGCGTTGGGGGTAGGCATTGCTATAGTCAGGCGTTGATGAGTGAATCGAATCCTCCTCTGCAACTAACGGCCCAACAACGGTGCGATAAGGTAGATACCCTGCAAAAACCGGCTGCTGCATATCGCTCAAATCATCTTTGACCTTGCCGTTACTGACTTTTACTGAGGCCTCAGTTAAGGGGATTTCGAGTAGCATGGTGGCATCGAGCTCTTTTTGATTGCTTAGACGGACTTCATCGGTTCTTCCCGGTGCGATTTGTTCGATAAAGTGATTAAGCAGGCGGTCTTTTTCACCGCTGTCCTCAATCGCCGTAAAATGGCCAAGTACCACGGCACTACGATAGTGCGCGCTATGATGAAAAGCGCTTCTCGCCAATACCCAACCGTCAAACAGGGTGAAGGTAAGGCAAGTACTGACTCCTTTTTTTAAATTCCTCATTAAACGACTGTTATTCGCGCCATGGATATACACCTTGTCCGCTACACGCCATGCCAACATCGGGATGACAAAGGGTTGTTCGTTGTCTCCGATGGCAATATGCGCGACCAGTGACTCATCAATAATGTCGTAAAGTGTTTGAGTTTCAGTGACCGCCTTATGTGCGCCTTTTCTAATTTCTGTCCTTTGAGTAGTAGATAGCATATAGAGTCCCTCTTAACCGTTTGATTTATCGCTAAGGTACTCTTAAATTGGTTCTTTATTTAGGGCCAGTTTTAGATAATGGATGGATCCACTTATGGCGTTGATTGATATTGGTGATTTACAACTGGGTCGTGACAGTCGCACTAAGCAAGATGCGCTGTTTGCGGCTAATCGAATGGGCTAAAACGCGCGGTGGCTGGATTATTGAAGATGACTATGACAGTGAGTTTCAATTTGCTCATCGCCCTTATCCAAGTTTACAGGGACTGGCGGCAAAAACGGGGCACGACCAACATGTCATTTATGTCGGCTCATTGAGTAAGGTGATGTTCAACGGTTTGCGAATGGGTTATTTGGTTCTACCTCAATCTATGGTGACTGAAGCTTTGACGCTTAAGGATGCGTTAAGTGGTGATTCTCCTACCCATACCCAAGCGGCGCTGGCGGATTTTATTGTCGAGGGCGATTTAGTTCGGCACATCCGAAAGATGCGTCGTTTATATAAACAAAAGCACCAGTTAATGGTAACCATGATTGAGCGTTATTTCTCGGATTCGGTAGAGGTAATAAGCCAAGCGGCAGGGCTGCACGTAACATTAAGGTGGTATGGGTATCTCTCAGAGCAGGAATGGGCGGAGCGAGCCAACGCTTGCGGTATTGTTATTCGCCCGTTTAATTACTACGAGCAGTTTGATGGAGTGGGGCAGCGCGATTGGTCTGGTGCGGTATTGGGGTTTGGTAATGTCCCTATGGATGAGATTGAACCTAAGATTCGTACACTTGCTGAAATGTTCAAATCGTGATGTTATTGACAAAGATGTAATTAGCTAAGGAAAGGAATCGTATGTGCCGATGGTTAGCCTACCAAGGAGAGTCCATTTATTTGGATAAGTTAGTTTATGAACCAGAGCACTCATTGGTGCACCAGAGTTTAGAAGCGCGTAAAGCGGTCACGCGAGTGAATGCTGATGGTTTTGGTCTTGGTTGGTACACTGAGCGAGATACTCCCGGTCAATTTCACGAAGTACTTCCGGCTTGGGGGGATGAAAACCTTCGCTCATTGACCCACCATATTCGCTCTCATCGTTTTATGGCCCATGTGCGTTCCTCTACAGGCACACAAGTCTCTCGCTCCAATTGCCACCCCTTTATAAGTGAAAACTGGATGTTCCTCCATAATGGTCAGATTGGCGGGTTTGAACAGGTTAAATTTGAGCTTGAGCGTCAATTATGTGAGTCGTTATTTCTGAAACGAATGGGGACTACAGACAGTGAATTGATCTTTTTACTGATGCTGCAAAATGGGTTAAAGGATAACCCAGTTGAAGCGATTAAAATGACCTTGTCTATGATTGAAAAGGTGATGGAGAGTAAGCAGATAGAGGATCCGTTAAAAGCCTCAATCTGCATCTCAGACGGGGAGCAGTTTTGGGTAGTTCGATATAGCTCTGATCAAGAAGCGCCAACGGTGTTTATCAAACAAGGTGGTGCAAATGTTGTGTTGGCTTCAGAGCCATTGGAAAAGAGTCCACAGTGGAAGCAGGTGAGCCAGCACAGCATCCTCGCTATCCACCTAGACAAGATAACGTCATACGTTATTTGATGCTTTCACTGCTCGCCACTTTTGCCAAGGCAGGTTTAGCAGCGCAAAGACACTTACTGCGTAGAGCATTGACCAGCCTAGGCAAATAAACACTGCGGTACACAGTACTAACGACACCACAGCTAAATGACGGCTAATCCCTGTCAGCAGTTTATAGGCGGCAAGCATGGCGAGAAGATAGATAAGCACAAAAATGCCATTGGCGAGCTTCAAAAAGAACTCGAGATCCAACCCTGACAGTTCACCAATAATACATGAGACAAGTACTACCGCGCCGACCGCTAACGTCGCATTGGCAGGTACACCGCGAATGGATAAACGGGCTAACGAGCTATTTGGGCTATATTCTCTCGCTTGAGCCCACAACATGCGTGATAGGCTTTGTGTGTATAGGTTTACGCTGGCAAAACAGGCAGCGAAACCGATGATACTGATAAGAGTCTTAAACTCTGCACCAAACAGTTGATTGGCGACCCAAGGGATAGAGCCACTGTCGAACATAGGTGTGCCGTAAGCTTGCATCTTAAGAATGATCACCGAGCATACCCAGTATGTGGCGCCAGCAACAAAGCAGCCAATAATGATGGCAATCGGAAAATCTCGTTGAGGGTTTTTAAACTCTTCACCCATATGGGCAAAGGCTTCGATGCCGACAAAGCACCAAAACATGACGCCGAGCGCTAGACCAATCGGCAAAATGCTTTCAGTGGTGAGCTCAGGCAATATCAAGTCGTTACTACTGAAATCTCCCTGCCACCAAAACGCCGCAATTAAAGCAAAAATGGCCAGTGCGATAACGGTTTGTAGTCGGCCTGACGATTTAGCGCCAGCTAAGTTAACCCCAATAAGCAGAGCAACCGTAAGGATTTGAGCAAAGATGGATGAGTTTAATCCACTAGGCAGTAGCTGTTGCAAAAAACCAGCGGCTAGTGCAATCGCAGCAGGAACGCCGACAGGGATGACACTTAAAAACAGCCAAGCGACACTTTTTTCTAACTTAGAGTTAAACGCTTTACGCACGAAATAGGCGGTGCCACCCGCACTTGGAAATCGCTTACCTAGCTGAGCAAAGGTTAAAGCGATAGGGCAAATAGCGACAAATAGTACTATCCATGCCCATAAAGAGAATTGCCCAGCAATACCCGCAGCGATGGCTGGAACCATGAATAACCCAGTTCCAAGTAAGGTGGTCGATAGCTGACCGATACCAGAGAGTAAGGTGATCTCTTTTTTTAATTGGCTCATCATGCTCTCCTTGCTGATAGTATTCGACAGATGAATGCGTCAAATTAGGTTAACGTATGCGGCTTAGTTGTGCATTAGTCATTTCGTCGCAGATTGCCGTCACATTGTCGGAAGCGGTTTATATTTCTGTCATTTTGTCAGCTTTCATCTGGGTAAGTTTTATGTCACATTGCCAAAACCAACGGAATAAGTTGGAGGGAAAGGAAGCACTTATATGGATAAATTCGACGCTCAAATCGTCTCAATATTAAAAAATAACGCTAGGGAAAGTGTCAGTGACATTGCGCGGCAGGTTAACTTATCGCGCTCTGCGGTTACCGCTCGGATTCAAAAGCTTGAGCAAGAGAATATTATCCTTGGTTATCATGCTGATATCGCGTTGGCTAATCCTAAAGATCTGATTAAAGCCTATTTGGCGCTGAAGTTTGATATGTCGAGATCGACTCATTACTGTGAAGCTTACGCAGAGATGATCTATCAGATCGACGGAGTCAAATGGTGTCATGCTATCAGTGGTGAGACTGACATGATGTTGTATGTGGAAGTTGAGACTATGACGCGTTTAAATGAGATTCGTGATGAATTGCAGCGAATTCCTGAACTACGCCATTTGATGACACATACTGTATTAACCGAATTCTTCAACACCATGCAAAATGTTAAGTAATCTAAATTTAAATCTCCTTCGCTCTCTTCACGCCTTGCTCGAAGAGTGCCACGTGAGCAATGCAGCGCATCGGCTTCATATCACACAGTCAGCGGTGAGTCGTCAATTGGCTCAACTGCGTGAAATTTGCGATGACCCCTTGTTAGTTAGAGATGGCAACCAACTCGTTCCTACGCCGCGAGCTTTGGCGATGCAAGACAAGCTTAGAAGCCTATTGGAAGAGTTTGATGCTCTATTGGCTGAGAAAGCATTTGATCCTCAAACATGGCAACAAGAATTTGTGCTGTCGTCGAGTGACTACGTTGCGCAGTACATTGTGCCTGATGTGGTTTCAATTGTGTCGGAGCACGCGCCTAAGGTGAACCTCGCTTATCGATTATGGCAACCAGACTTTCTTAATGAGTTTGAGCAATCAGGTATTCATTTAGCATCGACAATGTTGGATGAGCCACCTGAACAGTTGAGCAGTGTAAAAATAGGGCAGGATAAGTCGGTTTGCTTGATGAGAAAGGGCCACCCGCTACAGACTGAAACTCACTTAAGCTGTGACGATTTGGTTACTTTTCCTCACTTGAAGGTGACAGGAGGGGGCGATAAAGATTCTAAGGTTGATATCGCATTAAAAAAATTGGGATTTGAAAGGCGCATTGCACTCAAAATACCGTTCTTCTCTGCGGCGATTAATGCACTCAAAAATAGTGATTACCTCATGGTGGTTCCAGAGCATATTGCTCGTAATCTTTCACAAGAGGCGGGGCTTGAGTATTGTTCGTTGCCATTCGAGACGGAGCTTCATCACTATTGGTTGATGTGGCATCCAAAATATGACAACGACAAAGCACATCAATGGATACGTGAGAAAGTTCTCGATGTGATGCTGGTGTCTCCTTACTCTATTGGTATGAGTTAAAATCATGATGGCTATGATTAACTTTGATTTCAAATCATTCCAGGTCTCATTTAACGTTAGACCTATCCTCATTGCCCATTGGTGGGCTTTGTTATTCAAATTAAGGATCTAGCATTATGACGTTCACTGTTTGGTTATCTCTTCTTACCATTTCGATATTGGGGGCAATGTCTCCTGGACCTAGCTTGGCCATGGTAGCCAAGCATAGCTTAGCTGGCGGGCGCATCAATGGTTTAGCAACGGCATGGGCTCATGCCGTTGGTATTGGTATTTATGCCTTCATTACCTTGATCGGTCTAGCGGTTGTACTACAGCAATCTCCTTTGTTGTTTAAGGCGATCAGTTATGCTGGTGCGGCTTATCTTGTCTATCTAGGCTACAACGCGCTGCGCTCAAAAGGTGGTGTTGCTGAAAGGTTGGAATCTGGGCAGCAAACTAGCGTTTGGCAGTCAGCAAAAGAAGGCTTTTTGATCTCATTGCTGAGCCCTAAAATTGCGCTATTCTTTATCGCTCTATTTAGTCAGTTTGTGGCGGTGGGTGACAGCGTGACGGCTAAGAGTGTCATCGTTATGACTCCACTCATTGTTGATGGTCTGTGGTATACCTTGATTACGTTTTTACTTTCGAGCCCTCGACTGATTGATAAGATTCGTTCTAAAGCACAATTGATTGACAGATTGTCCGGCGCGGTACTTATTCTGCTGGCAATACGTGTTGTAATGACGGTGTAAATGTAGTTTTTAGTTTTCGGGCTGGTTAAGGAATAATAATGATAAAACTTGCTGTTATTGGTACTAATTGGATTACCGACCAGTTTATTGAAGCTTCGTTAAAAACGGGTGAGTATGAGCTGACGGCCATCTATTCTCGCTCACTAGAGAGCGCGGAGCAGTTTGGGCAAAAATACTCATCGCCCGCCTTATTCAATGACTTAACAACCTTGGCTGAATCACCCTTGGTTGATGTGGTTTACATTGCGAGTCCGAACAGTTTGCATGGCCCTCAGGCGATTCAAATGATGCAAGCGGGCAAACATGTCATTGTCGAAAAGCCAATGGCCGCAAGTTTTGCTTTGGCAACAGAGATGTTCGATGTTGCACAACAGAATAATGTCTTGTTGTTTGAGGCGTTTATGTCGCCTCATCTGCCTAATTTTAAATGCTTGAAAGAAGAGCTATCAGGGATAGGGAAAATTCGTAAAGCGCTGATCACTTACTGTCAGTATTCGTCTCGCTATCCGAAATACCTTGCGGGCGAAAACCCCAATACCTTCAATCCAGAGTTTGCTAATGGCTCGATTATGGATATTGGCTTTTACTGTTTAAGCTCTGCCATTGAACTATTTGGTGAGCCTAATACGGTGAAAGCACACGCTCAGTTACTGGATTCGGGCGTGGATGGCAGCGGAAGTGTCATTCTTGGCTATCAAGGCTTTGAAGTGGTGTTACAGCACTCGAAAATGAGTGACTCTTATTTGCCAAGTGAAATCCAAGGTGAAGAAGGGGCTTTGTTGGTCGAGATGATCTCTACCGCTAAAAAGCTGACCAAGTTTACTCGTGGGAGTGATATTGGGGTCGATCTCAGCGTTAAGCAAGATGCTAACCCTATGTATTACGAGGCGCTTGAGTTTGCTCATCAGTTTAATAACAAAATGAGTAATGAAAGTTGCACCCAACGTTCGTTGATTGTGGCAAAATTGCTAGAGGAAATTCGTCATCAGACTGGCGTTAAGTTTCCATCCGATAAGACATGCTCAAATAAGTAGAAGAGAGAAGCAGATGCAAGCAGAAGTAAAATGGATTGAAGATTTAAAGTTTGTCGGTAAAACTGATAAAAATCAAGAAATTACAATGGCGAGTGGCGACAGCACTTATTTCTCACCAATGGAAATGGTGCTGATGGCGGCAGGTGGCTGTAGTTCAGTGGACGTGGTTGATGGTCTAAAAGAAGCAGGTCAAGCTGTGACTGCTTGTAACGCGAAGCTAACCACAGAGCGCCGTGAAACTGCTCCACGTATATTTACTCAGGTTAACATTCACTTTGAAGTGTCTGGCGACAATTTAGACCCTGAGATCGTGGCAAAGGTGGCGGCAGATTCACTAGAGAAATACTGCTCAGTATGTCTGATGCTAGGTAAAGGTATTGAGATGACACATAGTTGGGAAATCATCTAATACGTCATAACCGTTAAGAGCCGAGCACTCTGCTCGGCTTTTTTGTTTTAAGTTTGGAATAACATGAACAATAGCCATAAATTTACCTTAGCGGGCGTGGCCGCCATTTTCCTGTGGAGCAGTGTCATGGGCCTTGCTCGCGCCGTGACTGAAATGCTTGGACCTATCGGAGGAGCGGCGGCTATCTATACTGTAGCGTCGATCTTCTTGGTGCTTGTAATGGGAGTACCTAAGGTACGTTCGTACTCACCTCGCTATGTGTTGCTCGGTGGTAGTTTGTTTGTTGCCTATGAGATATGTCTAGCGCTGGCTTTGGCAATGGCAAATACGCGTCAGCAAGCGATAGAAATGTTGGTGATTAATTACTTATGGCCTGCATTAACCGTTCTGTTGGCGGTCTTAACCAGTGGCAAGAAAACCAGTGTGTTGGTTTACCCAAGTATTGCGTTAGCGTTTTTTGGCGTAGCTTGGAGCATCACTGGCGAACAAGGGTTATCAGTGGCGCAAATTGCTGCCAACGTTGCAACCAACCCAGTGACTTATGCGATGGCTTTTACTGGCGCATTCTTATGGGCGATTTACTGCAATCTGACCAAACGTATCGCTAATGGACAAAATGCCATTACACTATTTTTTATCATGACGGCAATTACGCTATGGATCAAATATGCACTAAGCAGTGAAACGGGGATGAGCATAAACCTTGAGTCAGGGGGATTACTGTTGATTGCCGGTATCGCAATGGGCAGTGGTTACGCGTTGTGGAATTACGCCATCATCGGTGGAAACATGGTGCTATTGGCAACGTTGTCCTACTTTACCCCTGTACTGTCGACGATTATCTCATCGGTAATCTTAGGTCTAGTGTTGACGCAGAGCTTTATTCAAGGGGTGGTGATGGTTACTATCGGTTCATTAATGTGCTGGTGGGTAACTAGAGAAAAGGCCAGTGATAAGGCCAATCTGACTACCAACGAATCTCAATAGGTGTTCCAATCTTAACCAGTTTGAGCAACTCATCCATCTCTTGGTTAGTTATTGCAATACAGCCATCCGTCCAGTCGAAGCTTTGAATGTACTTAGCTGGACGGGTTTCACCATTCTTGAGCCCATGGATTTTGATGTTTCCACCCGGACTGACGTTAAGTTTATCTGCATAGGCGACGTCATTTGGGTTCGGGTAGCTGATATGAATTGAGCGGTAAAAATCCGAGCTATCCATAACGAAATCCAAATAATAGCGTCCTTCTGGGGTACGCTGATCACCTTCATAGACCTTATGGCCTTTCGGACGCTTACCGAGCGCGATTCTAAACTCTTTGATGACTTGATCGTTATCGATGAGATACATACGACGTTTCGATTTATCGACTTCGATCAAATCGACACTTGCCCATGTGGGCAGAGTGAAAAAGAGACTAAATAGGCATAACCAACGCGTCAAACTACATATCCTTTAAATCTTGGGGGCGGTATCGACTCAACTAATGAGTGATTCTTATCTTAGTTATTATAGCGATAGTTACTACGATGCAAAATATGGAAACAACATCAACAAAATGTAGCGAGTATCATATCTGCACATATTGCTTTTGGTGATTTGCGAGTCAGTTAACAAGCGATTGCAAATACATTTGATTGCATATTTCTAGCTGTTACTTTTTTAATCGAACTACAATAATAACTCGATTCAGGCTAGGGCTATGTTTCCAAGGGTACTACTAAAAGATATTCTCTCAGCTAGAAATCATCGCTTTCTGGCAAATGCGCTATTTCAGTATTTAGATGAACTTCTGGAACCACAGAATATTGGTATCTTTCTGGAACCTAAAAGTGGCTCAGAGCTAAACTTTTTGTTTAGTCACGGCAACCCTGCTTCACTACTAAACTACCCTAATACCTTCTGGACTTGGGTTTCCCAGTTCGATTCTTCAGATGGCCTTATCCCTTTGGTGCTTAACACCTGCCAGTGGCGCTATTCAGAAATCATGGCAGAAGACAGCTATGTATTTATGCTCGATAATCACCCCAAAAGACGCGCTTATTTAGTGATTGAAAATGCGTCTGCGGCAAAGATAAGCGAGTTAAACCAGTTCAACCAACTTGATGCGCTGCAAATTATCGCCTCTCGTTGGCAATGTGTTCGAGCTGAGACCGAAGCGGCGAAAGAGTTTAAACAGCGAGATATCAAAGAAGCCAAGTATCTTGATGTGATCAAGCAGCGTGAGCTGTTTATTGACAACATGAAACTTGTCCAAGAAGTCTCGGCAGAGATCTCTAATCCGAAAAATCTTGATGAATTGTATCGAATGGCGGTAGAGGTGATCCGTGAAAAGCTGGGCTTTGATCGCGCAGTATTCATGTTACTTGATATTAAAAAACGCTGCTTTAGCGGTACATACGGTACTGATGAGCAGGGTAATACCGTCAGTGAACATCATACCCAGTACGATCTTCACCAGTTGGAAGAAACCTATATTGATGCGCTGTTTGAAGGCAAAGCGAATCTTGTCGTCGTCGAAGAAGCGCCTCTGTATACGGCAGGAAGTGTTATCGGCCAAGGTTGGAATGGCATGCTTATTTTGCGTGATGGTGACGAGATCATCGGCTGGATAGCCATGGACAACTATATCCACCGCACGCCTATTACTTCATACCAACGCCAAATGCTTGAGTCGTTTGGCTCACTACTGTCACAGATCTATATTCGCAAGCGCCAAGAGCAAAACGTTCGCATGTTACACGCTAGCATGGTTGAGTTATCCCGTTGCATGACCATTAGTGAAGTGTGTAAATCCGCAGTGACCTTTGCGATCAATCGCTTGGGTATTGATCGTTTTGCCGTTTTTCTTACTGATGAATCATGTACCTATATGCAAGGCACTTGGGGAACCGACATTCAGGGTAATGTGGTCGATGAGTCCTACTACCGCTCTGAAACCATTGACCGCTCCATCGTTAATGCTGCGCGTGCTAATCCCAATGAGGTGGTGTTTGAAGAGTCAGTACCGATTTACCATGACTTCAATATTGTTGGCTTTGGTTGGACTGCCATGACCATGTTGGTCAGTAATAATGGTGAACCAATTGCATTTATCGCGGCCGACAACTTAATTAAACGTTCACCGTTGACTCACCAACTGCGTGAAGTGATCCGTATGTTTGCTTCGAACCTGACTGAAGTCCTGCTTAAAACGCGAGCGCAAGAAGCGATTCATGAGCTGAACAATAACCTTGAGAAAGAGGTTAAGACCCGAACTCGAGAGCTTCAAAGTGCCAATGAGCAACTTGAGACGATGTCAAAGCTCGATCCTCTGACACGTCTAGGTAACCGGAGAATGCTTGAGGCATTGTTAGAAGATATCTGTCGTAACACGAATTCCGGCTCTCAATGTTATGGGTTGATTATCGTCGACATTGACTACTTTGGCCTTTATAACAACCAATATGGTCATATGCAGGGCGACATTGCCTTGATGCGAGTTGGCAGCATATTACAGCAGCACACTAAGTCGGATAGTGAAGTCTTTTGCCGTATTGGTGGAGAAGAGTTTGCGCTGCTGATGACGACTCAGAACGCAGAAAAAGTGGCCCAGCTAGCCGAGAGTATTCGACGTAGCATTGAGCTTGAATTGATTCCTCATGAACAGAGTTCGGTGAAAGAGACGCTTACGGTGTCTGTGGGTTATTCGGTCATGGAGCTAAAGCAAAGTGAATTTAGCTTCGACAAACTGTATAGCGCCGCTGACCAAGCTCTTTATCAAGCGAAAAATAACGGACGAAATAGTGTTGTCGGCTCGACGCTAATGTTGGTTAACGCCTAATAAAAAAGCCTTGGGATGAAACATCGCAAGGCTTTTTTACTGCATACTATTTATAGAGGAGGTAAGGGCTCTTTAGCCGTTTTTGCTGAACCTTGGCTCTTGTTCGCTTTCTTAATCAGCTTGATAAGTTTTGCTGCCTTCCAAGGGTTACCTTCACTGCCATATTGGCTCTGGTTCATGGCCGCTTGTTCTGCGCGAACTTCTAACACCAAATTTGGTTCCATCCCTATATTGCTGTCTAACCAATGTTTGATTAGATAGTTTGCTTTGACTTTGTCATCTTGCTTCAGCGCCGTGAGGATCTGTTCGACTTCACTCGTTGTAGGTGTCGAGGTGACTTTTGTCGTTTTACGGCTACGCGAGAGAATTAACATGACTAGAGTCGCTAGCCATAATAGCGCAAACAGTGCGGTCAGGTATGGCCATATTCCTCGCTCGTATACCGTCACCGTTCTAGGCTTGCTGATGTTAGCGGCTGGTGCAGCTAAAGGCTCATTACTTAACCCGCTGCCCGCTGCGATCTGGATATCTAACCCTGGCAAAGTCGCTGTCTTAGCGACACTGTTGCTTGTGTCCCACCAGTTAAGCGATACATCGCTCAGGTGTACCTCGCCTTGTTGCTGAGCAATCAACACTTGCTTGACCGTCATTCTTGTTTTGCCGTTACCTAGATCTTGAAACTGAGGTTTTTCTTGGTAAACGCGGATGCTCGCTGGATAGTTCACTTTTAAATTAGGGATATGCTCAGAGGCAAGCCCTTCGACATCTAAGGTAATCTCGCGAGTTAGAGACTCTCCTACGGTAGTCTGATAGCTATCTGTCGAAATGGTGTTACCTGCAGAGTCGCCCCAGCGCTGCGTCAAACTTAGACTTGCTGCGGGTAGCCACTCACCTTGATATTGGCTTGGAATCGGAGAGACGTGAATCTTGAATTGTTTCGCTGGTGTATTGGCCGAGACTAGCTTAGTAGTACCGCTACGGTTATCGCCATAAATAACGCTGCCTTTGAAGCCAATACCATTAAGGGTGTAATCACCCGCAGTATTGGCCGTTACACGGTAGTTTTGGTCGACCACAGTGACTTCAACCCCATCTAACACACTTTGGTACTGATTAGGTTCACCGAGAGCTTCGAGAGATAGCCCAGACTGACTGTCGCCGATAATCGCAGGCGGTTGGATATTCGGGTTTTGCAGTCGGCGCGGGTCTGCTTTTACGATTAGGCGAGTGGTAAGCGTGGCGCTCTCTTTCGGGTAAAGTTCATCTTTGCTCAGTGCGCTTTGTAGCTCGACCAAATCGGTAACTTTAGGCTGGTCGGTGTCGGCAGAGACTTGAATCGTAATCGGCTGTGATGATGTGCCATCTACTGTGAATGCTGGGATCGACGTTAGGCCTAATCGTTGAGCGGCTAATGAAATATTCCATTCACTACGCGTCGTACGGTCACCATTGATGATGTTTATCGATGAGCCAAAGCTTGGCCTACCGAAATAAAAGTCTTGGCTTAGCGCTGAAAAATCAATCGCGTCCGATGAGACCTTTTTGTCCACCACGACTCTGAGTTGGAAAACTTCGTTCTTAACGACTTTATTTTTGCTCACCGTCACCTGAATGTTAGTCGCGAAGGCGGCTGGACTGATTAAGACAAACAGTAGTGCGCATAGGCTGGCGAAAAAGAGTTTAGCTTGTTTCTTCATTACCATTTTTTACCTGTATCTTGTGGTGGTTGTTTTTGCTGAGCCTGCAAGATCATCTGTGCTTGCAGTAATCGACTCGGGTCACGGGCATTTTCTACTTGCTGCAGCTTTCTTAGTTCAGGGTCGATAGCCTGTTGGTTATCTTGTTGCTGCGCTTGCTGCATCTGTTGCTGGGAATCGGTTTCATCTTTTTGCTCACTATTCGGCTCTTGCTCAGCATTTGCGCTCGGTTGTTGATCAGACTGAGATTGTTGATCTTTGGACTGCTCTTCTTCAGTCTTCGACTGATTTTCCTGCTCGCTTTGAGAGGGTTTATTCTCTTGCGACTGACTTGACTCAGGATTTGAGCTCTTATCATTTTGAGAGTCCTGAGAGTCCTGAGAGTCCTGAGAGTCCTGAGAGTCCTGAGAGTCCTGAGAGTCCTGAGAGTCCTGAGAGTCCTGAGAGTCCTGAGAGTCCTGAGAGTCCTGAGAGTCCTGAGAGTCCTGAGAGTCTTGCGACTTGCTATCGCTTTGGTCTTGATTAGACTCGTCTTGCTGTTGCTGTTGCTGTTGCTGTTGCTGTTGCTGTTGCTGTTGCTGTTGGGCTTGGTTCACTACCTCTAAGTTGTGCTTTGCGTCTTGATGCTGCGGGTCTTGTTTGAGTATCTCTTGGTAGATCTTCGCAGCGTCATCCAACTGACCATTTTGGGCATAGGCATTGGCTAAGTTGTATCGTCCATCAACACTTTGTTCGTTCTTAAGCGTTTCAATCGCACCTGAGTAGTTCTGACTTTGATACTGAGAAACCCCTTTCCATTGCTGGTCAGTAAACTGCTCGGCGGCATCAGCGAACTTGCCTTGATCAAACAGTTGTTTGGCTTGTTGATCATTGTTTATCCAAGGACTAGCCATGGCAGGTTCAGGGCTAACTAATGGCAGTCCTAGTAACAACACACTCAAAAATAACCCGCGTCTAAATAGCAGCAAGGCAGGGAGGATCAGTAAAGGCAGCAACCAAAAGCCTTGATTGATGCGTTCTGCGACCTTATGGCTGCTATTTTGCGCATTGGTATCATCTAGGTGAGAGGTGATTTGAGTGATTCGTTCCACGTCGCTGTTGGTGACTTGGACAGGGATAAACTCACCATTTAAAGTCGATGTAAGCGTGCGCATATTATCGAAGTTAGATTTCGCGACCACAGGCTGACCATTGCTATGTGTCATTAAGGTCCCATCATTGAGTTGGATTGGCGCGCCTGAACGGGTACCAACCCCTAAAAAAGACAGTCGCCAGTCAGTGCCTTTTAACAGCTTCTCAATCGCTGAGCGCTCCATATCGTCGATATCATCTGTGATTAACACGATGTCGCCAGTTGCAAGGCCAGTATTGGTCATCATATTGATGGCCAGCTCAATCCCTTTACTTGCATCCGCGCCAGGGTAGGGCATGAGCTCAGGGGAGAGATTGGGCAACAAATTGATAATGGTCTGGCTGTCGCTTGTCATTGGGCTAATTTGGTAGGCATCACCCGCGTAAGCGACCAGTCCAGTCGAACCTTCTTTCCAGTTTGCCAGTAAATCTATCGCCTTGTAACGCGCTTGGGTTAGGCGATTAGGCTTGATGTCGTTGGCGTACATCGACATCGACATATCCATCACCAGCACTCTGGCACTGCTGTTGGCATAACTTGGCAGCTCTTGGGTTTTAAAGCTTGGCCCTGCAAGTGCAACAATCGCAATCAAGCCACTTAATGCCATGACTGACAGCCAGCCTGAGTGGCTTCTTTTGGCTTGTACCCCCATTACTTTCGCTAGGTGCGGAGCGATTAAGGTATGTGAACTCGCCCGTTTTGATAGCCAGATAATAAAGGCGAACCAAGGCAAGCTGGCAATTAACCAGTAAGGGGAGAGGAAAACAAAATCAGACATAATTCCTCCGGACAATCAGTAGTAAAGAAAAACACAGCAGCGAAAGAGTCAGTGGCAGTGGGAACCATTCGGTTTGAGGTCGCCACGTTTGCGTTGCTTGGCTAATTGGCTCTAGGCTGTTGATGGTGTCGTAGATGGTTGCCAGTTCATCAGCATTACGAGCGCGGAAGTATTGTCCACCAGTGAGTTCGGCAATCTGCTTCAGAGTCTTTTCATCAAGATCTTTGGCGGTGTTTACTTTGCGAGTCATGAAAAACTCTTTGACCAACATTTCGCCCGCGCCAACACCGATGGTGTAAATCGTCGCATTGTACTTTTTAGCGATTTTAGCGGCTTCAAGTGGCTCCAAAACACCAGAGGTATTACTACCGTCACTGAGCAGTACCATCACTCTTTGGGGAGCCTCGCTATCAACAAAGGTTTTTGTCGCAAGGCCAATACCTTCACCAATGGCGGTTTTATCACCAATAAGGCGCAGTACCAGAGAGTTAACTTGGTCAGAGACGGTTTCTCTATCTAGGGTTAATGGCGTTTGCAGATAAGCGTGGTCGGCAAATAGAACCAGACCTAATCGGTCGCCTTCACGCTGCTGAACGAAATCACTGACGACGTTTTTTACCGCAGAGAGTCGATCGATATATTGATCGCCGTCTTGCATATCTTCTTGGCTCATTGAATAGGAGAGATCGAGCACTAACATTAAGTCACGGTGTTTAGGTTGAGTTGTCACCGGATCGCCATACCAAACAGGGCGTGCGAGCGCAGCGACGAGTGCAATCCAAGTTATTGCAACCAACACCCGTGCAAGCGTATTGGTTGGCGCAACTGCAGTACCTGATTCAGGTAAGTAGGGAAGACGAACAGGAGCGGCTTGTTTTAAGGGGGGAGCGAAGTAGTAAACGAGCAAGGGCAGTGGAAGTAATAGCCACATCCACCACCACACGAAGCTGATATTAGCCACGAGAAACTTTTCCTTTTTTGGGAGGCAGAGCCTGCTCAACCCATTCATTACAATGTTGAATAAGTTGCTCTGCATTTGGTACTGCCTGATTAGTGTATAGCGCTTGCTGCCACAGGTCGTAGTTGTCACTAAAGCGAGGCGTCGCTAGTTGGCTATCAAGAAATGAATACCACTCTTTACCTGTGAGTTGAGCAATTTGCTCTCTTGGGAAATAGCACAGCGCCGCTTGTCTCACTAGTTCAATGGCTTCAGAAGGTCGGTTGCCGTTAGCAAGTAATCGTAGTGCGGTTCGTTTTGGAGCCAAGCGCTTTTTACGCCAGCGAGTAAACATAAAGATGATAAGGCTAGTCAGCAAAATACTCGCAATCACTGCCCACCAACCCCAAGAGAGTGGTAACCATGACGGAGGCTCAGGTAGGTGCATTGGGTTTAAGGGAAGCGGTGATGTTTGAGTTTCATTACTCATGTTTATAGTCCGTGTAGCTGTTGAGTAAGAGCTTGTTCACTAGAGAGTGAAGAAAAGCTGATGCCCATCTTTTGAGTGAGTTGTATTAGGTGCTGTTGCTGCTCTGAGAACGCGCGCTCAATACCTTGGCGTGTTTTGCGTGACGAAAAGTCTAACCAACGAGTGTCGTTTTGATTTGAGACTTGTTCTGTGCCACGAAAACCTGTTTGCCCGCGCTCTAGAGGGTCGCTGATTTGCACCATACGAACGCGATTGTGTTGGCAAAGGCGGCTGAGTTTAGGCTCATGTTGGGTTGTTAGGCGAGAAAAATCACTCAATAAAATGATCTCGCTCCCTTTTGGACATAAACGCGCCAGAGCCTGAAGCGCATGGCCAATATCTTGGTCGTTGCGAGATGGCTGGTTAATCAAGCTTTGGTGACAAGTGACCAAGGTCTGTAATAGCGCCAGAGCCCCACGGTTTCTTGATGTTGGCTTTAACTCAATCAGCTCGTTTCCGGTATCAATCACCGCACCAATACGATCTTGTTGCGTGACACTTAACCAAGAAATCAAGCTTGCCATATGGGCCATTTGTACAGACTTCAACAGCAACTGAGAGCCAAACGCCATGCTGGATGAAAAGTCGAGGTAAAGCACAACAGGCTTCTCTCGCTCTTCTGAAAACAGCTTGGTATGAGGCTTGCCGGTACGAGCGGTGACGCGCCAATCAATCGCCCGAATATCATCACCGGGTTGGTATTGGCGCACTTCACTAAAATCCATACCGCGGCCTAGCTGACGACTTTGGTGTTGGCCAAGCATTTGCGACCAAAGACTTTTGGCTGGTGGCAACCACTTAACGCATTGCTGTTTGTAATACAGCAGCTCGTCTAGGCAAAGATTGACCCCGTCACTATATGCAGGCAGCGTTTGTTCCATATCATTTAACCTTAAGCGCTACCTACTAAAGAAAGAAGCTTGTTGATGACTTGATTTGGATGAATACCTTCCGCTTGCGCTTGGTAACTCAGCAGTAAACGGTGTCTCAGTACAGGAAATGCCATCGCTTGAACATCTTCAGGTGAAACAAAGTCTCGACCATTTAACCAAGCATGAGCGCGAGCACAACGGTCAAGGGCGATAGTGGCACGAGGACTTACCCCCATCTCTAACCATTGAGCAAGTGTGTCATCATAGTTGCTAGGATTGCGAGTCGCGATGATCAGTCGAATGATGTATTGCTCGATAGTGTCAGCCATGTGGACATTGAGAACAGACTGGCGCGCGGCAAAAATATCGGCTTGAGTCAGAGTTGGTGGCGTCGGGGCAGTGTCGCCTTTCGCCTCGCCACGGTTAAGGCGTAAAATCTCAAGTTCACTTTGTGCGTCTGGGTAGTTTACATCAAGGTGAATTAAGAAGCGGTCCAACTGCGCTTCTGGCAGAGGATAGGTCCCTTCTTGTTCAATCGGGTTTTGCGTCGCCATCACTAAGAAAAGCTCTGGTAGCGCATAAGTGTTGCGGCCCGCGGTGATCTGTTTTTCTGCCATGGCTTCGAGCATCGCTGCTTGTACCTTAGCCGGCGCACGGTTGATCTCATCGGCTAGTACCAATGAATTGAAAATAGGTCCAGATTGGAAGGTGAATTCGCCTGTTTCAGGACGGAATATATCAGTGCCGGTTAAGTCCGCTGGCAGTAAGTCTGGGGTAAATTGAATACGGTGAAAATCACCTTCAATGCAATCAGCCAATGATTTTACTGCGCGAGTTTTGGCAAGTCCCGGAGGCCCTTCAACCAAAATGTGGCCATCGGCAAGCAGTGCGATGAGCAATTGGTTCACCAGTTCGCTCTGGCCAATAACTTGGCTGTTTAAGTATTCGCGTAGGTGTTTTAGAGCGTCAGAATTCATGATCGTGTTTCTCCCTATTTTTCACTTAGTATCTGGTGAACGAAAAAAGTTCCACGTTTGAACTGAGCGGTTAACTGATTGATGGAAAAATCAACAGCGACTAGAAGGATGCCGATGATAAATTCCATAGATTCAATTGTTTATGAATTATGAATAAAAAATCAAGCACGAAATTTAACGGTAAGAGAAATCTTACTTTTCAGTTAATCAATTTGTTATCGATATATTTAGTAAAGAAATGTTTGTTTTGTCCGATATACTATATTGGCTGGAAGGTCTATCAAAAGGACGGCACTACTCTTATGTGTCACTGACCACTTATTACCCTTTACGAAACCTAATGCTTTGAAAGGCAGCAGACATGAAACTAACTTCAATTAGCATAAAACAAAAGGTCGTTGCAGGTATCACCTTTGCGGTACTGGCTTCAACGATTATTGTTGGTGTGATGGCTCAACGACAAGCGCGATCGGTATTAGAGCACCGTCTCATCGATATCGAGCTTCCACTGATGCTGGAGCAAATTAATAGTCAAATCGACCGCGATGTTAGCCAACTTTTATCGGCAGCTCACCAGCTTGCCAACAACGAATTTATTAAACAAGCGGTAGATACAACAGAAATTAGTCCTGAGACAGAACGCCTGCTTATCAAGCAGCTTAATAATGTTCGCAACCAATATCAGCTGAACGATGCATCAGTAGCAAACCGCGATACCGCATACTACTGGAACCAGAACGGTTTCTTGCGCCAGCTTAATCAACAGCAAGATGGTTGGTTCTTTGGTTTTACTCAATCAGGTAAAGACACCTCAGTGAGTATTTTCCAAGAAGCCAATGGTGATGTGAAAATGTTCACTAACTATCAACAGCTGAATGGCCACGCGATGGCAGGTTTGTCTAAGTCGATGGACGATATGGTTTCGTTACTGAACAGCTTCCGCATTCAAGACACTGGTTTTGTATTCCTAGCGGATGCTAAAGGTGATATTCAAATCCACCGCGAATCGAACAAAGCGAAATCGTCACTATCGAATTTATATGGTTCGGAGTCTTCTGAGTTACTTGGAAAATCGGGCTTTAACCTAATCCAAGCGGACTATGAAGGGAAACAAGTATTTGTCGCAAGTACTTATATTCCGACGATGGACTGGTTTGTGGTGGGTGTAGTGCCAGTTGATGAAGTCTTTGCTGATCTGAATGCCGTGGCCAAACAGATGATGGTGACAACCGTTGTTGTCGCAGGCCTGTTCATTCTGATGGGGATCTTCTTGGCGAATAGTATCGCCCGCCCAATTCGTGCTATTTCAGTTCGCTTTGCTGACTTAGGCAAAGGTGATGGCGATTTATCTCAGCGTATTGAAGTAAAAGGCAATGATGAGATTGGTCAGCTATCCGAAGGCTTTAATGGCTTCATTGAAAAGATCCACCAATCGATGAAAGAAGTCGCCGAAACAAGTAGCGCGCTTCAGTCTGCGGCTGATGGCGTTTCAAATAAAGCGCATATCACTCATGACAATAGTCAGGCTCAGCGTGATCAAACCATCCAAGTCGTGACTGCGATTAACCAAATGGGTGCAACCATTAGTGAAATCGCCAGCAATGCTGCAACGGCTGCAGAAACAGCTTCAGAAGCATCAAGCAACACCCAAGTGGGACAAGACGTTGTTAACCAAGCGAAAGATGCAATTAGCCGTTTAGCGGCGGACATCGAGAGCACAGGTCAGGTTGTTGGGCAGCTTGCTTCAACGACGCAAGATATTGGTTCAATCCTTGGTGTTATTCGTGATATTTCAGAGCAGACTAACTTGCTGGCACTCAACGCGGCGATTGAAGCTGCGCGTGCGGGTGAGCAAGGGCGTGGCTTTGCTGTGGTAGCGGACGAAGTACGTAACTTAGCAAGTCGTACTGCGGACTCGACCGAAGAGATCCAGAAGATGATCAATCAACTACAAAGCGATGCTAAAGATGCGGTAACCGCGATGGATGCGGGTAAAGCGGTGACAGGTGAGGGTGTGTCTGCGTCTGATGAAGCGGTGCAAGTACTGATCAGTATTTCTGAGCGTATTCACGATATCTCAGATAGAAACACTCAAGTCGCGACAGCAACGGAAGAGCAGTCGACCGTGGTACATACCATCAATCAAAACATTGAAGAGATTAATGCGGTCAACGAAGTCACGACAGGTACAGCTGAAGAGCTTGCAGAAGCAAGTGCAGAGCTTAAGGAACTGTCGGTTCGTCTAGACCGAATGGTAGGCAGCTTTAAGCTATAGTCTGTAGTGACTAGAATAACTGAGGCTAAATCGGTAGACTTAGCCTCAGTTATTATTTTAAAGGTAAGTGGGATCATGAGTGATTTCGAAAAAGAGCTAGAGCAAATGTCTCAAGAGATGGGTGATGAGCCAGAAGTGGCGTTGCCATCTTTAGAAGAGCAGCAAGCTATCGCAGCAGAGCTTAAAAAGCTAGAAGCTGAAGGCAAGCTGACACCGGAAGTTCTAGAGCAGTATTTTGGTCAGTTCTACGCAAAGACAGATACGCCAATTCATTAATACTCAAATTGAATTTTAAAAAGCCGCCTTGTGCGGCTTTTTTACTTTTATCTATTTAACTAAGGGCTTGAGAAGCTTACCACTTGATTGAAATCGAGAGTTAAGTCATTCTGACGGCCACTTTGTAAACTTGATGTCTTACTATGCTTATTCTTTTTCGACTGTTAAAGCTTGCGATTATCTGTGTGCTGTTTTTTACCATTTATGATTTGATTGCTTTTGGCGAGCTAACTTGGCCACTGCGTCTGATGAATGCGATCGGCCTGTAACCAAGCTTGGTACAATCAGTCACTCACGACGACTCGGTTTTTACCGCTGCGTTTCGCGCTGTACAGAGCTTTGTCAGCCCTCTCGATGAGTGACTCCCAATGTTCTCCATCTCTTAAGGCACTGACGCCAAAGCTGGCAGTGCAGCGCTCACGATGGCTAGGTAACAGCGGAGTTCTAGCAATCACTTCTCTGATTCTTTCTGCGATGACTTCTGCTTGTTGTTCGGTGGTTTCTGGCAATAAGACTAGGAACTCTTCACCACCATATCGAAACGAAAACTCGTTGTTGAATGTTTCTACTTTTAAGATCCTGCCTATTTCCCTCAGCACTTGATCACCGGTCTGGTGACCATATATGTCATTGATTTGTTTGAAATTATCGATGTCAATCAGCAGTATTGAAAGTTGGTGTTCGAAGCGAAACGCGCGGGTGACTTCTTTGGGAACTAACTCCTCTAATGCTCGACGGTTGTATAGCTTGGTGAGTCCGTCTTTTAAAGATGTATCATAAATGGTGGCGACTAGTCGCCCTGCTAACATCCAAGTTACCGATAGGCCGATGAAAATGATCATTATGACTAGGCTGATAAATGCATATTGGTGAACCCAGCTGGCGACCATAAAGTCTTTGATGGTGTGCTCAAAAGGAAGATAAACCATACGAAACAGCGCATACCCTGCATAAATCAGCATACCGCTTGAGAGCAGAACCTTAGATGGCGCAATGTCTTCGGCTACACCTTTATGGTTAGCGTAAAAGGTTAAAATACTCATGTATGACGTATATATGGCGACAATCGCGATTCGGGCATGGGTCGAAATGGAAAAATAGGTGAAGTAGGTTAAGCCGATAATGACCAGCGGTAGTGCGTAATAGCCATGGTTGGTAATCGAGGTAGGGTACCCGCGAAGCTGACATACACCGTGAAGTATGAGAGTGAAACTAAACATGATGAAGGAGTTGGCCAATATCTTGGTTAGCCACAAAGTCGCGTTGTTGCCATAGCTGAGGAGCAAGAAGCCAACGCCCAGCGTGAATAAAGCGAGGGAAATAAGGTTAATCCCTTTAATCTGGGGCTGGAGTTTTTGTATCAGCGCTAAACTAATACTGTAAGTGAACGCGAGTAATACACAAACTACAGACAGGGTAGGTATATCGAGGTTAATTCCCATAAATGCCTTTACCGATAGCTATAGCGTTAGTTTAGGTCAAATATGTCTAATGGTTAAAAATGAAAGAGCCACCCTAAGGTGGCTCTTTACAATATTGACTACAAGGAAGTGATTATTTCACTTTCCATGCGATAGTTTCACCAGCACGAATTGGCACAACAATGTCGTTGCCAAATGGCATGCTTTCAGCAACTGGCCACTCTTCTTTCACTAGCGTTACTGTATCTGCGTTGCGCGGTACACCGTAGAAGTCAGGGCCATTATGGCTTGCGAACGCTTCTAGATTGTCTAGTTTACCTTCTTGGTCGAACACTTCAGCGTATAACTCTAGAGCTGCGTGTGCAGTATACGAACCCGCACAGCCACAAGCCGCTTCTTTCATGCCTTTCGCGTGTGGCGCAGAGTCAGTCCCTAAGAAGAACTTCTTGCTGCCGCTTGTTGCCGCTTCGATTAGCGCAGTTTGGTGGGTGTTGCGCTTCAAAATTGGTAGGCAGTAGAAGTGTGGTTTAATTCCGCCAACTAACATGTGGTTGCGGTTGTATAGTAGGTGGTGCGCAGTAATTGTTGCTGCTACGTTCTCGTTAGCGTTCTTCACAAAGTTAGCTGCATCGGCAGTCGTGATGTGCTCAAGAACAATCTTTAGGTTCGGGAAGTCATTCACGATTGGCGCTAACACTGTGTCTAAGAACTGTTTCTCGCGGTCGAAGATATCGACATCGTGGTGAGTCACTTCACCGTGTACCAAGAGCAACATACCCACTTCTTGCATTGCTTCAAGAACGTGATAGATATTCTTTGCCGATGTTACGCCTGAATCAGAGTTGGTTGTTGCGCCTGCTGGGTATAGCTTAGCGGCTACCGCTGCACCAGACTCTTTTGCTTTACGAATTTCTTCTGGAGTGGTGTTGTCTGTCAGGTATAACGCCATCAGCGGCTCGAATTGCTCGCTTGGCTTTTCTGCCATGATACGCTCGCGGTAAGCAAGAGCCATTTCAGTGTTAGTTACAGGTGGGATGGTATTTGGCATGATTAGCGCGCGACCGTTGTAGCGGCTAATGTCTCGCACGGTATCCTTTAGCACTTCGCCATCGCGTAGGTGAACGTGCCAGTCGTCAGGACGTGTGATCGTAAGTGTTGTCATTTTTGCTCCCACCATATTTTAGGTTGTCTGATTGGAGCCTAAACGCAGCGAAAACTGTCAAAGCAAACGCTTACGCTTAGGCGACAGGATGATAGAGCAATCTGCTCAGTATTTCATCCTCTTTTTCAGTGAGAGGCTTTAGTTGCCTAAATCATAGGCAATCTTTCACTTACTTTAGTGTCAACCAAAGTGCGTGAATTGATCCTGGTAGGAAGAAGAAGAAAGTCAAAATAAGGTTGATAACAAAGTCTTTGTTTAAACCTTTATCGATAAATACTGCTAATGGTGGAAGAAAGATACATAGCAGGATCATTACTAACTTATTCATATGAACTCCTTTGTGTTAGTTCCCTAATTACAACGATTTTGTGATATCCATTATCTAGAGCTCGCATCGAAAGTCCAACGCGATAACGCCTAAAGCTTTGATGTTTGCGGAATTCTGACATTTGTCATGTTTCTGAGATAGAACCCTGACATTTACAATACGTTGTTTCAAATTCAAGTCAAGACAGCGTAATGCAGTTGGGTATAATAACTGCACAATATACCTAGCTTAGGATAAGCAATGTCAGCTCCAGTTCTTTCTCAAATCAACGTGTTTCCTGTTAAATCTGTCGGCGGCCTTTCTGTTTCTACTTCTTGGGTAGAAAAGCAGGGGTTGATGTTTGACCGACGTTTTATGCTAGCGCTTTCTGACGGCTCAATGGTCACTGCTCGAAAGTATCCGCAGATGGTAAAGGTGAAGTCTTGCTTAACTCAGGATGGTCTTATTTTTACCGCGCAAGGGCATTCAGCTTTAAGAGTTCGTTATAGCGAATTCAAAATGCAAGAAGCCCCAGCTCAGGTTTGGAAAGATAACTTTGTTGCTTATACCACCACGGATGAAGCGGATGATTGGTTTAGCCAAGTACTAGGTCAGCGAGTCGAACTGCTTTTTACTGGTGAGCAATCCAACCGCATTCGTGAAAAGCTTGGGCACAATGTCAGTTTTGCGGATGGCTACCCACTATTGGTCATCAGCGATGCCTCGCTGGCGGAGCTTAACCGTCGTAGCCCTGAAAAGCACTCAATGGAACAGTTTCGAACTAACCTAGTGGTGTCTGGTACTGAGCCATTTGCGGAAGATAGCTGGAAACGAATTCGAATAGGCGAAGTGGAATTTGAAGCCGTTAAGCCGTGCGAGCGCTGTATTTTGACGACAGTAGACGTCGAGAAAGGGGCGTTTCGTGGTAGCAAAGAGCCACTCAATACTCTATCTCAGTTCCGCGCTAATGAACGTGGCGGCGTCTTCTTTGGCCAAAACCTTGTCGCTCTGAACGAAGGGGTGATTAATAAACACGACACGATCGAAGTCCTAGAGTACAAAGAGAAAGAATTTTACCCAGATAACAGCAAGAAAACACTAACCATGACTTGTGTTGAGCGTGAAGAAATAGCGCGTGATTTTGTCACTTTCTGGTTGGAACCTCCTCATGGTGAGCTACCGGTTTATCAGCCGGGCCAACATTTACCAATTACCGTCCCTATCGATTATGAATCTGTGGGCCGTCGCTATACCTTGTCCTCTAGCCCTTCACGTCCTGGTCGTTTGGCGATTTCCGTTAAGCGTATTGATGGTGGCCGAGTGTCGAACTGGTTAATCGATCATCTTAATATCGGTGATGAGCTAGTGTGCGAAGAGCCTGACGGCAGTTTCCACTTGGGTGATAAACACGATCATCCAATATTGCTGCTGTCAGCGGGCAGCGGCGTCACTCCTATGTTATCAATGCTGCGCTATTTAGCGGATCATAATCAAATGGGTGATGTTGTTTTCTATCATCAGTGCCGAAGTGTTGAAGATATTCCGTGCAAAGCTGAATTGGATGCTCTGCGTAGTCAACACGATGGGCTTACCGTGCTTATCTCATTGTCACAAGCACCTACAGACTGGTTCGGCTTAAAGGGGCGTTTAACTCTGTCGCACTTGAAACAGATTCAAGATGTTGAGCAGCGTCAGGTGTTTGTGTGTGGACCAGATGGCTTCATGCAAAAAGCGAAAAATTTATTACTGAAGAAAGGCTTGCCAGAAGAGCACTATCACCAAGAAGCGTTTGGCGTGAGTCAAGTTTCAGCTCAACCACTGAAAGAGCTGACTTTGAGTGTTAATGGCCATGTGTTTGTTGGTGACAATCAAAAAACGCTTTTAGAGCAGGCTGAAGATGCTGGAGCACCAATCGCCAATAGTTGCCGTGCTGGCTTATGTGGGGCCTGCAAGGTGACGGTAGAGTCAGGTAAGGTACACCAACCGGATGTTCCAGCCCTGCAAGATCATGAACGAAACATGGGCATTGTTCTCGCGTGCTGTAGTACACCTGAGACCGATGTTGAAGTCGTGAGTTAAACATTAAACAGCGCCAAATAAAAAAGGTTCATCGTGGCTTTCCGGGGAAAGCCGCTTTTATCTTTAAGAAGAAGTAATCGGTATCTCTATAGCCATATCCCATCCGCTTGATTAATTTTATCTTGTTGTTTATTCCTTCGAGGGTGCAAGTATTCAGCGGATAA
>NZ_SATR01000162.1 GCF_004551525.1 Vibrio ouci | reverse complement strand
ATTCAACTCCCCTTCATAGTGGAGAATAGCTAATAGTTAGGACTCATTAAAAAAATCGAAAATCCACTCAAGAAAAAGCTTTTCCCGCACTAGGCACTAATCTAKTTYTAACGTCTAATTAGATCGGAAAATCATTCAAATTAAGAACGGGAGCTCGTTGCTTTTTTATTTCCCTATAATTCCCTATAATTGGAGCCGCGGAGCTCTGTCCATTTATTAACTCGACCCAACCCCAACTTTGAATTTGAATTCATTTGTTTTTATGTTACGCACCAAGAATTCAAACAAGGTTTGTTTGGAGCCGATCCGGTAAGAATCAAATATTCTCAGAATTCTCCATTGATACGACATGCTGTTTTTTCCATTCATTCCTTTCAGGATCAGTCGTGGTCTTACAAATAATACCGATGGTATGGACGAATCCCTTTCTTCGTACAAATGTGTAAAAGCTGTTAGCCGCACTTAAAAGCCGAGTACTCTACCATTGAGTTAGCAACCCAAATACAAATAATTAGGTTATGTAGATAGAATCGGAATCAAAAATCAAAATAAATCAAAGAGAATAAATAAAGAGATTGAATCATACGTGGTCTTACAAATAATACCGATGGTATGGACGAATCCCTTTCTTCGTACAAAAATTTCTAATTGATTCGGATAAAAAAATAGATAAAGTTAAATTTAAATAAAGTATAGATAAAGTTTAATAAAGTCAAAATTTATAGATTATCTCTTGTCTCTTATGCTATCTATTCTTATATTTAAAATTGAAAATAATTTCAAAAATGGAAATATTCATTTTTATACATTTTTCTAATATAACAATACATTCAATACATTTCTATTTTTTTTTAGAATCAAAAAAAAGACTTTTGTATCATTTAAATAAAGT
>NZ_SATR01000160.1 GCF_004551525.1 Vibrio ouci | reverse complement strand
CAAAAGTGCCAAGCGTTGTGAATCCCTCTTAAATTGCTTGTTATGAGTATGATTCAAATGGTGTGAGATCTATACCCTCGATGTCGCAAACCGCTTTAATTGTTGGGTTCAAACAAAGACGCTTTAAATACGCTGCTAGGTGTTTGAAATCGAGTGGTGACTTTTCAATTGGTAACGACCATTCTGCAAGCATAAACAAGAAGTAGTCACATGCGGTTAAGGTACCACCCAACAAGTATTCATGATGCTCTAACTGGTCGTTAATTATTGACAGTGCATCAGCAATTCTTTCGTCCTGCGCCGCTATAACATTTGGAATGGTAGCTTCATCGTTAGTGTGGCGATGAGGGTAATAGCGAACCATAAGCTCAGCTTGAAGCGTATTATTGAGAAACGCGAGCCATTGATAAAACAAAGGACGAGTAGGCTCACCTAGCGATGGCATTAAATCGGATTCAGGGTGCAATTCGCAGATGTGCATGCAGATAGCTGGACTTTCGAAAATTGGCTGGTCATTAACGACTAAGGTCGGTATGCGCCCTGCTGGGTTGAGCCTAAGATAATCCGCTGATTTTTGAGAGTTCGATTTTTTATCAACTAACAACAGCTCATAGTCTGCTTTTAAATGATGAAGCAAAAAATGAGGAGCTAGGCTCGCATTGTTTGGATAGTAATACAGCTTGAACAAAATGGACTCCTTGTCTCTAAAATTGCGGATACTCATAACGCCAAATTAAGGTGTGAACAACGCTAACCACCTTACCTAAACCATTGTGCCATAAACACTAAATTTGCTTGAAGCGAAAGCGCCAAGCGTTGTGAATCACTCTTAAATTTATTGTTAGTTGCCCAACTTCAAACCTAGTGCTAACATTTGTACACACAGAAGATATGGAGTGCATCATGGACACTAGAATTCAATTTCGTGTTGATGAAGAAACGAAGCGACTAGCCCAACAAATGGCAGAAAGCCAAGGCAGAACACTAAGTGATGCTTGTCGCGAACTGACTGAGCAACTGGCCGACCAACAGAGAAAGACTTTATCTCACGATGCATGGTTAACTGAACAAGTAAACTTAGCTTTTGAGAAGTTTGACTCAGGAAAAGCCGCTTTTGTTGACCATGAATCAGCCAAATCTCGTATGGCCGAGCGCAAAGCCAAAATACGTAACCGAGGCAAATTATGATTTTTTGGGAAGAAGAGTCTCTTAACGATCGTGAAAAGATCTTTGAGTTTCTTTATGACTTCAACCCCGAAGCTGCTGATAAAACAGATGAAATCATCGAAACAAAAGTTGAGAACCTTTTAGAGCAACCCCAAATGGTAGTCCAACGAGACGGAATTAGAGGGCGATTGCTCATTATTCCTGAGATTTCGATGATAGTTTCCTACTGGGTTGACGGAGACATCATTCGAATTATGCGTGTACTCCACCAAAAACAAAAGTTTCCAGCAGACTGATTATGTCGGCTGGGCAACTAACGCCCAATTAAGTTGTGAGCAACGCTGCCACATTACCTAAGCACTTCACCGTAATCACTAAACTAATTGAAACCGAAAGCGCCGAGCGTTGCGAATCAGCTTGAATTGTTTGTTATGTTTTACCACAAACTCATGATTTAATTGA
>NZ_SATR01000159.1 GCF_004551525.1 Vibrio ouci | reverse complement strand
ACCATGCACCACCAACCCTTTGCAAAGTACGTAGTGAGATGAATAACAGGATAAATCCTACACGTTGAAAACCTTGTGCTCACGCTGGCTTTTAAAGTCGATAAGGTGATTAGGACTTCGTGTTCGACTGCCTCATCTTGGCCAAGGCAATAGCCACAAAACAGGCCGTATATATGGTAGTTAACCTGCACTTTTAATCACACTGCTGACTTGCAAAACAGGGGGAGACCATATATGTGAGCAACGCAATACCAAAGCTCCCGCATACCACCTTAAACACTAAACGCAACGCATAGTAAAAATGCCACGCGTTGCGAATCACTCTTAAACAGTTTGTTAGCTTTGTTCTACAATACTTTTGCCCAACTTACCCAAATACTCTTTTTGATCCGGATTTAAACGTTCGTATTCTGTGAGAGGTAGGTATTTTGATGAAAAAAACTTAGCTACGATGCCCACAGGAGCTACTTGACAAGAGTAGCTATCGTGCGAGTCTAATGCCTGAAAAACCGCTAAGCTTGGCTTATCTTTTGCTAGGGCTAATAAATGAGCGCAAGCCATCAAAACTCTTTCTTTTGAACTATCTGAAGTCTTAGGACCAAAGATAACTCCTTTTATATGGCGACTATTTATTTTCAAGCAACGATGTTCTGAAGGTAGCTCTTCATAGGTAGGGAATAATAAGCGAACCTCTTGCTCATACTTCCAATCAGTAAACTTAACTAACCCAACTTTATTTACTTCCATTTGGTCAATCATACCCAGAAAGCTTTCAGGCACATCGTAATGAGCTTCTCTTTCGCTGAAACGAAATTTATGTATAAGTCTTTCAAAAGCGTTAACTTTGCAAGGTTGCCTAGAGTAAATAACGTCTTTTAACATCAAGCTTTCATTATTATACCTACCTATCTCATGCCACCCTTCTTCTTTTTCTCTATAACCAGATAAGTTGGGCAATGTCGACTCAACGTCAACAAAACCATCAGAACTTTCATATATAACGACAAAGCCAGTTTCAGCAGCCCCATAATGCCCCCACATTGTAGGGTTTATCGCATTTTTGGAGAAAGAACAAATGTGCTTATTTTCCACAAGTTCGCTCTCACTTAACCCTAACAAGTAACTTTCAGTATATTGACTAATCTTCTTCTTTTCTTCTGGGCTGAATTTTTCACCTAGAACAGCTTCAAAACCATAATTAAAGAGATTAACGGTATCGTATACAGTCAGGTTTCTTTTCTTTATTTGGTTATAACCAGCTTCAAAAATAGGTTCAGCTAATTCAATCAGCTTGTATGCATCTTGAGGAGATTGATAAAGAGGGTATTTAGAGCAGACTTTACACAACACATAATCGACAAATCGCGTCCAAACTTCTTTTGGAGCATTAAATAGATATCTAGCTCTACACTCATGCCTATCATTTAACTCTCTTGCAGAGGCAAAATAGACTTCACCACGTTTTAGCATCATTAAAGATAGAGGACTAACACTTTGATATTTGTATATGTACATCTGTAAACATCTCAACTTATATACATTGGTAAAAGCTAACGCCGCGTTAAGTAGTGAGCAACGCAGACCACTGAACCTAAACTATTGTGCTGTAAACACCAAAATCAAAGCAAACCAAAAATGCCGAGCGTTGCGAATCTGTCTTAAACGCCTTGTTATACAATATTTTCCTAACTTAGCTTAC
>NZ_SATR01000158.1 GCF_004551525.1 Vibrio ouci | reverse complement strand
TGTTTGTGGTAAAACATAACAATAAATTTAAGCAGATTCGCAACGCTTGGCACTTTTGGTTTGAATCAACTTTAGTGTTTACGGCACAATGCTTTAGGTAGGTGGCAGCGTTGCTCACTACTTAATTTGGCGTTATGTCAAAGGGGAAACTTATGGAGTTAGTAGTTAAAATATTATCAATGCTTGACCATAGAGGGACATGGACTTTGTTAGGTCTCTTAATGGGTTTTTTCCTCAATACATACTGGAATTACAGAAAGGACTTAAAAAAACAAGATACAGCAAAGCAAGTCTTGCTGGATGAACTGCGATTTAATAGTCGTCAGTCCGAAGACAAGATCGAAATACTAAAAGAAGTAATCCATGCTCTAAAAATGAACCGTTTTTTGTCACCTAAATGTCCTTCTTTTTCAACTATTGAGTTTAAGTCTCAGTTTTGTATAGCATTACCCAAATTAACTACTATTGAAAAAGATAATCTTCGTCATCTACACAACTATTATGTTCAAGTAGATGAATTGTTATCGGAGTTTGAAGCGAATTTTAAAGCAGACTTCGATAATTTAGATAAGCGTAATACAACAGTTGAATCGATTTATTCGTCCAATGTCATATTATTGGAAAACATAGAAGAGTCACTTCAGAATAATCTTAAGTTAGCCCAAAGCACTTTAGAAGGTAATCCAATTGACATCTTCAATCATAAAATGACATAACAATAAATTTAAGCAGATTCGCAACGCTTGGCATTTTCGGTTTGAATCAGTTTTAGTGTTTACGGCACAATGGGTTAGGTTAGTGGTAGCGTTGCTCACTACTTAATTTGGCGTTAGCAGTACAAAGGAAATTCAGTGGAAATTTTGGAACATATTATTGGTGTGCTTGGTGGAGATACTGTTGTTTTAGCTGCCCTTTTTGCCTTTATTAGTAAAATTTGGGTCAGTCGAATAGTTGAAAAAAACAAAGCAGAACTGCAAAAAGATCTCCTGTCTTTAAAGACAGAACTAGATACGACTAACAAAAAACTTGAAGCTGAGTTACAAAGTGCCACATACATCTCTCAAGTTCAGCTAGAGCATGAATATAAGGTTTATCGTGACATTTGGGCTTCGCTTATAGAGTTAAAAAGTGCAACTATGCACTTACGCCCATTTATGGATTATGTCGATCCAAATCAATCACAAGAAGACAGAATTCGGGAACGCTTGCAGTCATTTGCGGTAAAGTTCAATGAAATGTACAAAGTTCTCGAACACAACAAACCTTTTTACCCTCAAGATATTTATGAAGCCTTAGATCGTGTGTGTGAAAAGTGCCGTCATGAAAGCATTGATAGCGAGTATATCGAACGAAAGAACTCAGAGTATTACAAAGAAGCTCAAGTTAACAGACGTGAAATTGTCGACCTTATCAACTCAGCTTGTGATGTCATTAGAAATAGACTCAATGAAGTTAAAGTGAAATAGTACTGCTAACAAAGCATTTAAAAGTGATTCGCAACGCTTGGCAGTTTCGCTTCGCTCAAGTATAACCAAGCGTCGCTCACACCTTAATGCGGCGTTATGTGCTTAGGAGTAAAATGGAAATTACGAAAGCGAAAGTAGGTCATCAAGACCAGTTTAAAGACTACGTTGAGTCCTGTATTGCTGATGGCTTAGAGCTTTATGAAGAAGCAAAAACTGACAGTAGTGCGTATCTAAAGAA
>NZ_SATR01000157.1 GCF_004551525.1 Vibrio ouci | reverse complement strand
AGAATTGTGTCGGCTCATCCATCAAGAGAGGATAGCTYTTTTTGGYTTGGTTGAAACTCGAGTTAAAGACAAGAATAAAGATAATGTTTCTAAACTTCTTMTGCRTTCTTRGTCCTTCTTGTATAATTATGATTTCTCTTGTCGTGGTCGTATTTGGGTTTGTTGGAATGCTGATACGGTGAAGGTGGATGTTGTTGGAATGTCAGAYYAGGCTAYTCATGTTTCTGTCACTATATTAGCTACCAAWATCWGTTTCAAWACTTCAATTATTTAYGRAGACAAYAATGCTTCCTTACGTGAGGCATTATGRKCTGATATAGTGAGTCRTAGTGATGGATGGGARTCAACYCCGTGGATTCTTATGRGTGACTTTAATGCTATCCGCARCCAGTCGGASAGGTTAGGAGGGTYTACTACRTGGGCTGGTACTATGGACAGATTGGATACATGTATTCGAGAAGCGAAAGTAGATGAYCTTCGGTATTCAGGWATGCATTATACTTGGTCGAACCAATGYCCYGAGAATCTRATYATGCGRAAACTAGATAGAGTRCTTGTYAATGAGAAGTGGAWTCTGAACTTYCCATTATCGGAAGCGAGATTTTTGCCTTCGGGTATGTCAGACCATTCTCCTATGGTGGTAAAGGTTATTGGCAATGATCAGAACATAAAGAAACCATTCAGATTCTTCGATATGTGGRTGGATCATGACGAGTTCATGCCCTTGGTGAAGAAGGTATGGGATCAGAATTCGGGGGGTTGTCCAATGTATYAGCTGTGTTGCAAACTAAGAAAGCTAAAGCAGGAATTGAAACTTTTCAAYATGGCTCACTTCTCCAACATTTCAGATAGAGTTAAAGATGCAAAAAACGAAATGGATAAGGCTCAACAGGCTCTGCATACAGCGCATGASAATCCAATTTTGTGCATGCGAGAAAGGGATGCTGTTYGTAAATACGCTTCTACCGTCAGGGCTGAAGAGAGTTTTTTCAAACAGAAGGCAAGGATACAATGGCTTAGCTTGGGGGATCAGAATACTAGCTACTTTCACAAATCAGTAAATGRAAGACAKAATAGAAATAAGCTTCTATCACTTACAAGGGAGGATGGAGAGGTTGTYGAAGGACACRRGRCAGTCAAATCAGAAGTAATTGCATACTTCCATCGTGTGTTAGGAGTGGATCAGATGCCTAGGGTTCTGAACGAGGAAGTGRTGGAMTCGGCAATTAACTTGAAACTGTCTTCAACGCAACARCAWSTACTCGCACAAGATGTAACAAGGGAGGAGATTAAGCATGCTATGTTTAGTTTGAAGAACAACAAAGCCCCTGGTCCRGATGGCTTTAACGCAGGTTTCTTCAAAAGAATGTGGCACATAGTTGGGGAAGATGTAATCAACGCTGTTAGATCCTTCTTTCARACTCGTAGAATGCTTAAAGAAATGAATGCTAYATCCATTTCYCTTATTCCTAAAGTTGCTAATCCTACAAGGTTGACWGATTTTCGTCCTATATCTTGCTGCAATACAGTGTACAAATGCATCGCTAAGATTCTAGCTGGGAGAATCAAARTTGTTTTGCCATCCTTAGTWGGTYCRTATCAGACTGCTTTTATCTCARGACRGMGAATYAGYGAYAACATTYTTTKGTCTMAGGAACTAATGAAAGGCTATCATAAATCTACGGGACCTGYTCGTTGTGCTATGAAAGTTGATCTGATGAAGGCTTATSACTCGGTGCGGTGGGATTTC
>NZ_SATR01000156.1 GCF_004551525.1 Vibrio ouci | reverse complement strand
ACCTCTAGCAGCATCAAGCGCCACCTTAGCTTTAAATTCGGGTGAGTGGTTTCTACGTTTTCTAGTCATAATCTGTTCCAGTATTTTTAGGTACTATCAAAACAGATCAATCACTTAAAGTCATGTCCGAAAATCGGGAGCCACTTCTGACAGTATTAAGCTCAACATTGTCATAGTCTTCAAGCAAGATACCTTCAGAGATTCCTTCAATCTTCTCGATATATTGAACTGGAGCCCAACCCTGCTCCCCTTCGACACTGGTTATAAAGATCCAGTTGGGAAACTCGTCGTCAATTGTACCTAGAGCTACTTTGTCACCTTGCTTCAAATAAAACGGATTGGGATATTCTGAGACGTGTTTTTCAGTAGTAACAACTTCCATATTTTCTCCAAAGTACATAACGCCCAATTAAGGGGTGAACAACGCCTCCACCCAAACCTAAAGCATTGTGCCATAAACACTAAAACTGAAGTAGAAGCAAAAATGCCAAGCGTTGTGAATCCCTCTTAAATTGCTTGTTATGTTTTACCACAAATACATGATTTACTTGAGAAAGAACTGCTATTTCTGACTGGTTTTCTGAGCTAAACCACAAGGCAAGAACCGACTTACCCCCCAAAGGCGACCAACCCAAAACCAGTAAGTCCACTTCCCTGCCCAATGAGGCAACCCGACCGAGTTACAACAAGCGCCCTTTCTTCCCAACCAAAGCGTAAGACAATGTTCAATTGCCGAGGCAACTGCGAAGCTAAAATGCTAATTGGCTAAGAACCTAAAAACTACTTTGAGCCAGTTAAACCAGAAGCCAACCGCCACGACCTGACAATGAAGCAACCCACGAACATTGGCATGTTTTACGGGCTGAGAGATTTAAGAACTTAGACCGATAATGCGGATTTGCTGAGTCTACTAGGGACGAATTGCCAGAGGGACAAAGAACTAGAGCCTAAGACCTTTAAGCCTTTGAAATACAAGTAAACATAACGCCCTGTTAAGGGGTGAGCAACGCTACCACCTAACCTAAAATTACCACCATAATCACAATAGCCAATTTTTAACCAAAAATCCCAAGCGTTGGGAATCCCTCTTAAACAGTTTGTTATATCACGCCCTAATTAGTGCACCACTGCATTTCACAAGGCAAGCCATCACGATCCCCATCAATTTTCACATTGGGGCAGTTTGCTAAATAGAACTTTGCTTCATTGCAAGATGTCATGTGGCTACAGCGAGTCTTACCCTCGCATACAAACCCCATATTTTCATATTCAGGAGTAGTAAAGAGCTTTTCAAAAGCAAAGTAGCCAAAGACACCTAGAGCTAAGCCAATTAGCACAACAGATAATATAGATGATGACGAACTGTTTTTGATAGGTTCAACACCAACAAGCAAGACATTATGAGCGCTAGTTTTGCCGTTGCTTACTTCGATCTGAAACTCTACTTTATCGCCGGTTTTGGGACGCCTGTAACCCTTCTTAAACTTCGATACATGAACGAAAATGTCACCTGGGTAGGCATCAGAGTTGATGAAACCAAAACCACGCTCATCAACCCACCGAACAATTTCACCTTTCATACTTGTTGTTTCCTCGAAGTGATATAACGCCGCGTTAAGTAGTGAGCAACGCTACCACATAACTTAACCAGACCACCGTAAACACAAAACCCAACGATAGCACTAAAAATGCTAGGCGTTGGGAATCTGTCTTAAACGCTTTGTTAGCCGTTTAGTTGGAAGTGTGGTGAT
>NZ_SATR01000155.1 GCF_004551525.1 Vibrio ouci | reverse complement strand
CAAGTAGTTGATTGTTTAGCTCTCGCTGTTGATCAGCAAGTAATTGATATTCTTCGTAATCCATATTGTTGCCAAATTAAATTGCTAGCTTTAGCCTTAAGATTACCTCAACTGGCTTGCACTGAACACTCTTTGACACCTAACGCCCTGTTAAGGTGTGAGCAACGCAATACCGATGTTTCCGCATACCACCTTAGTCACTTAAACCAACGCATGGTAAAAATGCCACGCGTTGCGAATCACTCTTAAACAGTTTGTTAGAACGATGCCACGTAACTCATTGTATGCGCAAAGATATTAAAGAAAAACACAAAACGAAAGGCTGTGAACTCGAAAGTGAGAGGGACAGCTGCCAAACCAAAACTCACGCTCAAAACTTCAGCTAGCGCAGAAGAAAAACACTCTGAAATACTGCTCTACCAGCGCTTTCAAATTAGCAAAGGATTCGGGCGTAAAACCCAAACAACCACGCCAAAGAACAAGGTTTAAGGCGATGAACTTTCAAAGCCAAAGAAGCCGCACGAAAGAAATAGCTACAGCGTTAGAAACCGTAACCAACTAATTTAAAGCGAACTCTCCGCACATAGTGCCACCGGAAAGAACGTGAAAGTCACTCTGGTTCAGGTGAAAAGCAAAGCCTAGAACAAGATTAACTCTGAAATTTTAGCCTGTGATTTCCAACCCGTTCTAACGCCCAATTAAGTTGTGAGCAACGCTGCCACCTTACCCGAACACTTCACCTTAATCACTAAACCAACTGAAACCGAAAGTGCCGAGCGTTGTGAATCAGCTTGAATTGCTTGTTATATGTGTACTCGAAGCTACATTGAAACTGCTTCGATTTTGTTTCCGTCTAAGTCACGTACAAACGCTGCATAATAGGTTTCACCATATTCTGGCCTTAAGCCTGGCTTCCCTGCACACGAACCACCCAATTCAATGGCTGTAGCATAGAACTGGTCAACTGCTTCTTTGGAAGGCGCATTGAAAGCAACATGAGCACCATTACTTGATATAGCTTTTCCTTCGCAGGGACTTCCGACCCAAAATTCAAAGTTTTCACCATAAGCTGCCGCGATATTTTCTATATAGTGAGAACGCTTAATAGACAACGTAGAAAGAACTGAGTCATAAAAACCAACTGCTTTTACCACATCAGAAGCACCAACTGAGACGTGATTTAGAATCATTTTTAAGTCCTTTTATTATTTGAAACTTGAAAGCATATAACGCCAAATTAAGTAGTGAGCAACGCCACCACCTGACCTAAACCATTGTGCCGTAAACACTAAAGTTGATTCAAACCGAAAATGCCAAGCGTTGCGAATCTGCTTAAATTTATTGTTAGGCAAATTTTCTGCGTACTCACTAGCTTTGTTTGAAAACAGAATACCTTAAACACGATTAGCAACCAATTACCCACTGACTTTTTGTGATTCAAGAACCACTGAAGTCGCTATGTTACAGCCGAGATTTCAACAACCACGAAATGCGCCCTTTCAGCGACGAAGTAGCTTTTAAACCGGAAAACTAAAAGCTGCGAACTGACAGCAAAAATGAAWGCTTCGATTAACTTGTCCTTTCCACACTTTAAGCCAGTGAAACTCACCACCAACCGATACTGAAAACCAATGAGGCAACCCACGAATCTTGGCATGTTTTACGGTTGGAGAGATTCAAGAATTTGAGCCGACAATACAGAATTGCCGACTAAGAAAAGCAGGTGGCCAGAGGGAGCAAGAAGATTAGAACAAAGAACTTTTCTGCCCTTTGCCTAACGCC
>NZ_SATR01000018.1 GCF_004551525.1 Vibrio ouci | reverse complement strand
GATGACTGAACCAGAGCTGGAGATGCCAGAGCCTCAAGCGGAAGAGCCATCACTAGAAATCGATGATCTTGAACTGCCTGAGTACAGCGAAGAAGAGGCATTGGCAGACGCGATTGCTGAACCAGAGCTGGAGATTCCAGAGCCTGAGCTAGAAGAGTTATCGTTAGAACTTGATGATCTTGAACTGCCTGAGTACAACGAAGAAGACGCGCTAGCAGACGCGATTGCTGAACCAGAGCTGGAGATGCCAGAGCCTCAAGCGGAAGAGCCATCACTAGAAATCGATGACCTTGAACTGCCTGAGTACAGCGAAGAAGACGCACTCGCAGACGCGATTGCAGAACCTGAACTGGAGATGCCAGAGCCTCAAGCAGAAGAACCATCACCAGAGCTTGATGACCTTGAACTGCCTGAGTACAGCGAAGAAGATGCGCTAGCAGACGCGATTGCTGAACCACAACTGGAGATGCCAGAGCCTCAAGCACAAGAGCCATCACTAGACATCGATGACCTTGAACTGCCTGAGTACAGCGAAGAAGACGCGCTAGCAGATGCGATTGCTGAACCAGAGCTGGAGATGCCAGAGCCTCAAGCAGAAGAGCCGTCACTAGACATCGATGAACTTGAACTGCCTGAATACAGTGAAGAAGACGCATTAGCACACGCGATTGCAGAACCAGAGCTGGAGATGCCAGAGCCTCAAGCAGAAGAGCCATCACTAGAAATCGATGACCTTGAATTGCCTGAGTACAGCGAAGAAGACGCGCTAGCAGATGTGATTGCTGAACCTGAACTGGAGATACCAGAGCCTCAAGTGGAAGAGCCATCACTAGAAATCGATGACCTTGAACTGCCTGAGTACAGCGAAGAAGACGCATTAGCACACGCGATTGCTGAACCACAGCTGGAGATACCAGAGCCTCAAGCAGAGGAACCATCATTAGAAATCGATGACCTTGAACTGCCTGAGTACAGCGAAGAAGACGCGCTAGCAGATGCGATTGCAGAACCAGAGCTGGAGATGCCAGAGCCTCAAGCAGAAGAACCATCATTAGAACTTGATGACCTTGAACTGCCTGAGTATAACGAAGAAGACGCCCTGTTAGACTTAGAGCCTCTTGCGGAAGATCTAAGTGAAGAGAGTGATGACTTTGAACTTGAGCCTGTAGAACTGCCTGAGCTGGGTGAGATTCCTGCAGAGAACGTTCAAGATGAGTCAGACGATGTTAAGATGCAGCGTCAAGAGTTCAATGAATCGACGTTTGATGAATTACTGTCTGAAGATGAGACTCACCCGGCAAGTTTCTCGTTTGATACACCAATTGATGAGACGACCTCAGATAGTGCCGGTATGGACATCGACGCTATGTTGGAAATTGGTGAAGACTGGAATGGTTTCAGCTTGTCACCGGATCAACAAGCGGAGATCCCTGATGAGATCCCTGAAGATGAGCAAGACGTCTGGTCGCAAGACAACCAGCCGGAACAAGCTCAGATCTTGGATGAAAATTGGGAAGACCAGCCAGACTTAGATGAGTTTAACCCTCAGGAGAACAAGTACCGCACCATCGACGAGTTGATGGCGGAGGTGGAGTCTGAAGAAGCTCAAGAAATTGATGAAGAGCTTAAGCTAGATGTCGGCCTGAATGATTTCCCAGATGTGATTGGTGATATCGGTAGCGGAGATGACGTTGACGCCAATTCAGAAGCCGCTGGTAAGCTTGATCTGGCAAAAATATACCTTGAGATGAATGACGCTCAAGGCGCTAGAAAGCTACTTGAAGAGGCAATCGTGGATGGCAGTGATGAAATTCGCCGTGAAGCGAAGAACCTGATTGATGCCATCAACAAATCCTAATTAAATCGAATAAAAGGGGGCAGTTTAGCCCCCTTACTTTTTGGTATATACTTCCCGCCCCAATTTAGGATCCAGTGAGAATATCTGATGAGAATTGCTTTAGGTATCGAATACAATGGTACTCAATACTATGGCTGGCAGCGCCAAAGAGAAGTTAAGAGCGTTCAAGAGAAGTTAGAACGTGCATTGAGCGTTGTCGCGAATCAGCCGATCGAAGTTCAATGTGCTGGCCGAACAGATGCAGGTGTGCATGGCACGGGTCAAGTAGTCCATTTTGATACGACAGCAACGCGTAAAATGGTTGCATGGACAATGGGTGCTAACGCGAACTTACCTGATGATATTGCTGTCCGTTGGGCGAAAGAAGTACCTGAAGAGTTTCATGCGCGTTTTTCCGCAACTGCACGTCGTTACCGCTACATTATTTTCAACAGCGCACTACGTCCGGGGATCTTATCTTCTGGTGTCAGTCACTATCATGGTGAACTTGACGAGAAGAAGATGCACCAAGCGGCTCAATACCTATTAGGTGAGAATGACTTCACGTCATTCAGAGCTACCCACTGTCAGTCACGCAGTCCGTGGCGTAACATGATGCACATTAATGTGACGCGCCACAACCAGTACGTGGTGATTGATATCAAGGCCAATGCCTTTGTTCACCATATGGTGCGTAATATCACCGGTAGTTTAATATGTGTTGGCCGTGGCGAACAAAAACCAGAATGGATTGCTGAGCTTCTTGCGGTGAAAGATCGCAAGCTTGCAGGAGCGACGGCAAAGGCTGAAGGCCTGTATTTGGTTGATGTTGATTATCCGGCTGAATTTGAATTGCCAAGAGTGCCGATTGGGCCACTATTTTTGCCAGACAACTTGAACTAAACCGTGGTAAATTGTCGAAAGAATCAGAGCTTTAGTGCGTGAGAATTTCCTTCAAGAAATAGGTACAACCAGTTTTTTGTCTACACTTGGCATTTAATATGCTTTAATCCTCACGCGTAAATTCAGAATTTGTATCCTTCGCGATCGCGAAGGAGTAGAGAGAAAAGGTCTTCCATGAGTTGGCTTGAAAAGATTTTAGAAAAAAGCAACATCGTTAGTTCACGTAAAGCGTCTATCCCTGAAGGGGTTTGGACTAAATGTACTTCATGTGAGCAAGTGCTTTACCACGCTGAACTAGAGCGTAACCTAGAAGTATGTCCGAAATGTGACCATCACATGCGTATGAAGGCGCGTCGTCGTCTTGAGACATTCCTAGATGAAAACAACCGTGTTGAAATCGCGGACGAGCTTGAGCCACAAGATAAGCTGAAGTTCAAAGATTCTAAGAAATACAAAGATCGTATCTCTGCGGCTCAAAAGAGCAGCGGTGAGAAAGATGCTCTTGTAGTAATGAAAGGTGAGCTGTTAGGTCAGCCAATCGTTGCTTGTGCATTCGACTTCTCATTCATGGGTGGTTCAATGGGTTCTGTTGTTGGTGCGCGTTTTGTACGTGCAGCAGAAGCAGCAATGGAAGCTAACTGTGGTCTTGTATGTTTCTCAGCAAGTGGTGGTGCGCGTATGCAAGAGGCGTTAATGTCTCTAATGCAAATGGCAAAAACCAGTGCAGCGCTAGAGCGTATGTCTGCTAAAGGTCTACCATTTATTTCGGTAATGACTGACCCTACAATGGGTGGTGTATCGGCAAGTCTAGCGATGCTAGGTGACATCAATATTGGTGAGCCTAAAGCGCTAATTGGTTTTGCAGGTCGTCGTGTTATCGAACAAACGGTACGTGAAGATCTACCAGAAGGTTTCCAACGCAGTGAGTTCTTATTGGATCACGGTGCGATTGATATGATCGTTGATCGCCGCGAAATGCGTCAGCGTATCGGTAGCCTAATGGCGAAGATGAACAATAAACCATCACCATTGGTTGTTTCAGTCGACGATTCGCCAAATGAAGCTGCTTATTCTGTACCAGAAGCGAGCGAAAAAGGGTAAAGTAACTTACTAACAGGCAACCACAATTCATTGGTTAAAGTTAGATGAGTCAAACCCAAATTCCCCAAGCCACATCACCACTAGCGATGTGGCTTGATTATTTAACAAACATCCACACTTCTGCGATTGACCTTGGTCTAGATCGTGTTCAAGCTGTTGCTCAATCAGCAAATCTTACCAAACCTGCTCCCACAGTGATTACTGTCGCTGGTACAAACGGCAAAGGCTCGACTTGTGCATTAATGGAAGCGATCTTACTCGATGCTGGCTATTCAGTCGGTGTGTATAGCTCTCCCCATTTGATCCGCTATAACGAACGCGTTCGTGTTAACGGCCAAGATCTACCTGATGAGAAGCACGCTGAAGCTTTCGATTATATTGAGAAGCAACGTGGTGAGATTAGCCTGAGCTTTTTCGAGTATGGCACGCTAGCGGCGTTGCGTCTGTTCCAAACTGAGAAGGTCGACGTTGTTCTATTGGAAGTCGGCTTAGGTGGCCGATTAGATGCGACCAATGTTGTCGATCATGATGTTTCAGTTATTACCAGCTTGGCTATCGACCATGTTGATTGGCTAGGCGATGACATCAACGTCATTGGCTTCGAAAAAGCAGGTATCTATCGTAGCGAAAGACCCGCTATCTGTGGCCAGCCAAAAGCACCTGCAACGGTTGCAGCCCATGCTGATGATATTGGCGCTGAGCTGTATCAAGTCGGAATTCAATATAACTATGAACTTGTCGACGATAATACTTGGCGTTGGGTTCATGGCTGTTATGAGTTAGATAATCTTCCAGTACCGGGTTTACCTCTGCAAAATGCCGCCACTGCGTTAATGGCACTTGGGACATCGAACCTTGATATCTCCGATGTGAATATCGTCAAAGGCTTGCAGAATGCTAAGCTGCCTGGTCGTATGCAGATTCTAAGCACAGAACCTACGATTCTACTAGATGTTGCTCATAACCCTCATTCTGCGCAATACCTTGTTGAACGCGTGGCGAAGCAGTATCCAAATAAGGTGATTCACACTGTGGTTGCCATGCTGCACGATAAAGACATCCAATCGACGCTTGAAGCATTAGCACCAGTGGCATCACATTGGTACCCAGCGTCGCTCTCTGGCCCTAGAGCTGCTGAAGCTGCAGAGCTTTGTCAGTTTCTTCCGAAAGTGACAGAGCAGTTCTCTACGCCTGTTGAGGCTTTTGAAGCTGCAATGACAAACGCAAAGGCAGAAGATGTCATTCTTGTTGTAGGCTCCTTCCATACCGTAGGGGAAGTGCTGGAGCATTGGCAAAAGAAAGGAGTTTAAATGGCAAGTAAGTTTCAAAATCGTCTGGTTGGCACCATTATTTTGGTGGCAATCGGTGTGATTGTTTTGCCCGATGTTTTGGATGGTGAGAAAACCCATTACAAAGAAGAGATCGCGAGCATTCCGTTAAAGCCAGAGCTTGATAGTGAATTGGAAAGTTTTGAAGTCCTAGACCCAGTTGATGATTCAAGCAGTCTGCCGGATACCCCAGTACAAGTCGTTGATATAGATGACGAGGCGGTGGCAGAAGATAAACCGTTACCTGTGGTAGTTAAAGAAGTACCAGAGCGTAATGAGTATCAAGATACTGCTTGGATTGTCCAGTTGATGGCACTTAAAAATGCTGACAATGCGAAAAACCTCGTTAAGGACTTACAAAAGCGTGGATACCAAGCGCATACCAAACCTGAGAACGGCTTTACTCGAGTAATAATTGGCCCAGATGTGTCAAAGAGTAAATTGGAACGTCAGATTGTTGAATTGGAAAAAATTACCGGTTCAAAAGGTCAATTGATTAAATTTAAACCACTAAATCCATAAGAAAACGTTTGCGTCAGCGTTTTTTCTGTTAAAATGCGCGCCAACTTAAGATGTAAGTAGCAAATGAATACATTAGATATCGTCATTTTAGGTGTGATCGGGCTATCCGCTTTGATCAGTTTAGTTCGCGGTTTCGCGAAGGAAGCCTTGTCATTAGTTATTTGGTTTGGCGCTTTTTTTATCGCCAGTCAGTACTACGCTAAGTTAGCGGTGTACTTCACCAATATCGAAGATGAGATGTTTCGTAACGGAGCAGCGATAGCAGCCTTGTTTATCGCAACACTAATTGTTGGCGCCATCGTAAATTACGTCATCGCTCAATTAGTAGAGAAAACAGGTTTGTCAGGAACAGATAGAGTACTCGGCGTCGTGTTCGGCGGCTTACGTGGTGTTCTTATCGTTTCTGCCGCGCTATTTTTTATGGATGCGTTTACATCGTTTCCAGACTCACAGTGGTGGAAAGGTTCACAATTGGTGCCGGAGTTTAGCCGCGTCATTGCACCTTTCTTTGAACACTTACAAGCAACATCTAGTTTCTTATCTGGCGCGCTATAACGCGCCAGTCATTGTCGAAAATCGAGGGTTAAGACATGTGTGGTATTGTTGGAATCGTGGGCACTACGCCTGTAAACCAGTCTATCTATGATGCGTTGACGGTATTGCAGCACCGTGGCCAAGATGCCGCGGGTATTTGTACCATAGAAAGCAATCGTTTTCGTCTGCGTAAGGCGAACGGTTTAGTGAAAGATGTGTTCGAAGCAAAACACATGCAACGCCTACAAGGTTCAGTGGGTATTGGCCACGTGCGCTACCCGACAGCAGGGAGCTCAAGCGCTTCTGAAGCACAGCCTTTCTATGTGAACTCTCCATTTGGTATCACACTGGCACACAACGGTAACCTAACTAACGCTGCAGAAGTGCGCGAAAAGTTATTTGAGAAAGATCGCCGTCACTTAAACACGACCTCTGACTCAGAAGTACTACTAAACGTACTGGCTCATGAAATTGATACCGTTAAAGGTAACGTGACTGCAGATGATGTGTTCCGCGCAGTGACTAATGTACACCGTGCTATCAAAGGTGCTTACGCGGTAACCGCGATGATCATCGGTCATGGTATGGTTGCGTTCCGTGATCCTAACGGCATTCGCCCTCTATGCCTAGGTAAGCGTGAAATCAACGGTGTGACGGAATACATGGTTGCCTCTGAGTCAGTGGCATTAGACGCAGTTGGCTTTGACTTTGTCCGTGACGTGGCACCAGGTGAGGCAATCTATGCGACATTCGATGGTCAGCTTCATACTAAGCTGTGTGCTGACAACCCAACGCTAAACCCATGTATTTTTGAGTTTGTTTACTTTGCTCGTCCTGACTCTTTCATTGATAAAGTGTCGGTATACAGTGCACGCGTTGAAATGGGTAAGAAATTGGGTGACCGTATTCGCGACGAGTTTAGCCACCTAGATATTGACGTTGTTATCCCAATCCCAGAAACCTCTTGTGATATTGCACTGCAGATTGCTCAAGCTATCGACATTCCTTACCGCCAAGGTTTCGTTAAGAACCGCTATGTTGGCCGTACTTTCATTATGCCGGGACAGCAGCAGCGTAAGAAATCAGTCCGTCGTAAGCTCAATGCGATTCGTTCTGAGTTTAAAGATAAGAACGTACTACTGGTTGATGATTCTATTGTTCGTGGTACCACTTCTGAACAGATCATTGAGATGGCTCGTGACTCTGGCGCGAAGAAGGTCTTCATGGTTTCAGCCGCGCCTGAGATTCGTTTCCCGAACGTTTACGGTATCGATATGCCGAGCGCGACAGAACTGATTGCTCATGGTCGTGACAATGACGCTATCTGTAAGCAAATTGGTGCGGACGAGCTAATCTTCCAAACGCTAGAAGATCTAGTTGATGCCGTAGGCTTAGGTAATACGGATATCACTAAGTTTGAAACATCCGTATTCAACGGTGAGTATGTCACCGGTGACATCGACCAAAAATACCTAGACTTCCTTGAATCTCTGCGCAGTGATGATGCCAAGGTACAGCGTGAGATTCAGCAAGAGCTGGCTAACTTAGAGCTGCATAACGAAGGCGCTTAATCCTTAGTTGCTATAGATACGAAAAAGCCGACGCAATAGCGTCGGCTTTTTAGATCTAACAAGGGGGATAAGCCGTTCGGTTAGCTTTTTACTCGGTATAACTGACTGAGCATAAACATAGCGGTTGCGCTAATCACCACAGAAGGGCCCGCAGGTGTGTCATAGTGCCATGACAATGAAAGGCCAAACAACACGGCTACAGCGCCTATCAGAGAGGCGAACAGTGCCATTTGCTCGGGTGCTTTGGCAAAGCGGCGCGCCGTTGCAGCAGGAATGATCAGTAGTGAGGTCATAATCAGAGCGCCCACAAACTTCATACCAATAGCGATCACTAGACCGACCATCAACATCAACACTAGGCGCATCAAATCAACATTGTGTCCTTCGACAGCAGCCAAATCTTCGTTAACGGTTGTTGATAGTAGAGAGCGCCAGAAAAAGCTCAATACCGCGGCTACGACCACAACACCAAGGTAGATATACACAAGGTCTTCGGGCGTAACGGCCAGTAAGTCACCAAATAGATAGCTCATAAGGTCGATACGGACATTATCCAAAAAGCTGACCGCGACCAAGCCTAAAGATAACGCACTGTGGGCAAGAATACCGAGCAAGGTGTCAGTGGCAACGACTTGCTGCTTTTGTAACGTTACCAAAAGAATAGCTAGTGCTAAACAGCAGACAGTCAGGGCGAGATAGAGATTGATATCAAGCAGTAAGCCGAGCGCTAGACCCATAAGAGAAGCATGCGCGAGGGTATCGCCAAAATAGGCCATGCGTCGCCAAACAACGAAAGAGCCTAAAGGGCCTGCAATGGCTGCAATACCAAGACCTGCAAGAATAGAAGGTAGCAGAAACTCAATCATGATGATGCCCGTGAGAGTGATGAGAACATTGTGACCCTTCGCCTGAGACTGGTTGGCCAGCTAAGTCGTGGTGGTGGTGGTCATGTTGGTGATGATAGAAGGCCAACGACTGCTGATGTGTATGGCCAAACAACGCGATGTAACTTGGGTGCTGCGCAATGTCAGCGGGCGCACCTGAACAGCAAATATGGTGATGCAGGCAAATAACATCGTCTGTTTTTGCCATCACTAAATGCAAGTCGTGCGAGACCATAAATACCGCACAGTTAAAACGGTGACGAATGGTATCGATAAGGTCATAGAGATCGATTTGCCCTTGAACGTCAACGCCTTGGGCTGGCTCATCGAGTACCAGTAGGTCAGGGCGCTGTAATAGTGCACGAGCAATCAGAACACGTTGGTTTTCACCGCCAGACAAAGAGTGCATATTGCTTGAGATAAGATGCTCAGCGCCAACCAGTTTTAACGCATCGTGCAGCTCTTGTTGGCTATATTTTCCCGCTAGGCACAGAAAACGCTCGACGTTAAGCGGGAGAGAGTCATTCAGCTTGAGTTTTTGCGGTACATAACCGACCTTTAGCCCTTTTGCTTTAGTGACCTTACCACTGTAGCGTCGTTGTAGGCCTAATAGCACCTTAACCAGGGTTGATTTACCGGCTCCATTAGGGCCAATCAGAGTAGTGATTTTCCCACGTTGGAGAGATAGGTTGACTCTATCTAGTACTTTTCGTTCATCAAACTGAACGCAGATGTCATTTAACTCGACCAGTGCCGACATGAATGGAACTCATTTGCAATTGCTTAATGTTATAATGTAACATTTGTTGGTCCGTTAAACCAGAGAGTAATTTTGTTCGCTATGAAACGTTTTATTTCCGCATGTGCCCTCATGCTTGTTAGCTCGTCATTTGCTCATGCAGCAACCATTTTAACCAGTATCAAACCGATCCAGTTGATTACTCTTGAGCTCACCAAAGGTGTTTCTGAGCCAGAAGTGTTAGTCGCTTCAAACGCTTCCCCACATGATTATGCGTTAAAGCCTTCAGATGTAAAACGCCTGCGTACTGCGGATCTTGTGATTTGGTATGGTAGCGATCTTGAACCGTTTCTTACTAAGGTGCTAGAAAGCCAACAGAACGTATTAACATTAAGCGAGACGAAAGGCCTCGAGCTGCGTGAATACGGTGGTGGTCATCATCACGATCATGATGGGCACGATCATGGCAGCCATGACCCGCACTTCTGGCTTGGTTATAAACCGACATTACAAATCGCACAAGCGATCTCTGAACGTCTTGCTGAAATTGACGCTGAGAACAAAGCTCAGTATCAAGCTAACTTCACCGCATTTGAAGCGCAGCTAACAGAGCAGCAAGAGCAGATTAGAGCCCAACTAGCACCAGTCGCGGATGCTGGTTATTACGTTTTTCACGACGCTTACGGGTATTTTGAGCAGGACTTCCCATTGAATCACTTGGGTTACTTCACGGTAAGCCCAGACAGAAAACCGGGCGCAAAGACCTTGATAGCGATTCGTAAAGCATTGAAAAGCCAAAACGCACAGTGTGTCTTCTCAGAGCCGCAGTTTACGCCAGCCGTGGTTGAGTCGGTAACACGTGGCAGCCAAGCTAAGACTGGCGTGTTGGATCCGATTGGTGCAGAAATTGACGTTGCTGCTGGTGGATATTTCAAATTTAAGCAAAATCTGGCTGATAGTTTTAGCCAATGTCTAAGTCAATAATCTCGCTAAGCCAAAGGTAAACCTACCTTTGGCTTACTCCTGTCTTGTGAAGTCCTTTAAAAAGTCACCAATAATTGATAACCCTCACTTGTTAATCTGCGCAATTACTAGATAATTATTATCACAAAATAATATAGGGCCGTTTTTAGGTCCAATGACCGTTGTCGGTCTATCTTTTTCGCTGCTAGGACAAGTTTTTGATTAGAACAATATGGATGTTGTTCATGTTACTGATACCAGTACATGTTTTTGCGTCCAACTCGTCACTCATGGTCTTCTATCCCTTGCCGACTCAGGCTGAGGGAAAAGTCTTTGCGGCTAAACAACTCTTTCTCGCAGATGGTGGAGGCATATGGCTCCAAGATGTGCGCAATCAAGTTCTCTTCTTTGATGGACAAAACATTACCCCAGAAGTCGGTTCGGCATTAGAGTTCGAAGCGGAGCAAGTCGCGTTTCTCGATAACGCATTCTGGACGTTTTTCCAAAATGAAATCTACAGAACGGTTCCTAATCAAGAAAAAGAGCTGATCTTTAGCCTGACGCCGGGCAGTGAAATATTGCGCATAGGTGCTTCAAAGCGATTTATCTGGGTATCGGATGAACGCAATTTCTACACCTACAACGTCGATACAGGTGAATTTCAGACCTTCTCGCTGATGGAGCTCTACCAATATAACCAGTCTTCAAAGATCTTGATTAATGATGCGCAGTTTATCTATTCCCGTTGGGTATTAGCGACCAATGCTGGTGTGTATCTTTCGCGAGAAGGGCAGTTCGAGCATGTTGCGAGTTCCGGTAAGCATTATGTCGAGAAGCTCTACTTTTCAGAAAATAGACGAGAGCTGATCATAGGGTCATTAAATGGAGCGTTAATCTTTGATATTACCGCGCCAAACAAACCAATCAAAAGTATCGCGGGCAGCCATGTATTAAGTATTACCGAAACCAGTCAAGAGTATTGGATTGGTACGGAGAAAGGCCTATTCGTCTATTCATTTTTAACTGGCGAAACCAAGCGTTTTGATCAGGGCTTTCTAGCCGGTAACGCGCTTTCAGGTGAGAAAATCTATTCGCTGCTTAATGATGGTGCTGGTGGGGTTTGGGTCGCGACTGACCGAGGCGTTCGATATTTTTCACTGTTTTCTCAGAAGTTTGAACGTTTCCCTAGCGCTCAACTCAGCTTCAATAACCGTAAAGAGTCATTGAAAAAGCTCACTCCAGCAGCCAATCACGATGGGTATTGGGCGTTGTCTAACAGTGGGTTATATCGGATTAGTTTGTCTAACATTGGTAGCCGAACGCTTATATATCAAGGCAAGATACATGACTTTGAAGAACGTAACGGTGTACTTTGGTTAGCCACCGATAAAGGTATTGTCTGTATCAATAGTGACAGTGGCGAAATTATTGATGACTCGCTGCCGCGCTTTTTGAAAGATAATAGCGTTCGCTTTATCGAGTTAGACAATCACAATGTGGTTTGGGGAGCGAGCCAGAAACAAGTTTGGAGCTACAACTTGTCGAGCGGCAAGTTAACCCAATATGGCTCAGAGTGGATGATAGATAAATATCTCCCGGCTCAATTAACGCATATGCATGTGACGAATCAGGGCTATTTATCACTCGGTACTGAGCATGGTGTCTACTTGTTGAAAGATGGGCAGGTGCACTTTGTCGGCGAAAGCGTTCCATATGGTGAGGTGATTGATATCATCCAACCTGCTGATAATGAACTGTGGGTTGCGAGTCGTTATGGCCTCTATCAACTCGATTTATATCTAGAGCAAGCTGAACCTATTAAGATGGTTGATGGCCATATTACGCCTAAATGCTTACTGCAAAATCAAGATGGGATATGGGTGACCTCATCGACAGGTTTGTCTCGCTATAACCCAGAAGGCAAACTGATCCATCACTATGGAGAGCCGTTCGGCCTGATCAATAATGAATTTTCACCAGGACTGTGTAGCTACAGTAATGACAGCCAACGTACGCTATTGTTTGGTGCGGATTCAAGTCTAGTGAAAGTCAACACGCATGAGCTTGTCGTTAGCCGATTGCCGGACATTCAGGTGATATTTAGTCAGATTAAGCGTGACCAAGCGCTCTATTCGTTGGGTAACACTTTAAAAGAACGACCAAACCTAGGCTACCAAGAGTCGATAACATTCCAATTTGGCGTGCTGCCGAGAGCGAATAACCTCAATTTGGAATACCGACTCAATGAAGGTGCTGAGTGGCAGGCGTTAGATGGCACGACGTTAACCATTGAGCATCTCATGCCGGGCAGTTATACATTAGATGTACGAGCGCTGCGTAATGGGGTTCTTCAGGGCCAAAGTAACAGCTATCAGTTCTACGTGACGGAGCCGTGGTTCATGACTAACTCGGCAATCGTGGCCTACATTGTCGTGTTAATAGTCATCATCGTGACGTCCGTTTACTGGCGCTCAAGAATTATGTCTACAGCGAACCGTGAGTTAAAAGCGCAAATTGCCCTAAAAACCAACCAGCTGCGTCATCAAAGTCGAATCCTTTTGACCAATAACCAGCAATTGAGAAAACAACTCCAAGTTAGGAGGCTGATCTTCACTCAGTCAGTGAATGCACTGAAAGATAAATTAGCCAGTTATGCAGAAAACGCTGAAACAAACAGCGTATTGAAACAACTATCGAGGGAGCTAGACCTGCTTGCCTCGACGCGCTCGACCAACGGACAAGCACTTCCTGTGCACAATCTGACTCTGATCATTCAATCGGCGTTAAGTGGTTGGACAGAAGAGTTCTCCAAAGCGGGTATTCATGTCGAGCTCGAAGCTGAAAATGATCTCTATGTCAGCCTGACGCACTTTAACCTAGACGAACTGTTTAACCTGCTGTTTGACGGCATTGTGAAACGTTGTTACCGAAATCAGACTGTGGTTATTCAATTGTCTCGCAGAAATGATCTGATTGCGTTCGCCATGCTCGATCAGGGTGAAGAGTTAGAAAGTGATTCAATATTGACTTCGACGCTGCAAAGTCTCCGTTCATTGGTCGAGCAAAGTGGTGGTGAGATGACTTCTCATATTTCAGATGAGAGGAACTTAATTGAAATCGCTTGGCAAGCGAGTGATATCTTTGATGAAGACTCAATTGTCGCCATACCTTCGAATCAAGAAAGCGCAGTATTTGAGGATGATGACCCTTGGCTAGAAAAAGTGATTACGCTTGTTGAAGATAATTACACCAATGCCGAGTTTGGTACCTCTGCCGCTGCTAAGATGCTATTTGTTTCTGAGCGTAGCTTACAGCGCAGAGTAAAGTCGGCGACCGAGAAAACCTTTACTGAGTACTTAACCGAAGTTCGTCTAGACAATGCTTGTCGTCGTCTATTAGCTGGAGAGAAAGTCTCAGAAGTTGCATTTGAGTGTGGTTTTAATGACCCTTCTTACTTCAGTCAGCGCTTCAAGCACCGCTTTGGCATGCCACCAACCCAATTCGTTGAGCAGCAAGATAGGCTCTAATTCCTTTCCTATATCAAGCTAGAGGCTAGGTGAGTGCGCATAAGCGCTTTCTCTCGCCACAATACAATGACCAGCCTGACCACTATGGCGTTATTCTACGCATGAGTTTACTGACTTAAAAATAAGTGATGTTAAAAATAAAACGGTAGGACTATTCTTGAGTGCTGAGTGCTGAGTGCTGAGTGCTGAGTGCTGAGTGCTGAGTGCTGAGTGCTGAGTGCTGAGTGCTGAGTGCTGAGTGAGAATACAAGAAAAAAAATATCGTGGTATAGCCGGGGGGACTATACCACGGGTGCCAATGACACCTTCGCTTGCTGCCGGAGTGACGCTTGCTGCGTCACCTCTGGAATTCAATCTTGTTGTCGTTAGGGTGTTCCCTGTCGACGTGAATAACTATAACGGTGGTGACTTATTTTACTTATAAAATTAACGCCAGATTAGTATAAGAAAAGCGACATGTTTTCAAGTTGTTGTATTTTAAGGTTTTAATGACTTATTTTGTATGCTTAAGAGATATCTCCATATTATTTATGTCGGATTCATCATTGCTTTTAACGTAATTAACGAGGGTTGTTTTTACGTTTTTCACTATCGAATTATTGCAAACATTGATTTCAGACAAGATCTGCAATATATATCAGAGCTAGTATTGCGATTGTTAATAGAAATCCTTCTCATTTAAATATTTTGGCCTACCTTATGAAACTGTCACAATTACAACAAGGGCAAAAAGCAACCATTACGAGCTTTACTGAACTTTCCAATGACGTAAGAAAAAAACTGATGGTTATGGGGTTACTCCCTCAGACACCGGTAAAACTTATCCGCAAAGCCCCAATGGGTGACCCGCTGCAAGTAGAAGTACGTGGAGTATCTTTAGCTGTTCGCGTCAACATTGCTGACGCTATTCAAGTAGAGGTGAACTAATGGAATACAAGATTCTTACCGTTGGTAACCCTAATAGTGGTAAAACAACTCTTTTTAATGGCTTAACGGGCGCTAAGCAGCAGGTAGGTAACTGGGCCGGTGTTACCGTTGAGAAAAAAACAGGTAAATACACCCATTCTAGCGACGACTTTTTACTGACCGATTTACCTGGTATCTACGCTTTGGACAGTGGTAACGATGGCAACAGTATTGATGAATCAATCGCATCTCGCGCTGTTTTAACACACCCAGCGGACCTGATTATTAACGTTGTCGATGCAACGTGTTTAGAACGTAGCCTATATATGACGCTTCAATTGCGTGAACTAGGCCGCCCAATGGTAGTGGTTCTAAATAAGATGGACGCATTGAAGCGTGAACGACAAACGATCGATCTTAAAGCATTAGAGAAGGTATTGGGTTGTCCTGTATTTGCGATTTCGGCCAACAATAAATCGCAAGTTCATGCCTTCAAAGACCGTTTGCACAAAGCCTTGGTACAAGGTGTTGCTCTCAACGAAATGCGTCTGAATTATGGTGATGAGTTTGAGCAAGCGATCAGCCAGCTTGAGCCTATCTTTACTCATCAATCGGAAGTCGCTGAACGTGCTCTAGCGATCCGCGCGCTAGAAAATGATCTCTTGGTTTTAAACGCCCTAGCGCAACCTGAACGCTCAACAGTACGCGCTCAGCAGCAGTCGGTTGGTTTAGACATCGACTTATTAGTAGCAGACGTGAAGTACACTTTCTTACACGAGCAATGTAAGAAGATTCGTCGTACTGAAGGAAAGCTAAGCCATAGTTTTACTGAGAAGGTCGATAGTGTCATCCTAAACAAGTGGGTTGGCGTGCCGTTCTTCTTTGTCGTGATGTATCTAATGTTTATGTTCTCAATAAACATTGGTAGCGCGTTTATCGATTTTTTCGATATTGGTGTTGGGGCTCTACTGGTAGATGGCGGTCATTATCTATTAGATGATCACTTACCAGTATGGCTGGTTACTCTGCTTGCTGATGGTGTTGGCGGTGGTATCCAAACGGTGGCGACCTTTATCCCTGTTATCGCTTGTCTGTACCTGTTCCTAGCGGTTCTGGAAAGCTCGGGTTATATGTCTCGTGCAGCGTTTGTCCTTGATAAAGTGATGCAAAAGATCGGCTTGCCAGGTAAAGCATTTGTACCATTAGTTCTTGGTTTTGGTTGTAACGTTCCTTCAATCATGGCGACTCGCACGTTAGACCAAGAGCGTGAGCGTAAACTGGCTGCATCAATGGCGCCATTTATGTCTTGTGGTGCACGTCTACCTGTTTATGCTTTGTTTGCAGCAGCATTCTTCCCTCAAAGCGGACAAAACGTTGTTTTTGCTCTTTACCTACTAGGTATCGTAGCCGCTGTTTTCACTGGGCTGGTTCTGAAAAATACCTTATACCCAGGTTCTAGCGACAGCCTAGTGATGGAAATGCCAGATTACGAATTGCCAACTATGCGCAATGTGGTCATCAAGACATGGCAAAAACTCAAGCGCTTTGTTTTGGGCGCAGGTAAAACGATTGTCGTGGTCGTAACTATTCTTAGCTTCCTAAATTCAGTCGGTACGGATGGCTCATTTGGCAACGAAGATAGCGAAAACTCAGTGCTGTCAAAAGCATCGCAAGTGGTGACACCAATCTTCGCGCCTATCGGTATTCAAGAAGATAACTGGCCTGCAACGGTTGGTATCATCACAGGTATCTTTGCGAAAGAAGCGGTTGTTGGTACGTTAAACAGTCTTTATGCTCCGAGTGATGAAGATGCTGGTGAATTCGATCTAATAGCGAGTCTTGAAGAAGCAGTCATGTCTATTCCTGACAACCTTGCTGCTCTTAGCTACTCTGATCCACTTGGCATCGAAGTCGGTGACTTAACAGATAGCCAAGCCGTTGCTGATGAACAAGAGGTTGATGCTTCGATCTTCGGTAATCTAAAAGGTTACTTCGCATCGAGCAATGCAGCCTTTGCTTACCTGATTTTTATCTTGCTATACACACCTTGTGTTGCGGCTATGGGTGCTTATGTTCGTGAATTCGGCCAGAAATACGCTCGCTTTATCGCGGTTTGGACCATGGGTCTTGCATACGGTGGCGCAACTCTCTATTACCAAGTGTCGCATTTCGCTGACCACCCAGCTGTTAGCGCGGCTTGGATTGGCGGCATCATCGTAGTGAGTGTTGCGACTTACCGAGTGCTAAAAGCCGTGGGTAATAAGCAGAGTAAAGAATTAGAGGCGCAACTCGCATGATTCTTAGTGAGCTAAAACAGTGCATTGATGCTCAAGGTAGCGTATCAAGAAAAGAGCTCGCCAAGCAGTTTCACCTTAGTGAAGATGGCGTCGATGCCATGCTGTCGGTGTGGATTAAAAAAGGATTGGTGTCGCGATTAGTCGATACCAATCAAGCTAAGCATGTTACTCGTGTCCGCTATGCCAAGGTTGAAAGCAACTCGCTTGCTATGACAGTCACAATGTAGTGTTTAAACGTAAAAAGCCGCTCTACTTAAGAGCGGCTTTTTTTTATTCGTTATGTTGACCAAGGCCAAGTAGCTTCACCCCGATGCTTAACAGCAGAATAGATGCCGGTAGTAGCAAAATTTCCCAGCTGAGTTGGTTGAAGTTAATTAACACCAACTCTAAGAACTTGACGAACAGAATCACGATGATCACTTCGGTTAGTTTGTTTTTTAAGTGACCAATATTGGGAGTTTTAATCCAGCTTAATGGTTGCTGCTCTGCCTGCTCGCTGCTTGTGTTTTTAATAAACAGCGTGTAAATACCGTGGGCAAAAATAAACAACACTAGCGCAACTAAAAAGGTATCGAGTGATTTAACGATATAGCTGATGGCAATATCGGCACTGTCTAGGTGTGCTAGTTCGCTGCTAGGTACGGCGCCAAGCAGAAAGACTTCGATTGCGGTGTAGGTTTTGCTCGCACCAATCACAAAGAGTAACGCTGACCCTATCATCGAACACACGATGGCTATCCAGCTAACAAAACGAAAATAATGGAAGGCTTTTTTACCCATGAGTCTCTCCTTAATCTGTTGGGCACAGTGTATAGAAGAGTAGAGGGTGTGATAATCCCAGTGATTTGAGAAAGATTATTACAAATGTGTAATGAATCAGCTGCAATGACTACAGCTGATTACTAGATAGGCTAGGCGCGCGTGAATAGTTTACTCAGTGACAGTACGTTACCAATGCGAGTGAGTAGCGCAGCTTGTTCTTCTTCTGAGCGGAACTCACCCTTGGTATTGCCCCACACTGGACCTGGCCAAGCTACATCATCTTGGAAGCGAGCGATATGGTGAATATGAAGTTGTGGGACCATATTACCCAGAGCGCCAAGGTTAAGCTTCTCTGGCTGGAACGTCGCTTCTAGCGCTTGGCTGACCGCTTGAGACTCTAACAAGAATTGTTGTTGCTCTTGCATCGGCAAATGATGCAGCTCTTTTAGATTGGCGCGCTTAGGGACTAAGATAACCCAAGGCACTGCATTGTCTTTATGCAGCAGTGCGACGCATAGCGGGAAGTGACCGATGATGGTGGTATCTTTTGCCAATTGAGGGTGCAGTTCAAAACTCATTATCGTTTTCCATTTTGCATTGAATGAGGTCAGTATACGCCAGATAAAACAAAAGGTTGACGCTTTCACGCCAACCTTTCTGATTATCTTAAAGCTTGATGCTTAATTACATGCGCTCTAGCGTTTCGATACCTAGCAGAGATAGACCTTGTTTAATCGTCTTCGCTGTAAGTGCTGCAAGTTTGAGGCGGCTCTGTTTCACTGATTCATCTTCAGTGTTCAGAATTGGGCACGCTTCGTAGAAGCTTGAGAACTGACCTGCTAGTTCGAATAGGTAGCTACACATGATGTGTGGTTGACCTTCACGAGCAACAGATTGAACCGCTTCTTCGAATTGTAGAAGTTTAGCAATCAGCGCTTTCTCTTTCTCTTCAGTCACTTTGATTTCGCCTGCTAGGTTATCCATAGGGATACCCGCTTTAGCGAAGATAGAAGATACACGAGTGTAAGCGTACTGCATGTAAGGCGCTGTGTTGCCTTCAAACGCAAGCATGTTGTCCCAGTCAAACACGTAGTCTGTAGTACGGTGCTTAGAAAGGTCAGCGTACTTAACCGCAGCCATTGCAACTGTGTTAGCAATGTTGCTCTTCTCTTCTGCGTCTAGGCTTGGGTTTTTAGACTCAATCAGTTTGATCGCGCGCTCTTCCGCTTCATCTAGTAGATCAGCAAGACGAACTGTACCACCTGCACGAGTCTTAAATGGACGACCATCTTTACCTAGCATCATGCCGAACGCGTGGTGCTCTAGTGATACTTCTTCTGGCACATAACCCGCTTTACGAACGATAGTCCAAGCTTGCATTAGGTGCTGATGCTGACGTGAGTCGATGAAGTAAAGAACGCGGTCTGCGCCTAGTGTTTCGTAACGGTACTTAGCACAAGCGATATCCGTTGTCGTGTATAGGAAACCACCATCACGTTTTTGGATGATAACACCCATCGCTTCGCCATCTTTGTTTTTGTACTCTTCAAGGAATACAACTTGAGCGCCGTCATCTTCTTGTGCCAGACCTTGCTGCTTAAGGTCAGCAACAATGCCAGGTAGCATGTCGTTGTACATGCTCTCACCCATAACGTCGTCACGAGTAAGAGAAACGTTTAGACGGTCGTAGTTACGTTGGTTTTGAACCATAGTAACGTCAACAAGCTTCTTCCACATTTCTGCACAGTACTCGTCGCCGCTTTGTAGTTTAACTACGTAGTTACGTGCGCGAGCTGCAAATTCTTCGTCTTCGTCGTATAGCTTTTTAGATTCACGGTAGAACGCTTCTAAGTCAGACAGTTCCATTGAAACTTCGCCAGACTCTTTTTGTACGCGCTCTAGGTTAGCGATAAGCATGCCGAACTGAGTACCCCAGTCACCGATGTGGTTAGCACGAATCACTTTGTGACCTAGGAATTCAAGAGTACGAACAACCGCATCACCGATGATGGTTGAACGTAGGTGGCCTACGTGCATTTCTTTAGCAACGTTTGGTGCTGAGTAGTCAGCAACGATGGTCTTTTGCTCTTCAGCAGCAACGCTTAGGCGCGCATCTGCTAGGGCTACTTCAGCCTGCTTCGCTAGGAACTCTTCGCTAAGGAAAATGTTGATAAAACCAGGGCCTGCGATTTCAGTTTTGCTAGCGATACCGTCAAGATCCAGAACATCCAATACTTTCTGTGCAAATTCGCGTGGGTTAGTACCTAATTTTTTTGCTACGCCCATTACGCCGTTTGCTTGGTAATCACCAAACTGAGGTTTTGCAGATTGACGAACGGCTGCAGGGCTGCCTGCAGGTGCGCCAGCGGCTTCAAGAGCCTGAGATACTTTGTCGTTAATAAGTGCTTGGATATTCACACGCGCTTCCTTCAATTCTGGGAATTGGTTAGCTATGCATTCCGAGTTAATCAGGGGCTAAAAGCTTTTATCCTGAATAATATCCACCAAGTGGAATGAATGCATATCTCGATCTAGTTCATAAATTTGGCGCACATAATACCAACTTTATTGCTCCGCTTATAGGGAGTGAACTGGGAAATTTTCTACTTTTCCTGACGATCTTGTTAGTATTGGGGAAAAATCAACGCATTGGGTACGAAAAAATGTCACAACCGCTGTTCAACGCTGAATTAATGCCAGCTCAGATGAAAGCAAACCTTGATGAATTTATGCATAAAATTCAAGATTTAAGCGATACTTTGCATATTAATCTCAAGCCATTTCAGGCTGATCATATCGCTTTGCGCATCAATGATGCTGAACTGGCGAAATTAGCGCATCAAGAGTGGCAAAAAGAAGGGCAGGTCATTTCGAATGCTCAAATTAATGGCCGTCCAATCATCGTTATCCTATTTGAGCAAGCTTTGTGTAGCCATAGCTGGGATATTGAGTGCTTGGAGCTGCCTTACCCGGCACCCGGAAAAATCTATCCAGAGCAGAACTGGGAGCATGTCGAGTTTGTTGTGCCATCTGACGCGCAATCGGCAGATGACTACTTAGCTGATATCAAACAGCAATTTCCAGCACTGACACAAAATTGGGATGCACTGCTTGAGAAAGGGGTCAAAGTAAAACTGTCGAGTCCAAAAGGGGAAGGGGAACGACTGAATAACCCGACTGTTGCATTCAAACACAAAGGGGTGTGCATTAAGCTTCACCCCCATCCATTAAAAGCGATTGTACAATCAGAGCAATCAGCCTAATTCAACATCTTTAGGTCTGAGTTGGAACTCCTCGATTGAGCCAATCTCCTGACCTAAACTGAGAGCTTCCGACTCATGGTGTGCATTGCCCTGAGTGTGCATGATGAGTCGGTTTGCCGTTCTCGGTTTAAGCTCGTTAACAATGAATCGAATCATATCGGTTCGAGTTAATGTCTTAAGCTCCTCAAGCACCACCTCTTTTTGATTAAATTCGAGATCTTTATTGCCTATCGCAACCCAAAGTCGTTGAGCGCGACCACGTAAAGTCGTGTCCGGTGTAGCGATTTGGTTCCATAAGCCGCGTTTACTGCTGTGCCACTGATATTCATTAAGCTCAAGCAGTACCATATAGAAAGCATTAAGAAACTCATCGATGGACTGAATTAACTCAATAGGTGCCGCATTCGGCGATTGCACGTACAAAGCAATACCCGGATGGCGGTTTAGGGGTAAATTACCGGTCCCGACCATATAACCGAGTTGCTGCTTGGTGCGGATCTCATGGAAGAAGGTCGCCGACATCAGGTGGTTAGCCAGTGAGTAAAGGGCAATACTCCTTGGGCTGGTATCGTCACATTGGTAGTAAAGGACGGTCGCTGAATCCTCTTGATCGCAAAAGACTTCACGCTGGAATGAACCATTTTTTCCCAGCATGACCAGTGGTCGAAGCGCCTCTTCATATTGCTGATCTTGAACTCTTAACGCATCTTTAAGCGTATTACCTAGTGCCAATGCGTCAGACTGGGTCCAATCACCATAGACAAACATCTCAACATGCAGCTCGGCCAAAATAGCATCGACAAAGGCTTCTAACTCAGAGACTTCAATTTCTTCCAGTGCTTCTAAGAGTACTGAGTAGGGTGGGTTATTGGGTTGCAATATACCGGTAAGCGCATTAAATAGCTGAGAAATAGGGCGATCTTGCGCTGAGTTGCGCCAATTTCTTAACAGTTGTTGTTTGATGGTTTCAAAGCGTTGCTGACTAAAGTCGCGCTTAGCAAAGCGGCTTAAGATTAGTTTCATCAGCTCAGGTTGCTTTTGACTAAAGCCAGAAATAGTTAATGTAACGCCGCCTTGATGTGCATACATGTTGTAGCCCATGCCCGCAATCTCGGCTTGATAAGTTTCAGCCGCCAGACTGTCGAGGAACATTTCCACACACAGGCGAGTTTTAACGATGTTACGCGGGTTAGCCACGGCATGTGGGCTATCAATCGCGACGTAGACGACGCCTTTCGGTACACGAAATTCTTCATCTTGTAAGTGCCACAGCTTAAACCCTGGTAGCTCTTCAAGCACCTGCGGGTTTAACTGCGGAGACTCTAGCGGTTTAGGATCAAGGTCATAGCAGATAAATGGGTTCTTCTCCGGCAACTCGAATGACAATGCACTTGGCTCAAGGAAGTACGCTTTTTGCTCTTGGGTAAACTTGGTGACTGAATATGGCGTGAAGTACCACTTAGCCTTTTCTGTATATTCGTAGCCATGCGCAATGAGAGTTGTGCGTAGGTTATCGGGCACCAAATAATCCATCAGCGATTTGAGCTGAGATTCATCATAGTGATTCATCATAAAATCACCGTAGATGGTGTCTTCAGCTTGGTAATGCTGCATGTTGACCACAAGGTGGCTGACTAAATCGAGTGGACGAGTCGGCTCTTGAAAACGAAACGCCGATTCTAATACAGCTTGTTTTTCGCGGTATCGCCACTCATCAAACCCTTCACGCTTGATTAAATTAAGGTAGCTAAATACCGCTTGGGTAATATCGTCGATATGCTCTAGACCCGTCGGAGTCAATGCGCAGCTAACGGTAAACTCGCGATAGTTACTGGCGCTCGTGCCACCGCCAGCAGACAAAGAAGTGATCCACCCCTTGTCCTTGAGAGTGATCATTAAGCTGCCATCTCCCTCATAACCAAGTAGATGGGCGAAGTATGAAAGCGGCTTAGACTGATAAAATTCATCCATTCCCGGCATTGGAAATGCGAGGATCAACTTACGGATTTCTTTGACAGGCTCCACATTGACCAAGACGCTGGTTGAGTGCTCATCGCAATAGGTAGCATCAATCGACTTACTAGCCAGCTGGTGGTTTGGTATCGCGGAAAACTTCTCGTGACACCAAGCTTCAAGCTCATCGAGCGCTTGAGGACCAGCGATAGAAAGGGTCATTAGATCTGCTGAGTATTGCTGATAATGGAAATCAACAATTTCATCACGGATGCTTTTTCCGTTGCGATCACCAAGTGTCTCAAGATTACCAACAGAAAACTTACTGAAAGGGTGGGCTGGATTGATCAGCTCTTTGTGGACTTGGTAGAGGCGCCTAGAATCGTCATTTAGCTTTAGTTTGTATTCAGATTCTACGGCTTGGCGTTCTTTATCTAGTGCTTCAGGGTTAAAAAGTGGCGCGGTAAAAAATTGGCTGAAACGGTCTAGACTGGATTCGAAAGCATTGGGTGAAACATCAAAGAAGAAACAAGTGTGTTCTGTGCCGGTCCAAGCGTTGTTGCTGCCACCATGTTGACTGATATAGCTTTGAAACTCGCCCACTTTAGGGTATTTTTCCGTACCCAAAAATAGCATGTGCTCAAGATAATGAGCTAAACCTTCGCGATCAGCCGGATCGTCAAAGTGGCCGACATTGACTGCCAATGCTGCCGCTGATTTTTGTGCTGTATCGTCGTGAATCAACAATACCCTAACACCGTTGGAGAGCGTCAAGTAACGGTATTGGTTAGTATCATTTGGGCTAATGTGCACGGTGCCATCTCCAGTCAGTTTGAGAACGCCTTATAGATAATAGAGTAATTATGACTCGGATATGGCTGACTGCAAACTATCTGTTTGAGAAATATGAGCAAAATGGTTTTGTGAGCAGACTCGATGAGCTGCCAAGAGTGTTAAGAAAGTCAGAGTCTTTCGGAGCAAAGTTGATATAATTATTTATAGCTCAATAGATTTGATAGCCTCTCTTACGCGGTGTTCAAATCAAGAACGCAACAATTACAAGAACAACAATCCGCAATGAACTAACGGCGGGATAGTATTAGGAAGAAGCCATGAAAATTTTTATTATGCGTCATGGAGAAGCAGAGCATTATGCCTCAAGTGACGCAGAGCGAGAGCTAACTCAGCATGGCCGAAAAGCCTCGCTAGCTGTCGCACGAGCATGTGCGGGTAAAGGTTTCGCGCAGTTCGATAAAGTGTTAGTGAGCCCTTACATTCGTGCCCAGCAAACTTGGCAAGAGATCTCATCGCAATTCTCATCTGATCAAGTGGAAACTTGTGATGATATTACCCCGTACGGTGACTCAGAGCAGGTGGCTGACTATGTATCGGCGTTGGTCGACACTCACAACTACCAAAGCGTTTTGATTGTGTCGCATCTACCTTTGGTTGGTTATTTAACCTCAGAGTTCGTAACTGACATGGTACCGCCAATGTTCCCAACATCCGGACTGATTTGTATCGAATACTCATTAGAGAAACTATCGGGTGAGGTTCTATTTAACATCCACCCATAAGCGCACCGAAAGCTCGCTTTTGTCCTAGTTAGCCTAGGATTGAGAGCGGGTGCTCACCTTCCTAGTCCAAGAACGCTGTTCACATAGCGTGCAAACACCACTAGCCATAAAATTGACATACTTGATGGACTAGATATTGCATAGTTACGCCAAGTTGTTCTTTTTTCCGAAATTTACTGTAGCTACTCGACTATGAAGTTTTCTTTGCCGTTCGCGGACAAACTGCCTCCAATTCCTCAGCGTGCGATGCCTGCCATCGGTGCGCCAGTCATGGTTTTGGCTACGCTGGCCATGGTTATATTGCCAATTCCAGCATTCCTGCTCGACCTTTTCTTCACCTTCAACATTGCTTTAGCCATGGTTGTGCTACTGGTGACGGTTTATACCCGTAGGCCACTAGACTTCGCGGCTTTCCCAACGGTTCTACTGATCGCGACGCTATTGCGATTAGCCTTGAACGTGGCCTCGACTCGTGTCGTTCTACTTTATGGTCATGAAGGGTCGGGTGCGGCTGGTAGCGTGATTGAAGCGTTTGGTAGTGTCGTTATCGGCGGTAACTACGCCGTAGGTTTAGTGGTCTTCCTCATCTTGATGATCATTAACTTCATGGTTGTGACCAAAGGTGCGGGTCGTATTTCGGAGGTAAGTGCACGCTTTACGCTAGATGCGTTACCAGGTAAGCAGATGGCGATTGATGCGGACTTGAACGCCGGTCTGATCGATCAAGACCAAGCGAGAACGCGTCGACAAGAAGTGACCAAAGAAGCGGACTTTTATGGTTCAATGGACGGTGCGTCGAAGTTTGTTAAGGGCGATGCCATCGCCGGTATTTTGATCCTGTTTATCAACATCATTGGCGGCCTATCGATTGGTATGGCGCAATATGGTTTGGGCTTTAGTGAAGCGCTGCAGATTTATACACTGTTAACCATTGGTGACGGCTTAGTCGCTCAGATTCCATCGCTACTCTTGTCTATTGGCGCAGCAATCATGGTTACACGTCAAAACACTGATGAAGACATGGGCAAAGAAGTCGTCTTCCAGATGTTTGACAACCCAAAAGCCTTGATGATCACCGCCGGGATTCTGTTTGTCATGGGTATTGTGCCGGGTATGCCGCACTTTGCTTTCCTATTGTTGGCCTTCATTGCAGGTGGCGGCGCTTACTACATCTATCGCAAGCAGAAAAAAGAGGCTGAACAACCAAACTTACCTGCGACTACTGAACCTGAATCGACAACGCCGAAAGAGCTCTCTTGGGATGACGTTCAACCCGTTGACATTGTTGGCTTAGAAGTCGGTTACCGCCTGATTCCATTGGTCGATCAAGCGCAAGGTGGTGAGTTACTTGAACGAGTCAAAGGGGTACGTAAAAAACTGTCACAGGACTTCGGTTTTCTTATTCCTGCGGTCCACATTCGAGATAACTTAGAACTGACACCAAACAGCTATCGCATTACGTTAATGGGTGTTGCGGTAGGTGAAGCTGAAATCAGACCGGATATGGAACTCGCGATTAACCCGGGCCAAGTCTATGGAATGATTGAGGGTGAACCGACTATCGATCCCGCCTTTGGTCTTGAAGCGGTATGGATACGTGAAGAACAACGCGAACACGCGCAAGCATTAGGCTACACCGTCGTGGACTCATCCACCGTACTGGCGACTCACCTCAGCCAGCTTTTGACTAACAACGCTTCACAGCTCATTGGTCATGAAGAGGTGCAAAACCTACTTGAAATGCTCGGCCGCAGCACACCTAAGCTGGTGGAGAGCTTTGTACCGGATCAATTGCAGTTGGGTGTAGTGGTTAAAGTTCTACAGAACCTGCTTAACGAAGCGGTGCCTATCCGTGATATTCGCACAATTGTTCAAACCTTGTCCGAGTACTCGAGTAAGAGTCAAGAACCTGACATATTAACAGCGGCTGTACGTATTTCACTCAAACGTCTAATTGTTCAGGAAATCAATGGGATAGAGCCAGAATTACCAGTGATTACTCTTATTCCTGAGCTGGAACAAATATTGCATCAGACAATGCAGGCTTCTGGTGGAGAATCCGCAGGGATCGAGCCTGGATTAGCTGAGCGTTTACAATCATCTTTAAGCCAAGCGACACAAGAGCAAGAGCTAAAAGGTGAACCGGCAGTGTTACTGACGTCGGGTGTACTACGCTCAACATTAGCGAAGTTTGTAAAGAATACGATTCCTTCACTACGCGTTCTCTCTTACCAAGAAATCCCGGACGAGAAACAGATTCGTATTGTTCAAGCGGTTGGGAACTAGCTTTAATACGTTGATATACGGTACCTAATTTGAAGATTAAACGATTTTTTGCCAAAGACATGCGCACAGCACTTCTCCAAGTCAAAGGAGAACTTGGTGATGATGCGGTTATCATGTCTAACAAGAAAGTGGCAGGAGGAGTCGAGATTGTCGCTGCAGTAGATGGCGAAGGCTCGAACGGCGCGGCGAACAATTACAGTTCTAACCCGCGACACAATAATCCTCGACCAACACAGGCGAAGCCGCAAGCGCCTTCACCAAGCCGAGCGCTGGCGGAAGATAAAGTCAGTCTTCAGTCGCAGTCACGCCCTGATAGCTCTATGACCAAACGCTTTGCCAACATGTTTAAGCAATATGGCGGCGGTGATGGCAGCGAAAGCAAAGAAGAAACCAGTGCCGATACACTCGCTGCTTTGCTGAATCGACAGTCTGCTGTTCGACAAGATGGCCGTGAAGCCGTTCAGTTGAAAGAAGACTCACCACTTGCACGACTCATCGCGGAAGATCGCCGACTAGAGAGACCTGCTGCTAAACTTGATCCGACGCGCTATGAACGTTCTCGTCCGAATGAAGCGGCTGTTGCGAGTGAAGATCTCGAAGAAATGAAAGAAGAGATGACATCGATTCGTCGCCTCTTAGAACACCAAGTTTCAGGCTTAATGTGGCAAGAAGTAGAGCGTAGAGAGCCACTTCGAGCGATGTTAATTAAACGCTTAGAGCGCATGGGCGTCTCGTCTGATTTAGCGGATCAGTTAGCTTGTTATATTCCGGAAGATACGGCGCCAACCAAAGCGTGGAAAGCACTGCTGGGTTTGGTTGCTGACCAAGTTCCGGTTTCACAGAAAGATATTTTGAAGCGTGGCGGTGTTGTAGCGCTTCTTGGGCCTACCGGTGTAGGTAAAACAACGACAATCGCCAAGTTGGCTGCTCGCGCGGCAATGGAGTATGGCTCGGATAATGTCGCGCTCGTTTCAACAGATACATATCGTATCGGTGCACATGAGCAATTGGCCATTTATGGACGCATTATGGGCTGTCCAGTAAAAGTCGCTAAAGATTCCAATGAGTTAGCCGATGTAATATATCAGTTACGAAATCGTCGCCTAATTCTTGTTGATACAGCTGGTATGGGACAGCGTGACGTTAGACTGTCTGAACAGCTAGATACTTTGATGCAGGAAACCGGTGAAGTGATTCACAGCTATTTGGTTCTTCCGGCTACTGCGCAGCGCAAAGTATTGCAAGAGACCATCGACCACTTTAAACGCATCCCGCTGTCTGGGTGTATTATGACAAAGCTTGATGAGTCTTTGAGTTTAGGAGAGTTCCTTAGCGTGGTAGTTCAAAATGCGCTACCCGTGACGTATATAGCGAACGGACAACGAGTCCCAGAAGATATTGTGATAGCGCAACCAAAATACATGGTCGCTAAGGCAAACGAATTACTTGAGAAGTCGACAGACGACGAACCTCACTACTGGAATAGTGAATCGGAAAGGTTCTAGGCGGCGGACGATTATGACAAAGAATATGATACAAGACCAAGCAAGCGGATTACGCCGCTTAACACAGCCTTCACTTACTAAGGTCATTACTGTGACGGGTGGTAAAGGTGGTGTTGGTAAATCTAATGTGACGTTAGGTATGGCTATCTCGATGGCGCGACAAGGCAAGAAAGTCATGGTACTTGATGCCGATTTAGGCCTTGCCAATGTTGATGTCATGCTAGGTATTCGACCTAAGCGTAACTTAGGCCACGTACTCGCAGGCGAATGTGATCTGAAAGATGCCATCGTTGAGGGGCCTCACGGCATTAAAATTATCCCAGCAACATCGGGTACACAGGCAATGACCGAGCTGTCGCATGCTCAACATATCGGTTTAATTCGAGCTTTCGGAAGCTTAGAAGATGAAATGGATGTGTTACTAATCGACACGGCGGCTGGTATATCTGATATGGTAGTCAGCTTTTCTCGGGCGGCTCAAGATGTGGTTATTGTCGTTTGTGACGAGCCAACATCGATCACTGATGCATATGCTCTGATTAAGTTACTGAGCAAAGAACATCAGGTTCAGCGATTCAAAATCGTTGCAAATATGGTCAGAAGCTACCGAGAAGGCCGAGAATTGTTCGCAAAGTTGACCTTGGTCACAGAGCGATTCTTGAATGTGAGCCTAGAGCTCGTAGCATGTATTCCTTTGGATGATAAAGTAAGACAAGCAGTTAAAAAACAAAAGATTGTAGTTGATGCATTTCCAAGAGCACCTGCTGCATTAGCCATCGGATCTTTGGCAAGTAAAGCACTTACTTGGCCAATTCCTAAGACTCCGAGTGGACATCTTGAGTTTTTTGTCGAACGCTTACTTAATAGACCTGAGATGCTAGAGGAACCATTTGGTGAATAAGGCCTTGACCTATGACCAGTACGCTAACCAGAACAGTCAACGAGCATTTTTAGAAAAATACTCGGTGCTGGTGAAACGTATTGCTCATCATCTGCTTGGACGGTTACCTCCGAGTGTGCAGGTAGAAGATCTTATTCAGGCGGGAATGATTGGCCTGCTCGAAGCTCAAAAGAACTATGATGGTACTAAAGGAGCGAGTTTCGAAACTTACGCAGGGATTCGCATTCGAGGCGCAATGCTTGACGATATTCGTCGAGGAGACTGGGTTCCACGCTCAGTTCATAAACATAATCGTGAAGTTAGCCAAGTTATTGCCATACTTGAAGGTGAGTTGAATCGAGATCCAACTGATGCAGAAGTTGCACAACGGATGGGAATCAGCCTAGAGCAGTATCATGTAATCCTGACGGATATTAACTGTTCTCGCTTAGTGGGAATAGAAGACTTGGGGATATCGGAAGACTCGATATCACCTGAGGATAGTGAAGACGATAACTTACCTTTTAAGGGAGTCGCTGATGAATATTTCCGTAAAGCATTGGTTGACTCAATAAAATCTCTTCCAGAGCGTGAAGCTCTAGTACTTTCGCTTTATTATGATGAAGAGTTAAACTTAAAAGAAATCGGCGAAGTAATTGGTGTTAGCGAGTCACGAGTTAGCCAAATATTAAGCCAATCTATGCAGCGTCTACGCACAAAGTTAAGTGCTTGGACAAATAATGAGTAAAAATCACTGATCTCAAATTCAGTGGAGGCAATTTTGAATAAAAACATGAAGATCCTTATTGTTGATGATTTCTCAACAATGCGCCGTATCGTTAAGAACCTACTTCGTGATTTGGGTTTCAACAATACCCAAGAAGCGGACGACGGCTTAACGGCGTTACCAATGCTTAAGAAGGGTGAGTTCGACTTTGTCGTGACAGATTGGAACATGCCTGGCATGCAAGGCATTGACTTGCTTAAGCATATTCGTGCCGATGACGAGCTTAAGCACCTACCAGTATTGATGATCACTGCAGAAGCAAAACGTGAGCAAATCATCGAAGCAGCACAAGCTGGTGTTAATGGCTACATTGTTAAGCCATTTACCGCTGCAACATTAAAAGAAAAATTAGACAAAATTTTTGAGCGTTTATAGTCAAGGTATTGACTAAAGCGTGAAAGGCCAAAATTCAGAATGATTTCATTAGAACAGGCAAAGCAACTTGTCGAGTTGTTAGAAGAAGGTCAACAACAGGAAGCGGATATCCTTGTTAGAGACATATACGAAAACACCTCGAACCCAATGCTACAGGAAATTGGTGAATTGACTCGTGACTTACATGAGTCAATTAAACATTTCAGCGTGGACGAGCGCATGAGTGAGATTGCCAATGACGAAATCCCTGACGCCAGGGATCGCCTCCAATACGTCATTGATAAGACAGAAGTTGCCGCGAACAAAACCATGGATGCGGTCGATCGTTGTATGCCTATTGCTGATAACCTACATGAAGGACTACTGCAAGTTCGCCCACAGTGGAACGAACTTATGCATGGCCGCATAGAGTTAGCTGATTTTAAAGCGCTTTGTTATCGAATCGATAACCTACTAAGTGAAGTTGAAGGGGATAGTACTGAGTTACGAGGTCAATTGACCGAAATTCTCATGGCCCAAGACTTCCAAGATTTAACAGGTCAAATTATTCGACGTGTTATCACCTTAGTGGATGAGGTTGAAGGTAGATTGGTTGAAATACTGACTGCCTTTAGTTCTGGACAGCTAGAAGAAAGCAAAAATAACAAGAGCAAAGCATCGACGGACCCGGAAGGTCCAATCCTTAACGCTCAAGATAGGGAAGATGCCGTTTCATCACAAGACGAAGTCGACGACTTACTCTCGAGTCTTGGGTTTTAGAGGTAAATATGAGCTACGATTTAGACGAAGATATTCTTCAGGACTTTTTGGTAGAAGCGGGAGAGATCTTAGAGCTACTCTCTGAGCAGTTAGTAGAGCTTGAAAATAACCCTGAAGATAAAGAACTATTAAATGCCATTTTCCGTGGTTTCCACACAGTGAAAGGTGGTGCGGGTTTCCTAGCCCTAACCGAGCTTGTGGATACTTGTCACGGTGCAGAGAACGTGTTCGATATCTTACGTAATGGTCAGCGACAAGTAAGCGCGAGCCTGATGGATACGATGCTTAAAGCACTTGATACGGTGAATGAACAATTCCAAGCAGTTCAAGAGCGTGAAGAATTGCCTAAAGCTGAGCAGTCATTGCTAGATGAACTTCATCGCCTAAGCAGTCCTGAATCAGCTGATGAAGCCGTTGCTGCCGCGCCAGTCGTTGAAGAGCCTGTAATCCCAGAGCCTGTTGTTGAAGCTCCCGCAGCGCCTCAAGCAGAGATTGCTGCCGGTTCAATTGATGAAATTACTCAAGACGAATTTGAAAAGCTACTTGATGAGCTACACGGTTCAGGTACTGCGCCAGGAAAACCAACAAGTGCTCCAGTGCCATCACCAGCGCCTGCTGTTGATGCAGATATGGGTAGCGACATTACCGACGACGAATTTGAAAAGTTATTAGATGAACTGCACGGTGTTGGTAAAGCGCCAGGCGAAGGTGAATCAGCTGCCGCTGAACCGGCCGCTCCTGCGCCTACACCTGCGCCAGCCGCTCCTGCAGGTGCGGGTGATTCTGATCTAATGTCGGATGAAGAGTTCGAAAAACTGCTTGATGATTTGCATGGCTCTGGCAAAGGTCCAAGTGTTGAAGAACTTGACGCGGCAACTAAACCAGCCGCTGCAAACCCTGAACCAGTTGCACCCGCAGCGCCGCCACCGGCACCGGCACCTAAGCCTGCTCCAGCACCTAAACCTGCTGCTAAAGCGGAAGCTGCGCCACCTCCTCCTGCGAAGAAAGAAGCCGCAACGCCAGCTAAAAAACCTCAAGCAGAAGCAACCGTACGTGTTGATACGTCAACGCTCGATACCATTATGAATATGGTAGGTGAGCTTGTACTCGTGCGTAACCGCCTTCTTAGCTTAGGTTTAAATAGCAACGACGAGGAAATGTCAAAAGCGGTGTCGAACTTAGACGTTGTTACTGCGGACCTTCAAGGCGCAGTAATGAAAACGCGCATGCAGCCAATCAAAAAAGTATTTGGCCGCTTCCCTCGTGTTGTACGTGACTTAGCTCGTAGCTTAAACAAAGACATTACGCTGGAAATGCGTGGTGAAGATACCGATCTAGATAAAAACCTCGTAGAAGCACTTGCGGATCCATTGATTCACTTGGTGCGTAACTCTGTTGATCACGGTATTGAAATGCCAGAAGCTCGTGTAGCGTCAGGTAAGTCTCGTACCGGTAAAGTGATCTTATCTGCGTCTCAAGAAGGCGACCATATCGAACTGGCTATCGTTGATGACGGTGGTGGTATGGACCCAGATAAACTTCGTGGTATCGCGGTTAAACGCGGCATCATGGATGAAGATGCAGCGTCTCGATTGACAGATAAAGAGTGTTTCAATCTTATCTTTATGCCAGGCTTCTCGAGTAAAGAGCAGATCTCTGATATCTCAGGTCGTGGTGTAGGTATGGACGTGGTTAAAACGGCCATCAATACCCTTAATGGCTCGATTGATATCGACTCAGAAATGGGCAAAGGCACCAAGATCACTATCAAGGTACCACTGACACTTGCGATTCTACCAACTCTAATGGTTGGTGTTGCGAATCACCCATTTGCTCTACCACTTGCAAGCGTCAACGAAATCTTCCATCTAGATTTAAGTCGCACCAATGTGGTTGATGGTCAATTGACGATCATTGTTCGTGATAAGTCTATTCCACTCTTTTATTTACAGAACTGGCTCGCACCGCAAGCAGGTCAAGTCGAGTTACGTAAAGGTCATGGTCATGTTGTGATCGTACAAATCGGTAGCCAACGCGTTGGCTTCGTTGTTGACACCTTGATTGGTCAAGAAGAAGTGGTTATCAAACCTTTAGATAACTTGTTGCAAGGTACGCCAGGAATGGCGGGCGCGACGATCACGAGTGATGGTCATATTGCCCTTATCTTAGATGTGCCTGATTTGCTTAAGCAGTATGCAGCTGCGTCGCGAATCTAACTTTCAGCATATAAAGGACATATATGGCAATCAAAGTATTAGTCGTTGATGATTCGAGTTTCTTCCGACGTCGAGTAAGTGAAATTATTAATTCTGACGCTCGACTTGAAGTAATTGATATTGCTACTAACGGAAAAGAGGCAGTCGAAAAAGCTATTTCGATTAAGCCTGACGTGATTACGATGGATATTGAAATGCCAGTCATGGACGGTATCACTGCCGTCCGTGAGATCATGTCAAAGAGCCCTGTGCCGATTCTAATGTTCTCCTCTTTAACCCATGATGGTGCGAAGGCAACTTTAGATGCATTAGAAGCGGGCGCGCTCGATTTCCTACCTAAAAAGTTTGAAGATATTGCACGTAATCGTGATGAAGCGGTGTCATTGCTTCAGCAACGTGTAATCCAGATTGCATCTAAGCGCGCATCAATGCGCCGTGCTGCGCCAGTTAGGCCAACGCCTGCAGCGTCTCCAGCCGCAAAGGCGTCGTCAACGGCGCCTGTGCGCTCTTCGTTGCGTCCAACGGCCCCAGTGGCTAAGCCGAGTGTGGCTACGCGATTTAAAGCGAGTGGTAAAAAGTATCAGTTAACTGCGATTGGTACTTCGACTGGCGGCCCAGTTGCTCTGCAGAAAATCTTAACCAAATTACCGGCTAACTATCCTCATCCAATTGTGTTGATTCAACATATGCCAGCGACTTTTACGGCTGCATTTGCGAGTCGCTTGAATTCCCTATGTAAGATTCAGGTAAAAGAAGCGGAAGATGGAGACGTACTAAAACCGGGTGTCGCTTATTTGGCACCAGGTGGTAAACAAATGATGCTAGAAGGACGACCTGGGTCTGCCAAACTTCGCATCATCGACGGTGGTGAACGCATGAACTATAAGCCGTGTGTCGACGTGACATTCGGTAGTGCGGCCAAGATCTATTCTGAACAAGTACTTTCGATGGTACTGACGGGTATGGGTGCAGATGGCCGTGAAGGTTCTCGTATGCTTAAGGGTGTTGGTTCGACAGTTTGGGCTCAAGACGAAGAAAGTTGCGTTGTTTACGGCATGCCTCAGGCAGTGGCGAAAGCAGGCCTTTCTACTGAAGATTTACCATTGGATAGAATTGCCGAGCGAATGTTAGTCGAAGTCGGTCTAGCATAGAGGTTCTCATGATTGTATGGAGTATAGCGAACCAAAAAGGGGGAGTGGGCAAAACGACCACAACCATTACTCTAGCTGGTTTGTTAAGTAAACAAGGAAAGCGTGTCTTATTAGTGGATACTGATCCGCACGCATCTTTAACGACGTACCTTGGTTACGACTCTGATAGTGTCCCTTCAAGCCTATTTGATATGTTTCAACTAAAGGAATATACCGAGCAAACGGTGATGCCTTTAGTTATGCGCTCGGATATTGAAGGGATCGACCTAATTCCTGCGCACATGTCACTGGCGACACTGGATCGGGTTATGGGCAATCGAAGTGGAATGGGATTAATCCTGAAACGAGCGTTGAATGCGATTCGTAGCCACTACGATTATGTACTGATTGACTGTCCGCCAATTCTTGGCGTAATGATGGTTAATGCTTTGGCTGCCAGTGATCGAATCTTGATCCCTGTCCAGACTGAGTTCTTAGCGATGAAAGGCCTAGAGCGTATGGTTCGTACGCTGGCGATCATGCAGAAGTCGCGCAATAAGTCCTTTAATGTGACGATTGTTCCGACCATGTATGACAAACGCACGCGTGCTTCGCTACAAACATTACAGCAATTAAAGAAAGATTACCCAAGTCAGGTTTGGTCATCTGCTGTCCCTATCGATACCAAATTTAGAGACGCGAGCTTAAAACATTTGCCCGTATCTCACTTTGCGTCGGGTAGCCGAGGTGTGTTTGCCTACAAGCAACTATTGATTTATCTAGAGAGGTTAGCCATCAATGACTAGCCAATCGATGCTTTCAAGTGAACAAGCTTTAGATGATTACTTCACGGCACTCCTTGAAGAGTCTGAAGAGCAGAGCCAAAATGAACTTGTAGAGTGTGATGTTGAGTCGATAGTCGTGCCAGAGCCAGAGCCAGAGCCAGAGCCAGAGCCAGAGCCAGAGCCAGAGCCAGAGCCAGAGCCAGAGGACCAACCATTTGAACCAATGGTCCAGTCCGTTGAAGAGAAGAGCTACTACCATGCTCCAGCAGTGGAGATTGAGGTACCTAATCTCGAAGACGTAGAACGCCTACTTAAGCAACTTGAGTCAACTAACCCAGTTGCCGAGTTAGAGCTTGAAGAGGTGATGGAACAAAATACCGTTGATATCGCTCAGGCTGAGGTTGTTAAGACTGAACCTGAGGTCATCACGGAAGAGATCCAAGACTGGACGGTTGAAGAGCCGGTCATCGAAGTTGAGACAGAAGTCGAGCCTGAAATCGTTGTTCCAGAAATCGAACTGCCTCAAGTTGATGTCACTGTTGATATTGAAACTGAAACAGAGACCGAGCTACAAACCGCGCAAGGTTCGGCTGACTTGGGAGAGTGGTACTCGACAGAGCGTAATATCGACTTTCAGGTGCTCTATTTTGATGTCAATGGCGTGACGTTTGCGGTGCCATTGGATGAACTGGGTGGCATTCACCGTATTAGCGAAATGAATCACCTAATTGGTCGTCCAGATTGGTATTTAGGCTTACAGACTAGCCGAGAAGCTCAGCTTGATGTTGTTGATACGGCAAAGTGGGTAATGGCTGAGAAGCTAAAAGACGAAGAGTACAAAGACAGCTACCAATATATTGTCATGTTAGGTGAGAGTATGTGGGGGCTGGCTTCTACCGAGTTAAAAGGTACAGAATCATTAAATCCAGACATGGTACGCTGGCGTGAAACAGCAGGGAAACGCCCTTGGCTTGCCGGAATGGTCACAGAAAAAATGTGTGCTTTGATTCACGTCGAAGCATTGATAGCTATGCTTAATGCAGGACTTGATGTAAAAGCATTAGATAATTAGAACATTTATGCCTATTTGGGCTTAGAGAGGATAAGGTATGTCTCAAACTAATGAAGTCGAAGTAAGAAAAGAGCAGTCAAATGACGAAGTGCTTCAGTGGGTGACGTTCCAATTAGAAGAAGAAACTTACGGCATCAATGTAATGCAGGTACGTGAAGTACTTCGTTACACTGAGATTGCTCCAGTACCAGGTGCGCCAGATTACGTGCTAGGTATCATTAACCTACGTGGTAACGTTGTTACCGTTATTGATACCCGCTCTCGTTTTGGCCTGATGGAAGGTGAAATCACAGATAACACTCGTATCATCGTGATTGAATCTGAGCACCAAGTGATTGGTATTCTGGTTGATAGCGTAGCCGAAGTGGTTTACTTACGTTCTTCTGAAATCGATACCACACCAAGTGTTGGTACTGACGAAAGTGCGAAATTCATCCAAGGTGTTAGCAATCGTGACGGTAAGCTATTGATCCTAGTTGATTTGAATAAGCTACTGACTGATGAAGAATGGGATGAGATGGCTCACCTATAATGGAATTGAGTAGTTCGATGTTAAGTGCTCCAGTGATTGCTGGGGCAGTATCGTTTGTCGTATTGATCATTGTTTTTGCATTATTACGCCTAAAACAAGGACAAACGAAGTCTGCTGAGTATCAACGTCAGCAAACGCGCCATTTGGATAAAGAACTACAAAAAGCCAATAAACAACTTTTAGAAGTTCGTTCCGTTGTGGTCGGGTTAGGACAAAAAGTCAGTGAACAGCAAGATATTATCCAGCACTTAAATGAACGTATTACGGAATTAGAGCAAGCAGACAGTGATGGCCGCTTGTACTCTAGAGCCAGTAAAATGGTCCAGTTAGGTGCAGATATTAATGAGTTGATCGAAGAGTGCGAACTGCCAAAAGCAGAAGCCGAACTGATGATGTCATTACAGAAAAAAATCGCCGGACAAGAAAAAGTCCCTCCTCTTGAAAGCAGCCCCGATCGGCAGAAAGCCGCAGCGCGTAAGCGAACAATGAGAAGATAGAATACAAAAAAGTGCCCCACGGCACTTTTTTTATGCCTCTATGTAACCATTTAGTGGTAGTTGTTTAAGCTTGTGTTTGAATATTAACAGATTCTTACGTAGTTTCGTGATTCGTATAGGTCTATTCCTATTTAGACAAGACGAGGCTGTGGTAAGATACAGTTTCGAAACTTACCTAGTGATCCCAAATGTTAGAAGTATCTCAACTTACAGCAATTCGAGATGAAAGAATTCTATTTGAATCCCTGTCTTTTACGATTGATTCTGGCGAATTAGTTCAGGTCGAAGGTAGAAATGGTACTGGCAAAACAACTTTGCTCCGTATCATTACTGGACTAGGAGACCGCGATAACGGGGAAATCTTTTGGAGTGGTGAGAATATCGAGTCCAACCGTGACCAATTCCACCAAGACCTTCTATTCCTAGGGCATCAAACGGGTGTTAAGCGCGAGCTCACCGCTTACGAGAATTTGCGTTTCTATCTAAGTATCCATTCTCGTCAATCCTTTGACAAAAATACGATTTACGACGCGTTGACCAAAGTGGGGTTAGCTGGTCGTGAAGACGTTCCTGTTGGTCAGCTGTCAGCGGGTCAACAAAGACGCGTCGCGTTAGCTCGATTATGGTTGAGCGATCATAAATTATGGATCCTTGATGAACCGTTAACGGCTATCGACAAGCAGGGGGTTAAGGTTCTCGAATCTCTCTTTTTGAAGCATGCTGAAAGTGGTGGCATCGTCATGTTGACGACTCACCAAGATATGTTCGCTGATAATCCAAAACTAAGAAAAATAAAACTAGGTGATTAATCATGCTTGGCACCATGAATAGTATTATAAGACGCGAATTGCTTATCGCTTTTCGCCGTCAAGCAGACATCTTTAACCCTTTGTGGTTTTTTATCATTGTTATTACCTTGTTCCCGCTGAGTATTGGGCCTGAGCCAAATCTTTTAGCGAGAATTGCTGCGGGTATTGTATGGGTAGCGGCATTACTGTCAGCCTTGCTATCACTAGAACGCTTATTTAGAGATGATTTTCAAGACGGCGCATTGGAACAAATGATGCTAATGCCTGTCCCATTACCGATAGTGGTTATCTCTAAGGTTATTGCTCACTGGTTACTAACTGGTTTGCCGCTGATTTTAATCAGCCCACTGTTATCAATCCTACTGTCATTAGACTTTAATACTTGGCTCGCAGTGGTCTGTACCTTGCTGGTTGGTACACCTACATTGAGCTTTATCGGCGCGATTGGTGTTGCACTAACAGTTGGATTGCAAAAAGGTGGGGTGTTACTGAGTTTGTTAGTACTGCCTTTGTATATTCCTATTTTGATTTTCGCGACGTCAGCGATTGATGCTGCATCATTAGGAATGGCGTATAACGGTCAATTGGCGATTCTTGGCGCAATGTTCATGGGAGCAATGACGCTAACGCCTTTTGCAATTAGTGCGGCACTAAGAGTAAGTGTCAATTAGTTGTTTTTGATCAAGCACGATTTTTTCCCTTTATATAAATTACAAAACTAATAATTGTCTAACGAAAAATTAGACGAACCTGAAGTAAGAGTGAGAACAACGATGTGGAAATGGCTCCATCCCTATGCCAAGCCTGAATCTGCTTACCAATTATGCGGTAAGCTCTTGCCATGGTTCTCCATACTAGCGCTGTTATGTTTATCTATCGGCACTGTATGGGGTTTAGCTTTTGCTCCTGCTGACTATCAGCAAGGTGATAGCTTTAGAATCATTTATATTCACGTACCGTCAGCCATTTGGTCGATGGGTGTCTACATGTCGATGGCAATCGCTGCCTTTATCGGCATCGTTTGGCAGATTCGCCTGTCAGATATGGCCGCCTCAGCAATGGCGCCGATCGGTGCGGTATACACCTTTATTGCATTATTAACTGGTGCAATTTGGGGTAAACCAATGTGGGGCACATGGTGGGTATGGGATGCGCGTTTAACTTCTGAATTAATCCTTCTATTCCTCTACCTCGGTGTGATTGCGCTTTACCACGCGTTCGATGACCAAAAAACCGCGGCGAAAGCGGCAGGTATCCTTGCGATTGTTGGCGTTGTTAATCTACCTATCATTCACTTCTCTGTAGAGTGGTGGAATACCCTGCATCAGGGTGCAACGATTACGAAATTTGAGCAGCCTTCGATCTCGAACGATATGCTGTGGCCACTGCTTCTAAATATTTTTGGTTTTGCTTTCTTCTTTGGTTCGGTAACGATGATCCGCTTACGCAATGAGATCATTAATAAAGAGAGCCATCGCCCTTGGGTGATGAAGTTAGCAGCAGATAAATCTCAGAGAGGGTAATTAACGATGCATTTTGAATCTTTGAGTGAATTCTTTGCAATGGGTGGCTATGCAGGTTACGTCTGGGCTGCTTTTGGTATTACTTTTGGCGTGATGCTTGTTTTGCTTATCACTAGCGTTCGACATGGTCGCACACTTCTTAATGAAGTGCAGGCGAAAGTGGACAGACAAGCACGTATTGATGCAGCGAAAAATTTGGAGAACACATTATGAACCCAAGACGTAAAAAGAGGCTCGGCATTGTTCTTGCGATCTTTATCGGGATCAGTGCAACCATCGGTCTGATGTTGTACGCCCTAAATCAGAATATGGATTTGTTCTACACGCCAACGGAATTGGTGAATGGCAAACCGGATGGTACTAAACCCCACGTAGGTCAGCGCTTGCGTATTGGAGGTATGGTCGTTGAAGGTTCTGTTAAACGTGACGTTGAGTCTCTACGTGTTTCATTTGACCTTCATGATGTCGGCCCTAAAGTCACGATCGTTTATGATGGTATTCTTCCGGACCTATTCCGTGAAGGGCAGGGTATTGTTGCTCAAGGCGTACTGCTAGATGAAACAACGGTTGAGGCATTCGAAGTACTTGCTAAGCACGACGAAGAGTACATGCCACCAGAAGTTGCTGAAGCGATGAAAAAAACGCATGAACCGCTTCAATACACTGAACAACAAAAACAAGGAAGCGATCAATGATTGCTGAAATCGGTCACTTTGCACTGATCATCTCACTGGCGCTCGCGGTACTGCTCAGTATCTTGCCACTGGTTGGTGCATCGAAAAACAATACTCTCTTAATGAACAGCGCCAGACCTTTGTCTTGGGGTATGTTCCTTCTACTACTATTGTCGTTTTGTATTCTGCTTTGGGCATTTTATACCAACGATTTCACCCTTAACTATGTCGCAAGTAACTCGAACAGTCAGTTGCCTTGGTACTATCGCTTAACAGCGGTTTGGGGTGCGCACGAAGGTTCGCTATTGCTTTGGGTATTAATCCAAGCAGCGTGGACGGTTGCCGTAGCGATGTTTAGTCGTGGTATGCCGCAAGAATCTGTTGCACGTGTACTCGCAGTAATGGGTATGATCACGGTAGGCTTCCTACTGTTTATCATCTTAACATCTAACCCATTCTTGCGTACGCTGCCTTACTTCCCGGTTGATGGTCGTGACCTTAACCCACTACTGCAAGACCCTGGCTTAATTATCCACCCACCTATGCTTTACATGGGTTACGTTGGTTTCTCTGTTGCTTTCTCTTTTGCTATCGCATCATTGATGACAGGTCGCCTTGATACCGCATGGGCTCGTTGGTCTCGTCCTTGGACGACAGCAGCATGGTTGTTCCTAACGCTAGGTATCGCTCTAGGTTCATGGTGGGCATACTACGAACTTGGCTGGGGTGGCTGGTGGTTCTGGGATCCAGTAGAAAACGCTTCGTTCATGCCTTGGCTCGCTGGTACAGCGCTAATGCACTCACTCGCCGTAACAGAAAAACGCGGTACGTTTAAAGCGTGGACGGTATTACTGGCGATCTCTGCATTCTCGTTAAGTCTACTTGGTACCTTCCTAGTCCGTTCAGGTATCTTGGTATCCGTGCATGCGTTCGCATCGGATCCGTCGCGAGGCATGTTTATCTTAGGCTTCCTCGTATTTGTTATCGGTGGCTCACTGCTGCTGTTCGCCGTAAAAGGTGCCTCAGTACGTGTTCGCGGTAATTTCGATCTAGTCTCTCGTGAAAACGCACTGTTAGCTAACAACGTACTACTGATTGCTGCACTGGTTGTGGTTCTTGTCGGTACATTGCTGCCATTAGTACACAAACAAATTGGCCTGGGCTCAGTATCGATTGGTGCGCCATTCTTCGATATGTTGTTCGCTTGGTTGATGATTCCATTCTCATTCCTGTTGGGTATCGGTCCTCTGATTCGTTGGAAGCGCGATGACCTATCAAGCTTGAAAAAACCAATGCTGATTTCTGGTGTTGCATCACTGGTTCTTGCATTTGTGTTCACCACGCTGTTGTCAGACTTCTTCTTAACCATGGCTTACGTCGGTTGGGTAATGGCACTGTGGATTATCTTCATGCACGGCTTTGAGCTATACCAACGTGCGACTCACCGTCACCCATTTATGGAAGGCGTTAAAAAGCTTCAGCGTAGCCACTGGGCGATGATGATGGGCCATATTGGTTTAGCGGTCAGCGTTATCGGTATTGCGATGGTGCAAAACTACAGCATCGAGCGCGACGTTCGTTTGGCGCCAGGTGAGCACTTCCAGATTCAAGGCTATGATTTCTACTTCGAAGGCCTACGCGATAAAGATGGTCCGAACTACGACGGTTACATTGCTGACTTCAAGATCACGAACGATGGTAAATACGTAAATACGCTACATGCTGAAAAACGTTTCTACACCACAGCGCGTTCTATGATGACAGAAGCTGCGATTGATCGCGGTATTACCCGCGACCTATACATCGCAATGGGTGAACGTCTAGATGACAATAAGTCATGGGCAGTACGTATTTACTACAAACCATTTGTACGTTGGATTTGGGCTGGTTCGCTATTGATGGCTCTAGGTGGTGCAATCGCTATCAGCGATAAACGTTACCGCTTCAGAAAGAGCACCAAGAAGCAGGAGGCATAATGAATAAGAAACTATTGTTTATTCCCCTAGTGGCATTCTTAGGCTTGGTGGCAGTATTTGCCACCCAGCTGGTGAAAAACCAACATGGTGATGACCCAACCAAACTCGAATCTGTTCTGGTGGGTAAAGAAGTTCCTCAGTTCCGTCTTGAAGACCTAGCGGAGCCGGGCAAGCTATATGACCAAGCGATCTTTAAAGGCGAGCCATTGCTACTGAACGTTTGGGCGACTTGGTGTCCGACTTGTTATGCTGAGCACCAGTACCTAAATGAACTGGCTTCGCAAGGCGTTAAGATCATCGGTATGAACTACAAAGACGATCGCGAAAAAGCGGTGGGTTGGCTGAATGATTTAGGTAACCCATACCTAATCAGCTTGTTTGATGGCAACGGTATGCTAGGCCTAGATTTAGGTGTATATGGCGCGCCAGAAACGTTCCTTATCGATGCGAAGGGCGTCATTCGTTACCGCCACGTAGGTGATGTGAATACGCGTAACTGGAACGAAAAGCTCAAGCCTATGTATGAAGAGCTTATCGCGGAGGCGAAACAATGAAAAAGTGGATCCTCGCACTTGTCGCGTGTTTGACTTTCTCAATGACAGCTTACGCGACGATTGAAATCTATGAGTTCGACAATCTTGAGCAAGAGCATCAGTTCAAAGAGTTAGGCAATACGCTTCGCTGTCCAAAATGTCAGAACAACACCATTGCCGATTCGAACGCTGAGTTAGCGGTCGACCTGCGTCATAAAGTGTATGAGATGACAAAAGAAGGTAAGTCTAAGCAAGAAATCGTTGATTACATGATTGCTCGTTACGGTAACTTCGTGACTTACAACCCGCCGTTTACCATTGCAACTTCAATTCTTTGGCTTGGTCCAATTGCGGTTGTATTACTTGGTTTCGGTTTGATCATAGTTCGTAGTCGTAAACCTAAGGCAGTGACAGAGAAAGATGATCAAGAGTGGGATTCTGACAAAGAAGCGCGACTTAAAGCCCTTCTTGATGAAGAAAAGAATGATGGAGACAAGCAGTAATGACACTATTTTGGATAGCCTCAGTCATTCTTATCGCAATTAGTATTTTGCTTATTGCACTACCGTTTATTAAGAAGAAATCAAACAACGACGAGCAACTGCGCGACGAACTCAATAAAGCGTTCTACAAAGATCGTCTCTCTGAGCTAGAAGAGGAAGCCGATGAAGGTTTGGTTGAAAACCAACAAGACTTAATCGATGACCTAAAGCAATCGCTGCTTGATGACATTCCTGCTGATGAGAAGAAGCATGACGAGAGCAATACTTCAGCGCTTGCCGTTATCATTCCATCGGCATTACTGGTTATTGGTCTTTCTTACGGTCTTTACTTCAAATTTGGCGCATCAGATGACGTTCAGCAGTGGCAAGAAGTCAGTGATAACCTTCCTGCGCTGTCGAAAAAGCTGATGTCTCCTGAAGGGGCGGAATTGAGCGAAGACGAAATGAGCGACTTGTCATTGGCGCTTCGCACACGTCTACACTACCAACCTGACGATTCAACAGGCTGGCTACTGTTAGGTCGTATCGCTCTTGCTAACCGTACTATCGATACTGCCATTGGTGCGATGAAAAAAGCCTACGACATTGAGTCAGATAACCCAGACATTATGTTAGGTTACGCTCAAGCGTTAATGCTATCGCAAGACGATGTTGATCAAGATAAAGCCCGTCGCCTACTAGGTAAACTGGTTCAAGATGACTACGTAGATCTGCGCGTCTTCTCGTTACTCGCATTTGATGCTTACGAGCGTAAAGACTACCCAGCAGCGGTTCGTTACTGGAGCATTATGCAGCAGATGATTGGCCCTCAAGACTCTCGCTATGAAATGCTGTCTCGCAGCATTGAAAACGCTCAGAAACAGATGGGACAACAAGTAGGTACTGGTCAGTCGGTATCGGTAACCATTAATGTTGGTGACCAAGTGAGTGCAGATCCAAGTGCTTCACTGATTGTATCGGTACATACTGCAGATGGTTCACCTATGCCAGTTGCGGCAGCACGCTACCCATTAGGCACGTTCCCAAGAACGGTTGTGCTGGATGATGGCAATAGTATGCTACAAGATCGTAAGCTTTCTTCACTTGAGTCATTGATGGTTCGTGTTCGCATTGATAGCGATGGTAACGTTGCGACTAAAGATGGGGACTGGTTTGGTGAGAGCGAAGCCGTTAAAATGGGCGAACCAGTTGAAGTCATGATTAATAATCAGTATTAATAGTGACTGTTTATATATCGACGAAGGCCGGTGGAAGCACCGGCTTTTTTTATGGAAATTATAATAATGACAAAGATAAAGCCGCAGTTAGGGATATTGCTGTGCTCTGCTCTTTTAATGACTGGGTGTGCGTCAGCGCCTAGTGAAGAGCCATTGGCAGGGGAGCCGCAAGTCTATGACCCTTTTGAGAGCTTTAACCGCTCGATGTGGACAATCAACTACGATTATTTAGACCCATATTTAGTTAAACCCGTTTCTTTGGCGTATGTGGACTATGTCCCTGTGCCGATTCGTAGTGGTATTGCCAACTTTCTCGGTAACCTCGATGAACCATCGAGCATGATAAACAACTTAGTGATGGGCAACGGCGGTAAAGCGCTTGACCACTTTAATCGTTTTTGGATTAACACCACTCTCGGCTTAGGTGGTTTAATCGACGTGGCTTCTGAAGCAGGTATCACTGACCATAATGAAAAAGCGTTTAGCGACGCGATAGGTCATTATGGAGTAGGGAATGGCCCATATGTTATGGTTCCTGCCTATGGCCCATGGACGGTGAGAGAAACAGCCGATGTGGTTGATGGCATGTATGTGCCACTGTCATTTCTGAACTTCTGGGCAGGTCTTGGCAAGTGGGCGCTTGAAGGCTTAGAGAGCCGTGCTGTATTAGCTCAGCAAGAATCGCTACTTGAAGGGTCACCAGATCCATATGCGTTAGTGCGTGATGTGTATATTCAGCGACAAGACTTTAAAGCTGAGATAGAAACAGATGACTACGATGAAGAGCAAGAAGCGTATTTGGATGAGTATCTAGAAGACTTCTAAGCGCTTATTGCGACAGATAGAAAAAAGGCTTGGTTATGAACCAAGCCTTTTGTATTTATAGCGTGCTTAATAGGTCTTAGAACGTGTAGTTCGCTTGAAGACCGATTAGCCAAACGTTGCCCGTTGTTTCACCAACAAACTGGCCGCCGATTGCTTGTGCTTTATCGTCAGACTCGTAGCCACGAGACTCTGTGATTGGCGCATCTTTAGCAATAATGTAAGTAAAGCCACCATCTAGAGAAAACTGTTTCGTAAACTCATAGCTTGCACCTAAGCTTAACCAAGTACGATCTGTTTCTGGAATTGTGATAGTACGGTTCTTGTCGCTTACTGCTGAAGTGTCGTATGCGATACCTGTACGAACAGCTAACTTTGGATCAACTTGATAAGTCGCACCCAACGCAAAACGGTAGTTATCTTCCCAGTTTTCATCTTTAACAGTTTGAGACTCTAAAGTGTCTAGGTCAGCGTAGAGTTCTTTAAAGCTACTCCAATCCGTCCAGTTGATGCTTGCGTGCATCGCTAGCTTATCTGTTAATTGGTGGAAACTCGCTAATTCAGCTGTTTGCGGTAGAGTTAGATCCATTGAGCCAGTACTGTTTTCTACCTTGGAAGTAGTAGCGCTAAAGATTTTTGCATCACCTGCTAGTTTTAGGTCAACAGCCGATTTGTAGGTAAATCCGATTCGGTGCTGCTCGTTAATCTGCCAAGCTGTACCAACTTGCCAACCCCACGCTTCATCATCGCCTTCCATATGTTTTAAAGGTGTGCCTTGAGGCAGGCCGAATACGTTGGTTTCAGGAGCTGTAGCACCAAAGCTACCTTCGCCCATTACATAGCGAACACCACCACCGATGCTTACAGCTTCGTTAATTTGGTACGCAAGGTTTAGGTTTGCTTCTTTAGTGATGATGCTCGCTTCATTGCCAAAGTGAGAGCCAGCAAAGTCAGTACCTAGGTCTGTTTCCATACCGTAGTTTGTACCCAAAGCGAAGCCTACAGCGAGTTCATCTGAGTAACGATGAGAAATGTATAGGTTCGGGATAATTGCGTCATTAGCAAAATCAGAAGACGATGCGCTAGTTTTTGGAAGTGCAGGGTTCAGCGATTTGCCGCCGTCCACTTCACCGTTAACATCAATATTAGGGTTTACGTAAATAGCACCAACAGAAATTTGAGTACCTTCTAAGTGTGTCAGCATCGCAGGGTTACGCCACTGAACGCCTGCGTTGTCTGCCATTGCCGCTTCACCAGCGTATGCACGGCCTAGGCCTGTCGCAGAGTATTCTGCTAATTGGAAGCCAGCTCCGTTTACTGTTGCTGACGTTGTCACTAGTCCACATGCCACTGCTAGTGAAAGGAGAGTCTTATTTGTTTTCATTGTAATGTTCGCTGAGATTAAGAGTTATCAGTCGGGGGATAATAAGTTTAGAGCCATTACTTTAAAAATAAAAAACAGTGTATTCGGTGTCTTTAGAGCTAAATTTCTGAAATGCCCTACATTTCAGTGATTAATGTGGCTTGTTAACGGTTTGTTTCTTAGTTTGAGCGAACACTTGTAGTGCATTGAAACGTTTTACGTATACAGTTGTACGCTTAAATGGGAAGTAATGCGTCGTGGAAGTGGAGTGGAATGAGTGACTTAGGGGCAATAAAAAGGGCCAGTAAAAACTGGCCCTTGGAATCAAAATGTAAGCTTAGCTTAGAAGCTGCGGCTGTACTGAAGACCCATTAGGATAGCGTCTGCGTGTGTAGTTGCAGAGATTGCAGTAGCAGTCGTTTGTTCAGTTACTTTAACGTCATCACCCATTAGGTAAGTAAAGCCGAAGTCTACGTTAGACGCAGCGTCGATGTGGTAAGTGAAACCAGCAGATAGCCATTGACGGTCTGAGTCAGGCACCGAGATTGAAGTAACTTTGTCTTGTGCACTTGTGTCGTACATGTAACCAGTACGTAGTGTCCAGTCACTGTTTAGATAGTAAGTACCACCAATTGCGTAGTGCCAACCGTCTTGCCACATGTAGTCACTAGAGTACACACCACTTGAACCCGCAAGAACAGTACCTAGTGGAGATTGAGTAGCACTTAGGCTAGAGAAATCGATCTGCTCGAAATCACCCCAACCAATGTACTGAATGCTGTAGTGTACAGCGAATTTAGTGTCTTCGATTTTGTGATAACCAGAGAACTCACCGATATCAGGCAACTGAAGTGTTACTTTTTGACCGTGATCGTCTTTTGCTTCAAATTCAGGGCTGTAACGGTATGAAAGACCAAAGCGGTTATTCTCATCTAGCTCGTAAACAGTACCAACGTTGAAGCCTACGGCCCAGCCGTCAGCCTTGTCGATATCGATTACTGCAGTGCCTTGAGCTGCACCAAAACCAGCGCCAGCTACGCGCTTGAACGTACCTTGGCCATAGATTAGGTCAAGACCAGCACCAAAGCTCCATTGTTCGTTTACGCGGTATGAACCAGCAACGCCAAGGTTAAAGCTCTTAACGTCAGTTAGGCCACCAAACTCTGATGCAACGTAATCGTCAGAAAATTCAGTTTTAGTACCAAAGTTTGAGTATGCGTTAACACCCCAAGCAAATTTATCGTTTACAGGTACGATTAGGTGAATATTTGGTGCGATAGAAGTATCACCAACATCGTCCACGTCAGCTAAAGGCACTGTACCCGCTTGAGTTGTGTACTGAGCATCTTTAACGTCGATCATTGAAGTAATGCTTTCGAAACCTAGAGAAAGCTCCATCTTGTCGAAAAGAGCCATAGCTGCTGGGTTACGAGCCATTACAGATGCGTTATCAGCGATAACTGCATCACCGGCGAAAGCGCGGCCGATACCAGTTGCTGATTGTGCGTTAAGCTGGAAGCCGGCAGAGAGAGCTGGCTGCGAAGCGATAGTTGCGGTTGCGATAGTCACTGCTAATAGTGATTTTTTAAACAGACGCGTGTTGTTCATTTTTGCTTTTTCCTTTTCTCTTCGCCTCTTCTGGGCGATATTATTTGAGCAAAAGCTCAGTGGTGGCTGATACTAGACCCAAGTATAAGATATAGAAATCCGACCATTGCCAATTTGGGTGATAAAATTAAGGAAATAACGTGTATCTGGCAGGATTGTGCTGGAAAAAGCATCTTTTTAGAGTTAACACTCTAGTTTTTAGCTAAAAAAATGGCTTAGACGAGATATCTAAGCCATGAGCTGTGTCACAAAATGTTGCGACTTTGTTAATTTAAGGGTTTGATGATATTTGCCAGATTTTTCGCGATTTTCGCTACATCTTCGCCTTCTTCACCCACAAGGATTAGGCTAGTACCATCCATTGGTTTAACAATACCCGCCATACCGTCTTCGTTAAAATCGATAGCTTTCTCACTTGGAATGCCAGTAAAGAACAAGGTGACTTTGCCTTTTTCACCTTGGAAAACCATGTGCATGGCGTTTGATTTACCAAAACCACAATGATTTAAGTAGTAGACATGGTAAGGAAACCCTTGAGAAAATTCATGTTCAAACGGCACCATCTTAGCGTTGATTTGCGAAGACTTAACTTGCTCGTCGATATTCTCAACAAACGGCTTCTCTTCTACCACATGCTTCATGGCGGTGCTCGCTAGGCTAGCTTGGGCTGGCGAAACAACAAGGTTACCCCAATTAAGCTGTCCGATAAGTAAACCTGCGACAAATGCCACTGATGCCGCCATTGCCATGGCTCGGCGAGCGAAGGTTGGCTTGACGATGTTGTTTTCAACAGAGGAGCTTTGGTTAAACAAAATGCGGTCCGCGAGGTCATCAGGGACATCGACAGCCATCGCTTGGGCGATTTGCTTATCGAGATCTAAAATCTCTTCGGCAAACTGACTGTTCTTGTCACTGCTTTTAATGGCTGCAGTAATCTCGCTGTCGCGCTGTTTAGGGTCGGACATTATGCGTCGACGGAACTCTAATTCATCCATTTTGCTGCCCTCTCTGTGAACTATCTGAATCTAACATCTCTTTGAGCTGGTTCCTTGCTCTAAATAGCCGTGTCATCACGGTGTTCTTATTTAAATCAAGGATCTCTCCGATCTCTTCACCACTGAAGCCACCCACGACTTGCAAAAACAACGGCTCGCGATACTCTTCTTCGAGTTTCATTATTTGCGCTTGAACCCACTCGGTTTGATGGTGAGGATCGTCCGATACTTTAGCATCATTGCCATGATCGTCTATATCCACCAGATCAAACTGTTTGCGTTCAAAGCGGCGTGCATTCTCACGTCTTAATATGGTGATAAGCCATGACTTCGCTGCTTTCTCGTCTTGGAGGCTATCAAGCGACTTCCATGCTCGTAGGCATGTCTCCTGAACTAAATCCTCAGAAATAGTTGGATCCTTACACAACCAATAGGCGTAACGGTACAAGTCTCGATGATAGGCCCTTACAAGCGCTTCATATTTTCTTTGTCTGTCCATATCCGAGTTGACCGGATCCTTGGACTTTTTCTTTCCGAAAAATTGAATAATTGACACATGAGCCTCCCTCGTTGCTCTGTGATTTCTTATTGTTCTGGCGTTATCCGATAGCTAAGTTATTGAGTAACGGTCATTCTGATTGTTGTTATTGATGTGCGTATAGACTCATTTTTTATTGGGAAAAAGTATGAGTCGGTCGCGAATTTATATAGCTGGTGTGATTATAAGCCGCTAAGCAAGCAACAAATCCACCTAAAATTGATCTATTTCAAAATTTGTCTCACTCTAGCGGTTATAGTAGCACCTGTCATCTAGTCGGTGTTTACACTGACAAGTTGAGCAAGATGACACTTCCTTTTGAAGGCTGACTTTACTTTCTCCTAATCAGGAAACTGATTATTTCAATTGGCGTTACGTTAATTGCTTTATACATTCCAACCACACAGTTATGTGTGGTTTTTTTTTGCCTGTCATTCCATAAAATACTGCTAATAGTAAAAGTTACACCAAGTTGACGTGATATGAACTCTCAGCAGTATCATAGGGTTACTGATCCTTTCGTCGAAGGAATCTGGTGTAAGTCACGTTTATTCAAACGACCGTTTGATTGAGTTAACATTCTCGTTACAATGACTCTGGTCAGACCTCTATTAATTAAGGAGCAACAATGGGCAAGCAGGAAGTGAAAACTCGCTCAGGAGAACGTGTGGCAATAGTCGCAGGTTTGCGCACGCCTTTTGCACGTCAAAGTACCGAATTTAGCCAAGTACCAGCCGTGGATTTAGGCAAAATGGTAGTGAGCGATATGCTTGCTCGTACCGAAATCGATCCCAAGTTGATTGAACAAGTGGTATTTGGTCAGGTAGTACAAATGCCAGAAGCGCCAAATATCGCACGTGAGATTGTGTTAGGTACCGGTATGAACATCCATACGGATGCCTACAGTGTGACACGTGCTTGTGCGACCAGCTTTCAGTCAGCGGTGAATGTCGCTGAAAGTATTATGTCGGGAACCATTGATGTCGGTATTGCCGGTGGTGCGGACTCTTCTTCTGTATTGCCAATTGGTGTTTCAAAAAAACTCGCCGCAAATCTACTTGCGCTCAGTAAAACCAAAACACTGAGCCAAAAACTAAAAATTCTTAAGACTCTGTCATTTAAAGATTTGATGCCAGTGCCGCCTGCCGTAGCAGAGTATTCAACGGGCCTATCAATGGGCCAAACTGCAGAGCAGATGGCAAAATCACACGGAATTACTCGCCAAGCTCAGGATGAACTGGCTCACCGTTCACATACGTTAGCTGCGCAAGCTTGGAACGACGGAAAAATTGAAGGGGAGGTGATGACCGCTTTCCCTGAACCGTATAAGAAGTGGATTTCAAAAGATAACAATATCCGCGAAGATTCGACGATGGAAGGTTATGCGAAACTACGCCCAGCATTCGACCGACAATACGGCAGTGTGACTGCGGCAAACAGTACCCCGTTAACCGACGGTGCGGCTGCAATCATGTTGATGCGTGAAGGCAAAGCGAAAGAGCTTGGACTTGATATCATGGGTTACATCCGCTCATACGCGTTCTCTGCTATTGGTGTCGAAAGCGATATGTTGATGGGTCCATCTTATGCTACTCCTATGGCGCTAGATCGCGCAGGTATCACGCTTGCAGACCTAACTTTGATTGACATGCACGAAGCGTTTGCTGCTCAAGCTCTCTCTAACGTGAAGGCGTTCGGTAGCGATAAGTTTGCCCAAGAAAAACTAGGCCGAGCAAAAGCTATCGGCGAGATCGATATGGATAAGTTTAATGTTCTCGGTGGTTCTATTGCTTATGGTCACCCATTCGCTGCTACTGGCGCGCGTATGATTACGCAAACATTAAGAGAGCTACAACGCCGAGGTGGCGGTCTTGCACTCAATACGGCGTGTGCAGCAGGTGGCTTAGGCGCGGCAATGGTACTGGAGGTAGAGTAATGAGCGAGCAAACGGCATTTAACTTATCTATTGATGAACAAGATATCGCTTGGTTATCTATCGATGTACCTGGCGAGAAGATGAACACGCTACAGGCAGCGTTTGCTGCAGAAATGGAAGCGATCTTCACTCAACTGGCAGATAAACAGTCAACGATTAAAGGTTTGATTGTTCACTCTCTTAAGCCTGACAACTTTATCGCAGGTGCTGATGTTCGCATGCTTGATGCATGTACTAGCGCTAAAGAAGCACAAGCATTGGCTGAAAAAGGTCAGCAGATGTTTCAGCAATTGTCTGATCTGCCTTACCCAGTGGTTGCGGCTATCCATGGTCCGTGTCTTGGTGGTGGATTAGAGCTGGCGCTTGCGTGTGATTACCGCGTATGTACAGATTCAGATAAGACGCGCTTGGGTCTTCCTGAAGTGCAGCTTGGTTTACTACCGGGCTCAGGCGGTACGCAGCGTCTACCACGTTTGATTGGTCTGCTGCCATCGCTTGACCTTATCCTTACTGGTAAGCAGCTTCGCGCTAAGAAAGCGAAAAAATTGGGTGTTGCTGATGCAGTCGTTCCTGAGACTATTTTGCTCGAGGTTGCAAAGAGCTTTGTTGAGAAGAATGCGGGTAAGAAAAAGAGTAAACGTAAAGCGTCAACCAAAGAGAAGCTTATCTCCAACACTGGTTTAGGTCGTAAAGTCATTTTCGAACAAGCAGCGAAAAAGACCAATGAAAAGACACGTGGTAATTACCCAGCCGCAGATGCAATTCTTGAAGTGATTCGATTTGGTCTAGAAAAAGGTTTCGAGCAAGGCCAACAGAAAGAAGCTGAGCGATTTGGCGAACTGGTGATGACATCAGAATCGAAAGCGCTTCGTTCAATCTTCTTCGCCACAACAGAGATGAAGAAAGAGCACGGCAGTGATGCAGAGCCAAAAGCGATTGCCAATGCCGCGGTGTTAGGTGGTGGTTTGATGGGCGCAGGCATTAGTCACGTAAGCGTGGCCAAAGCTAAAGTCCCTACACGCATTAAAGATGTCTCGAATGATGGTGTATTGAACGCGCTGAAATATAATTATAAGTTGTTCGAAAAGCAGCGAAAACGCCGCATTATCTCAAAAGCTCAACTGCAAAGTAAGATGCTGCAGCTATCGGGTGGGGTAGACTTCACACGCTTTAACCATACTGACATTGTGATTGAAGCGGTATTTGAAGATTTAGACCTTAAACAGAAGATGGTTGCTGATATCGAAGAGAACGCGAAAGATAGCACCATTTTCGCAACTAATACTTCATCACTGCCAATTCATCAGATCGCAGAGAAAGCGCAGCGCCCTGAAAATGTTGTCGGTCTACACTACTTTAGCCCAGTAGAGAAAATGCCACTGGTTGAGGTTATTCCTCATGAAACGACATCAGACGAGACAATCTCGACTGTGGTTGAGTTTGTTCGTAAGCAAGGCAAAACGCCGATTGTCGTTAAAGATTGCGCTGGCTTTTATGTTAACCGCATTCTTGCACCGTACATGAACGAAGCCGCGCAAGTATTGTTGGCGGGTGAGCCGATTGAGCAGTTAGACAAAGCTCTGCTTAATTTTGGTTTCCCTGTTGGGCCAATCACTCTACTCGATGAAGTGGGCGTTGATATTGGCGCGAAGATCATGCCGATTTTGGTTGCAGAGTTAGGTGGTCGCTTCCAAGGGCCGGATGTGTTCGACAAGCTGCTTAACGACGGCCGTAAAGGGCGTAAGAGTGGTAAAGGTTTCTACACTTACAAAGGTAAGAAGAAAGAAGTCGATAAATCGGTTTATAAACTTCTTAGCCTTAACCCTGAGTCAAAACTGGCAGAGAAAGATATCGCGATGCGCTGTGTGCTGCCAATGCTTAATGAAGCAGTGCGCTGTCTAGATGAAGGTATCATCCGCAGTCCTAGAGACGGTGATATCGGCGCGATCTTCGGTATTGGGTTCCCGCCATTCCTTGGTGGTCCTTTCCGCTATATGGATCAAATTGGTATCAAGCAGCTTGTAGAGATTATGAACGAGCATGCGAAAAAGTACGGTGATCGATTTGCCCCATGCGACGGTCTACTGACTAGAGCCGGTATTGACGAGAAATTCTATCCATAGAGATAGTGAAACCAAAAGGCGAGCCAAGAGGTTCGCCTTTTTAGTTTGTGAGAGTTATTATCAAGAAGAAAAATAGAAAATTAAAAAGGAAGTCAAATGGATGCTCTAGATTTGTTGCTCAATCGTCGCTCAATTGCAAAGTTGTCAGAGCCAGCTCCAGAAGGTAATGCCCTAGAAAATATTATTCGCGCTGGCCTACGTGCTCCGGATCATGCGGGTCTTACTCCATGGCGTTTTGTCATCGCTCAAGGTGAAGGGTTAAGTAAACTATCAGATATCTTAGTGAAAGCGGCTGAAGCGGAACAAAGTGAGCAATCGGTCGTGGACAAGGTTAAGAACGCACCTTTTAGAGCACCTATGGTGATCACGGTTATCGCAAAAGTGACCGAGCACGAAAAAGTGCCAGCAATCGAGCAGCACCTTTCTGCTGGATGTGCCGTACAGGCGATGCAGATGGCAGCGGTTGCCCAAGGCTTTCAAGGCTTTTGGCGCTCAGGAAAGTGGATGTTCCATCCAGAAGTACACCAAGCCTTTGGCTTAGAGGGAGAAGATGAAATCGTCGGCTTCTTGTACCTTGGCACGCCAAACTGTACGCCAATGAAAGTTCCAGAGCGTGACTTAACCAAATTTGTTGAGTATTTATAGCCAAATAAAAAAGAGCTCGGTCACTGACCGAGCTCTTTTTTTAGTGAATGTTGTAGGCGATGACAAAGTCGATAAACAATCGCACCTTCTCAGGTAAATGATCTTTGTGGTTATACAGCATGTAAATGTCGCGTGGGTTGGCGCTCCAATTCTCAAGTACTCGAACCAAGCTGCCGTCGTCAATGTACTCTTTGATCATTACGTCTGGCATCAAGGTAATACCAAGACCATCAGAACAGGCACTTCTCACCACATTTAATGTGTCAGCTTGGAAGCGGCCTTTATCATTATTTACCACAATTTCGCCACTGTGATTAGACAGTTGCCATTTCAGTAATGGTGCACCTTTTAGCAGCGAATGCTGATGTAATTCTTCAGCGTGCTGAGGCGCAGGGTATTTCTTTAGGTACTCTGGGCTAGCGACAAGAATGTCTGCTACTGCACTGATCTTACGTGCAATAAGACTAGAGTCGCGCTGAGGACCGACGCGGAAGATCACGTCCCACTCGGTCGGATCCAACTGATCTGCTTGGTTGCTTGTAGTGAGCTCAATATTGATATCTGGGTATTGGATCATGAAGCCATTGAACATTGGCATCATCATACGCTTGGTTAGATTCGATGGGGCAATGATGCGGATTTTTCCCGCGGCTCCACGGCACTCATCGGTGATCTCTTCGGCCGCAGACGTCAGGCGATTTAATAACGGAGAACATTCGTTAAAAAAGCGCTCACCTGCCTCTGTAAGAGAAAGTTTACGGGCATGGCGATTTAGAAGACGGAGGTTTAATGACTCCTCTAATGCCTGAATGCGTCGCGTAATTGTCGCAACAGGGATCATCGTTTTACGGGAAGTTGCTGTATAGCTCCCATTTTCAACGACAAGCCTAAATAGGTTTAGATCATCTAGTTTCATTATGTCGGACACACTTTTTTACGAATTTGGTTAATTTATATGTATATCAAATGTCAAAGCTTGAGTCACATCAACAAGTTTATAGAAAGTTGATATTCCATACATATAGTATGCAACAAGGCCTCAAAGTGGAAGATTTGTATAAATCACCGTTCAAGGCTACTTTTTAAAGAGTGTGTGAAACAATCGACAAGAATAACAATAATAATACAGTTGTACTCTTAGTTGTGTGAGGCGTAGGTATTATGCATAAGACAATAGAAGTTGGAACCAACGCGGCTATGCCTGTCGCTGCGGCTCAAAAACTGATTATGCTGGTGGACGACGATCCTATATTTCGTCGTATTACTTCAGGTTTTTTAGAATCTCAAGGTTACAAAGTTGTTGAAGCGGAAGATGGTCTTGATGGCTTACAGAAACTTCGTAATCATGAGCCGGATCTTATTCTCTGTGATCTCTCAATGCCGATATTAGACGGAATCGAGTTCGTTGAAGAAGTCAGCTTAGAATACCCATCCATGCCCCTTATCGTCGTTTCTGCTACCGATGATATCGCCGACGTGGCCAAAGCGCTGCGTTTTGGTATTAAAGATTTTCTGCCTAAGCCGATTGGCAATCATGAACATCTTGCTTGTGCGATAGAAAATACCCTTGATGACTCGGATAACCATCTAAGCGATCAACGTGACTTCTCAAGTCAATGGTTTCGAATCGATAGTGGTGATGTTCCAGAAGAGCAAGAACTGCACTGGCACCTTGAATACCTAGATGACAACCCAAGTGCGGCGAAAGATCTGTTGCATGCCTTACTTCCAGATAAAGACACCTCTCAAGGAGACTGGAAATGCGGCTATCGCCTATTACAGTCAACTGATGTCATGCCACTTGTCGTGGACTATGCATGGCTAATGAATGGTCAATTTGCGTTCTACATTGTGGACTCGAATAGTGAAGGGCAGCATGGCGCAGCGACAACTTTACTCGTACGAGCACTTTTCCATGATTACTTACGTAACCTTAAGTGCTTCAATGCTGATTTAAAAGATCTCGCCACTTTGCTAGAGAAAGGGATCAAGTGTTCCGACTGCAGTACGCCAGTGAAAGCTCTATTTGGTATTGCAGATTTATCTGAGGGGACGCTGTCGATACTTCCGGCAGGTCTAGACGCACAGTGGGCCAACGGTTATTTGTCGCAGCATATTAACGCCGGTGAAATGCTTGGCGATAATTGCCTTAAAAACTTTATCACTACAGATTTAAATATTCAGTCTGCGTGTCAACTAACCTTGAGCTGTCTCGGCTCAAGTAGCTTTAGTTTGGATATCTATCGCGGGGCCAACGCCTAACTCTAAATGATAACTTTTTAATAACCCTTTTTTTGGTCGGTGTTTGTGATTGGCCGAATAGGGTATAGTCCGCCATAAACAAAAATAGCCCAACTTATTAACATCTGATTAATGATTGATTGGGCATATCGTCACCTTCAATATTTAGAGAAGCAAGCTCATGGCAGACAACGATTTTAAAGAACCTTATAATATCTTCTACTTTCTAGGATTTATTGCTGTACTACTGATCCCAACTCTTCCAGCAACACTGACTTGGATTCGAGTGTTGAATGGGTACGTAGGGTTCTAATAGCGGCTTACGGAGCATGCCATCATTATTCGCAGAGTTTTTCTATACGTTGTTGGCGTGCTCAGCCTGATTCTGGGCATTATCGGTATTTTCCTCCCTCTTCTTCCTACTACGCCTTTCATTCTGTTATCAAGCGCGTGTTTTATGCGCAGCAGCCCTCGTTTTCATCGTTGGTTACACAATCATAAAACGTTCGGGCCAATCTTAGATAACTGGCATCAAAATCGCGCTGTCACAGCCAAAGTGAAGAAGCGTGGCGCTATCTGGATTGTATTCAGTTTTACGCTGTCAATTTGGGTCGTGCCACATTTCTGGTTAAAGATCATGCTAGTGGTAATGCTGGTGGTATTGCTGAGCTGGTTTATTCGTTTACCTGTGACTGAGTACCTTGCCGATAGCAAAGAAAATCACTAAGATTGCTGGGAAGTGTGCCCACTTTTTTAAGTGGGCGTTTGTTTTTTAGGCACTGTTTTAAGCACAACGATCCGTGATGACTGTTTCGGGCATATCTATAGGGTAGATTGTGCGAAAAACTATGCTGAATCTAGACCCAGTGATGGTGTCTAGCAATGATATAGCCAATCTAAGTATAGAATTATGACAACTGAAACAATCGCGCAGATCAAATCAAGCATCAAAAGCATTCCTGACTACCCAAAACCAGGCATTCTATTCCGTGATGTGACGAGCCTAATGGAAGACGCAAAGGCGTACCAAGCTACTATTCAGCTACTGGTTGATAAGTACAAAGATATGGGCTTTACCAAAGTTGTAGGTACTGAAGCTCGTGGTTTCCTATTTGGTGCTCCGCTGGCTCTTGAGCTAGGTTTGGGTTTTGTGCCAGTTCGTAAACCAGGCAAGCTACCTCGCGCAACGGTTGCTCAGTCATACGAGCTTGAATATGGTATGGATACACTTGAAATTCATACTGATGCCATCACTGAAGGTGACAAAGTGCTAATGGTTGATGATCTATTAGCAACAGGCGGCACAATCGAAGCGACGACTAAGCTAATTCGTCAGCTTGGTGGTGTTGTAGAACATGCTGCGTTTGTGATTAACCTTCCTGAAATCGGTGGTGATAAGCGTCTTGAAGGTTTAGGCCTAGACGTATACAGCATCTGTGAGTTTGAAGGTCACTAATCGGGTAGGTTATTAATGGGTATAGTTTCATGAGTTATCTTGCCTTAGCGCGAAAGTGGCGACCGACTAAGTTTAATGAAGTCGTTGGTCAAGCCCACGTTTTAACAGCACTTGAAAATGCTTTAGCCCAAAACCGTCTACACCACGCGTACCTGTTTAGTGGGACGCGAGGGGTCGGTAAAACGTCGATCGGGCGTTTGTTTGCTAAAGGATTGAATTGTGAAACAGGAATCACCGCTAATCCATGTGGTACGTGTGATACTTGTAAAGAGATAGACGAAGGTCGTTTTGTCGATTTATTAGAAATCGATGCGGCTTCTCGCACTAAGGTTGAAGATACTCGTGAACTGTTGGATAACGTTCAGTACAAGCCTGCACGTGGTCGCTTTAAGGTTTACCTTATCGATGAAGTCCACATGCTTTCGCGTCATAGTTTCAATGCGCTGCTTAAGACGCTTGAAGAGCCGCCTGAGTATGTGAAGTTCCTGCTCGCGACAACCGATCCGCAAAAACTGCCGGTGACGATTTTATCACGCTGTCTTCAGTTCCATTTGAAGCCAATCAGTGTTGATACTATTCATGAGCAGCTTGATCATATTTTAAAACAAGAGCAAGTCAGTGCAGAAGCGCGCGCCTTGGGTATGATTTCTCATGCGGCTGATGGCAGTATGCGTGATGCATTGAGTCTAACGGACCAAGCTATTGCACTTGGCAATGGTCAAGTTCTGACGGATAGCGTAGCGCACATGCTCGGTACGCTAGATACTGATCAAGCATTGCATCTACTAGAGGCTATTAGCTCCAAGCAAGCTCAGACCGCTATGGAGTGTATCTCTGCATTGGCTCAAAATGGCGTTGAGTGGGACGGGTTACTTCAACAGTTATCGACTCAATTGCATCGCCTAGCGATGTACCAAGCTCTACCTGCAACATTAGACCAAGCGCAACCTGACGCTGAAAAAATTGAATTATTAAGTCGTGCTTTAAGCCCGCAAGATGTTCAGTTGTACTACCAGATTGCATTGAAAGGCCGAGAAGACCTGCCTCTGGCACCGTCTGAACGTATTGGTCTAGAGATGGTTATTCTGCGAATGATGGCATTTAGACCTGCGTCTAAACCGCAGGCGAACGTGATTTCAACGGATGCAGAGCCACAGGTTGCGAGTGCGCCAGTAGCTGCGCCCGTAACTTCACAGCCTGCACCGAAGCCGTCTCAGGTTGCCCCAGTGCGTCAAGCGCCGCAGCCGCCAGCATCTCAGAATATGACATCTGCGAATCCTGTGCCGCCAACGCAAGGTTATGATGCGCCTCCAATGGATTACATGCCTGAGCCTCCGCCTCATTACGATGAACCTCAATATATGCCACCACCAGAGCAATATGGTTCAGTGCAGGAAGCGCCACAGTCTCAACCGATGAATCGTCCGCAATCTGATGCGCGTTCGTCGTCACCAGTGAGTGGCTTGAGACATCAATTGCGCTCACAGCGTAAAGGTATTAATCCAACTCAGGGTAATTCGCCAAAAAAGGCTAATGCGACATCTGCAAAATCAGAGTCTGTTCTTGACCGTGTAGCTAAGAAACACGCTGAAGCAGGGCAGGTGTCGCCATTATCAAGCCATAACCCAAATATGGCACCTGAACCCGCTAAGAATGAACATTATCAGTGGAAGCCAATTCTTCCACAGGCAAAAAAAGAGACATTAGAACTAACGCCAACGCTACTCAAAAAGGCGTTAGAACATGAGAAAACACCGGAAATGGTGCAAAAGCTAGTCGATGAGAGTTTGAACCAAAGTGAATGGGCCAAACTTATCAGTCAGCTCAACACGGCGAAGCTAACCGAGCAATTAGCACTGAATTCTTGGTATGAGAAAAGTGGCTCAACCATCGCTTTAACACTACGATCAACACAGGCGCACTTAAATACCGATAAGGCTCAAAGTGAACTGCTTGGTGAACTAAATCGAGTATTAGGCGAAGAATGCCAATTAAGTGTTGAAGTTGGTGACAGCGGAGAAACCCCGCTTGAGCTGAGAGACAAACTCTACCAAGGCCGACTGCAACAGGCATTTACCAGCTTAGAAAATGATCCGCATGTGCAATTTATCGAGAAGCGATTTGCGGCAGAGCTAGACTCCGAGAGTGTAAGGCCAATTTAATTTGAGGGGTTGAAACTATTTGGCTTCAACCCAATCTAATAACGAAACAAGCTAAATAACCAGAGAGATAAACATGTTTGGTAAAGGCGGTATGGGCAATCTAATGAAGCAAGCCCAGCAAATGCAAGATCGCATGCAAAAGCTTCAAGAAGAAATCGCTAATATGGAAGTAACAGGTGAGTCTGGTGCCGGCCTAGTGAAAATAACGATTACTGGTAGCCACAGCGTACGCCGTGTTGAAATTGACGAGAGTCTAATGGAAGACGATAAAGAAATGCTAGAAGATTTGATCGCAGCTGCTTTCAACGATGCGGCGCGTCGAGTTGAGGAAACTCAAAAAGAAAAAATGGCAGGTGTAACTGGCGGTATGCAACTACCACCAGGCATGAAGATGCCATTCTAATCGAGTAAAGATTAATGCGCACCAGTCATATGCTGGAGCAATTGATGGAGGCCTTACGTTGTCTACCTGGGGTTGGCCCCAAGTCGGCGCAGCGTATGGCCTTTCATTTGTTACAGCGAGATAGAAAAGGTGGATTGCAGTTAGCGGATGCGCTCAGTCAGTCAATGACCGAAATTGGTCACTGCAGTGAATGCCGAACTTTTACTGAAGAAGAAGTTTGTCATATTTGTACCAATCCAAAACGACAAGAAAATGGCCAAATATGTGTTGTAGAGAGCCCAGCAGATATTGCTGCGGTAGAAGCAACCGGTCAGTTTTCTGGGCGTTACTTTGTGTTGATGGGGCACCTATCACCATTAGATGGAATTGGTCCTAGTGATATTGGCCTCGACGTGCTCGATTACCGTCTTCGCCGTGGAGATGTCACTGAAGTGATTTTGGCGACCAACCCGACAGTAGAAGGTGAAGCGACTGCTCATTACATAGCAGAGCTTTGTCGTGAACATCAGGTCTCTGCAAGTCGAATTGCTCACGGAGTGCCTGTGGGCGGTGAACTAGAGTTAGTTGACGGTACAACATTGTCGCACTCATTGCTCGGCAGGCAAAAACTGTCCTAGTAAAAACCGCAGTAACTGCGGTTTTTTTGTACCCGAAAAATACGACTGGCAAATAGTTGCCCGATCAACTTAGGTGATGTTTTCGAGCTCAGTAATGTTGTCCAACGCTTGTTGCGTCGTTGTTCCACATATGACTGGGCATGCTTTGAATTGGTGGCATACCTTGGGTCTTTCTGCTTTTCCAAACAGACTACACAGATTCTCGTCATTGAGCTGAATGCAGCGCACACCTGCAGGTTTGCGCTGCATTCCTGGAATAGGAGATGAAATACTCGGAGCAACACAACAAGCCCCGCACCCTAATCGACAATCCATTCCACTGACCTCATGAAAATTTAGCGAGCGATACTAACACAGACTGCTACGCTGTTCACGCTATTACATATATTAGTAATATACATTTTAATGGGAATATTCCCAAAATATTAGTTAAAAGCTGAAGTCTAATTCCAAAACAATTATTTTTTATTTCATAAATCTGTCAGGCAATAATTACTTATAAAAAATGTTGGTATAATAATTTAATAATTTAATTATTAATTAATATTGCTGTGAAACTGACATGTTTATTATTTAAATACTTATGGAGTGAGGATCGGAAATATATTACTCATTACGGGTAAATAGTTGCCTGTGGAGCAAGAAATAAGTTAGAGTCCTCACCTTACTTAACGTATTTATTAGCCTTTAGTATGAGTTAATATCTGGTTTGATATTTGCTTAATGGCTGTATCAGGATGAAACGTCTAGGAGACAGATATGGGCAAAGCAGCTCTTGTTGGGCATATAGGCACTGGCCATGATGGATTTCCACCGACCCCGATTATATCTGGTTCGGGAACAGTAAAAGCAGATGGTATTTCGGTCGCCCGTCTGGGAGACCCTTTAGAAGCGCACGATAAACCTAAGAATCCTAAACATGATAGGGCAATTTCTTCTGGTTCAGCTACCGTAAAAATTGACGGTAAACCGGCTGCTAGAATAGGAGATTCCGTAGGCTGTGGTGGTGTTTTGCAAGGGGGAAGCAGTGTTAACATTGGCTAAATACTTATTTGATACATTAGTCAAAAAAACACTTGTTACACTGGCTTTTATTATCTGTTTTTCTTCTTGGGCTGTCGGGAAAGAAATGTACGATGTTAGTACGTTGACGCCTGAAGAGGCCTACGAATATGGCGAGCTTTTACGAGTTCAGCTCAAAAATGATGCTGCATTAGAATACTTAAAATTTGCCGCTGACGCTGGCCATGCTAACGCGAGCTATGTATATGCGATTGAGCTGAAGAGAAAGCGTTCTGCTTATCAGGAAGATGACTCTTATCAACAATACCTGACACTCGCTGCTAGCAATGGCAGCTTGGCAGCAATGCGTTACCTATACACTAAAGCTGGTTGGGTAAGCTCTGCTGAAAAGTCTAAGCTGCGTGAAGAATACCATGACCAATTGATAGAGCTTGGTGCAACTGAGCCTAGCTTCGCGTACTTCCGATTATCTCAGTATTACTTTAACGATGACAATGAGCTATCTGCCTACTATTTAGAAAAAGCGCAACAGTTTGATGTGGCAAAAGCTTTTATGGAAGAAGGTGAAAGGATTAAAAATGGTCACATAAGCTTCGCTTTTCAAGCCAAAAAAGACCGGACTATACTGCGCCAGTACGTTAAGGCCGCAGAGCTAGGTTATATACCCGCGATTAGGCGTATCGTCGCGATCTTTGAAGCTGGGGGTGATTTCCAACAAGCTTTGATTTGGCGTGAAAAAGCGTTAGAAAATGGCGATTTAACCTCTCTTCTGTCACTTTCAAAAATTTATCGAGGCGAGAGTGAGCAGTATGATTTTGTCGGCATAGATTTAGTTAAATCAAAAGCATATCTAGAAGTATTTCTACAGACTGCAGGTAGAGACGTATTGCCATCTTTATATTCTCAAGCTGAGGATGATTTCTCTAAACTTGCAAAGTTAACCGATAAAGAACAAACAAAGAAATCTGACTATATTAGGAACTCCTTAATGTCAGAGAAAGATTTTATTAGATACGATGAAATATTAGATAGCGTCCAGTATTAATTAAGAATGTCTCTATGCGGTATAAATCATATTTGCGTAGGATTATTCTTACTATTTACCGGCAACTGTCTTATTTTCCGCTTTTAGCAAATAAAGTAATACTCCACACTAATGAATTGAGATTAAATTTATGTTTATTTCTAATAAATAAGTACTACGTAGTGAAAGAAATTATAGCTAATTTATTTCTTTGCTTACGCTATTTAGGCTATTAATCCTAATTCAGTAAACGTCAACCACCCTGTAATTTAAATCGGAGACCCTTGACTATGTCGAAGGAAGGAAGCGTTGCACCTAAAGAACGCATTAATATTAAATACATCCCTGCAACTGGTGATGCTCAGGCTGAAATCGAACTACCGCTAAAAACCTTAGTAGTAGGTGATTTTAAAGGTCACACCGAAGACACGCCTGTTGAGGAGCGCAGTACCGTTTCAGTGGACAAAAATAACTTCGAGTCCGTTATGCGCGATAGTGAATTAGGTTTGTCTACGGTCGTCAAAAACAAACTCGGCGACGACGAAAATGCAGATATGCCAGTTGAGCTTCGTTTCAACGCTCTTACCGATTTCAACCCTGACTCTATCGCTAGTCAAGTTCCTGAGTTGAATAAGCTTATTGAACTAAGAGAAGCCCTAGTCGCGTTAAAAGGACCACTGGGCAACATTCCAGCATTCAGAGACCGCTTGCAGGAGCTGCTGAGCTCTGAGGAATCACGCGACAAGCTACTCAGTGAACTCAACCTCGTTAGTGAAGAAAGTAATTAAAACAAGTTAACACGACTAACATTTGTCATTTTGGATTAGGGATACATTTTAATGTCTACAGAATCGGTACTAGAAAGACCACAGCTCTCCGAGGGGAGTCTACTAGATGAAATTATGGCACAGACCAAGATCGCACCAAGCGAAGAAGGTTATGACGTTGCCAAAAAAGGAGTTGCTGCGTTTATTGAGAATTTGATTGGTTCACAGCAAACTGATGAAGCAGTTAATAAATCTCTCGTTGATCAAATGCTTGTTGAACTAGACAAGAAAATCAGCGCGCAAATGGATGAGATTCTGCATGACGAGAAATTCCAGCAAATGGAATCCGCTTGGCGTGGCTTGAAGTTACTCGTGGATCGTACTGATTTCGGTGAGAACAACAAAATCGATCTGCTGCATGTAACAAAAGAAGAACTACTAGAAGACTTTGAGTTTGCACCAGAAACGACTCAGTCTGGATTGTACAAACACGTTTACTCATCTGGTTACGGCCAATTTGGTGGTGAGCCAACTGGTGCGATCGTGGGTAACTTTAGCTTCACTCCTTCAACTCCGGACATGAAACTACTTCAATACATGGGCGCACTAGGTGCAATGGCTCATGCTCCGTTCTTATCGAGTGTAGGTCCTGAATTCTTCGGCTTAGATAGCTATGAAGAATTGCCAAACATTAAAGATGTGAAATCAATCTTTGAAAGTCCTAAATACACCAAATGGCGTTCACTTCGTGAGTCAGAAGATGCACGTTATCTTGGCCTAACGGCTCCTCGTTTCTTATTGCGTGTTCCTTATGACCCAGTAGAAAACCCGATTAAGTCATTCAATTATGCTGAAAGTGTTGCTGCATCACATGAACATTATTTGTGGGGCAATACGGCGTTCGCACTAGCGACAAGATTAACGGACAGCTTTGCTAAATACCGTTGGTGCCCAAATATCATCGGCCCACAAAGTGGTGGTGCGGTTGAAGATTTACCAGTGCATGTGTTTGAGTCAATGGGTGCTCTTCAAGCGAAAATCCCAACAGAAGTGTTGATTACTGATCGCAAAGAGTTCGAATTGGCTGAAGAAGGCTTCATTGCTTTGACTATGCGTAAGGGCAGTGACAATGCTGCGTTTTTCTCAGCTAACTCTATCCAGAAACCGAAGGTATTCCCAAATACCAAAGAAGGTAAAGAAGCTGAGACGAACTACAAGCTTGGTACTCAGTTGCCTTACATGATGATCATTAACCGTCTTGCGCACTATATCAAAGTGCTACAACGCGAGCAGATCGGTTCATGGAAAGAGCGTCAAGATCTTGAGCGCGAACTTAACACTTGGATTAAGCAATTTGTAGCCGATCAGGAAAACCCGCCAGCAGATGTACGCAGCCGACGTCCACTACGTGCAGCAAAAATTGATGTTGCTGACGTACAAGGAAACCCAGGTTGGTACCAAGTGTCATTGTCTGTTCGTCCTCACTTCAAGTATATGGGCGCAAACTTTGAACTGTCACTTGTTGGTCGACTAGATCAGGCGTAATTGAAATGACGTACTTTGCACCTGAAGAGAGTACGTTTGGTGTTGGCTTCTTAGAACGCTTAGAAGCCAACTCTGATCCTGTTTCATTTACTCAAGGTCCTTACCCAGAAGATGTGTTGGCTTCGATTAAACGAAATGTCGCTAAAGTCCTTAATACTCGGGTCGGAGGCGCGCAAAGTGCGCCGACTCTAGGCCTTATCGATTTTAATGATGCCACGCTAGATACCTTAGATTTGTCTTTGAAGGTGAAGTTATCCATTCAAGGCTGTCTACGCCAGTTTGAGCCACGCTTAAAACATATAGAAGTTACAGCTATTTTGGACCGAGATCGCCCGCTATCTCTGCAGTTTCGTATTACTGCACAGATAAATAGTGATGCGATCCATGACAAGGTGCAATTTGACCTGCTGCTAGATCAGAACAGAAAATATCGAGTGGTTTAAGGAATATGAGCCAAGATAAATACTTTAGAGAAGAGCTTACTTTTCTTAAAGAGCAAGGACGTGAGTTTACTGAGATTTACCCTCAGCTTTCACGCTTCCTCCATGGTCGAACATTAGACCCGGATGTTGAACGCTTACTAGAAGGTTTTGCCTTCTTAACAGGGCGCTTGCGAGAGAAAGTTGAAGACGAGTTTCCTGAACTGACTCACTCGATGATTAATATGCTTTGGCCCAATTACCTTCGACCTGTGCCGAGTATGAGTATCTTGGCCTTTACCCCTGATCAAAGTGTCAGCGAAAAGCAGTTGATCAACAAAGGAACGCAAGTCGACAGTAAAGCTATTTTCGGAACGAAATGTCACTTCCAAACGTGTAGAGAAGTGGAAATTTATCCGATAGAGAGTGTTGATGTTCGAGCGCAGCACACTCGCGAAGCGACTGTTATTGATGTGATGTTGACGACTCAGGGTGACGTAACTCTGGGTAACGCTCTTTTAGAGGATCTGCGTTTTTACCTTGGTGGTGACAAATACAGTTCTCAAATGCTTTATCTGTGGCTAAACCACTATCTAGATAAAGTGACCATTGAGATAAATGGTGCGGAATTTTCTCTCCCTAAAGACAGCTTTAGTGTTGTTGGCTTTGGCAGCAATGACGCTCTACTCCCTTATCCGACCAACGTGTATGAGGGATATCGTATTCTGCAAGAGTATCTGTCGTTTCCTGAAGCCTTCCACTTTTTTGACCTATCGCGCTTAGATAAGGTTATTCCCAAAAGTGTCAGTGGTGAATTCACTATTAAGCTGCATTTTTCCAAGACGCTTCCTGTTGATGTAAGAGTACAGAAAGAGAATTTCCAACTTTACTGTACGCCAATTATTAACTTGTTCCATCACGACGCTGACCCTATCGCTTTGTCCGGGCGCCATTCTGAGTATCGGGTTATACCGTCTAGTCGTTACCCCGCGCATTATGAAGTGTTTAATGTTGAAAGTGTTGTCGGTTGGCAAGACGGACAGCAAGAGGGAAAGCGAGTCCGAGGCTCGAAGCGTGTTTACTCTCCATTTGAAAGCTTTCAGCATGAAGTAGAGCGAGTGCGTCACCGCCAGGCTCTTTACTATCGAACTCGAATCAAAGAGAGCATTCGAAAAGATGGTTTTGATAGCTTTATATCTTTTGTCAGAAGTGATGAAACCGTCTCTATTGATGTGGATGAAGCGGTCTCAATAAAGCTCACTTGTACGAATCGACTATTGCCTTTAGAGCTAGGCGTTGGCGATATCTGCGAAGCAACGGATACTTCGCCGCCTTTTGCAACATTTTCCAATATATCGGTGCCATCGCAATCATTAAGGCCTGTGCTTGATGGGAGCTTGCTGTGGACGCTGATTTCTAATTTATCTCTTAACTATTTATCGCTGCTTTCAAAGGATGCACTAAGCAGTGTCTTAAGAGCGTATGACTTTAAAGCTTTGGTCGATCGCCAGGCAGAGAAAGTATCAAAACGTCGTCTAGAAGCGATTCAGAAGATTGAGTCAAAGCCAATCGACAAAATTATGCGTGGCTTACCGATCAGAGGCTTACAGTCCACGCTTTATATCGATCAAGCAGGCTTCGGCTCTGAAGGGGATCTGTACCTTTTCGGCACGGTTTTAAGCCACTTCTTTGCGTTGTACGCCAGCATCAACTCATTCCATGAGCTACACGTCGTCAATGTTACTAATCAAGAGAGGTATACATGGGGTTCTCAAACGGGAATGCAACCTCTCATTTAACTGATGACGAGGTGTCTCAGCAGCCAATCGGTATGCCGAGTGAAGTACATGATTATAGCTTTTATCAATTGGTTGAATTGGTTCAAAAGCTTAAAGGGGTCGACCCTGAAGAGTATGAATGGGAGCGAAGCTGTCAGCTGATGTTCAGTGGCAATCCGAGCTTAGGTTTTTCGCCAGCAGATGTGGCGAGTTTAGATTTGCTTAATGATGACCGCATGATCATGACGACCAATTTTTTCGGTCTGTCTGGTGCGCAATCGCCGCTTCCAGGCTATGTCGTTGAGCAACTTTTGATGGAAGGGCCTGGCGGACAAAAGCAGCAGTTTTTTGACTTTTTCAATAACCGCTTAATTAGCCTGCTGTATCGCATATGGCGAAAGTACCGATACTTCGTTCGCTTTCAGCCGGATGCGAAAGATGACTTTTCTGCACAGCTACTCTCTTTGGTCGGATTAGGTTCAACGGACCTTAGAGGTGATACACCAATCAACTGGTGCAAGATGCTGGCTTATTCAGGCACGTTAGCGGGTCGAAGCCGCTCTCCACAAGTGGTGGCCGGGATCATCGCCCATTGTTTTGATTTGAAAGAGGTTCGAATTGAGCAGTGGACGAAAAGAAAAGTGGATATCGCACCTTCGCAGCAGACCTCAGTTGGTCTAGGGAATGCAGCTTTGGGCGTGTCAACCATCGTTGGCGATTCGGTAGTCGATTGCAATGGCAAGTTCACGATTTGGATCGATGGGTTAAGCCGCAGTCGGTTCTTAGATTTCTTGCCGTCAGGTAAGGAGTTTGAACCGCTTTGTAAACTGGTTGAGTTCATTTTGCGTGAGCAAATGGCTTACGACTTATCACTGACTATGGCAAGTGAAGAACCTCAACAAATCCTATTGAGCAAAGAGTCGAATGTCGCCTTGGGTTGGACATCGTTTCTTGGCCAAAGCAGCGACAAGAAAAACGTATTAATTCAAGTAAGGCAATGATGATGGGCAAATCTCCTTTAACCAAGTTGACGTTATTGGTTACCAATGTACAAAAACTAGAGTCAAGACTCTCGGCGCTAATGGAATGGGGAGTTGAGGGCGGCATAGTTGGTTCTGATGACAGCGCGCATTGGTTGCTTTCTGACTCTAAGGGTGAAGTTTTTCCTGAGCATTGCGAAATATTGATGCTCGATGGCGCTTTTTGTCTCAAGGATCTTTGTGGTGAGACGTACATCAATGGATCTGTGATGCCAGTGGGTAAGGAGTTGTTAGCAAAACTCGCGCACAACGACCATATCCGCATTGGTCCATACGAAATACGCGTCATTGTTGGCGACTTAGATACGGAAATCTGCTCAGAATCCCTTAACACTCTTTTTTCAGAGCCTGGAGCTGACCTTTTATCAAATCATGCTTTTGAGCAAGAGCCTGCGCCTAAAAACAAGTCAGCAGAGAAAACGGATCCATTAGATGCGTTAGGCGATTACGTATCAGAAAAGACACAGTCCCTGATTGATGATGAGCCGAAAAATAGCAATGACTCAGTGCCTGCCAGCTTAGGTCTTGAAGAAGATCTTTCACCCCAAGAGTCGGGCATTGTGATGCAAGCAGATAGCAACAACGAGCTGTCGTCATCGATGATGCTCAAGAGAATACTCAATTTTGGCTTTCGCTCGAAACAAGCGAGTAAGCCAGAACCAAATACCAATACCACACAAAAAATCGAGTCAAGTCAGGTTACTGGCATTGACCAACAAAAAATAACAACCAACGTTTTAGAGGGCTTTCAAATGGACGAACAAGAATTAGATTTGCTAGAGGAAGAGGTGGCAAAAAGCCTTCCGACAGAAACAAGTAGTGATGTGGCGACTTCAGGTTTAGGCGGACATTTACTTACAGGACCTTTGCTCAATGGTTTGGGCGCGCAACTAAGTGGTACGGATGATATCGCTCGTATGCAGATGTTGTCTCAAGAGTTAGGTGAGTCATTGCAGTCTTGTATTAAAGGCATCCTAGCCCTGCATCAACAAGTTAACCAAGGGCGTTTTGGCACGCTAAACCGCAACCTACAACCAATTGAAGATAATCCGCTAAGGCTGGGGCTCTCTTATCAAGAAACAATCCAAACGCTTTATGACTCAAATAAGAGCGCTGTGCACTTATCTGCCCCATTTGCGATTGAAGAAAGTTTAGCCAATGTACAAGCGCACAATGAGGCGATGCAGTACGCAACAGGCGAAGCACTGACGCAAATCTTAGGTGCATTTTCTCCAGACGTACTTTTAAGTCGATTCCAAAACTATAAGCGCTCTCATCAATCTAGCGTTGAGGATGGTGATGCTTGGGCTTGGCAAATGTACTGCAGCTACTACCAAGAGCTGGCGTCACATCGTCAGCAAGGGTTTGAAAAACTGTTCTGGGAAATTTTTGAACAATCGTATGACCGCAAAATCCGAGAAAAACAGTTGGAGTACTGATCGTGAGACATTTGCTCTTTGCGTGCTTTTGTTTTGCGTTAATGACTGGGTGTAGCAGCAGTGAACCTGTCAGTCCAGCAAAAGCACCCACGAAGGTGACATTCAGTCTCGTAGCGACAGAGGGAATGAATCCGAACGTGTGGGGAGAAGCCGCACCAGTTGAGATTCAAGTATTCGAGTTAGTTGATGACTCAATGTTTATGTCATCCAGCTACGACCAGCTAAAACAAGACTATAAAAAGGCTTTAAAAAGCAACTTTATCAAGAGTTATGACTATGTGTTGCTACCTGGCCAATTCAAGTTTGTGAATGAAATTGAAGTGACTGATGAGACGAACTATATCGGCGTCCTCGCCAATTTTTCCGACATTGAACTCAGTGAATGGAAGAAGGCGGTCAAGGTCATCAAGCAGGGAAGGGAGTATCACTTACTGATGTTACTCAATGATTACGAAGTAGATTTACAAAGGGTGGAATAGAGAAGATGTTTTCACGAAATCGTGTAATTTGGAACGAAGGACTTTTCATTAAACCCCAGCACTTCCAGCAGCAACAGCGATACTCAGAATACTTTATGGATGAGCGATTGAGTACAGTCAGTCGTTATTTGTACGGTATCTCGGAGTTTGAGTTCAATCCTGAGTACCTTTCGTTTGGCCGCATTGCCATTGAGCGAGCGGTTGGTGTTATGCCTGATGGTTCGGTATTTCGAATTCCTCAAGAAGATGTTCACCCAGACGCGTTAGAAATTGAAGATGCGTCATTGGCAAACCAGCTTGTTTACTTGGCGGTTCCGCTGCGCAGTGAATCTTTACGAGAGATTAACTGGCCTGACGCTCAGGGTACGGGTAGATATGAGAGTCGCCGACTAGAGGTGCGTGATGTGCATACCTTGCAAGGTGATATGACCACTATCGATGTATCTCCGATTCGTATCCAATTGATGCTGGAAAAAGAAGACCGCAGTGCGTATGCCTCTATGGCGGTGGGAAGAATACTGGAAAAGCGCCCTGATGGTAGTGTGGTGATGGACCCAGACTTTATCCCTTGCCACGTTAATGTCGCTGCGAATTCATCGCTTCACCGTTTCATTAACGAAATTTCAGGTTTGATGCGAGAGCGTGCCAAAAATATTGCGCAGCGAATTGGCTCTCCGGCGCAAGGCGGGGTGGCGGATGTCTCTGACTTTATGTTGCTACAAGCCCTAAACCGCTTACAGCCACAAATCCACCACTTAGCAGAGCTGCGCAGCTTACACCCAGAGCGTCTGTTTGAAAGCTTATCTACGGTGGTTGGTGAGCTAGCTACGTTCACAGATGAAAGTCGACTGCCACCTAATACGGTCAGCTATAACCATGATATGCCGACGGAATCATTCTGGCCTTTGATTCGCAACTTACGCCAAGCGCTCAGCGTTGTACTAGAGCCAAGAGCGGTCGCGATTCAACTTGATAAACGCAAATATGGCTTGATGGTGGCACCAATTCAAGATCCACAGTTGATGCAAACGGCTGACTTTATCATCGCAGTTAAAGCACGTATGCCAATGGATGATTTACGTCGTCAATTTACCCAGCAAACCAAAGTCTCTTCGGTAGAGAAAATCCGTGAGCTGATTTCTTTGCAGTTACCAGGTGTTCCTTTGGTCGTGCTACCAGTGGCACCGCGTCAGTTGCCGTATCACGCTGGTTACATCTACTACCAGTTGGATAAGACAAGTAGTGCATGGCAGCAGCTATCGCAGTCTAGTGGCTTTGCTTTCCATATCGCGGCCGCATTTGACGACCTTGATTTACAGTTCTGGGCAATAAGGGATTAGACGTGGATAAGAAAAGTACTCAATTCAGCAGCTTACTGTTTGATGATGCTGAAAAAATCAACCATGACCAAGACTATTGGTTTCAACTTCGTGGCAGTTTGCATAACCCACTCATTGATGCGTCAACGCCATTGTTCGGACTTTCCCTGCGTATTCGTCAGCTAACAGATTGCGAAAATATTGAAGTAATTTACGAGCAGACGTTAGAGGAAATCAAAAACATTGAAATTGAGCTGACTGGCCTTGGTTACGAACATGCTGTGCTAATGGCTTATCGCTACATCTTATGCACCTTCCTCGATGAGGCTGTGTTAGGAACCGAATGGGGCGCTAACACGGTATGGGCCGAGCACTCACTTCTGTCTCGATTTCACAATGAAACTTGGGGCGGAGAAAAGGTATTTACGGTACTGAAACGTCTTGAAAAAGAGCCTGAAAACTACACAGAGCTGTTGGAGTTCATCTACCAATGCCTTGTTTTAGGGTTTGAAGGCAAATATCGCGTAATTGAGTCGGGGCAACAAGAAAGAGAAAAAGTGATCGATCGACTCTATCACTTATTGCATCACGATGAAGAGCAGAAACCTGTTCAACTGACTCATGCAACAGAGCACGTTGTTCGCTCTAAATACAAGATCAGCAAACAGTTACCGATATGGACCATATTTGCAGGTTTCGCGCTGCTTTGGGTAGGTACATTTATTGGTTACAGCTACCTCCTTCATGTCAAAACAAGTGACGTGATTGAGCAACTGAATCAAATTTTATAACAATAATTAAGGCTAGGTTATTACCGTGATACGTATCGAGCTTCCAACTCTTATATCAAAGTTAAACGAGCAGAGTAAGCTTGCGCTAGAACAAGCTGCGACTGTTTGCATTGAACGCCAACATGGCGAGATTACTTTCGAGCATTACCTTGAGGTACTGCTAAATAACCCGTTATCAGATGTTAGGCTGATCTTTAAACAAGCTAATCTTGATATTGAAGAGCTTAATCGCGCTTTGGTTGATGGCTATACTCGCGAGGCAGCCCTAGACAGCTACCCTGCATTTTCTCCGCTATTGGTGGAGCTACTTCAAGAAGCGTGGTTACTTTCAACCACGGAACTGAATCAGACGGAACTTCGCTCTGGTGCGATTCTGCTTGCCGCTTTGACGCGCGCAGATCGTTACATGGTTCCGAATTTGGTCAAAGTGACCAGCGGCATCAATCGCGAAAACTTACGCAAACACTTTACTGCGATCTTAGTTGATTCTTCAGAAACTCAAGTGGTTGATAAAACGAAAAATCATAGCAACGCTGCGTCAGGTTCTGATTTATCCATTTTAGAGAAGTACTGTACTAATGTGACCGCGCAAGCGCGTAACCAAGAATTGGATCCTGTGATATGTCGAGAGCATGAGATCAGTTTAATGATCGATATCCTTTGTCGTCGTAGAAAGAACAACCCAATCGTAGTGGGTGATGCCGGGGTAGGTAAAAGCGCGGTAATCGAAGGGCTGGCACTGTGCATTGCTTCTGGTCAGGTACCGAACCAGTTACGAAACGTCGAGCTTTATTCTCTGGATTTAGGTCTACTTCAAGCGGGCGCCTCAGTTAAAGGCGAGTTTGAAAAAAGACTTAAAGGTGTGATTGATGCGATCAAACATTCGCCGTCGCCAATCATCCTTTTCATTGACGAAGCGCACACGCTTATCGGCGCAGGCAATCAAGAAGGTGGCGGTGATGCCGCGAACTTGCTTAAACCGGCCCTTGCACGTGGTGAGCTAAGCACCATTGCCGCGACAACCTGGAAAGAATATAAGAAATACTTTGAGAAAGACCCAGCATTGACACGTAGATTCCAACTGGTCAAGTTGGATGAGCCGAGTGTTGAGCAAGCGGTAGATATATTGCGAGGACTTAACTCAGTTTATGAAAATACCCATAAGGTCCTAATTACCGACGAAGCGCTTAAAGCGGCTTCAGAGCTGTCGGCGCGTTATATCTCGGGTCGTCAGCTGCCAGATAAGGCGATCGATGTGTTAGATACCGCATGTGCTCGTATTGCGATTAATTTGACGACTCCACCTAAACGTCTTGCCGCAATTGAAACGGCAAAACATCAGCGTCAGCTTGAGATCGACATGCTTAATCGCGCTCAGTTATTAGGTCAAGACCTAGACACGGCGAGATTGGATGAGCTGCAAACACAAAGTGTTGCTGATGAGCAAGAGCACCAAGCACTAAGCGAGAGCTGGCAGCATCAAAAGCAGCTCGTAGAAGAGATCATTGAACTACGAACGCAGCTATCTGCAGACGAACTAAGTGATGAAGAGCGCCTAGAATGCAGTGAGCAGATCCGTGCTAAATACAAAGAGATCGATGCAATTCCTCATAAAGAACGTCTTATTCATCCTCAGGTCGATGAGCAGCAAATTGCTGAAGTGATTGCCGATTGGACTGGCGTACCTGTCGATCAAATGAATAGCGACGAGCTGTACAAAATTACCCATCTGACCTCTATTTTAGGCCGTGCAATTAAAGGTCAAGACGTCGCGATTGAGCGAGTGCATAAACACCTGTTGACGGCAAGAGCCGACCTTCGTCGCCCAGGTCGACCAAAAGGTGCATTTCTTCTCGTTGGCCCAAGTGGTGTGGGGAAAACCGAGACAGTCGTGCAGTTGGCCGAGCATCTCTATGGTGGCAAGCAATTCTTAACCACCATTAACATGTCTGAGTATCAAGAGAAGCACACCGTTTCTCGACTAATTGGTTCTCCACCAGGCTACGTTGGCTATGGCGAGGGCGGTGTGTTAACTGAGGCTATTCGCAAGATGCCTTACTCGGTCGTTTTGCTTGATGAAGTCGAAAAAGCGCACCCTGAAGTATTAAACCTCTTCTATCAGGCGTTTGATAAAGGTGAACTTGCTGATGGTGAAGGTCGAATCATTGATTGCCAGAATGTGGTCTTCTTCCTCACGTCGAATCTTGGTTTTCAAACAATTGTCGATTACTCAGAGCGTTTAGATGACCTTGATGATGCGCTATATCCCGAGCTTGCTGCCTTCTTCAAACCAGCGTTACTTGCTCGCATGGAAGTCATCCCATATATGCCGCTTTCTCCTCAAGTCCTTGAAGTTATTGTACGAGCGAAACTTGAGCGTTTAGAGCATCTATTTAAAGAGCGTTATGAAGCAGAGGTTGTTATCGAGTCTTCATTGATTGATGAAATCCTTGCCCGAGCGACGCGTTCAGAAAATGGTGCCCGAATGCTTGAAGCCATTATTGAAGGTCAGCTTCTTCCACCAGTTTCTCTCGCGCTACTCAACAAACTTTCAGAGCAGAAGCCGGTGAATCGTATCCAATTGTCCGCCGTTGACGGCCAATTTAAAGGCGAAGTGGAGTAGGTATGGCGAATTGGTTAGTAAGGACGACTGAGCTCATTGGTATTAAATCCAAAGATGAGTTAACTCAGACATTCGCTAAGGTATTGATTGAAGAGCTGAGTTTGGCACACTGCTTAGTGCTTTCTCCTAACAATGAAGGGCGCCGACTGATCCCCCACGATACAAGCTTGTCTGTATCGTGGTCAGTAAATGACTTAAGTAACCCGTTTGCTCACGTGTTGCAAAACTCTAAGGCGATGACGCTGTCAGCCGATGAGCTGTTATTTTGGCAAACGGATCGAGCGTTCTGTGAATTAGTTTCCCAAGTAGGCATGTTCGATGGTGTGCGTATTCAGCCGCTACCTTTGCAGTCAAAGTACGTCCAATTTGTACTTTATATGCAAGGGGAGCCAAGCAAAATCAACACCGCTTTCGAAGACGACATGTGTACCGCGTTTGTTGGGGTGTTCACCAAACAGTGGCAATTACTTGATGAATTAGAGAAAGAACAACGCGATCTTAAAGAGCTGTCAGAATCTCTCAGTGAGATTCAGCGTGATAGAAAGCAGCATGAGCTTGCCAATGATCTGTCACAATCGCTCATCGGTGAAAGCAGAACCATGCAGCGACTTCGTCAGCAGATTGTAAGTGCAGCTTCGTCTCATTTATCTGTCATGGTTCAAGGTGAGACCGGTACAGGTAAAGAACTCGTAGCTCAAGCGATTCATCAGCTTTCTGCTCGTAATAAAAAACCAATGGTGGCGATTAACTGTGCTGCGATTCCTGAAAATCTGCTAGAAAGTGAGCTGTTTGGTTACTGCAAAGGTGCCTTCTCTGGCGCAGAGTCTGATCGACAAGGGCTGATTGCTCAAGCCGACGGCGGTACGCTATTTTTAGATGAAATCGGTGACATGCCGTTAGCGCTGCAAGCCAAGTTGTTGCGAGTACTTGAGAGCAAAAGATTTAGACCTGTTGGTGGCAAAGAGGAGCAAGCGTCTGACTTCCGCCTTGTTTCAGCAACACACGTCAATCTATTAGCTCAAGTCCAGGCCAAGAAATTCAGACAAGATCTCTACTACCGACTGTTTCAATACCCGTTAACCCTACCAAGGCTAGCGGAGCGCTTAGAAGATATCGAGCAACTGAGTGTTCACTTCATCAATGAGTTTAATGAGCTACATGGACGCACTATTCGTGGCCTTCATTACCGAGCACTAGATTGTTTAAAACAATATGCTTTCCCGGGTAATGTGCGCGAACTAAAACACCTCATTGAGTTTGGTTGCGCGCAGACTGATGACAACTCAGAAATCAGTGAAGGAAGCTTAGCTAATCGCATCGCATGCTTAAACTTTGAACTGAAAAGCTTGAGCGAACCAACGCCAATGGCTACCCATTCTCACTTTGTTCAAGATAGCCCTTATCAGCATCCACCTAGTGACTTCGCTGGCATCACCGACTTGAAACAAGCGGTGAATGATTACGAAGAGCAGATCATTCGTGACCGTCTAAACTTCTTTGCCGGAAATCGAGGCAAAGCGGCGAAAAGTTTAGGCATTCCGAAAAGAACGTTGGCATACAAATGTCAGAAGCTGGAGATCAAGGCGCTATGAGAATAGTGATAACCAGACTTGTTGGCCTAGCATGTGCCCTTTGGTGGCTACCTGTGAATGCTCAAGCGACCAACACGTATCAGTGGGAGCAGGTGGATCAATGTCGAATCATTGCGAAAAGGCTTGAGCGACTGAGGTGTTTTGATCAGTTGTTTGATACGCCAGTAGCGTTAAAGGGACAGAGCCATGAACCTGATAAGCCTAAAGTGTGGATGCTTGCTTACCCGCAAAGTGGGGCTGAGAACGATTTGGCTCCAGTCTTAAATGAATCTGATTCGGGTGAGGATGCTTGGGTCACTTTATCTGCATTGCCTCAGGGCGAGGTTGATTCCCCGGTTCTCGTTATGAGCTGTATGGATGAAATCAGCCGAGTTCAGTTGGCACTACCTAAACCATTAATTGATGCACGTATTTCAGTTTCAGTGGCTCAAGGCCAGCGTGAGTATTGGAGAAGTGATGATGAGGGTGTGGTGTTCTCATCAGCGCAGGGACTCCCAGCGATAGAGCTGATGAAACGTATGGCTCAACAAAGAAAGGTGACACTGAGGTCGAACTCAGAAACGGTTGATGGACTGCAGTTTGACACGGTGGCGCTGCAAGCGGCGCTGAGTCCACTACGACAGCGTTGCCGGTGGTAAATATGGAACTTACTCAATATCGCACTTGCATTGTTTCCCCGATCAGTGATGCCTCTCCAGTCGGTGAACGTCTGCTGGATGAACCGTTATTTGATTTCATTGAAGATCAGATGATGAAGGTTGGCTCACTCTCCCATGCGAGCGTGCAGTGGCAAGAGGTAGAGCACAGTACGCTTCAGTTACTCAAAGAGAAAAGCAAAGACATCAAACTCTTGGTATATCTGCTGCAATGTCTGCACCAAGACCTCAACGCAGATCGCTTGGTCACTTCATTCAATGTGATGGGTGATTTTATTTCACACTATTGGCAGGAGAGTTTTCCTGCGCCAGGTAAGCGAGGCAACCTCCCTCGTCGTAAGTTCTTTAGTCAAATGTGTCAACGTTTCTCGATGGCGCTGGATAAGTTCGACTTCAGTCAACTTGATGGCCAAGCACGAGATGATTTGGGTAGCGCCGTATCAGCGTGGCAAGAGGTGATTGCGACCAATGACCTCGCATCAGACATGGTTGAGTCGATTGCAATAACTGTAGAGAACCAACTGCGCAAAGCGAGTGAGCGTGAGCAGGTAAATAGTAAAGAATCGCCTGTGACTTCTAATGCGACGTCAAGTGTCCCTGATACGAGACCTGCCCCTCTGGTTATTGATAACTCAAGTGGCAAAGCGGCGAAAGAAACCTTGTTTAAAGTGGCTGACTTTCTCTCAGAGCAAGAGTTTGGCGCCGCGTTATCGATTCGGGTTCGTCGTCATGCTTTATGGGGGGCGATTAGCTCGCTGCCAGACCACGATAGCAATGGACATTGCTTGTTAAGAGGAATGAATGCTGACCGTGCTAAGGAGTACCGAGACCGTTGCTCTCAGCCTAACTTAGCTCTTTGGCGACAAGTCGAACAAAGCATCACCATGTCACCATTTTGGTTTGAAGGGCAGTTACTCAGTCATGACATCGCCAAAGCGCTGGGCTATGAGCAGTGGTGCCAAGCTATCAGAGAAGAAACACAGGCGTTTATTGAGCGCTTTCCTCATGTCACTAACTTGAAGTTCAAAGATGGCGAACCGTTTGTCAGTGACTCAGTTAAGCAGTGGCTCGAGAGCAGTGAAGGTCTCAATGCGTCGGCGCCTCGAATGAACAGTTGGCAAGAGCAAAGGGACGAAGTCTTTAATCTTGCGAAAGAGGGCGGAATTGCCGTTGCGATGTCGAGAATCAATGATGGTTTAGTCAAAGCGAGTGAACCACGTGAAAGGTTTTACTGGCGACTGCTTAGCGCCGAACTGCTGAAACATCATCATCTTGATGGAATGGCAAAAGAACAATTTCAACATTTAAAACAAGAAGCTATGCAAGCGCAAGTCTCTCAGTGGGAACCTTCGCTCATAGAACAATTAGAGCAAAATACAGCGTCAGTGTAAGTTAAAGGAATCCCCATGTGGAAAAGTGTTATAGGGTTTGTAGCTAAATTCAAACCGGGCATGGCAGCAGCAATGCCTGTCTTACTCCTTATTCTATTTATTTTAGTCAATGTCTCCATCTGGTGGGCAGGCCCTTGGCTTGCTATCGGAGAGACTCGGCCGCTAGAAACAGTGATGGCCCGTGGCTTAACATCGGTTATCTTTACGTTGTTTACCATTTCCGGTTGGGGCTTATGGCAGTGGAAACGGTTACGAACGCTTAAAAATCAGCAGCAGCGTGAAGAGCAACTGAAACAAGATCCGATTTCTGTTTATGAACAGCGCCAAGAAAGTGAATTAAATGGCGTTATGGCGGAAATGAAGCAGAGTTTGAATAGCCGAAATTATTTGTATGCTCTGCCTTGGTATCTGGTACTTGGCTTAGAAAACGCCGGTAAGACGAGCTTGATTAATCGTTCTGGGCAAAACTTTGCGCTTTCATCTGTTATGCGCGCATCGGGTAAAAAGAGTGATAACCCATACTCGTTTGACTGGTGGATTGGTGACGAATCGGTACTGATCGACCCTGACGGTGAGTTGCTGACTCAAGGCAATCGAAGCGAAGATAATGATGGTGAGCTTGAGCGCCGATTATGGCTCAACTTTATTCATTGGCTAGACAAAACACGTAGTCGCAGACCACTGAATGGTATTGTTTTAGCTTTAGATATTTCTCATTTGGCGACCTCAACGGCTTCTGAACGCAAAGCTTACGCGAACCTATTGCGTGCAAGAATCCGTGAACTAATGGAAACACTGACGACGCGACTACCTGTTTATATAACCTTGACTAAACTGGACCTTTTGCATGGCTTTGAACCTTTCTTTAAGCACTATTCAAGAGAGCAGCGTGATGAAGTGTTGGGTTTCACCTTTTCACTTGAGTCGGTTGAAAATGTCGATCACTGGTTAGAAGAGTTTACCCAAGAATATGGCAAGTTTGTCGGTCGAATTAATGAGCTGCTTCCTCATGCCGTTTCTGAGCCGTTAGAGCAAGAGGAGCGTGCTGCGATCTACAGCTTTACACGTCAGATTTCGGGTTTGCAAAGTATCTTGAAGGGCTTCTTTGAAGATGCCTTATTGAGCGATCAATTCTCTACCTCAGCGCTGGTACGTGGTGCCTACTTTACATCGGTTTATCAGCAAGGGGTGCCAAGTAATGCGTTCAGTGACTCTGCGGCTCGTCGTTACGGTCTATCGCACGCGATAAACAAAGCCCAACATGCTAAAAACTCTACGGTGTATTTCACTCAACAACTGTTTAGCAACATTATTTATCCAGAAGCGGGTCTAGCCTCAGACAACTTCCGAGTCGCCAAGCAGAAGCGTCGCCTTATCGGGCTCTCTTTTGCAACCTGTACTGTGGCGTCAGTACTATTGATAGGTACTTGGCATCAATACTATTCAAAAAACTATAACCAGTCAGACGCGGTGCTGACCAAAGTTAATGAATATAAAAAGCAGTTCCCGTCGAACTTATCCATCGCATCTCAGAAGGATATTTTGGAACCACTCAATAAGATTCGTCAGGCGACATTAGAGTTTGGCTTCTTTAGGGAAAAACCAAAGTACATTTCTGACTTGGGCCTTTACCAGGGACATACAATCGGGCCTATGGTTGAGGACACCTACCTTAACTTGCTTGAAAGCCGCTTCTTGCCGTTACTTATGGCAGACGTAGTTGTGGACTTAAAGCAAGCTTCTAGCGACGAAGAAAAGTTAGCCACATTGAGAGTCTATCGAATGATGGTGGATAAGAGTGGTCGCTATAAAGATTATGTTCTTGATTACTTCAGTAAGTATTGGCAACGTGCTTTTGCCGGGGATAAAGTGGTTCAAGGCCAACTGCTTGACCATCTAGATTATGCGATGCGTCATACTGATCTAGAGGCGTCAAAGCTAGCGGGAGATGAGTTGGCGATAGCCGCGATGAAACCGTACGAGTCGACCATCGCTGAGGTGCAAGATGCGTTGAGTACCATGCCAAATGATCAACGTGTTTATCGTAACTTGAAGCTTAACGCGCAGACCGTTCTTGGTCCATCGATCAGTATCCGCAACCTAGTTGGACCAATCTTTGATGTGGTGTTCGAAGAACGCGTATCTAATCAGAGCCTATATATTCCTCAGATGCTAACCAAAGCAGGGTTTGAAAACTACTTTATGCCGCGATCTGAGTCTGTATCTGAGCTAGCTCTTATCGATAGTTGGGTATTGGGTCAGTCGAAAACAGCGCAATTTAGCGAAGCAGATAAGCAAGTTTTGCGTGAGAAGATTCGTAATCTTTATGTGGCGGACTATATCAACACATGGCGCGCCGCGCTCAATGATATCGATATGAAGTATTTCTCCGACCTCAATGATGCTGTAGTAGTGCTAGAAAACATCACGGGTAACGTTGAACCTCTGCAGCGACTACTGAGAACGCTAGACAGCAATACTCAGTTAATCGCAGGCCTTGATGTTTCAGATGAAGCGCAAGCTGAGTTGGTGAAAAACGCCAAATATCAAGTATCGTCGAATATTCAGTCTCCTTTTGCTGAATTGAACTTAATGTTGAAGCCCGTTGGCGAGCAACCTCCTTATATTAATGAGGTGCTTAACTCAGTCGATGAGCTAAAAGCTTACCTAAAAAGCATTCAAGAATCCCCTGACGTAGGTATGGCGGCACTTGAAGCAACGAAGTCACGAGTCAAACTTGTTAGCGCAGATCCCATTTACACGCTGAAACGGATCTCTTCGGGCTTGCCAAAGCCTTTAGACATGATGATGGAAAAGCTGGCAGATGAGAGTTGGCTTGTGGTTAAACAGGAAGCGGTTAAGCATTTAGAAGTGCGCTGGTATGAGGATGTGTATCAGCCATATTATGCCAAGCTTGCTAATCGATACCCGTTCAATGACAAATCCACTAAAGATGTGGCCTTAGAGGACTTTGAAACGTTCTTTGCGCCACAAGGTACGCTGGATAACTTCTACTCGAACCAACTTAAAGTCTTTATTGATGAAAATATTTCTGTCGATAGCTCTGACTCAATGCAGTCTATCATCAGGCCAGAAGTGTTAGCGCAAATTAAGCAAGCGCAGCGAATTCGTCAGGCGTTCTTTAATCGTAAGGGCATCTTAGATGTGAATTTCTCGGTCGAGCCGATTCAGCTAAGTAGCAATAAACGCCGCAGTGTGCTGAATATCGATGGGCAATATTTATCTTATAGTCATGGCCCAAGATCGGGAGCTGAGCTGATATGGCCAAATACATTACGTGATTCTGCTATATCTAAAGTTACCTTGGTGCCAACTAAGATCAATACTTCCCCACGCAGTATTAACATCCAAGGGCCTTGGGCATTTTTCAGGCTACTGGATAAAGGGGATGTACTGGCGGCGAGTCCAACCTCGGTTGACTACAAGTTTGGCTTTGCTGGCGGTGAGATGATTTATCGTATTAACGCTGAATCTGACGCGAACCCGTTTACTGAACGTCTGTTTAAATCATTTAAGCTTTCTCAGACCCTCTATTAACGATTGTTAGGGAGTGACGTTGCTCACTCCCTATCGCTTTAGGACGAAGTAGTTATGTCCCATATTGTCATACTTGATCAAAAGACCTACACCATTGTTTCTGAGCCTGAACAGATCAGAACAACCGATACCTATCAAAAAGTAAGAGATGAAATTAACAGTCGCTTCAACCCGTTATCAGGGGGCACTAATTGGCAAGTTGTTCATGATGGTTGTGAGCAGCTTGCTTTTGATCTCGGCATAGATTTGCTGATGAGCTGTTATTTGACCATCGCAAAATTAAAGCTAGAGGGAGTCAAAGGTTACGCTAACGGACTGGAGCTGATTAATCGTTGCCTGACGCTACAGCCAGAGCCAAGTGTAAAGCTTGCCAAAATGCAAAAAGAGCTGCTTGATTGGGTTAATGGTAAGGCTTTACCCGAACTCAAAGGAATGAAGCTGACGCATGAGCAATTGAGAGATCTATACCGTAGTGAGCGTTTATGCGAAAAAGCCCATCATTGGCTAGCGACCAGTCAGCCTGAGCATGAGGTGAATTTTGAAGGTGTGGGCTTTGTTCTGTTTGAGCATATCGATAAAATTGAAACTCAATACCACACTGCAGTTAAACGGGTCGAAAAGTCAGAACAGCAAATGAGTGGCTATGTCCCTAAGAAAAAGTATCGATGGGGGCTGTTTCTTTCAAGTGTGCTTTCTATTTCTGTTGTGTCGGCTAGCTGGTGGTATATTCCGAATATCTTGGCCAGTTATCAGCCGCAATATAAAGCGGTTAAAGAAGTGCCAACGCTCGACAGCGAAAACTTACCTGAATTCGTGACGCAAACTTCAGCGGAAACTCGCCATAAGTATCAACCAGAGATAGTTGAACTCTATCAACAGGCCATTAAAGAGCAGTTGGCAACATCGGTTGAGCAGCCCAATTTGGAGGTTATGAGTCAGCTTGAGGTGTTAACGCAGCTATTTTCTGAAGATCAGCGGGTCAAAGCCATTGCTCAGACTGTTGAGCAAGATCAGCAGATCGCCCTTGAGCAAGTCGGTTCATTTGTCGAGCGTTTCAATGAAGCGAGAACAAAAATGGCGAATATTGCATTAATGGTTAAAAATCGCCAGTGGTCTCAAGCGACGCATGCGACTAAATCATTAGAGAAGCTCGCTATCAGCTTATCGCCAATTTACGCCCGTGTCGGTTATATCGAACGTTTGATCGAGGAAGAGGAATATCAACAGGCAGAAACTGAATTGGCAGAGTTAACCGTCAGGTTGAACAACCTCAGTTGGAAAGTGGCGCAATTAAGCCAAAGTCTCGTTAATTGATTGCGAAAGATTATCTTGCACTAGAGCGAATTGCTTGCACTTTGGTCAAAGGATCTATATAAATTCGGCTTTCCTTTTTTCGTGACGTATTTGAATATTTGAGGTTGGCGAATATGACGCATTTCTGGCAGAAAAAAGCTTTAGAGCAGATGACCGAGCAAGAGTGGGAGTCACTTTGCGATGGTTGTGGTAAATGCTGTTTGCACAAACTCATGGATGAAGATACCGACGAAATATACTACACCAATGTGGCATGTAGCTTGCTCAATAGTAAAACTTGTTCGTGCAAAGACTATCCGAATCGTTTCAATTACGACGAGGAGTGTACTAAGTTAACACGCGACGATATCGAAGATTTTACTTGGTTGCCTCATACCTGCGCTTACCGTCTATTGGCAGAAAAACAGCCTTTACCAGAGTGGCACCCACTACTGACAGGTTCGAAATCAGCAATGCATGCTGCAGGAGAAAGTGTTCGCAATAAAGTGGTGTATGAAATTGACGTGGTAAATTGGGAAGACCACATTTTGAATCACCCTGGTCGAGACTAGGGTCATTACGTATACGTGGAGGCTTAGCTTAAGCCTCGCTTTTAATCATCTCATCGCCATACCCAGTTTTTAACCGACTTCTCCTCACTAGCCTTTGCGGCACTCTTCACTCGTTACTGACATAACTCTTAACTCAACTTGATTCTTTGCCGCTTAGATACGATTAGCATGTGCGCCAGTTAGTATTATCGTTAGGACAATTGAGTGAAAATCAAATCTATTATCTTTGCCATTACGACGGCAACTCTTCTTAGTGCGTGTCAGGATGACAAAGCTCCCGCGCCAACTTATGCAACGGTTACTTCTGTAGAGCCAATTACTGAGCAGGTGCAAACCCCACATCAAGTGTGTAAAGATGTGGTTGTGACGACGCAGGCTGAGATCAAAGATGACAATAAATTGGTCGGCACATTGGGCGGCGCGGCTGCAGGTGCAGCGTTAGGAAATCAAGTTGGCGGCGGTTCAGGTAAAACTATTGCGACGGCGGTTGGCACTGTTGCAGGTGCAATGACTGGCCGAAAGATCCAAGATAACGCGCAAAAGAATGATGTGATTACCACGACTCAAAGGCAGTGTAATACGCAATACACCACATCAAGCAAGACGGTAGGTTATAACGTGACCTATGATTTGGGTGGTACCGCGGTAACGGCGAAAACGACCAATAAGCCACAAGGCAACATTCTACCAATTGTTGATGGAAAGGTTATTCTTCCAGAGTAAAATCTGAATTGCGTCGATTTTGATTAAAGCAGCCATCCCATCGGCTGCTTTTTTGTGCCATATATTGATTAATCAATATCAATTGTTAGGGCGTAGTGGTGTAAACTCTAGGCTCATTCATATAATAAACAAATAGTTGTATTTGTCTTTTCTGAGGTAATTATGAATTTATTGTCTCACCGTAGCATTGGATGGTATGTCAGCTTTAGCCTAATGCTCAGTGTATTGTTCAGCCCGTTCTCAATAGCCGCACAAGAAGCGCCTGTTGTTAGCACGTCGAGCACACAAACTGCGTTTAACAAAATCAATACTGACCTAAAAGAGCTCTCTGATACCCTTGCTTCATCAAGTGGTGATGAGAAAGATGCGCTGCAGCTTAAGTTGTTTCAGAAAAATGAAGAGTTACGAACGGTTCTTGCAAATGCAGTAAGACAAGGCTCTCTGCCAAAAGAGCAATTGATCGCTCAGGTCAAGATGCAACAAAGCTATTCGAAAGGTGCGACGATATATCTTGATGAAAAAATTAAAGCGTTGAACATTAAAATCGATGACGCTAAAGATGAGGAGCGTCTCTCTCTTCTCAATGAGTATCAAGAGCTTCAGCACTATTTAGATAATGTTATTCAGTCAAACTGGCAAAATATTAAGTGGCTAGAACAACTAGGCGTAGAAGACGCAGAGGCTAAAGCTCAGTTCCGTGCTGTTGTATCGAAACGCCTGCGCGTTGTATCGGCTTCGGTCGAATATTTTAGTCAGCAGATTGAAGTGGTTGGCAAGCAGTTAACCGTCAGCCCTGAGTCTGAGAAGGCGAGTCTACAGCTTCACCAGTTAGTGGTTAAGCAGCGTATGAACATCGCTGTGGAAAGCCTTTCTTCCCTTATCCCAATTGCGGAACAGCTTGAGATTGATACGTCAGAATACAAACGTTTGATGTTCGAAGTGACGGGAAGCATTACTCAAGATCTGTTTGAAGGAAAAGTCATTCTTTCTATTGTGACTCACTGGTCGACGAATGCGTTTGATTGGCTCGGAGATAACGCGACTCAGTACATCTTCCAGCTGTTTATTTTTGTGCTTCTGCTGTTGGTAACTAAGCTATTGGCTAAGTTAGTGCGTAAGGTAGTGAGCAAAACGGTAGTCTCGAAAAACCTTAAGCTCTCTCAGTTGATGCAAGACTTCTTTATTGGCATGTCTGGCAACATCGTCTGGGTGATCGGTATTTTAGTCGCCTTGTCGCAAGTCGGGCTTAACCTGGCGCCAGTGTTAACGGGTTTCGGTATTGCTGGTGTGATTATCGGTTTTGCGTTGCAAGATACACTGTCTAACTTTGCTGCGGGTATGATGCTGCTGATCTACCGACCGTTTGATGTGGGTGACTTTGTTTTTGCTGGTGGCGTGGATGGTAAGGTTAGCCACATGAGCCTAGTGAATACCACGATCAAGACGTTCGATAACCAGATCATTATTATTCCAAATAGTAAGATCTGGGGTGATGTGATTAAGAACGTGACGCATGAGCGCCTTCGTCGAGTCGATATGGTGTTTGGTATTGGCTATTCCGATGACTTGCTCAAAGCGGAGAAGATTCTAACCGATATCGTACATGAGCACCCGGCGGTACTGAAAACGCCAGAGCCAAACATCAAGGTTCACACTTTGAATACCTCATCAGTAGATTTCATCGTTCGTCCTTGGGTAAAAACAGACGACTACTGGGATGTTTACTGGGATGTCACCAAAGAGGTCAAACTACGTTTTGATAGGGAAGGGATCTCAATTCCATTCCCACAGCAAGATGTTCATTTGCATATGGTCAAAGAGAACAATCTTATTCAAGAATAAAAAAGAGCGCCGTCTGGCGCTCTTTTTTTATGCAGATAACTCTTCTAAGAAGGTTATCTTTGGTTCCTGATCTAAAAGGCCGTCTAAGCTAGCGAGTAGCTGAATGAAGTACGGCTGTTTGCAGTGCTCATCAAAAGCGATTTGGTCAGCAAATTGCTCTTGGAAGGTAAAGATTGCGGCATCGTCTTTATTTTTAAATAGGCAGTAGCGTTTATTACCTGGCTCTTGGCGAGTTGGTGCCAGCATTGCAACCAGAAGTTCTTCGAGTTGCTGTTCTTGTCCGGTTTTAGCGTGAAATGTTGCTGTCAAATTAATCATTGTGTTTACTCTTTTTTTGTTTGTTATAAGTATCGGCCCTGTCTTTGCAGGAGTTCGATTTTGTATCCATCGGGGTCGGTAATAAAAAAGAAGGTCGCAAGATGAGCGCCGTTGTGCGCAAACGCTTTAATATCAGATGCTTCGATCCCTAATTCGACGATACGCTTATGTGCCTGCTCGATATCTTCTACACTCACCGCCAAGTGTCCGTAACCGCTCCCATGGGTGTATGGCTCAATCTGGCTGTGGTTATGCGTAAGCTCTAACTCGAACCCGGTTTGCGCATTTGCTAAGTAGGTTAAGCTAAAGTCATCAAAGACAAATTGATCTTTGATCTCTAGTTCAAGCGCTTGGCGATAAAATTCGATTGATTGGGTAAGGTCACTGACTCTTACCATAGAGTGGATGAGTTTGGTCATAACGGCCCCTTAACTTTTGATGAGGGTAGGATAGAGGCAGAGGGAGTGGATTAGGTAGTACTAGAGTACGACATGGAAAATTTATGATTGGCTTGCCAGTTGTTCGTTAACGATGTTCATTACGTTCGTTGGCTGGCGCAGATAGAGTAAGCAAGCGCAGCGTAATAATGACGTGAAATTGCTGATTTCGCCGTTGTGAAGTAGCGCTTCTTTATAGATGGAGCTGATAAAGCGCGGTAGAGTCATCTGCTGCTGCGCGGCGATTTCCTCAAGGATTTGCCAAAAACTGGCTTCAAGTTTGATACTGGTAGCATGACCATCGATACGGATCGAGCGGGCGATGGTTTGATAGTTTTCTTGTGGTTGATGAGAAAATATTTCGCACATGTTGGTTTGCCTATGTTTTAGCTGTGCTCATTTTTATCTTCTGCTGCGGTTGAGTCAATGGCGAATTTTCTTTGGGGGCACTCAGCGAAAAAGCGGTAGCGGTGATACAGGACTTGTAGACATGGACGAAAAAAAGCTCACCAATTGGTGAGCTTTGAGCTAAGGAAGGAAGAATAATGGCTAGGCTGTTGCCGCGTTAGTTACCGCTTGGTTAAACTCTCCGCGCGCGAGTTGGGTTTGCTCTGACGCTTCTTGTTTACGCTCTTGAGCTTTTGCTACCTCATCAAGAGCGATTTGCAGCTCAGTTTGTAGCTCTTGCGGTAGGTGATGATCAGAGAACTCTTCATCGCCTGAATGCTCAAGTGCGAAGGCACGAATACGTTTTTTGACACTAATCACTTTGGTTAAAGCTTCGCGTTCCAGCTCTGCTGCTTCTTGAGCGGCGTCACGACTTCTTTCAAAGCGCGCTAACGCCATACCTTCTGAAGACCATGGATCCATTTCTGGTAGATCTTCGATATTGATGGTTGGCTCAACGTAGTCTTCTTGATGACGCAGGTCTAGGCTTGTTGCTCGAACTGCAGAAATCATCAACATCACTGAGATTCCAAGCAGAGGTAAACCGCCGACGATAGCCGCTGTTTGTAATGTACTTAATCCGCCAAGGAACATCAGTACCGTTGGCAAAAACGATAGCGTGAATGCCCAGAATAGTCGGTTCCAACGCATCGGCTCTTCTGTGACATCGTTTTGAACTACAGAAGCAAGGATGTAAGAAATCGAGTCAAAGGTGGTTGCCGTGAAGATAATACATAGGATGGTAAACACCGCGATGACGGCTGTACCCATTGGCAGTGCGTTCAGCATCGAGAAAATCGCTTTGGTTGCCCCTTCGGTATTAAGTATTCCCACTACATCGAGTTCGCCTGATAGCTGTAACGATAAGCCGTAGTTACCTAAGATCATAAAGAACAAGAAACAGCCTAAAGAACCGAAGAAAATAGAACCAGAGACCATTTGTTTAATGGTGCGTCCGCGTGAGATACGCGCAACAAACAGACCCATACTTGGCGCAAACACCAACCACCAAGCCCAGTAGAAAATAGTCCAGTCTTGAGGGAAGTGGGTGTTTTCAAATGTACCGTAGCCACCAAATGGTTCTGCCCATGTTGCCATCACAAAGAAGTTTGACAGCATACGGCCGATTGAGTCGAGCCCTGTTTCGAGCATAAAGATGGTTGGGCCAGCAAAGAGAACAAAAGCCAATAGACCCATCGCACCCCAAAAGTTGATGTTACTCAGTACCTTGATGCCTTTTTCCATCCCAGCGTAGGAAGAGTAGGCAAAGATTGCTGTACAAACGAGTAGAACCGCAATTTGGCTTAAAGTTGTTTGGGGAATGCCGAATAGGAAGTTTAGACCTTCACCGATCAGTGGTGCAGCAAGACCTAGTGTGGTTGCAGCGCCACCAAGTAAACCAAAGATAAATAATATATCGACGATTTTACCTGCTGCACCTTTAGTACGTTCTTCGCCCAGTACTGGCATTAGCGCACTTGATACTTTTAGAACAGGCTGCTTGCGTACATAGAAGAAGTAGGCAATCGGTAAGGCTGGAATAAGGTAAATCGCCCATGCAATTGGTCCCCAGTGGAACAAGCCATAGGTCGCAGCCCAGCGTACCGCCTCTTCACTGCCAGGCTCTAATTGGAATGGCGGTGATTGGTAGTAGTAGGCCCACTCTATACAACCCCAGTACAAGATACTCGCACCGATACCACCACAGAACAGCATAGCTGCCCATGATGCGGTAGCGAATTCAGGCTTTTCGTCAGGATCGCCAAGTTTAATTTGGCCCATATCACTGAAGATGACATAAATCATGAAGAAAAATGCACCTAGGCCTAGCGCAAGATAAAGGAAACCGAGTTTATCGGTCATGAAGCTTTTGGCAATTGCAATCCAATCAGCGCCCTGTTGCGGGAACAAAATAAGTGGAATTACAATGGTTAAGAGCAGGGCGATAGCACCAAAAAAGGTAGGTTTATCAATAAGAGAGAATGTGTTTCGCACGAAGATCTTTCCATAATTAAGAGTTCCTTGATTATGGAATGATGCGACTTCACACGACAAACGGAGTAATTTGTCGTGAGGAAAACAAAAGCTAATGGCTCAGGCGATATTGCCCTTATAAACGTTTATATCAACGCGAGTAGAATGCCACCTACGGTTGCCGCAGCGGAAAGGTATTGCCCCGCTGAGTACGAACCATCATCTTCTTCTTCAATTTTGTCTGGATGGTCCATGCCTAAAGCGCCATGAGCAAAGGATTCAACTTTATCACCGACGGTTTTGCCGTCTTCAGGTGTTGCTTTACCATCTTTTTCAATTTGTTGTAGCGCGGCCAAAAGCGCCTTTCCTTCCTCTGAAAGGGTCACTTTGCTTTGCTCAACTTTAAGTGGGGCCGGTCCTGATTCTTGGGGGGCGGCAGTAGCTTGAGGCTTTACCTGCTGGGTAGGGGACAGCTTGGCTGGCTCCATTCCTACTGGGGTCATAATGATCTCCTTACATTATCCTCAGACACTATATCGACTGCTTGGTGAAAAACTTGTGCAAAATATGCAAAATTTGTATAAAAACAATACAAGCATAAAGTGTGCCGATTTCATAACAGGGCCGTTATATCTGATTTGTCCTACAAGATGTCAGATGCAAATTGGCCTGTAAGGAGATCATTAGCAATCAAAGTGCCTATTTACACTCTAAGGTATTATTGCGGCTAGTGAGGTGCTGATAGGCCGCCATTCGATTCTCCATTTTTACATAACGAGTCGGAGGTGCTAACACGTTGAGTATAAAGTCTTGGCCAGTGTTTTCCTCGGTCAGATCTGAGTTTGGAGATATGACGACAACACTGAGGTTTGGGTTGCGCTTTAGAATCGACGCTTTCGTTCCCAATCCCTGCTCAATGTGAAACTTTCCCGCAATGTGCAGTACTTGAGTCGATGGGTGCGTATCTAGGTAATGAGTAATACTTTCTGCCATGGTCTCATCCCAGGTGATTTGAGCGGCAAATTGTTTTTCAGTTTGCTCTGGCTCGCCGTGGTGCATGGATGCCATAAACTTCTCTTTATAAGGACTCACTGAGGTATCTATTTCATTGGCTAACAAGACTCTCTGCTGACTATCCAACTTGTCCAAATAGCCTATCCCTTGTCGGCCGATACAGCGAACAATCGGTTTAGGAGCGTTGGCGGCAATGATGTCGAGCTTATGCTTTTTAGCGAGCTCGACGAGAGGGCGGTAGTCACTTTCATAATTCGGCCAAGCATTGCCACTTTTTATCAAAATTTGCTCGCCAATTTCGCCTGCTAGATAGCTGTCGACTGTGGCTTGTTTATCTCGAGAGAATTGTTCCATCGAGAGCGCAACGTCATTTTGCTCGGTTAATTGATCTAAAAGCTCTGTTTGGAATCGATGGATAGCAGAGTGTGTATGCCACTCACCAATAAGAATGACATCAGCATCGAGGATTTCACGAGGTAATGCTTGCAGAGAAATCGGCTGCTTGGCTGGTGAATAGAGTTGATAGTCGTAGAAATTACCTATAGTGGTATCAGTAGGATTTGTTGAGAATACAGAGCAGGCAGACAGTGCTAATGTACTAAAAAATATGGTAAAAAGCCGCAGCATAAAAACCTCCATTAATGATCGTAGCAATAATAATGGAGGCGTTGCAATAACTCAATAAAAATGAGAATTGTTATCTATTAGCTTGTTTTACGATAAACACGGATCATAAAATCGGCCTCACACTCATAGAGTGTAGCTGATTTGAGTTTTTCTCTTAGCTCATCCGATGCTTTCCAGGCAAAGGGTGTCATCTGGAGAAGATCGTAGGCATCACCATCACTGAGCTGCATCACGTAATTGAGCTTTTCTTGCTTTTCGAGTTGGAACCCTTCGATGCATTCCGCCTCTTCACTATGTAAACGCACATCTGGGTAGATTTCATCGCGCAGTTGGTAGAGGTGGCGCCCGGCGGGAGTCACAGTCACTACCACGCCACTGTCAGCGATGACTCGCTGTAGCTCTTGCGCTTTACACGGCGCATAAATTCGTAACACTGCGTCTAGGCTGCAAGGCTCAAAGGGCAGGCGATGACTTGATGCCACGCTGAATGCGCAGTTTAAGTATCGTTTAGCGGCGTAGCGAATTGCGACCTTAGAAATATCTAAGCCATACACAGTGGCATTGTCAGACTGTTGGGCTAAATGAGAGGCAACCTCTGTGGTGTAGTAACCTTCGCCACAACCGATATCTAATAATCTATGTTTGGTATCGACTAACAGCTGCCCACAAAGTTCCGCTACGTACTTTTTAAGTGGTTGGTAGTGATCTTTTTCAAGGAATCGTCGGCGGGCCTGCATCATCTCTTTATTATCACCTGGATCTTTTGAACGCTTGTGTTGAACTGGCATCAAGTTGATGTAGCCTTCTTTCGCTAGGTCAAAGGCATGGTTGTTTTCACAGCGATAGGTACGCTCGTTTAAAGAGAGTGATTGGTGACAAAGGGGGCAGGTGTAGGACATAAATAGCTCAGATTCGATATTTGAGAGCGCAGAGTCTAGCAGGAACTGCTATGCGGAAAAAGGAATTGTTTCGGCTAGCCCTAGTCGAAACTAGGGCTAGAGATATGTTCGCTACTTACTTAGAAGATAGTGTGGTAACAAGCTGGTGACTTTCACCCGGCTGCAGCGTTTTACCTTGTTCAATAGACGGTGCATGTAGAGTCGATTCAACGCAAAGGAAGGTTTGGTAACCGTCATCTTGCATATCGCCCATACCTTGTGCACCTTCTGCCCATGGGTTCCATAGCACGGCAGAGTTGTGGCCTTGGTTCTCAACAACTAACGAGCGGTTTAGGACTGGATCTTGAACGGTGATTTGTGCACTAGGTTGAGTGTAAACGCGATCAATAGTGTCGGTTAGCTGCAGAGTTTCACCACCCTGACAAATCTCTCCATCTTTTAGGCTATCGATATATTCAGGGCCCATACCCGTAGTCGCGGCTTGCTCGATATCACCCACGGTTAGGTATGTGTGCAGTGCGCCAGAGAATGTCCAAGCTTGAGTATCGGTATTGGTTACGTCTAGCGTAACTTTTAGCTCATCGCCAATCTCAACCAGTAGGTGAGCTTGGAACTGGTGAGGCCAAACAGCAAGTGTTGATTCGGACGGCAGTAACCCAAGCTCTACGATTACACCATTTTCATTTTCACGGTGTTCAAGTAGTGTCCATTCGCTATTGCGCGCAAAGCCGTGCGCAGGCGCAGCAATACGACCAAACCACGGCCAGCAAACTGGAATACCACCACGCAGTGCTGCTTTGCCGTCAAAGATTGCTTGTTCACTCATCCAAATTAGGTCCGGTTGACCTTTAGGTTGGAAAGAGACTACGTGGCCGCCGTGTAGACAGATACCAGCAGAAGCCTTCTCGTGAATAACGCGTACGATCTTTACATCGTCTTTCTCGACGATAGTTACGTTATCAGACAGTACAGTCAATGCAGGTAATTGCTCTAAATTCATTTAGTTGTCCTCAGTAAGAGAAATGACATTCCTATATTCACTCTAAACAAGTGAACCAAAGAATATGATTTCGATATTCAAATACGGCAGATACTAAAAAGGCGACTCGAGAGCCGCCTTTTACAAGATTCTGCGCTAAACGCTTATCTTAAAGTAACTACTATTTAAAGAATTACTTAGAGATGTGTGCGATTAGGTCTAGAACTTTGTTTGAGTAACCGATTTCGTTATCGTACCAAGATACAACTTTAACGAATTTGTCAGTTAGAGCAACACCAGCTTTAGCGTCGAATACTGAAGTTTGAACTTCGCCGATGAAGTCTTGAGATACAACTTGATCTTCAGTGTAACCTAGAACGCCTTTTAGTTCGCCTTCAGAAGCTTCTTTCATTGCAGCACAGATTGCTTCGTAAGATGCAGCTTCTTTTAGGTTAACAGTTAGGTCAACTACAGAAACGTTAGCAGTTGGTACGCGGAAAGCCATACCAGTTAGAAGGCCGTTTAGTTCTGGAAGAACAACGCCTACTGCTTTAGCAGCACCAGTTGAAGATGGGATGATGTTCTGAGAAGCACCACGACCACCGCGCCAGTCTTTAGCTGAAGGACCGTCTACAGTTTTTTGAGTTGCTGTAGTAGCGTGAACTGTCGTCATAAGACCAGATTCGATACCGAACTTGTCGTTAAGAACTTTAGCTACAGGTGCTAGACAGTTAGTAGTACAAGAAGCGTTAGAAACGATGTCTTGACCAGCGTAAGTTGAATCGTTTACGCCCATAACGAACATTGGAGTTGCGTCTTTAGAAGGACCAGTAAGAACAACTTTCTTAGCACCAGCAGTGATGTGCTTACGTGCAGTCTCGTCTGTTAGGAAAAGACCAGTTGCTTCAGCTACAACGTCAACGTCGATAGCATCCCACTTTAGATCTTCTGGGTTACGCTCAGCAGTAACACGTACAGTCTTACCGTTAACGATTAGGTTACCACCTTCAACTTCAACAGTACCGTTGAAACGGCCGTGAGTTGAATCGTACTTAAGCATGTATGCCATGTACTCTACGTCGATTAGGTCGTTAATACCTACTACTTCGATGTCGTTACGCTCTTGCGCTGCACGGAAAACGAAACGGCCGATACGGCCAAAACCGTTAATACCTACTTTGATAGTCATTATAGTTGCTCCACAACTTAATTTCTGATTAAAGATAACTGGTAGTAAAATTACAGAATCCAGTCAAAATCTGCAACTGATAATCGGACTTAACTTGTTTAAAGTCAAAAAAAAGCGTCGCTTTTTTTCACAATTAGTCGCAAATGGTCATCTTTTGAACGGATTACTGGTTTTTTCCCTAACCAGTTGACGTAAAATAGTGGACGACGCTGACAGCTGTGCTGAAAGTTTAACCATCCTGTTATGGTGTCAAAGTATGTGCTACAAAGGTTGTCGTTCGCAAGTTTTTCGCGAAAAAAGTCATAATAAAAAATGAGAATACGGAGAAATAGTGTTGTGAAACAGAAGGTAGAGAAGGTCGTGAAGCCTGATGAACACTGGCGTGAGGCCTTATCTGATGAAGAGTATCGAGTCTGCAGGGAACAAGGGACTGAAGCCCCGTTTAGTGGCAAACTTCTGCATAATAAAGCGACAGGTATCTATGCCTGTACATGCTGTAAAGCCCCCCTATTTATATCTGATAACAAGTATGATTCAGGTTGTGGGTGGCCAAGTTTCGATGCCCCTATTAACGATGGGGCTATTCGTTATTTAGAAGATCTTAGTCACGGAATGACTCGAACAGAGATCAGATGTGCAGCCTGTGATAGTCATTTAGGTCACGTTTTTCCTGATGGACCGAAAACAACTGGTGAAAGGTTTTGTGTTAATTCAGTGTCGTTAATTTTCAACAATTCACAAAAAAGCGGTGAATAAATCACCGCTGTTTGTTTCATCCTTACAACATTCAAGTCACTATTTAAATTTTGGCACCATGTTGGCGTTGAAGGTGCCACTATTAATGGCATCTTCTAACTGCTCAGCAATATCGTCTAACTGTTGATAGGTACTTTTGTCGAATCCGTAAAGCAGTTGCAATTCGCTAGTTGACGCGATAGGTACCTCGTACCTTTGTGCAACCATGGTCCAGATGTAGGCTTCTTTTTTGGTACCCAGTCGATAAGTGGTGCTGGCTAGCGACTTAAATACTTCGGTATTAATTGTATTGCGGTTAGTTAACTCTAAAGCACGCAGTAACAAAGTTCGGGTCTTGTTTTGATCTCGACTGGTATAGAAAGTTGCGAGTGCGTACTGCATTTCAGCAGTTTCCAAAGCAGGTGAGCCTTCTAGCTGCAAAAAGCTACGTCTTGCTTGGTCACTGCCCGTTTGACTCCACAAAAAGTAATAGGCTTGAGCGGAGTTCGATTTCTCCAGTGTTGCGACGATCGAGTCCAAATCATCGGATGCGTTGACCAACGCATCAAATCGACGCTGTTTTAGGCCTGATTGATCAATCGGTTGAATTTGCGAGGCGAGCTCTAAACACTTTTTGTACTCAGCGAGGTGGAGATACTCTTTGATCTTATTGTCATCAGTCGGGTTTTTGAGTACTTCGAAGCGGTGCCATATTAAATCTGTTCTCGGTATCCGACATTGACCATCACCCATGTTGAGCCGCTCACATTGTAGCGACGGGTTAGAGCTGCACAGCTGCTCGGTATTCTTGTTACTTTCAAAACAGCCAACAAGGCCAAAGCTTATAGTTATCAGTGTGAGTGCTTTTAGTGATTTCATAGTGTCGTTGCTTGTGATCCGTTACACTTAATTATTGCTGTTATCTTGACTCAGCCTGCTAGCCAGTTAATGTTCGTCTATCTTTTTTGACGAATTAGGATTTTCCATGGACGCAGAGCAGTTAATCAATGCCATCACACCAGAGGCTTATGAGCGTCTACTATTTGCTGTAGAAACAGGAAAGTGGCCTGAGGGTACTCTACTTTCACAAGAGCAGCGAGATTCTTGTATGCAAGCTGTGATGTTGTATCAATCTAAGCATAATTCAGAAGCGCAACATATGACAGTTGCACAGGGTGGGGAAATTAGCTTTAAGTCTAAAGCTGAGCTGAAAAAGCAATTTCAGCAGGGGCAAGATGACATTATGCGAGTCAACCCAAACAAAGAATAGTAAAAAGGCAGGTTTAACCCTGTCTCTTGATCACAAGTCTAGTGAATCAAGAGACTTAGCCAGTTCATACCCTTCAAGGATGGTTTGCAGCCTAAACCATCCTTGCCATAACGTCTTTATGGAAGCGCGATCCGTTCGCTTAGTATTCTTCCAACCACCTAATCGT
>NZ_SATR01000153.1 GCF_004551525.1 Vibrio ouci | reverse complement strand
CACAATACGTTTGTAAAAATTCACATAACAAACAATTTAAGAGGGATTCCCCACGCTTGGCATTTTTGGTTTAGGTCAAGTTTAGTGATTACGGCGTCCAAATTGAGTATTGTGGTCGCGTGGCTCACCCCTTAATTGGGCGTTATGTTTACTTGTATTTCAAAGGCTTAAATATCTTAGGCTCAAGTTCTTTGTCCCTCAGGCGATTCGTCCCTAGTAGACTCAGCAAATCAGTATTGTCGGCCTAAGTTCTTGAACTTCTTAGGCCGTAAAGCATGCAAATATTCGTGGGTTGCTTCATTGTCAGGTCGAGCTGGCTAGGTTTTAGTTCATCTTGCTTAAAGTCGCTTTGAGGCTATTTCCCAAGCAACATCCTACCTTGGCAGCAGTCTCGGCAACTAACCATTGTGTGGCGCTGCTGTGAGAAGATACTAGGGTACTTGTTGAATGTTTGTCGTGTTGCCTCACTGGGCAGGGAAGTGTTCATACTTGTTTTAGGTTGGTCGCCTTTGGTGGTCAAGCTTGATTTTGTCTTGTGGTTTGGCTCAGAGAACTGTTCAGAAATAGCAGTTCTTTCTCAAGCAAGTCAGTCACTTGTGGTAAAACATAACAAACAATTTAAGCAGATTCACAACGCTTGGCAATTTTGGTTTGAATCGGTATTGGTGTTTTATGGCACAATGTTTTAGTTAAGTGGTCGCGTTGTTCACTACTTAATTGGGCGTTATGTTTACTTGTAATTCAAAGGCTTAAATGTCTTAGGCTCTAGTTCTTTGTCCCTCTGGCAATTCGTCCCTAGTAGACTCAGCAAATCCGCATTGTCGGTCTAAGTTCTTGAATCTCCCAGCCCGTAAAACATGCCAATGTTCGCGGGTTGCTTCATTGTCAGGTCGTGGCGGTTGGCTTGAGGTTTAACTGGCTCAAAGTCGCTTTTAGGTTCTTTGCCAATTAGCATTTCAGCTTGGCAGTTGCCTCGGCAACTCAGAACTGTTTTGCGCTTTGGTTGGAAAGAAAGGGCGCTTGTTGTTTTTTAGTCGGGTTGCCTCATTGGGCAGGGAAGTGGGATTATACGTTTTAGGTTGGTAGCCTTTGGTGGCCAAGTCGGTTCTTACCTTGTGGTTTAGTTCAGGAAACTGGTCAGAAATCGCAGTTCTTTCTCAATTAAATCATGTGTTTGTGGTAAAACATAACAAACAATTCAACAGTGATTCGCAACGCTTGGCGCTTTCACTTCGGTTTGAGTTTAGTGTTTACGGCGCAGCATTCAAGTTCAGTGCTTGCGCTGCTCACACGTTAATTGGGCGTTAGGAGTTTCAGGTAACTTATATGAACTGGACAATTTTAATCGCAATTGCGGGTTGGTTTTTAGCCATTCTTCAATTTGTATTTACCTTCAGGGAAGCTAAAGATAAAAATGAAGCCGAGTTGCTAGAAAAGACTCTCAATTATTTTAATCAAGGCGCTCAATCCAGAACAATAGGCATTAGTTTAGTCGAAGGAATTTGGCTTAAGCGAAAGAAGAATTTAAATATAATTTTACCTGTTCTCACTGCTCAAGTTTTGCATTTGCTAACCCAAGAGAAACTTGAAGCTCAAGAACAGAGAAACATTGTTAGGCTTCTGTTTTTAATTGAAAAATTATTGCCATATGCTACTGAAAGGCCATACAGAGCTTGCTGAAATATCAGAAGCACTAATGTGGGGCGCGCAAAGTAATAGCGTAGCCAACGTATCGCTACGGAGTTGGTACAAAAGGTTTAATGGCGATACTGACATGTGGGATGCGGAGATTGAAAACTCCTAACAAACTGTTCAAGAGGGATTCGCAACGCGTGGCATTTTCACTATGCGTTGGTTTAAGTGATTAAGGTGGTTTGCGGCGGCATCGGTATTGCGTTGCTCACCCCTTAACAGGGCGTTA
>NZ_SATR01000152.1 GCF_004551525.1 Vibrio ouci | reverse complement strand
CAAGGGACTTCACCGACAAGAGCGTACCTTCTCCCGAAGTTACGGTACCATTTTGCCTAGTTCCTTCACCCGAGTTCTCTCAAGCGCCTTGGTATTCTCTACCCGACCACCTGTGTCGGTTTGGGGTACGATTCCTTATAATCTGAAGCTTAGAGGCTTTTCCTGGAAGCATGGCATCAATGACTTCACTACCGTAGTAGCTCGACGTCGTGTCTCAGCCTTARAAAGAGCCGGATTTACCTAACTCTTAAGCCTACGCACTTGAACCTGGACAACCGTCGCCAGGCCCACCTAGCCTTCTCCGTCCCCCCATCGCAATTRTAAGAAGTACGGGAATATTAACCCGTTTCCCATCGACTACGCCTTTCGGCCTCGCCTTAGGGGTCGACTTACCCTGCCCCGATTAACGTTGGACAGGAACCCTTGGTCTTCCGGCGAGGGGGTTTTTCACCCCCTTTATCGTTACTCATGTCAGCATTCGCACTTCTGATACCTCCAGCATGCTTTACAACACACCTTCAACGGCTTACAGAACGCTCCCCTACCCAATGYCCAAAGGACATTGCCGCAGCTTCGGTTTATTACTTAGCCCCGTTACATCTTCCGCGCAGGCCGACTCGACTAGTGAGCTATTACGCTTTCTTTAAATGATGGCTGCTTCTAAGCCAACATCCTAGCTGTCTAAGCCTTCCCACATCGTTTCCCACTTAGTAATAATTTGGGACCTTAGCTGGCGGTCTGGGTTGTTTCCCTCTCCACGACGGACGTTAGCACCCGCYGTGTGTCTCCCGGATAGTACTTACTGGTATTCGGAGTTTGCAAAGGGTTGGTAAGTCGGGATGACCCCCTAGCCTTAACAGTGCTCTACCCCCAGTAGTATTCGTCCGAGGCTCTACCTAAATAGATTTCGGGGAGAACCAGCTATCTCCAGGTTTGATTGGCCTTTCACCCCTAGCCACAAGTCATCCGCTAATTTTTCAACATTAGTCGGTTCGGTCCTCCAGTTGATGTTACTCAACCTTCAACCTGCCCATGGCTAGATCACCTGGTTTCGGGTCTATATCCAGCAACTCGACGCCCAGTTAAGACTCGATTTCTCTACGGCTCCCCTAGATGGTTAACCTTGCTACTGAATATAAGTCGCTGACCCATTATACAAAAGGTACGCAGTCACACCACGAAGGTGCTCCTACTGCTTGTACGTACACGGTTTCAGGTTCTATTTCACTCCCCTCACAGGGGTTCTTTTCGCCTTTCCCTCACGGTACTGGTTCACTATCGGTCAGTCAGTAGTATTTAGCCTTGGAGGATGGTCCCCCCATATTCAGACAGGATATCACGTGTCCCGCCCTACTCGATTTCACTGAATGTGCGTTGTCGACTACGGGGCTATCACCCTGTATCGCCGGACTTTCCAGACCGTTCGTCTAACGCATATAAAGCTTAAGGGCTAGTCCAATTTCGCTCGCCGCTACTTTCGGAATCTCGGTTGATTTCTTTTCCTCGGGGTACTTAGATGTTTCAGTTCCCCCGGTTCGCCTCATTAACCTATGTATTCAGTTAATGATACRTGCTTATGCAYGTGGGTTTCCCCATTCAGAAATCCCAGACTCAAATGGTTGTTACTACCTAATCTGGGCTTATCGCAAGTTACTACGTCTTTCATCGCCTCTGACTGCCAAGGCATCCACCGTGTACGCTTAGTCACTTAACCATACAACCCCAAAGGGTCTTTACGTCAAACAACCAAAGTTGTCTGCATTTTTATACATGTGCAGACTCGATTTTGCCGGACTCAATTTTGAATAGTCACT
>NZ_SATR01000151.1 GCF_004551525.1 Vibrio ouci | reverse complement strand
TGGTGAGTTTCTAAAAAAAGAGCACTAACAAAGCGTTTAAGACAGATTCCCAACGCATGGCATTTTTCATTCCATCGTTGGTTTTTGTGTTTACGGTGGTATGGTTAAGTTCCGTTGTGGCGTTGCTCACTACTTAACGCGGCGTTATATTTCTTTTTAGTTCAGTACGTTATAATGTTAAAACTCAAGTCGAAAGCCGAAACGTGAATACGTCTCTCAGTGGTGGTCTCCTGAGACTGATGATGGCAGCCTCGATTTACTTTGCGTCAAATCCACCTGTTTTTGTGGTGCAGTTTCTCTTAGCAGAAATTGTGGGGTTTTTAACTAGTCAGACTAAGGAGGGAGAGCTTATGGGTATGAAAATTATCAACAAAATTAGTAGTAAATTTAAGCAACTTTCAAAATGTGTTGCCATGTTTTGGGAGAACCACCGCTCTTTTAAGTTTAACTTACTGATGATCTGGTGAAACTCCAGTGAAAAGAGCAAGTTAGTAGGTGCGCATAGCCCAAATTACCTATAGCGCACTGAAATATAACAATAAATTTAAGAGTGATTCACAACGCTCGGCGCTTTCACTTCAAGTGAGTTTGGTGTTTATGGCACAATGGTTTAGCTAAGGTGTTAGCGTTGTTCACACCTTAATTTGGCGTTAGGCTTCTAGGAGGAGCACTAGATGATAAGACAGGCGGTTTGGGCATTTCTACGTCTTGTAGTTGTTTTATTTCTATACCTGCCCGTAGCGTATGCGCTTTTGATCATTATTCAAACATCTCGTCCTCGATTCCTCGAAATGAACTGGGATGCTTACATTTGGTTTACGGTCTTGCTATTGGTCGTAGGCTATTGCTTGTTTCGTTTTTCACGTACAAAAGAGTTTGGAAAGCTGTTTCTAATTAGTGTACTCGGGGTCTCTGTGTTAATGATGTATGAAGGTCAGTCTTATACATTCAATACCCAGAACATATCAGCGAATGCTTTGTACGTGGCTTTTCTGTTCTTGATTCCTGCAATTCACTTTATACTGCCTTCAGTATGGACGAGGCCGTTTTTGTTTTTGCTTCCTGTTAGTGCTTTGAGTTGGTTTTTACGAATGTCGATATATCAGCCAGTTTGTTTTTCTTATGAGCTATACGTAAGTAAGTCAACGTTGAGTCCAGAGCAGTACGATAAGGTTTTTGAATTAGTGCTGCAAAGCTTCCCAACCACGTTTATCGGTGGGTCAATGGCATTTGGGCTATTAATCCCATATTGGTTCGCATTGTATGGTCCTAACCCTGACTCAACGTACAGAAGCCTAACAAGCAATTCAAGCTGATTCGCAACGCTCGGCACTTTCGGTTTCAATTGGTTTGGTGATTACGGTGAAGTGTTTAAGTGAGGTGGCAGCGTTGCTCACAACTTAATTGGGCGTTATGGGCAAGGAGGTCCAATGGAACTTGTTGAGTTAGAAAATACAGATGAACTGTATAAACAGGCACTGAATTTAAGGTATGACTTGTTCTTCCGAGCTCCAGGTCTTCCTCGAGAAATATTGTTTGATGCACTCGAAGACAATAGTTTTCATATAGCAGTGATAGACAGTGGTGCTTTATGTGCCTATGGGCGATTAAGCGCAGAAGGTTCGCGTTTATTTAAGATATCTCAGATGGTAGTCCAGCCAAGCATGCAGGGTGTAGTGGCATAGTTAATTTGGCCACCTGATTAGAGGTGTTAAGATGCACCTCATCTACATTAGGTGACACCATGACAAAACGTACAAGAAGAACCTTTAACCCTGAATTTAAACTCGAAGCAGCCCAACTTGTAGTTGAACAGGGG
>NZ_SATR01000150.1 GCF_004551525.1 Vibrio ouci | reverse complement strand
TTCCATGTCACATGTGACACAGAAGATCTGCAATGAAATTGCACACAAATTAAATACGCGCCCACGCAAAAGACTTGGGTATAGAACACCAACGGAGTATATTCATGCGCATCTGTAAAAAGTGTCGCACTTCAAACTTGATACTAAGTTGCGTGCCAAAGTGACACAGGGATTGCTTATTGCACACTTTAAGACCATAATACACATGTGACATTTTGACACAACAGGAGATAACATTATGGCTACTACTTTGCCTCGCATCACCGCTAGAGTTGATGTCGATACACAAGACTTACTTACTAAGGCTGCCGCGATCGCCGGCATGTCTAGCATCAACTCGTTTGTTCTAAGCGCTGCAATCGAAAAAGCTAAACAAGTCATCGAACGTGAACAGGCTTTAAAATTGAGCCAAGCAGACGCGATGTTGCTCATGGAAGCTTTAGACCGTCCTGCAACACAGAACTCAAAACTAAAAGCTGCTGCTGATCGATACGAGAGCAAAACTCAATGATGAATACGGTACTTCTAGATAAAGCTAAACACGATAGAAACCGATTCAACTGTGGCATAGAAGCTCTCAATAATTACTTAAAAGCAATAGCGAGTCAGCAAGCAAAGAAGGACAACACCAGAACGTTTGTTTTGGAAGATGATAGCGACAACTCACATGTCATTGGCTTTTACACACTAACAATGACACCAATTGACTTAAAGGCATTGCCTGATAAGTTACAAAAAAAGCACCAATCATCCACCTCTGGTGGTCTGATTGCCCGTCTTGCTGTCGATGACCGATACAAAGGGAAAGGCTTTGGTGAGTGGCTGCTTATCGACGCACTCAGAAAGCTATTAGCCGCTAGTGATAGCGTTGCATTTCCAGTTGTTATCGTTGATGCCAAAGACGGAGCAAAACATTTCTATGAACGCTATGGTTTTCAAGCATTTCAAGACGCTGAAAACAAACTCTTCATCACCATTGCAGATGTGAGAGCAAGCTTAGGCTAGTTAACCGCTAGCCTTTAGCAAACTAACGCCTTACTAACGGGCGATAACGCTATACCACCCAACCTAAATATTGTGCCATATGCGCGGAGCTAAAATTGCGACTGAAGTCGCCAAGCGTTAGGAGCCCCTGTTAAGTAATTTGTTATAACACTGACTTCCGGAGTAACTACAAGTTGATTGTATCCTTGGGATGATGGATGCCGTCATATATTTTGACTGGCTCTAAGTCATAAGGGTTTACGCCTTCAAGACATGCGACATTAATTGCGAATTGATGGGGGTTAGAGCGCCTTTGATGATGAGTGTATATACCGCAAGTTTTACAAAAATAGTGTTTTGCTGTCATGGTATTAAATTGATAAAGGGTCAAATTGTCTTCACCTTTTATAATTTTGAGGTTCTCAAGTAACACAGAAGCAGCAATTGCTCCACGCTTTCGACACATAGAACATGAACAACGACGAGGGTCTTCTAAGCCGTTTGGCATTGTAAGCTCTAGCTCAACTGCACCACAGTGGCATTTTGCTTTGTGTACACTTTTTATGTCCATATTACTATTTCCATGCTGATTTTCTTAATAGTGTTATAACGCCGCGTTAAGTGGCGAGCAACGCCAACCACCTTACCTAAACCATTGTGACATAAACACTTAAACTGAAGAAAGCCGAAAGTGCCAAGCGTTGCGAATCTGCTTAAATTATTGTATGGATAATAAGCGCTCCAATCGGGTAAGGTGAGACCCAGACTTTAACTGCAACTAAAGTTCTTCTATCTGGTAGTTCGATTAAATGATGGCTCCTCTATCGAGAGACCGA
>NZ_SATR01000149.1 GCF_004551525.1 Vibrio ouci | reverse complement strand
AAGTTAATGAGTGCGTAGCAAAATTTGCCTAACAAACAGTTCAAGCAGATTCGTAACGCTCGGCGAATTTACTATGCGTTGTGTTTGGTGTTTTAGGCGGTTTGCAGAGGCTTACTCAGTGCGTTACTCACTACTTAACTGGGCGTTAAGAGTATTTGGTGAAATCGTATGAATGAAGAAGAGTTAAAACTAAAAATCGCTGAGAATAGAGCTAAGAGGGCTAAAATAACTGAGCGTCTTCAAGCAGCGAAAGAAGCTCGCGAAGTCAAGTTAGCGGAGCAAGCATATTATTTTCCAGATGAAAGCACCTTTTGTCAGAAGCTGAAGCAACAAACTGCCCAGAAACACGCAGAAGAAGCTAAACATGAGTTGAATACTCGTCGCAATGGAAGGTGTTTAGATGGGTCGTTAGATATGACTCTTTCGGAGAATAAGAATAAAAGAAAATACGTAGATTAAGTTGCAATCATACTCTTAACAATAAATTTAAGCAGATTCGCAACGCTTGGCACTTTCGGTTTGAATCGGCTTAAGTGATTACGGCACAATGGTTTTGGTAGGTGGCAGCGTTGCTCACTACTTAATTTGGCGTTATGTTTACTTGTATTTCAAAGGCTTAAATGTCTTAGGCTCTAGTTCTTTGTCCCTCTGGAAATCCGTCCCTAGTAGACTCAGCAAATCCGCATTGTCGATCTAAGTTCTTGAATTTCTCAGCCCGTAAAACATGCCAATGTTCGCGGGTTGCTTCATTGTCAGGTCGTGGCGGTTGGCTTATTGTTTAACTGGCTCAAAGTCGCTTTTAGGTTCTTAGCCAATCAGCATTTTGGTTTGGCAGTTGCCTCGGCAATTTGCCATTGTTTTGCGCTTTGGTTGAAAAGATAGGGCGCTTGTTGTTTCTTGGTCGGGTTACCTCATTGGGCAGGGAAGTGGAATTACACGTTTTAGGTTGGTCGCCTTTGTCGGTCAAGTTGGTTTCAACCTTGTGGTTTGCTTCAGAAAATTAGTTAGAAATAGCAGTTCTTTCTCAAGTAAATCATATGTTTGTGGTAAAACATAACAAACAATTCAACAGTGATTCGCAACGCTTGGCGCTCTCACTTCGGGTTGAATTTAGCGTTTACGGCGCAGTATTCAAGTTCAGTGTATGCGCTGCTCACACGTTAATTGGGCGTTAGGCAAAGGGCAGAAAAGTTCTTTGTTTTAATCTTCTTGCTCCCTCTGGCAGTTCGTTTCTCAAAGTCGGCAATTCAGCATTGTCGGCTTAAATTCTTGAACCTCTTCGACCGTAAAACATGCCAAATTTCGTGGGTTTCCTCATTGAGTTTCAGTGTTGGTTGGTGGTGAATTTCCCTGGCTTAAAGTGTGGGAAGGGCGGGGCAATCATAGCTTTCGTTTTTGTGGCTAGTCCTCAGCTTTGAGCTTCTCAGATTCAAAAGCAGCTTAATCGCTGAAAGGCTGTGTTTCGTGAGCGTTGAACGTGAGGCTGTAACATAGTGGCTTTAGTAGTTCTTGAATCACAAAAAGTCAGTGGGTGATTGGTTGCTTATCGTGTTTAAGGTATTCTGTTTTCAAACCAAGTAAGTGAGTAAACGAAAAATTTGCCTAACAAACAATTCAAGCTGATTCGCAACGCTCGGCACTTTCGGTTTCAATTTGTTGAGTGATTAAGGTGAAGTTTTTGTAGTGCTTTGGCAGCGTTGCTCACAACTTAATTGGGCGTTATGTTGCTACTGAGGTTCTATGCTTAGAAAGAGCTCAGAATGAAGGAAAGACTCTCGTGAAAATAGTATTGGAATCGGAGTTAGTTTGCCCGAAGTGTGGACATAAAAGCAGGGAAGTCATGCCCACAGATTCA
>NZ_SATR01000148.1 GCF_004551525.1 Vibrio ouci | reverse complement strand
ACATCAAGGACAACCGCAACACCCTTACCACGTTGTGTGATTACTAATGGTCTACGAGTTTCGTTAATCTGTTTAATAAATGACGTTACGCCAGCACGAAATTCAGACAAAGGCTGAATATCTTGGTCAAAGTGGATACGGCTCATGTCGAACTCCTAACAGTACAATTTAATGTACAAATGATAGTTCAAATAGCCTTTTTGAGCAATAGCCTGATTTTGTGTTATAACGCCGCATTAAGTGGTGAACAACGCGACCACCCAACCTTAAACCTTGCCACATCCAGCACTAAAGCCGACCTAAGCTGAAATTGCCAAGCGTTGAGAATCCGTCTTAAATGCTTTGTTATGTTGTGACTCAAGGGATCTTCGTTTCTATATTTAGCTGCCCTGCCAACCCTGCTTCACGGTGTACGCTTAATGCTAAGAACTCTTCAGATGAGGTCATTTCAAGGAGGGCTTGGCGAGATGGATATCTTACAATAACAAATGAGTCCCAAAGGTCTTCAACTTGACCAAGAATAAGACCAGTCACCTCTGAATAGAAGACAACCTCAGCACCATACTTTTCGAGAACCTTAAGCATAGGCTGGCCATAAAGTTCATATGCTTCTTTGCCCGTTAGATTAGTTTCTCGACCATCTGCATATTCTGCCTTCTCTTTGAACTTGAAAAGGTTTAGTAGATGAACTTCACCTGATTCCGGTGAAGATTTTAGCCTTTCCATCTGACTTTCTGATGGAAAAAGTTGATTCAGAACTTCCATATTCTCTCCTGCAACATAACGCCGCGTTAAGTAGTGAGCAACGCTACCACTGAACCTAACCATACCATCATAAACACAAAACCCAACGATGAAATGAAAAATGCCAAGCGTTGGGAATCTGTCTTAAACGCTTTGTTAAATAGCTCGTTCAACGCGCTCTGTAAACCTTGCGATACTTTTTTGAAAAGCTGATATTCCAGTATTTGTTAAGTAAACACGATCATGCTCCATTTCAAAGTAATCGCTACGCTGTTTAAGCAAAGACTCAACCTCATGAGGTTTCTTTAATAATGAAACCCTTCCAGCAGCATGGATTATCGCATTTCGGATTAGTTGACACTCTTGGATATAAGCCCAGTCAGAGTCACTACCTAAATTGAAACCCAGATGGTCACGCACGAACGGTTTGTATTTCGCAATGCCAAATTCGCTTTTATTCAATTGGATAGGCTCACCAGAAGCTAACCATGACAAATGAAGGCACTCTTCAAGGTGTCCAAACATCATGAGAAATACAGACTTTCGTAACTGGTTGGGTAAATTGATTTCATACTCTCGCTTAAGAAAGTTTTTCTGATGTTGATTGATCTCTTCTGACAGTTGTGAATCTTTAAGATTATCATTAAAGAAACCATGCACATGATTGTGAAAGCCAGTTAACTGATTTAAATTGTTATGCATGAAGGCAACAGCCAAGTCTTTCTTAGTAGTCACAAATTTCTCCTGCTATTTAACGCCCAATTAACGTGTGAGCAGCGCTGCCACTGAACCTAAACACTGCACCGTAAACACAAAACTCAACCCGAAGTGAGAGCGCCAAGCGTTGCGAATCACTGTTGAATTGTTTGTTATGTTTTACCACAAACACATGATTTACTTGAGAAAGAACTGCTATTTCTCACTAGTTTTCTGAAGCAAACCACACGGTATGGGTCAATTTGACCACCAAAGGCGTCCAACCAGAAACGAGTAATTCCACTTCCCTTTCCAATGAGGCAACCCGACCAAGAAACAACAAGCGCCCTATCTTTCCAACCAAAGCGCAAAACAATGCTGAATTGCCGAGGCAACTGCCAAGCCGAAATGCTGATTGGCTAAGAACCTAAAAGCGACTTAAAGCCACTTAAACTAGAAG
>NZ_SATR01000147.1 GCF_004551525.1 Vibrio ouci | reverse complement strand
TTTAGTCAGAAGAAAGCCAGCCTTGATTCTATTCATAAGCCACTCTGAATAGAATGCAGGTATGTCAGTTCTTCTGCTTGCGCTAATAATCATATACTACCTACATAGTTGATTGCTCGAGCATAGACTTTTGGAGAAGATTTCTTGAATATCTCATCCTCCTATGAGAAACCACAATGCTCTGCGTTGGTTTGGCTAATGAAATCACCACCTAATCATTCATACAATTTTGTTATCTTAGTTTTGACCGCTGTTTCATTTCGGTCATTTATTACAATGTTAGCTTTTTCTGCACATATGATCTTTAGATTATCCTGAAATGGTTTAATGATCCCGGACACCAAATTAGGTGGTAATGTCTCCACCGTAAATGAGGGGTTCAATGACAAAACGACAACGACGTACATTTTCTTCTGAGTTCAAAGTGGATGCTGCGAGTTTGGTTCTCGACCAAGGCAACTCAATAGCTGAGGCAGCACGCTCTCTAGATGGTGGTGATACAGCCCTTCGCCGCTGGGTCGATCAATTATAGATAGAACGTGGCGGGAAGACTCCAACCGTTAAAGCCCTTACACCTGAGCAACAGAAAATCCATACTAAAAAAGCAACCACTGATCTCTTAATGTCGGACGAACTCGAACGTTCTCACTAATTGACCCGTTGAGGGAGCACGAAACGGTCAAAATGCTTTGGGGGTTGTTCGATGTCGCATCTTCCTGTTACTACGAGTTTCAGCAGAGGAAGCCGGATGCCTATCGCATTCGGTGATCGAGCCGAGTTAAGGAACTCTTTAACATGAGTCGTGGCGCAGCTCGCAGTCGAACTCTTGTTTCTATGTTGCGCTCTGAGGGCTTCGAAGTTGGTCAATTTTCGTTCCACTACGGTTAAGAAAAATCCCGCATAGACACCACATTACATGCATTCTAACTAAATGCCTGATTAAAGTGGGAAACCTTGAACACTCATTGACACATTTCACAAAGCAGCGATACACTTTAACGGCACTGGCAAAATCCAGTGTCGGGATTGGAACCCCGCTTTAAAACTCAAGGCATGTAAGTGCCAGCTAGTTGCTGGTTTTTTTATATGCGGCTTCAGCACATCTGAACATAGTCGTTTCGTGTAGAAAACGTACTATCTGCATTATGGTGGGCTGGGCAGGGGCGCTTCGGCGCGCCGTTTCCTTGAGTGCGGTAGTTCCAACCTTGTCCAGTTCACCACCCATTGATTGGAACCTTTGAGTGGTGATTTAGTAACACTAGATCTCAAGGGGGCTAACATGCCAAATCTAATCATTCTATCTAAAGACATCCGTGTAATTGATAACCTGTACTCGTTAAATGACCTACATAAAGCGAGTGGAGGCCTCAATCGCCATCGACCCAGTATCTTTATCAAGAACCAGCAAACTCAAGAACTGATTAATGAAATAGAGCAAAGCAGGAATTCCTGCTTTGGCCAAAGTGCGAATTCGCACTTTGCTGTAAACACAACGCGTGGCGGTTGTAATGCAGGAACTTGGGTCTGCAAAGAACTGGTCTACTCATACGCGATGTGGATTAGTGCCAAATTCCACCTGCAGGTGATTCGTGCCTTTGATGCCATGATGACTCCCCCGCTCCAGGGCGTGACCCTCAGCGAGAAACAAGCGCGTTTCGTCCAATGCACCTTCAACCAAATGGACAAACTCCAGGCACGCTATCAGCTCACCAGACAACAGCATCGAGCAATGATGGAACAAGTCACCACAATGCGCACCTTCTGCGACCAAATGGAACAAAACCTCAAACACTTTCAATCCCAACTGGATGGGGACTTTGATGTCGTCAATCACATCCACCTCTACAAAGGCATGGCATTAGATTATCAAGGAGTTAGAGAGCTAAAGGACTTCATGGAACGTGAT
>NZ_SATR01000146.1 GCF_004551525.1 Vibrio ouci | reverse complement strand
AGCACTCTGGTGGCGTAGCTAAGTACCGCGCAGCTGAAGGTAAAACTGTTCTTCTACCATTCCGCGGCACAGTACACGATACAATTTCTGACATCCTTGGTGGTGTACGTTCAACGTGTACATACGTAGGCGCAGCAAAGCTTAAAGAGCTAACTAAGCGTACGACTTTCATCCGCGTACAAGAGCAAGAGAACAACGTATTCGGTAAAGAGAAGTAAGCCAATACTTCGAAAAAGACGAATAATTGAGAGCCGCTAATTGCGGCTCTTTTTTTGCCCTAAATTTGGTAACAGTCTACAAAGTGTCTACACCTGAGACATTTTTGCTTCGCGCTACTATTCGGATTTGCATAAAAAGTCATCAGTTATTCAAGTTCAAGGGCAGCAAGCGGGTTCATTTCTACAGTTTCCGAAAGGTGGTCTGGGGCAAAGTGAGCGTAGCGCATCGTCATACTAATATCGGCATGGCCAAGGACATCCCGTAGTACCAGAATGTTGCCGCCATTCATCATGAAGTGGCTGGCGAACGTATGGCGCAATACGTGTGATGCCTGACCCTTTGGCAATGACATCCCCAGTTTGTGCTTTAGTAGGTAACAGAAAGGGGTGTAGCACTCTTCAAACATTAAACCGGAGCATGGCTTGTAGATCTCGTCATAAAGCGCCTTAGAGATGGGTACTGAGCGGTTCTTCTTGGTTTTAGTATTGGTATAGGTGATCTTGTACTTGCTGAGCTGGCTCCCACGCAGCTTTGCTGCTTCATTCCACCGTGCACCTGTGGCTAAGCATATCTTTACTATTTTGAGCATGTCTCCACGCTGATGCTGACCAACCAGTTCAAGCAATAGAGGAAGTTTCTCTTTTGGAATAAAAGCCATCTCTCTTTCTGCTACTTTGAATGGCTTGAGTTCTTCTAAAGGGTGGGGGAGGTTCCACTCACCGAGTTCTTTTAGTTTACTGAAAACCGCCTTAAAGCGCGCTAACTCCGAATTGAGGGTAGAAACACTTGGCGCGCCTTTTTGCCAGCGGCCATCAACAAAGTTGATTTGGCCAGCCATCCTCAAGCTACGAAACTCAGCGTATTGCTTGGCGTTAAATAAGGAAGCGGGTGGGTTACCCATGGCTTTAACCATGTGGTTAAACTTTTGGTAGATGACTTCGCCGTTGGTGAGCGTTCGACCGTAGTGGCTGAACCAGGTATCAACAACATCAGACAGACGCCTGTGATCGCGACTCATACCTAGCCAGGGCTTTTGATCCACTTCTTTCATCGTGAACTTCTCAAACCCGACAGCCTCACCTTTGGTGGCAAAGCGTCTGCGAACGCGTTTCCCATTGCGGCCATTAGGGTAGCAGTCACAAATCCAAGGTTTGGTTGAACCATCTTTTAAGTTGCGGATAGACATACAGGACAAAACCCAATGCTGTTTTTATATACAGTAGTTCGTTTTGAAACGTAATACAATGTTTGATATTGTCTATGTTAAACAAACATAAAATCATATGGTTAGATAATTGAGTGTAACAACACTATTCGATTCAGAGTTGAATGATGAATCAACACGGTATTTCATTTTGGATACGAAGGGTGAGAGCCAAGAACACCAGGATGCTGACTTCATTAAATACTCTTGAATCCTGATGACTTAGAAACCTATGAATGGCACTTCAAGGATAGAACCCCCAACACTTGGGAGCATTTCTTTAACCAGTATGGTATGAATCAGATTCTTAGAGAGGATTTTGTGAACCTCCTGAGGCTATCTGAGGGGAACCCCCTCTGGCAGGATAGTTGTCACTGTTAAAATTTAACCAGTTTGGGCGGTAAGAATGAATTGTGTCTCGTATTCCAGCAGAAAGAAAAGAAGCCATATTGAAGAAGCTACTGCCTCCATATTCAATGTCAGTAAGCCAGTTGTCA
>NZ_SATR01000017.1 GCF_004551525.1 Vibrio ouci | reverse complement strand
TCAATCTGAGCCATGATCAAACTCTTCAATTTAAGATTTTGTTCGGCTCAATGAATACTGACTTCAAAACTACTGTGTAATTTTAAAGCTATTATCGTTCCAACAGAACGATAATGAATTGACTGTGCCAAGACTAAGTTTCCTTTTACAAAGAAAGCTAATCTCGTTTGGTCACTTCGTTTCATTGAAACCTAATTTGAAACCGAAGTTTCTAATTGGATTATCATCAACGAGTGCCCACACAGATTGATAGGTTTATATTGTTAAAGAGCTTTTCTTTAAGAACTAAGCGTTAGCGCTTTCTCTCAAAGTGGACGTGCATTTTAGCGATTCAGACTTCAGTGTCAAACACTTTTTTGAAGTTTTTCTTAAAATCTTTTTTGAAGAAGTTAAGTAGCTAAATTGTCTTATTCATCCTACCGACTTATCGCTGAGGCCTTGTGGCGTCTGCCGTGTCAGTGGATGCGCATTATAGGGAGTTCAGACTTAAGCGCAACCCCTTTTTCAAAAAAAAATGAAAAAAATGAGCGTTCGTTGAATTTATATTCAAAACCAAACAAAAAGGGAGCAAAACGCTCCCTTTTTCACCATATTCACTGGGTTTTAAATAAATGCATACGCATCAGCAAACATTCTTTCTGCTTGTGCCTGCTTATTTAAAGTGAATTGCTCTCTTGCAGCACCCGCCATTTCAAAACGACCTGCTATATAGATATCAAATTCAGCCAGTGAGTCAAAATCTTGCTCAACCGCTTGAAGTACATTGCCAGTTTTACCAGCCCACTCACTTGGCGCTTCTTCTACTACCGGCACAAAGTGCACGTTGTTATGCTTCGCGGCAATCTCTTCTAATTCAGCTTTCGCATACAGTTGGCATTCATCACGGCCACCCCAGTAAAGGTGGATATCATTGTTTAGCTCTTGCGCCACACAGTGATCCAAAATTGAACGTACATAACTAAAGCCAGTGCCACCAGCAATAAGTAGTAGTGGACGCTCACTCTCTTCTTGTACCCAAGCATCACCATGAGGTGCATCAATAGTGATCTCTCCATCTTGCTCTAGAGCGGCTTTCATTGCTTCAACAACTTCTAGTGCGTAAGCATTTTGCTCTGCAGCACCAATATGTAGTTCTAGCTCACCTTCATGGCGACACGGGCTACTCGCGATAGAGAAAGGTCTTTTATCCTTTTCCCCCATCACCACCATTAGGTACTGACCCGCTTTAAAGTCTACTGGGGTTTCTGGGTGTAATAAGATTTGGTAAGTATTGCAAGCCAACGGCTGAATCGACTTTACTTTGCATTGAATAGTCATTTTGTTCCTCTTACTTACTCTTCAAAAGTAAGCACTAATTTACTTTCTGCGAAGGCTTGGCAAGCAAATATCCATCCTTGTTGTTGCTCTTTATCAGTGAGCATTGGTTCAAGGTGATAAGAGACTGTTCCTTCTAGTTTACGACACAAACAGGCAGCACATGCACCAACCTGGCAACGGTGTGGAAAATTAATATTGTTGTTGAGCGCGGCTTCCAACACCGTTTGTCCATCCTGCACTTCAAATTCTAGGTTATCAGGCTGCAAGATGACGGTATGCTTCATAGGATACCCAACTTATCCCAGAACGCATCGATTTTTGCTACGAGTTGAGGATCTTTCTTGATAGGTGTGCCCCATTCTCGAACAACTTCTTCACCTTCGACCTTATTCGTCGCGTCTAGTACTAAACGTGAACTATTTTCCTCGAGGGTTGATACTTGTTTAGTATCTCGAGCAGGATCCATTCGAGTCGTGATCGCCCAGATAATGTCATTCCAATCTTTAGCGTTCACGTCATTATCACAAACAACAATAAACTTAGGCGCTCCTCGCTCTTGAAGAAACAGTTCAACTTTTTCAGCCAGCTGTTGTGATTGCCCTGCGAGCTCTTTCTTCATCGTTACAATAGCAAAGCTGTTATTCGCTGCTGTCGATGGAATATAGATATCAACGACTTCTGGGTTTTGGGCGATAAAGGTATCTAGTTCGGATTGGGTTAGTTGAGGGCTTTGTTCACCACCCAGCTTTGAACCCACTAGCTCTGCTTCCCACTTAATGGTTGCATCTAAACCCATCTTAGAGCCAAGCCCAACCACTGGCGAGGCAAAATCAAGAGAGTCAATTGGCGTGTTTTCAATAAACAAGGTATCTCGCACTGGGTCCATATGTTCTGTCATCGCTTTAACGACATCATCCCAGTTACGCGCATCGACTTTTTCATCGCACACCACGACAAATTTGGTGTACATGAATTGACGTAAGAAAGACCATACCCCCATCATCACGCGTTTAGCATGACCTGGGTATTGCTTCTTCATTGTCACGACAGCCATTCGATACGAACAACCTTCCGGCGGAAGATAGAAGTCTTCTATCTCTGGGAACTGCTTTTGCAGAATCGGCACGAACACTTCATTAAGTGCAACCCCTAATACCGCTGGCTCATCGGGCGGACGGCCTGTGTATGTGCTGTGGTAGATAGGCTCTTTACGCATGGTGATATGAGTAATGGTAAACACGTGGTGCTTTTCCTTCTCATTGTAATAACCAGTATGGTCACCATAAGGGCCTTCATCGGCAAACTCGTTTGGATCGATGTAACCTTCCATCACAATCTCAGCACTTGCAGGAACTTCTAGATTGTTACTGATCGATTTGACCACTTCTGTTTTGCTTCCGCGTAGCAAGCCTGCAAATGCATATTCCGATAAAGTGTCTGGTACCGGAGTTACTGCACCGAGAATCGTTGCCGGGTCTGCACCGAATGCGACAGAAACAGGGAAAGGTTCACCCGGATTGGTTTCCATCCAATCACGAAGATCCAATGCACCGCCTCGGTGGGCAAGCCAACGCATGATAATCTTGTTCTTAGCAATTTTCTGCTGACGGTAGATTCCTAGGTTTTGGCGTTTTTTGTTTGGACCTTTAGTTACTGTTAGACCCCAAGTAAGAAGTGGAGCCACATCACCTGACCAACAACTCATGACTGGGACTTTATCAAGATCGACATCATCACCTTGCCACACAATTTCTTGGCAAGCGGCTTTACGCAGTCGCTTAGCTGGCATATTCAATACTTGCTTAAACACCGGCAGTTTATCCAGTGCATCTTTAAAACCTTTAGGTGGCTCTGGCTCTTTTAAGTAAGCCAGCAATTTGCCCACTTCTCGCAGCTCTTTAACGTCTTGACGCCCCATACCAATGGCAACACGCTCAGGTGTACCAAATAAGTTGGTCAACACTGGCATGTCATAGCCAATCGGGTTTTCAAATAGGAGAGCGGGGCCACCTGCACGCAGCGTGCGATCACTGATTTCTGTCATTTCGTAATCAGGGTCAACAGGGTGAGAGATGCGTTTGAGCTTCCCTTCTTTTTCTAGATGAGCGATAAAATCGCGTAAGTCCTTAAAACTCATAGGCCTAATAGTGAACTGGTTAATCTGCAGGCAGTATAACAAAAAAGAGGAATCGACCGATCCCTCTTTTTATTGTGGTTATATCTCAAAAGACTACTGACTGAGGACACTTAAAATCGCGCGGCTATTAACCCTTTGGTTACTACTTGCCAACTCTTCCAGCCAAGAGGAGTAACCTTGGCTTGCTAGCTCTCCAGCAATAAATTTAGCATCATCAGATACGGCCATTCGAGCAATTAAGAAGTCCTGAACTTCTGGAGACATCGGGCGCACTTTAGTTAATTCGCTAATTGCCCGTTCTTTAAGACTTGGGTTACTCGCGGCTTGCATCACTTGGTTAAGCGAAAACTCATTCCCCACTCGCGCTAAGCGTACCAATTCACGTTCACTGTTAAAGTCCACTTTCATTAGCCACAGTAGCTTGTACACCTCAGCACTTTCACTCACTTGTGCCAATCTGACCATTACTTCCGATGAAGGTAACCAACTGGTCACCGCCTCTTGAGTCAACTGATCAGTTAACCCTTTAACCGCCTCAGGTGACAAGCTGTCTAATTCACGTATCAAGAGGGCTTCTCGTGCCTGAATCTGATATTCAGTGCCCTTGAGCCAATCTTTAAGGATGAGATCTTTACGCTCAGCATCCAGCACAAATGCAAGAGTAGATTGGTCTTGATGCCATTGCTTAAGTAAGCGATTAGCAATTGCTGGGTAATTAAAGGCTGGGACAGAAAACTCATAACCATCCCCTCTTTCCAATACTTGATAAGTAGGTACCATAGATTTTTGCTGCTCGACAAACAGCGCCATCTTAGGCGTTAAGATGAGATTTTGGTCTTCTATCTTTTTAAGTAGTAAGTAACGGGAAACTTCTTGGACAGGCAGAGCAAGCCTTTGCAGGGCAAAGTTGAGTCCATCAATATCATCTTCGACCACAAACTGAAGCAGTTCTGCGACCTTATCATGAACTTGGGATTCTTGAAGCCATTGCTCAACTCGCTGGGGCTGCATTTCCGTTGCAGTAGCGACTGGTACACCAATGAGTAGCGTTGCTGATAGGAGTACCGACGACAACATTCCTTGTTGCATGTTAACCTCCTTGTAACATTTATCTCATTGTGCTCGTTCTACTGAGATAATGCAAACAAAAACGCCACCGATAGCGGTGGCGTTCTATAAAATAGATTTTTCAGAATTTACTGACGACGCATCGCATCGAAGAACTCATCATTAGTCTTCGTCATTGCTAGCTTATCAATCAGGAATTCCATCGCATCGATCTCGCCCATTGGGTGAACAATCTTACGTAGGATCCACATCTTCTGAAGTTCTTCGTTCTTAGTTAGAAGCTCTTCACGACGTGTGCCACTGCGGTTGAAGTCAATCGCAGGGAATACACGCTTCTCGGCAATCTTACGGTTCAGGTGGATTTCCATGTTACCTGTACCCTTGAACTCTTCGTAGATAACTTCATCCATCTTAGAACCAGTATCAACAAGAGCAGTAGCAAGGATAGTTAGGCTACCACCTTCTTCTACGTTACGTGCTGCACCGAAGAAACGCTTAGGACGATGAAGTGCGTTTGCATCTACACCACCCGTTAGTACTTTACCTGATGAAGGTACTACGGTGTTGTATGCACGAGCTAGACGAGTAATAGAGTCAAGCAGGATAACCACGTCTTTTTTGTGTTCAACAAGACGCTTCGCTTTCTCGATTACCATCTCAGCAACTTGTACGTGACGAGATGCTGGTTCATCAAACGTTGATGCTATCACTTCGCCTTTAACTAAGCGCTGCATCTCTGTTACTTCTTCTGGACGTTCGTCGATAAGAAGTACCATCAACTCACACTCAGGGTGGTTATGAGCGATGCTTTGAGCAATGTTCTGTAGCAACATTGTTTTACCCGCTTTTGGCGGAGCAACAATCAAACCACGCTGACCTTTACCAATTGGTGAAGCCAGATCAAGAACACGTGCAGTAATATCTTCTGTCGAACCGTTACCACGCTCCATCACCATACGCTCGTTAGCGTGTAGTGGCGTCAAGTTTTCAAATAGAATCTTGTTACGCGCGTTATCTGGTTTGTCATCGTTAACTGTATTGACTTTTAGTAGCGCAAAGTATCGCTCACCATCTTTTGGTGGACGAATCTTACCGGCAATTGAGTCACCCGTACGTAGGTTAAAGCGACGAATCTGACTTGGAGAAACGTAAATATCATCTGGGCCAGCAAGGTATGAGCTGTCCGCACTACGTAGGAAACCAAAGCCGTCTTGAAGTATTTCCAGAACCCCGTCGCCAAAAATATCTTCACCACTTTTCGCATGCGCTTTTAGGATGGCGAAGATAATGTCTTGCTTTCTTAGACGAGCTAGGTTTTCTAAGCCTAAGCTTTCGCCAAGTTTGACAAGATCAGACACAGGTCTGTTCTTCAGTTCTGTTAGATTCATAGTGGTGGATACTTGTTTAGTCAAAATAAGGATCTGTTTTTTTGGTTAAGATGGATTTGGTCACAGGATCGACCAAGAAGAGAGAACTTGTTTAATTAACGTGCGATAAACTAGCACTAAATAGTAGCCTAGTCTAGATTTTGTTGGTATTCAAAAAACAAAACCGTGCACTATTCGATGCACGGTCTTATCTAACTATTATAGGTTAGCGTCTAGGAACTCTTTAAGTTGAGTTTTAGACAACGCGCCTACTTTAGTTGCTGCTACGTTACCGTCTTTAAATAGAAGTAACGTTGGAATACCACGGATACCAAACTTAGGTGGAGTACCTGCGTTTTGGTCGATATTTAGTTTACCGATAGTGAGTTTGCCTTCGTACTCGTCTGCGATTTCGTCCAAAATCGGCGCAATCATCTTACAAGGACCACACCATTCTGCCCAAAAATCAACAAGAACTGGGCCTGCAGCGTTAATTACGTCGGTATCAAAACCGTCATCAGTTAGCTGCAAAATCTTATCACTCATCTTCCACTCCAATGTGTTTTTTCGGAACTGGTTGGATGATAACCAGTATTTAGATGCCCTATTGGAATGTATTTACTTTCGTATTGCAAGCTTAAGCTGATATTCTATAGCAATGAAAAAGACGCATATCACAGAGCAAAAGTTCGCCGATTTGGGCTTACACCCTCAAATTACTGAAGGTCTGGAGAAAAAAGGGTTCGAATTTTGTACCCCAATCCAAGCCTTGGCGCTGCCGGTACTGCTCACCGGCCAAGACATCGCAGGTCAAGCCCAAACGGGTACAGGTAAGACATTAGCCTTCCTGACTGCTACTTTTAACCACTTACTGACTACTTCTGAACACGAAGGTCGTAAGCCTAACCAGCCACGTGCAATTATTATGGCACCGACTCGCGAGCTGGCGATTCAGATCTATAACGATGCTGAACCGCTAATCGCAAGCACTGGTATCAAAGCGGCACTTGCTTACGGCGGTGAAAGCTATGATAAGCAATTGGCTAAGCTAGAAGACGGTGTTGATGTACTGATTGGTACAACCGGTCGTATTATCGACTTCTATAAGCAAAAGGTATTTAACCTTAACCACATTCAAGCCGTTGTTCTTGATGAAGCTGACCGTATGTTCGATCTTGGCTTTATTAAAGATATCCGCTTCTTGTTCCGTCGTATGCCTGAGCCAAAAGAGCGTTTGAACATGCTGTTCTCAGCAACGCTGTCTTACCGCGTGCAAGAATTGGCATTCGAACACATGCACAACCCTGAGCATGTTGTGGTTGAGCCAGAAGTAAAAACAGGTCACCGCATTCAAGAAGAACTGTTCTACCCTTCTAATGAACATAAGATGTCTTTACTACAGACGCTTATCGAAGAAGAGTGGCCAGATCGCGCCATCATTTTTGCCAACACTAAACATAAGTGTGAGTCTGTATGGGGACACCTAGCAGCAGATGGACACCGTGTTGGTCTATTGACTGGTGACGTTCCACAGAAAAAACGTGAGCGTATCCTAGAGCAATTCACTAAAGGCGAAGTAGACCTATTGGTTGCAACCGACGTTGCGGCTCGTGGCCTACATATTCCTCAGGTAACGCACGTATTTAACTTTGATCTACCAGACGACTGTGAAGATTATGTACACCGCATTGGTCGTACAGGTCGCGCAGGTGCAAGTGGTCATTCAATCAGCTTTGCTTGTGAAGATTACGCAATCAACTTGCCGCCGATTGAAGAATACATTGAGCACTCTATTCCAGTATCTGACTACGACCCAAGTGCACTGATCGAAGATCTACCTGCACCGATTCGCATGCGTTCTAATCGTCCGCAGCAACGTCGTACTAATACTGGCGGTTCGCGTTCAGGAAATCGTCGTTCGAACCATCGCTCTCGCCCACGTCAACAAAAGGATTCTTAAGTCGTCTATGAGCCAAGCAGTTTCATCTCCGCTTTACGCAGCCATCGACCTCGGGTCGAACAGTTTTCACATGCTCGTTGTGCGTCATATTGATGGCAGCATTCAAACTATGGCTAAAATCAAACGCAAGGTTCGCCTTGCCGCAGGTTTAGACGATAATAACGCGCTAAGCCTAGAAGCCATGCAACGCGGATGGGACTGCTTGAGTCTATTTGCAGAACGACTGCAAGATATTCCAACTGAAAACATCCGTATTGTCGGTACCGCTACCCTGCGTACCGCAACCAATGTGGATGTTTTTCTTGAGAAAGCGAATCAGATCCTCGGTCATAAGATTGAGGTCATTGATGGTGAAGAAGAAGCTGCCACTATTTATAAAGGTGTCGCGCACACTTCTGGTGGTAGCGGTCGCCGCTTAGTGGTTGATATCGGTGGTGCTAGCACAGAGCTGATCATCGGTGAAGGCTTCGAAGCCAAAGCACTAACCAGCCTGAAAATGGGCTGTGTTACCTGGTTAGAGCGTCACTTTAAAGATCGCCAACTGACGGTAACCAACTTCAACAACGCTATTCAAGCCGCAAAAGAGACACTCCAGCCAATTCTAGAGCAGTACACAGAAATTGGTTGGGATGTGTGTGTTGGCGCCTCAGGTACCGTTCAAGCTCTGCAAGAGATCATGCTGGCGCAAGGTATGGATGAGGTCATTACTCATGCCAAACTAAAGCGTCTACAAAAGCAAGCAATGCTAGCGGATCACTTGGAAGAGCTGGAAATCGAAGGCCTAACACTTGAGCGTGCTTTAGTGTTCCCAAGTGGTTTATCGATTCTGATTGCTATCTTTGAGCTGTTAGAAATTGACTCTATGACCCTAGCTGGCGGAGCACTGCGTGAAGGCTTAGTCTATGAGATGGTTGATGAGTTAAAGCAAGACGATATCCGCGCTCGAACCATCGCTAGTGTGCAGAGCCGTTATCAGATGGATGCCATATACGGTGAACAAGTGGCTAACATGGCCGCTAAGCTGCTGTCTGAGTGTCAGGAGGATTGGATTGCCGAGTCTCAAGGTGACGTATTACTTGCCACCGCGGCCAAACTGCACGAGATTGGTTTAACCATCGACTTTAAGAAAGGTGGTGAGCACAGTGCCTACCTGCTGCAGCATCTCGATCTGCCAGGTTACACTCGCGCGCAGAAACATCTACTGGGTGAACTGGCTCGTCGCTATAGAGAGCAGTTAACCTCATTACCGGAGCAGCACGCCCTTTCAAGTACCAGTGCGAAACGCGTTTTACGCTTACTACGCTTAGCGGTATTGCTGACTCACCGTCGTAATCCTGATCTCGAACCGAACATCAGTTTGAGCTCTGCAGATGACAAGCTAACTCTGACCATTAAGTCACAGTGGCTAAAAGCAAATCCACTGACCGCAGCTGAGCTTGAAATCGAAGCTAACCGCCAAAGTGACATTGGCTGGCCGCTTTCTGTCGTAGAGTATTAATTACTACTAACGATTCAAATACAAAAAAAGCCCGAGAGACTCAGTCCTCGGGCTTTTTCTTGTTCGTCATTTCAATTACGACTTAGCGCCAACCATTGTAAACTCGGGATTCACTGCTGTTAGCTTACGTACTAAGTAGTTAAGTAGCACGCCATACATTGGCACAAACAGACCTAAGCTGATCACTAGTTTAAATCCGTAGTCCACCAGCGCAATTTCAGTCCAGTGCTCTGCCATAAATGGATCTGGACTTTGGTAGAACGCAATCGCAAAAAAAGCGATGGTATCTAGCGCATTACCAAATAGCGTCGAACAGGTTGGAGCTACCCACCACTGCTTTAACTGACGCAGACGGTTAAACACATGTACATCCAGAATCTGACCTAATAGATAAGCCATAAAGCTCGCGATCGCGATACGTGCAACAAATAAGTTGAACTCACCTAACTGACCAAAACCTTGGAATGCACCTTCGTAGAAAAGTACCGATAAACCATAAGAGACCGCTAACGCAGGTAGCATCACTAAGAAGATAATGCGGCGTGCTAACTGAGCACCAAAGATACGTACAGTCAGATCAGTTGCTAAGAAGATAAATGGAAACGTAAATGCGCCCCACGTAGTGTGGAAACCAAAAACGGTAAAAGGAAGTTGAACCAAGTAGTTGCTAGATGCAATGATGATCAGGTGGAATAGAACTAATAGAAAAAGGGCTTTGCGCTGCTGCGCAGGGGTAAAGTTACTCATGCGATACCTTTTTAGTTTGGTTTGGGGGTGAGGGAACCCAAATCGACACTCTCCGAGCCAGCGGAAATTGCCTTACCAACAATGTTAAATGAAATAGTGACGATATTTGAGTTATGCCAAACATCGCGGCGGGCGATTATACATTAACCAATTTCACCTGCAATAGGTGAAATTGAAGCAATCGTTAGCGTGAATGTTCCTATTTAGAAACCACGTTGGAAAAGAGAAGCGAGAAAGTCGAGTTCTTCTTTTGAATCTTCAATCGCTAGCGCTTCAAACCAAACACTTTCGCTGTAATGTTCTGATTTAAGAAACAGTTGGCAACCTTCAAAATCAATCAACCATGAATGGATGTCCGCATCCCACTGCTTTTCAATTACCGAAGCGGATAGCAGTTGCACCAGCTTCTCTGCCAATTGCGGGAAACTATCAAAATCAAAACGAGGCGTTCGAATAATGATACGTCCTTCTTGTGCCTGATAATCAACAAGACCAAATTCCGTTTGTTGCATTGAATCACCCATGATTAGTTAAATGTTCTTGAATCAAATCTAAGAAAGGATCGGCGTATTTCTCTAGCTTACGTTGCCCCACTCCACTCACTGCTAACATTTCACCGTAAGAGGTTGGCAGAATCTCAGCCATATCAATCAAGGTAGCATCACTGAATACTACGTATGGCGGTAGGCCATCTTCATCAGCAATCGCTTTACGCAGCTTACGTAATTTCGCAAACAGCTTCTTATCGTAGTTCTTGCTCGATAGCTTGTCTGACTTAGCGGCACGTGCGGCAGTATCTAAACGCGGCACCGCTAATTCTAAGCTCATCTCGCCACGTAACAGTGGACGTGCTTCTTCGGTCAACTGCAATGTCGAGTTACGGGTGATGTTTTGGAACAGCAAGCCTTTATGGATCAGCTGACGGAACACACTCACCCAGTAGTCGTGACTGTTTTCTCGGCCGATACCATAGGTCGATAACTTATCATGACCATTTTCTCGCACCCGGATATTCTGCATGCCGCGCAGCACTTCAACCACGTAGCCCATACCAAAGCTTTGGTTGACGCGATAGACACAAGACAGCGCTTTTTGCGCTTGCTCAGTGGCATCAAAATGCTTAGGCGGATCAAGACAAATATCGCAGTTGCCACACGGTTTTTCTCGATATTCACCGAAATAGTTAAGTAATACCTGACGTCGACAGGTTTGTGCTTCAGCAAACGCGCTCATCGCATTGAGCTTATGCGCTTCAACCTGCTTTTGCGGTCCGTCATCTTTCTCATCAAGCATTCGGCGCAGCCAAGCAATATCCGCTGGGTCATAGAGCATCATCGCTTCAGCAGGTAAACCATCACGCCCCGCTCGGCCCGTTTCCTGATAGTAAGATTCAATATTGCGTGGAATATCAAAGTGAACCACGAAGCGCACATTAGGTTTGTTGATGCCCATGCCAAACGCCACTGTTGCAACAACAATCTGGATGTCATCACGTTGGAAGGCTTCTTGAACGTATGCTCGCTCATCCGCTTCCAGGCCAGCATGATAGCTAGCGGCGCGAAGACCGTTGTTACACAGCTTCTCGGTGACCATTTCGACTTTCTTGCGACTGCCGCAATAGATGATGCCGCAACTACCACGTTGGTTTTCAAGGAAACGCACCACCTGAGAGACAGGCTTGTGCTTTTCAACCAAGGTATAGCGGATATTAGGGCGATCGAAACTGCCGAGGTAAGTATGCGGCTCGTTAAGTTGCAGACGCTGCATAATATCTTTACGCGTGGCATCGTCAGCCGTCGCGGTTAGCGCCATCACAGGCACATGCGGGAAGTACTGTTTTAGCTGACCTAGCGAGGCATACTCAGGTCTGAAATCATGCCCCCACTGCGAAATACAGTGCGCCTCATCGACAGCAATCATCGATAGAGGCAGGCTTTCCAAACGCTCGATAAAGTCACGCATCAAGACGCGTTCTGGTGATACATAGACTAACTTGAGCGCACCAGAATGCATGCGATTGTAGACAGAGATAAGCTCTTCACGCGGCATGCTCGAGTTAATGCACTCAGCTGCAACACCATTGGCTTTGAGCTGATCCACTTGGTCTTTCATTAAAGAGATAAGTGGAGAGATTACTAACGTCAGGCCACTGCGGGCCAAAGCTGGGATCTGGTAACACAGCGACTTACCACCACCAGTTGGCATAATCACTAAGCTATCTTGTCCAACTACCGCAGACTCAATCACCTCTTGCTGACCATCACGGAAGCTCTGGTAACCGAAAACATCTTCGAGAATGCTTTGTGGCGTAGGCAGTTCTTCCATAGGTTGTGGTGCTAAAAGTGTCGAGGTCATGAGTTATCTCAGTAAGAATGCAGGTCGAATGCGTGCTGAACGCAAGGGGCACATTGTAGAGGGGTTTAGGGGCGAATAAAACCGCAAATTGTTAGGTGATTTTGGGCCACGTTCGTATACTGCATGTTTCAATTTGTAAATTCATTCAATCTGAGCACACAACTATGACTCCAGACGAACAACAGCGAGCCAAGCAAGGTGTCCTTCTCGCGATTGGTGCCTACACGATGTGGGGTATCGCGCCAATCTACTTCAAAGCGCTCGGTGATGTTTCTCCGCTAGAAATTTTAAGCCACCGCGTTGTATGGTCGTTCTTCCTACTGGCCGCTCTACTCCACTTCGGTCGTCGTTGGCGCAATGTACGAGACGTGCTCAAATCAAAACAGAAGTTGATGTACCTGGTTACGACTGCGGTATTGGTTGGCGCAAACTGGTTGATCTTCATTTGGGCGGTCAATTCCGATCATATGCTCGATGCGAGTTTGGGCTACTACATCAACCCTTTGATCAATGTACTGCTAGGGATGCTCTTCTTGGGTGAGCGACTACGAAAACTACAGTGGTTTGCTGTTGCCCTTGCCGCTTGTGGCGTGCTGGTGCAACTATTTGTATTTGGTTCGATTCCAACTGTTGCGATCGCTTTAGCTCTGAGTTTTGGCTTTTATGGTCTGCTGCGTAAAAAGGTCAGCCTTGAAGCACAAACAGGCTTATTCGTTGAGACCTTAGTGCTGTTGCCTGCTGCCGCTATTTACCTACTGTGGATTGCCGATACTCCGACTTCAAACTTCACCGAAAACCCGCTAAATCTAAATCTACTACTGATTTCGGCTGGCATCATTACCACTCTACCGCTACTTTGTTTCACTGGCGCAGCAACACGACTTAAGCTGTCGACGCTCGGCTTTTTCCAATACATCGGCCCAAGTTTAATGTTCCTACTGGCGGTGCTGATTTATGGTGAAGCCTTCACCACGGATAAGGCCATCACCTTTGCCTTTATTTGGGGAGCATTGGTGGTATTTAGCTTTGATGGGCTACGCAATAATAAGAAATCGAAAAAGGCAGCTCAAACGCACTGATCGTTTTTTACAAGACATTCAAGATGAGTAACGCTAAGCTTGGTGAAATATTCACCAAGCTTTTTTGTTTTTATGGATAAGGTTCAATACCAAACAGTGCCCAATCAAGAGATAGGTTTGATCGACGCAAACTACCAGACGTTTGCCTTTCAGCGCCACTATCATCTTGATTTTCACATTGGCCTTATTACCCAAGGGGAACAAAAATTCCATTATCAGGGTGAATCTCACCATGCCGGTCAAGGGCAGATGGTGTTAATGCCACCGGATGAAATGCACGATGGTCAATCCAAACTCGATTCTGGCTACAAGGTAAAAGTCTTTTCTCTCGATCCTCTGTGGCTAAGCGATCTTTCCGATCTAAAACGATCTTCCGATGTGATCGGCTTTAACCAACTTGTGATTGATGACTCTCATGTTTTCAATACCTTATCTCAGCTGCACCAGAGTCTAACTAACACCAACCTTAGTCAGCTTGCTCAAGACTGTCTGCCTTATGAGGGTTTTAGCCAGTTGTTCGAACGCTACGGTGCAAAAGAGCAAAGAAGTATCGTGCCACTTGGCAATCAATCCGTCGCTACATTAAAAGAGTATTTGATGGCTAACCTCGATCAGCCAGTCAAACTTGAGCAACTGTCTGAACTGTGCCAGCTGAGCCCAACCCAATTTCAACGCCATTTCAAAGCCAAAATCGGCTTAACACCCTATGCATGGCTGAGCCGATTGCGTATGGAACAAGGGATGAAATTATTGAAAGCGGGCGTCAAAGGCACAGAAGTCGCTCATCAAGTCGGCTTTTACGATCAGGCGCATTTCAGTAAGGCGTTTAAAGCGGTGTATGGCGTCAGCCCATCTCAAATCAACTAGTGTCGATTATTTACAATCTTTTGCTTGGCGCTGCTGGCACAATCCAGTGATAAGTCATTAATCACTGCTGCTATGAACGAATTAACCATCCTAACCACGCTTGCCGTTGTCCACTTTGTTGCGCTGATGAGCCCAGGGCCAGATTTTGCTCTGGTGGTGCAAAATGCCACGCGTTACGGCCGCCAAACCGGCCTTTATATTGCGCTCGGTTTGTCTTGCGGCATCTTGCTGCATTCATTATTGAGCCTCACCGGGGTCAGCTACTTAGTCCACCAGCAGCCGACTTTATTTGCCCTATTACAACTGGCAGGCGGAAGCTATCTGTTCTATCTAGGCTATGGGGCTCTAAAAGGTACATGGGCAAAAATTAACTCCCCAACAACAACCGAACAAGAAAGCGAACCAACCAGTTTGCTATTAAGCAATAAACGTCAGGCGTTTTCCCGTGGCTTTGCGACCAACATTCTCAACCCGAAAGCCTTAGTGTTCTTTGTCAGCTTAATGTCGAGCTTAGTGCCGGCCACTATGTCCTTATCCGGAAAAGGCATCGCACTGATTATTCTGTGGAGCTTGTCTTTGCTGTGGTTCTCGTTTCTTGCTTGGGCACTGTCTACTCAACGTATGCAGCGTAAAATCAAGTCACTCGCGATCTATATTGATGGGCTGTGCGGTCTGTTATTCAGCTTTATCGGCCTCAGTATTTTGTGGCAATCCACCACTGCCCTCGCGGCTCAGTTTTGAGCCTGAAAAAATATTAAGTTTGATTCAAGGTTAAACTTTGAACAAAAACTTTTAGACCTACGCCCTTTCCACTGCCAATCTATTCTTCGCATAACAACAAGGAGAATAAGATGCAGTGGAAAATGAAATGCCTTACCGCTTATTTATTACTGACGTCAGCCAGTACCTTCGCTAATCAAGCCGCCGACTCCGTTGCTCCAGAACGCAGCAGTGGTTTAGAACAAAAACAGCTGGTGACCGCCAAAGATTGGATGGTGACCGCTGCCAACCCACTTGCCACCCAAGCTGGCGCCGACATTCTTGCTCAAGGTGGTAACGCCATTGATGCTATGGTCACCACTCAGTTGATGCTAGGGCTAGTAGAGCCGCAATCTTCCGGTATCGGTGGTGGTGCATTCCTGGTTTACTGGGATGCTAAAAACCAAAAACTGACCACTTATGATGGTCGAGAAACCGCACCACTCGATGCTACGCCGCGATTATTTCAAGATGACAATGGCGAACCACTCAAGTTCTATGATGCCGTGGTAGGTGGGCGCTCTGTCGGGACACCGGGCACAGTTAAGTTGATGTGGGATACCCATCAAAAATATGGCCAGCTAGAGTGGCACAAGCTGATTGAGCCAGTCATTGAGGTAGCAACCAAAGGGTTTGAGATCAGCCCGCGTCTTGCGACCTTAATTGAAAATGATGCCGATCGTTTAAGCCGCTTTGCCACAACCAAAGCGTATTTCTTTAATCCTGATGGCTCACCGAAAACGGCTGGAACGCTACTTAAAAATCCCCAATATGCTGAGACTTTAACGGCAATTGCTAAACAAGGGGCGAAAGCTTTCTACCAAGGGGCAATTGCTGACAGCATTATCGAGACAGTACAAAACGCAGCGGGTAACCCAGGGGTATTGGCGCAAAAAGATTTTGATGCCTATAGCGTCAAGCAACGCGAACCTGTCTGCTCAGCCTACCAAAGTTATGACATCTGCGGTATGGGACCACCGAGCTCAGGTGCACTGACAGTCGGTCAGATACTGGCGATGACGGAACAGTTTGATTTAAGAGGCTGGGGAGCCAATGACGCTAGATCGTGGCAAGTGATTGCAGACGCCTCGCAACTGGCGTTTGCCGATCGCGGTATGTATATGGCCGATGAGGACTTTGTGCCGATGCCGACTCAAGGCTTACTTGATAAAGAGTACCTCAAACAACGTGCACAACTGATCAAGCCGGGCAAAGCTTTAGCGACTGTGAGTGCAGGTTCTCCTCCGTGGAATTACGCCCAGCGTCAAAGTATGGATGAATCGATTGAGCTACCTTCCACCAGCCACTTTAATGTCGTGGATAAACAAGGAAATATCGTTTCGATCACTACCACGATTGAAAATGCATTTGGTTCTCGCCTCATGACCAATGGTTTCTTACTCAACAATGAGCTTACTGACTTTTCATTCCGAACTCATAAAGAGGGCAAACCGATCGCCAACCGCTTAGAGCCAGGCAAACGCCCACGCTCATCGATGGCGCCAACCATCATCATGCAAGATGACAAACCCTATATGGCCATTGGTTCCCCTGGTGGTAGCCGCATCATAGGTTATGTCGCTCAAGCCATCATTGCCCATACCCAATGGGGCATGGATATCCAGCAAGCCGTCAACCAACCACACCTACTTAACCGCTTTGGCACATTAGATATCGAGCAAGGGACAAAGGCTGAAACGCTTAAACCTGAACTAGAAGAGATGGGCTTTAAGGTCAACGTACGTGACTTAAACTCGGGCCTGCACGCTATCTTAGTCCAAGAAGGTCAATTGCAAGGTGCTGCTGACCCAAGGCGTGAAGGAGCTGCGATAGGCAAATAACGCCGATCGCCTCACTTGCTTGTGCGAGATCTCTCACAAGCAAGTGAGTAAATATAGTTTTTTTGCTGAGAGAAATGTAAGCAACAAAACATAAACTGTTGATTTATAATGATATGTACATTTTTGGTTCGAATTTTTATGTAGAAAAACGTTTGCGTCATATTGCTGAAAATCGTCAAAAGCGTAATATTAATCCTGTCGGAAGGATACTGACACGGAACAGGAAATTACCACGGATTAGGTAATCTTCAGGAAGAAGATACGGTTATTCAGGATGAATAGTCGGCATGGAAAGCAAATAGGACATTGAACGGACGCAATAGTAACTAGGATGGTTGCTACTAAGGATGGGAAATGGACACCTCTGGACGAGGAAAGGACTTATCATCAGGATGATGAAAAGGACACCGCTCAAGGAACAAGCGACGTGAGCTAACGAGGATTGTTAGTGGACCAGGATAGGGTCAAATACGGACACCGCTAGGATGGCGAGTAAAGGATTGAGCTGAAGGACATCAGCATACTATCAAGGATTAGATGCATGGAGCACCTATAGTAGCCGGATTGCTGCGAGTAAGACTATAACCCCGATGGGCTCACGCCCTCGGGGTTTTTCTTTATCTTATCTCTGCATATTTGAACTTTAGACTGCGTTGTCTTCTTTCACTCCCATTGTGCTGGCCCAGTCCTATCACATCAGTTCCCTATTTCTGCCGCGACACCGCTCAGGAAGCTTTTAGATCATCATAGACCAAATAGTATAAAGGCATGCCGAAGCATGCCTTTAGAAGTCACAGTCACTGAAGATTAGAGCTGCTCTAACCGAGCGTAAGCGGTCACCAACCACTTAATCCCTTCACCGTTAAAAGCAACTTGAACACGACTTTGTGGACCACTGCCTTCAAAGTTGATGATGGTGCCCTCTCCAAATTTAGGGTGCATAACGCGTGAACCTAAGCTAAAGCCAGTTTCGTTAAAGCTTTCTTTCACTACGGTTTGGCTAAAGCGGCCAGAGCTTGCTGGGCGACTCACTTGCGCTTTCATACGTACTTCATCAAGGCACTTCTCTGGAAGCTCGCGAATAAAGCGTGATGGTTTATGGTACTTATCTTGACCGTACAAACGACGCATCTCTGCGTAGGTAATGTAGAGTTTTTCCATGGCACGGGTCATACCCACGTAGCAAAGTCGGCGCTCTTCTTCCAAACGACCAGCTTCTTCCGCGGACATTTGGCTCGGGAACATGCCCTCTTCAACACCGACCATAAACACCAGTGGGAACTCCAAACCTTTCGCACTGTGCAAGGTCATCAGCTGAACGGCATCATCAAATTCGTCCGCTTGACCTTCACCCGCCTCTAGCGCGGCGTGAGTCAAAAATGCCGTCAGCAGCGTCATGTCTTCTGCTTCTTCTGGCTTTTCAAACTGACGTGTTGCCGTGACCAATTCTTCCAAGTTCTCAATACGTGCTTTCGATTTCTCGCCTTTCTCTTGTTCGTACATCGCGAACAGACCAGAGTATTTGATCACATGGTCAGTTTGTTCATGCAGCGACAATTCGCAGGTGTCATCTTCAAGTGCATTAACCAATTCAATAAAGCGACTGAGTGCGCCGGCTGCTCGCCCTGGCAACACTTGGTTTTCTAGCAAATGCAGACTCGCTTGCCACATGGTGCTGCCTTGGTCGCGCGCGGCAAAACGAATTGTCTCAAGGGTTTTATCCCCTAGACCACGCGTTGGTGTATTCACCACACGCTCAAAAGCCGCATCATCATTACGATTCGACATCAAACGCAAATAGCTTAAGGCATCTTTGATCTCTTGACGCTCGAAGAATCGCATCCCGCCATAAATACGATATGGCAGACCTGCTTGAATCAAAGCTTCTTCAAGAACACGTGACTGGGCGTTATTGCGATACAGCATTGCGGCATCATTGAGTACGCCGCCTTTATCCTGCCACTCTTTGATTTTATTGACCGCAAAGCGTGCTTCATCTAACTCGTTGTATGCAGAATAAACCGAGATCGGCTCACCTTCTGCGCCGTCAGTCCACAGCTCTTTACCCATACGCTCAGTGTTATTGGCAATCAGTGTGTTTGACGCTTCGAGAATGGTCTTAGTCGAGCGATAGTTCTGCTCAAGACGAATGGTATTAACGCTAGGGAACTCATGAGTAAACTTCTCAATGTTCTCAATCTTAGCGCCGCGCCAACCGTAGATAGACTGGTCATCATCACCAACAATCATCACATGTGAGTCAGGGCCTGCCATCATACGTAGCCAAGCGTACTGAATGTTGTTGGTATCTTGGAATTCGTCGACCAGAATATGCTTAAAGCGAGCTTGGTAATGTTCGCGGATATGTTTCTTATCGCGCAATAGCTCATGGGCACGGAGTAAGATTTCCGCAAAGTCGACTAAACCTGCGCGGTCACACGCTTCTTGGTAAGCGGTATACAGTTGTAGATAAGTCTTGGTAATCGGATCGCCGTAGGCATCAATGTGACTTGGGCGCAAACCTTCATCTTTTTTGCCATTGATCCACCACGCGACTTGCTTCGCTGGCCACTGCTTTTCATCTAAGTTCTGCGCTTTAATCAAGCGACGCAATAGACGAACCTGATCATCGGTATCAATGATCTGGAAATCTTCTGGCAGCACAGCATCAAGATAGTGAGCACGTAAAATACGGTGACAGATCCCATGGAAAGTACCGTTCCACATCCCCGAAGCACTGCCCATCATTATCTCTTCAATACGTCCGCGCATTTCCGCTGCGGCTTTGTTGGTGAAGGTAACGGACATAATTGAGAATGGTGAGGCTTGCTCAACCGACATCAACCACGCAATACGATGCACCAGCACGCGCGTTTTACCACTGCCTGCACCAGCTAAGATAAGTGAGTTTTCTAGTGGGGCGGCAACAGCTTCACGCTGCTTGTCATTTAGACCATCGAGAAGTAATGAAGGATCCATTCGGGGCTCAGCTACTGTTTATCTATACATGAAAAGGCATTATACCCGAGTGACTTTAAGATGCTAGGCGAGAAACACCTCCGTTACGCAGCAAGCCCGACAATGACTGCATCAGCAATGAAAAAAAGCAGAAAAAATCACACAATTATTCTCTCTATAAAACAACACCTTAGATAATCAAGACAAATAAAAACCAACGAAAAGATAATTTTTTTGAAAGTTTTCCGCCTCCTTCTCTATCCTTTTAACTAAGCAAGTTGATGAATTCACACATGATTCACTTGCCTACATAAGTAAAGGAATTAAGTCTGAGGAAATGAATATGAAAAAGTCTAATCTTGCTGTTACCGCTGCTGTTACAAGTCTTATTGCTTTTGGTGGTGCTGTGCTCACAGCGGCTCCAGCAGTCGCAGCCGAAAAAGAAAAATGCTACGGCGTGGCAAAAGCTGGCAAAAATGACTGTGCAACAAAAACCAGTTCTTGTGCCGGTACAGCAAAAGAAGATAACCAAACGGATGCATTTGTTGTCGTACCTAAAGGCCTATGTGGCAAGTTGGCGGGCGGTAGCACTCAATCATCATAATTTCTACCGATGACTATAGGCGGTCTAGGCTCAACTGACCGCCTTGTCTCATCCCATCACTATTCAAGGATGGCGTTTGTGAAATCAACCACTTTTCATCCCCAAGTCGGCGTAGGGCTACGCTCTCCACACCTAGACTACTTTGTCGCACAAAAACCACCGCTTTCTTGGTTAGAGATCCACAGCGAGAACTATTTCCAACCCTACTCAAAAGCAAGGCAACAACTGGAATTACTGGCTAACCACTATCAAATCAGCTGCCACGGTATTGGTTTATCTCTGGGTAGTGTTGAGCGCGTGAGTCAACAACACCTGACACAACTTCGCAGCCTAATTAACGATATTGAACCATTTTTGGTTTCCGACCATCTCAGTTGGAGTCAAACTGGCGGCCACTACTTCAATGATTTATTACCACTGCCTTACACCGAAGAAGCACTCAAGGTGTTTTGTCGCAATGTTGAGGAAGTTCAAGATGCCATTCAACGACCTCTGCTGATTGAAAACCCTTCTAGCTATCTCAAATTCAATCACTCGACCATTAAAGAGTGGGAGTTTTTGACCGAAGTACAAAAACGCACCGAGTGTCGGTTGCTACTCGATTTAAACAACATCCACGTTTCCGCCTTTAACCATGGCTTCGATAGTGTTGAGTACATCAATGCTATCCCTGAATATGCCGTGGATGAGATTCACCTCGCTGGATTTACCGTTAAACAACTCGACCAAGGTGAGATCTGGATTGATACCCACAGCCGCCCGGTCAGTGATGAAGTGTGGCAACTCTATCAATATTGGCTCGAGTCGTATGGTGAGCGTCATACTCTGATTGAGTGGGATTTAGATATCCCTGAACCAGAAGTGTTGTTAAACGAGGCAAGCAAAGCCAGCCAGCAACTGCAACGTTGGCAAGATAAGCAAAGGAAGGTCTCATGAGTGATGTTTCTCTTGCCAAGCTGCAACAGACGTTTGCCACTGCCTTGCACTATCAAGCCAGCGGTGAGGCGTGCAATATTGCTAGCGATACCTTCACGGCTGATGAGCGAATGCAGATTTATCGCAATAACTTTGTCGTTAGCCTTAGTGAAGTATTAGCTGCGACCTATCCTATGGTGTCGGCTCTGGTTGGCGAGGAATGCTTTAATCAAATGGCCCGTCAGCATGTACTCAACAACCCTTTGAATTCCGGTGATGTCAGCCACTATGGCGAGCATTTCAGTGAGTCGAACAGCCACTTTCCAGCGGTGGTCGAAGCGGCCCCGTATGCCGCAGAAGTAGCGCGATTTGAATGGTGTATTGATTTAGCGCAGCAGCAACAGGGGCAAATATCACTCTCTGGTGAATTGTTACCACTCGCCAAGCTTGCTGAGATTGAGCCAACGCAGCAAACATCTATTCATCTGCATCTCTTATCGGGCATGGTGCTGTTCCAATCTTGCTATGCGGTGTATTCACTACAGAAAGCGATTGCTGACAACCAGTTTGACGACTTGCAATTACACCAAGCAGAGCAAGGCTTTATTTGCTGCACAGCTCAGGGGGAAGTTTGGACACAAAAGCTCGACTGCAATGCGTTTGAGTTACTGCAGTACCTACATTCCGACTGCACACTGGGTGAGATACCGCCAGAACAACTACAACACATCAATCTGATTTTTGACAGCAATGTGATTGCTGGATTTACACTTGCGGATTAAGGGGGATAAGCATGTCTGATTCAATCAAAAATATGCTCAACACTTACGACAATATTATCAATGCGACTCAGAGTGCTTTCGTTCCTCTATTGCTGCTGTTTTGCCGCCTTTGGGTTGCCTGGGTATTCTTTAATTCGGGGCTGACTAAGATTGCCACTTGGGATAGCACCCTCTATCTGTTTGAGTACGAATACCAAGTCCCGATTTTGCCATGGCAGTTAGCCGCTTATATGGGTACCGCGGCAGAGCTGATTCTGCCTGTGTTTGTGGCGTTTGGATTATTAACACGACCAATGGCTGCGATCTTGTTTGTATTTAATATTATCGCTGTGGTGTCCTATCCTGTGTTGTGGGAGCAAGGCTTCTTTGACCACCAATTATGGGGATTAATGATCCTAATCGTGGTGGTATGGGGACCAGGACCATTCTCTATCGATAAACTGCTAAGGGCTAAGTTCGCTCGCTAGCCATCGCTATTTAAATCATCGTTGACCGAGTTAACCGCATCACGAGAGGCGTGACCTATCGCTTTGGTCGCATCTCGTGTTGCGTGGCCGATAGCCGTCGTGGCATCACGAGTCACGTGACCAATGTCAGTCCCCGCTTGCTTTAACTCAGCACAACCAGACGCACCTAGCAGTACGCTCAATATCAACATCTTACCTAGTTTCAGCATATTACCTCCTTGCATGCGGCGCTGATTATCATATCAATAAAAAAACGCCCCTGACTCATCAAGTCAGAGGCGTTTTGTTTATTTCTCAAAAAGGAATTAAGCGCTAATTCCTGAATGACGCAGCAAAGCATCAATTTGTGGCTCACGACCGCGGAAGCGTTTAAACAGCTCCATCGGCTCTTCACTGCCACCCATCTCTAGGATGTTATTAAGGAAGCTTTGACCCGTTTCGGTGTTGAAAATGCCTTCTTCTTCAAAGCGAGAGAACGCATCCGATGACAACACTTCAGCCCACAAGTAGCTGTAGTAACCAGCGCTGTAGCCACCAGCAAAGATATGGCTAAAGCTGTGTGAGAAGCGGTTCCACTCCAAGCTTGGCAGTACGGCTACTTTCGATTTCACTTCCGCCAGCGTTTCTAATACGCGAGGGCCCACTTCTGGATCAAACTCAGTGTGGAGCGTGAAATCAAACAAACCAAATTCTAGCTGACGCAAAATAAACATCGCTGACTGGAAGTTCTTCGCTGCCAGCATTTTTTCTAGCATCTCTTTTGGCAATGCTTGACCCGTTTCAAAGTGACCAGAAATAAACGCCAGCGCTTGTTCTTCCCAACACCAGTTTTCTAGGAACTGACTTGGTAGCTCTACCGCATCCCACGGCACACCGTTGATACCTGATACCGCACCCGCCTCAACTTGAGTCAGCATGTGGTGAATACCATGACCAAATTCGTGGAACAGCGTGACTACCTCATCGTGAGTAAATAGCGCCGGCTTGCCACCGACTGGACGGTTAAAGTTACACGTTAGGTACGCGACTGGTGATTGCAGCTCACCAGATTCATTAATACGGCGAACTCGACACTCATCCATCCAAGCGCCGCCACGCTTATGTTCACGTGCGTACAAATCTAGATAGAAGCTACCACGTAGGTTGTTATCCGCATCGAAGATATCAAAGAAACGTACTGACTCATGCCAAGTATCCACACCTTCACGCTCTTGAACTGTCATACCAAATACGCGCTTAAGTACTTCAAACAGACCACTTACCGCTTTCGCTTCAGGGAAGTAAGGACGCAGCTCTTCGTCTGAAATTTGGAATAGGTGCTGTTTTTGCTTCTCGCTGTAATAAGCAATATCCCACAGGTTAAGCGCTTCAACGCCAAACTCTGCTTTAGCAAATTGGCGCAGCTCTTCCACTTCGCGTTCACCTTGAGGTTTTGCTTTGTTGGCTAAATCGTTCAAGAAACCCAGCACCTGTGAAGGGTTTTCTGCCATCTTGGTTGCCAGAGACTTTTCGCTATAAGTGTTAAAGCCGAGCATACGCGCAATCTCGCAACGCAGTTTTAGCTGCTCGTTGATGATCTCTGTGTTGTCCCACTCACCCGCTTTAGGGCCACGATCAGACGCGCGAGTTACGTACGCTTCGTACAACTCTTTACGCAGCTCTTGGTTATCACAGTACGTCATCACTGGCAGGTAAGATGGGATATCAAGTGTCAGCAAGTAACCTTCTAGCTCTTTAGACTCAGCCGCCGCTTTCGCTGCCGCCAATGCCGACTCAGGCATACCCGCCAAGTCGGCTTCATCGGTCACATGCTTGTTCCAACCCATAGTCGCATCAAGCACATTGTTCGAGAACTTAGAGCCTAGCTCTGACATACGCTTGCTGATCTCACCGTAACGGTGCTGCTCATCAGCAGGTAGGCCAATGCCTGACAATTCAAAATCACGTAGCGAATCAGTGATGGTTTTCTTTTGCGCTTGAGAAAGTGCTGCAAAGCTCTCGTCCGCTTTTAGCGCTTTATACGCTTCAAACAGACCTTTATGTTGGCCAACCCAAGTACCGTACTCAGACAATAGCGGCAGACAACTTTCGTAAGCGTCACGTAGTTCATCACTGTTGACCACAGAGTTCATGTGGCTCACGGGAGACCAAATACGACTTAAGCGGTCATCCACCTCTTCGATTGGCGCCACGACGCTTTCCCATGTTGGGGTAATATCCTCAGCAAGTACCTGTTCGATTTTAGCTCGACAGTCAGCAATCGCCTGCTCTACCGCTGGTTTAACATGTTCTGGTTTAATCTGTGAAAACGGGGGCAAATCGGTAAAACTAAGAAGTGGATTCGACATAAATCATTCCTTTTGTTAGCCAAAGCGAACTACGGTTCGTCTATTGAGTATATTCAACATCTTAAAGATTAAATATAGGTGCGTTGAGCATTTTTCAATAGCAGGCGGCGGCTAAGTTGTTGCTAAATACGAGCATCGTAACGCCACTGAGTATATAATCGGCGAATCGTTCGTATTAACTTCAATATGGTTGCAAGACCATTTCGAGAGAGTCATTTTGTTAAGTTACCGCCACAGTTTTCACGCTGGTAACCACGCCGACGTGGTTAAGCATATCGTTCAAAGCCTTATTCTGGATGCGCTCAAGCAAAAAGATAAGCCATTTGTTTACCACGATACCCACTCAGGTGTTGGTCGTTACGACCTGACTCACGAATGGTCAGAAAAAACTGGCGAATACAAACAAGGTATCGCTCGCATTTGGGATCAAGCCGATATCCCACAAGATATTCAAAGCTACCTTGAGTCGATTAAAACGCTCAATAACGGTGATGCTCTGCGCTACTACCCAGGCTCACCCCGCGTGGCCCGCGCTCAACTGCGCCCGCAAGATCGCATGGTGTTGACTGAACTGCACCCTGCCGATCACCCGCTGCTTGAGCAAGAGTTCCACCGCGACCGCCAAGTGTCTATCTACAAAGAAGATGGCTTTCAACGTCTAAAAGCAAGCCTACCGCCAAAAGAGCGCCGCGGTCTTGTGCTGATTGATCCACCTTACGAATTGGCAAAAGAGTACCGTGACGTAGTGACAGCTATTGCTCAAAGCCATAAACGTTGGGCAACCGGTATCTACGCAATTTGGTACCCGGTAGTTAATCGTTGTGACATCGAAGATATGATTGAAGGGTTAGAAGGCTTAGACATTCGCAAGATTCTGCAAATCGAATTAGGCGTGTCACCAGATACCAACGAGCGCGGTATGACAGCGTCAGGCATGATCGTAATTAACCCGCCGTGGAAGTTGGAAAGTCAGATGAAAGAAATTCTACCGTTCCTGCAAGAAGCGATTGCCCCTGCCACAGGCCACTGGAAAGTAGACTGGATCGTCCCTGAGTAACCATCAGTATTCTCAATCTCTAAAAGCGCAACGATGATGTCGTTGCGCTTTTTTTATTTATTTTTAAAAATTTTCGTCTCCGCTTCGTCTTTTGTTTTTGGCCCGCGTCTTAAGGGTGTAAATCATCAAAATATGAAAGAGAGACATCATCATGCTTAAAGTAGTTAGCTTCAAAATCTGCCCATTTGTCCAACGTGTTACCGCAGCACTAGAAGCAAAACAGATCCCATACGAGATTGAATACATTAATTTAAAAGACAAGCCGCAGTGGTTCCTAGATATCTCACCAAACGGTCAAGTACCAGTAATGGTGACTGAGTCGGGTACTGCGCTGTTTGAATCAGATGCGATCATCGAGTACATCGAAGATGAGTACGGCCCACTAGAGCAAGACGTCACTAACGAGCAACGTGCACTTGACCGCGCTTGGAGCTACCTAGGTTCAAAACATTACCTACCTCAGTGTGGAACCATGGGTAGCAAAGACAAAGCAACATTTGAAGAGCGTGCAGAGAAGCTGATTAAAGCGTTCCAAAAAGCAGAGAAACAACTGTCTGGCGAGACGAAATTCTTCAAATCAGATCAACTAAGCAATGTTGATATGGCATGGTTACCTCTGCTACACCGCGCAGCAATTGTTAAAGCGCACTCGGGTTACGACTTCCTATGTGGCTTACCAAACATGCAAGCGTGGCAAAAAAACATCCTAGAGTCAGGGTTAGTTGAAAAAACCGTTTCAGAAGACTTCGTTCAACTGTTTAGCGATTTTTACCTCTCTAACACCTACCTAGCCGACGGTAAAGACGTACAAGCGAACACTGGCTGCGGCTCATCAAGCTGCTGCGGCTAATCGCCCTTCTCGTCCAGATCATTAAAAAACCCAAGCGGAATAACGCCTTATTCCGCTTTGTTACCCTTTCATCGTTATTTGTCATAAGCAATATCACTTTTTCCCATTTAGGAAATTGCTAGACTCGATTTATGATAGGGATAACGGATCATGCCCAACAAACTTGGGCAGGTAACAATTCAATGCGGGATGTTGAGTTCATAGCTCATCACCCCCATGTAACTGCTATCGGATAAAATTAATAAGTTCTTGGAGAAAGTAATGGCGACTCATTTTGATTACATCTGTATCGGCGGCGGCTCAGGCGGCATCGCATCGGCAAACCGTGCAGCTATGTACGGCGCAAAAGTCGCGCTGATTGAAGCTCAAGACCTAGGCGGTACGTGTGTAAACGTAGGCTGTGTACCGAAGAAAGTCATGTGGCACGGTGCGCAAATTGCGGATGCAATGAATCTATACGCTGAAGACTACGGCTTCGATGTAGATGTAAAAGGCTTTGACTGGAACAAACTAGTTGAAAGTCGCCAAGCTTACATTGGTCGTATCCACCAGTCTTACGATCGTGTTCTGGGTAACAACAAAGTCAACGTCATCAAAGGCTTCGCTAAGTTTGTTGATGAGAAAACGGTTGAAGTAAATGGCGAGCACTACACTGCGGATCATATCCTAATCGCTGTCGGTGGCCGTCCGACTATTCCAAACATTCCAGGTGCGGAATACGGCATCGACTCTAACGGTTTCTTTGAGCTAAACGAGCAACCAAAACGCGTTGCAGTTATCGGCGCAGGTTACATTGCGGTTGAAATCGCAGGCGTACTAAATGCGCTTGGCACTGAGACTCACCTGTTTGTGCGTAAAGAATCTCCACTACGTAGCTTTGACCCAATGATCATTGAAACGCTAGTTGAGGTTATGGACGCAGAAGGTCCTAAGCTTCACACTCAATCTATTCCAAAAGAGATTGTTAAAGAAGCGGATGGCAGCCTGACTCTTCACCTAGAAAACGGCAACACGCAAAACGTTGACCAACTTATCTGGGCAATTGGCCGCCACCCAGCAACTGACGCAATCAACCTTGCATATACTGGCGTTGAAACTAACGAGCGTGGCTACATCAAGGTAGACGAGTACCAAGAAACCAACGTGAAGGGCATCTACTGTGTAGGTGACATCATGGAAGGCGGTATCGAGCTGACTCCAGTTGCAGTTAAAGCAGGTCGCCAGCTTTCTGAGCGTCTGTTCAACGGCAAAACCAATGCAAAAATGGACTACAACCTAGTTCCAACTGTTGTATTTAGCCACCCACCGATCGGCACGATTGGTCTAACAACTCAAGAAGCTGAAGAGAAGTACGGCAAAGATAACGTGAAAGTGTACACCTCTGGCTTTACGGCAATGTACACAGCAGTAACTAAGCACCGTCAGCCATGTAAGATGAAGCTGGTTTGTGCGGGCGAAGAAGAGACGGTTGTTGGCCTACACGGCATCGGTTTCACGGTTGATGAAATGATTCAAGGCTTCGGCGTAGCAATGAAGATGGGCGCAACCAAAGCAGACTTCGATTCTGTTGTGGCTATCCACCCAACTGGCTCAGAAGAGTTCGTTACTATGCGCTAATCGCTCACTGTCACTTTTTGGCAGATAAGCGTTCTAACTATAACGGGCCGTGCATTCTATGCACGGCCCGTTTTTATTTGATGGTTCTGGTTAGCAATGCCTCGGTTGATGTTCCAACAGCGCGATAAATGCCTCTAAATAGTGCTCAATGGTGAAATCGGCCGCAACAGAGGGAAGCTCCAAGGTGATACAAAGCAAATTCCTTTCGTCGCACCAAGAGCCAAATGAACCCGGGGTTTCATAATCGACATCGTCAACCATGGGCAAATCAAACTGCTTAGCCAGCCAAGCCGCCAATTCTGAGCGATGTGGGTCATCGACACAGGCAAGCGGCTCATGAAACGACACCACAAACTTAGGCTGTCGCTGCTCAATCAATTCAATCAGTGCCTTGATTTCAGGTTCTAATTGCTCCCTTTGTCCGGTACTGACTTTGACATCGCGTACTGACGTGTTTGAGCTCCAACGATAAACCGTACCCTCTTTGGCCCAATTTTGCGTAGGAAAGGCGCGGTTGAGGTCGACTTGATTGGCATTAGCTCGGGTGCCTAATTGGTTACCATCAGGATTAATCGACAAGATAACATCATGGCACAACCTCTCTGCTGGGAGGCTACGCAATGCACAAGACAGGCCTGCAATGGAAGCCGTTTCATCACCATGGGTTCCGGCTAAAATAAGGCCACGCGACTCACTCTCTACTTGAGCGGGGAAATAAAGCAACTTCGCGCCAAGTACTGAGTTTCCATATGACAGCGGCGTAATTGAAAATGCCGCTCTTTCCGTTCTTGGAATTAAACTCACCATAATCTCCTGATTTGTTGAGTAGTATTTACATTAACCGAACAGTTGTACACCGTTAACAATTGTATGGTTATTGTGCTGCTTTGATTAAAAAGACGTGTTAGGAGAACGAAAAAATATGGATTTTAAAAAACATTCCACAGCGTTACTGGTTTCCTCTTTATTGACCCCTTTTCTCTCAGTTTCTGCTTGGGCTGACTCACTGCCGGAAGGCGTTCAACTGGCTGCCGAGCAACACCTAGTTCGCGCCAACGACGCAGAGGCTGCAACACTTGACCCTGCCAAAGCTGAAGGGCTACCTGAGATGCACATTCTGCGCGATCTGTTCGAAGGCCTAGTCATCCAAGATCGCGACGGTAATATCGTTCCTGGCGTAGCGCAGTCTTGGGAGACTGAAGACAACCAGACATTTGTTTTTCACCTGCGTAAAGACGCCCAGTGGTCAAACGGCCAACCTGTAACTTCTGATGACTTTGTCTACGCAATAAGACGCGCGGTTGACCCTAAACTGGCCTCACCCAATGTTTGGTACCTCAAACTGACCAAAATTAACAACATTGCCGATGTCGCCGAGGGTAAAAAGCCACTCGAAGAGCTCGGTGTTCGCGCTATCGACAAACACACGCTGCGCTTTGAACTCGATAGTAAAGTGCCTTACTTTGTTGCTATGACAGGACATACCTCAATGATGCCTGTGCATCAAGCAACGCTAGAAAGTAGCGATAAACCATGGAGTGATCCTAGCCAGTTTGTCGGTAATGGTGCCTTTACCCTCGATAAATGGGTGGTCAATGAACGCATTGAGCTAAAGAAAAATCCTAACTACTGGAATAGCGCTGAGACTCACCTCAATCAAGTGACTTATATTCCATTCGAGAACCAAAATGCTTCAATCAATCGCTACGCCGTTGGTGAAGTCGACATTACGTCAGATGTGCCAACTCATATGGCGCCACAGCTGAAGAAAAAGTATCAACAGGCTTACACCGCAGTCCCGTTACTATGTACCTACTACTATGCGTTTAATACCACTCGCCCGCCGTTTGATGACATTCGAGTGCGCCAAGCGGTCTCTTATTCGATCATGCGTGATGTGATCACCAATGGTGTCACTCAGGTGGGTAACCTGCCTGCCTATACCTTTGCCCATCAGTACACCGCTGGGTTTGATGCCTCTCAGCCTGAGTATAGTCAATGGACACAAAAGCAACGCGATGAGAAGGCCCGTCAACTGCTCGAAGAGGCTGGATATGGAGAAGGAAAACCGCTCGACTTTAAACTGCTCTACAACACCAGTGAGTCAAATAAGTCGATTGCGGTGGCGATTGCTTCCATGCTGAAAAACAACCTCAATGCCAAGGTCGAACTAGAGAATCAAGAGTGGAAGTCTTACCTTGTCTCTCGCCGGCAAGGTGATTTTGATGTGATGCGCGCTTCTTGGTGTGGTGACTATAACGAAGCATCAACCTTCTTAAGCCTGCTGCGTTCTGGCTCTTCTGGTAACTTTGCCCGTTATAGTAGCGAGCAATACGATCAGGCAATGGACAGCGCCCTAGCAACCACCAGTGACACTAAGCGCCAAGCCTTCTATGACCAAGCGGAACAGTCATTAGCGATGGATATGCCGATTGCGCCAATCTACTACTACATGCAGGCTCGATTGGTACGACCAAGCGTTGGCGGCTTTGCCAAGAACAATGTCGAAGGACGCATCTACTCGAAAGACATCTACATCAAACAGCAGTAGCCATGATGAGGTAATCTCTCAGAGACAAAAAAGCAGGCCAATTAGCCTGCTTTTTTATTGCTTAGTGACTACTTCACACACATTACATTGAGCAGTGAAGTTCCTTTGAGCTGATTGGTTTTACCGCTGGTAAATAAGCCAACTTTGTTGCTCCCCCAATAAGGTAAATGCATTGGCCACTGGCTCTTTTCCATCTCTCCCGATTTGAGCAGCTCCTGCCATTGCTCTATCGTCGCCATTCCCATGCCAAGGCGATAACAGGTCTTATACGCTTCATCATAATCCATACGGTTCCACGGCAGTGAGTGTTCCATATAGAACTGATCATCACTAAACATCACGTAAGGGACTTTATATTCCACGCCATTAATGGTGGTCGCTAAACGAATCGCAATTTCTTGCTGTTTATTTTTCGGCTCAGGCGAAGAAACAACAGCTGGCTTAGCAGGTTGTTTTATCGGTGCCGGTATTACCGTTGTAGACTGAGCTGCTGGCTTAGGTGACTGTTTGGTTTTGGCTGGTGGTGTCGCTTTCGCTGGCGCTCCACTCACCACTTCACGAATGAAGGCTTCTTTATAGCCCTTCTCCGTTTTTACATTCGCAAGGTCCTGCTTCACCTCAGCGAAATTGGTGTAAGGCCCGATTAGGCAGCGCCAGCCTTTCGCTTCAGGCTTTATCCATACATCGGTGCCGATGTGCTTATACAGGGCCTTAGCTTTCTCCAATGACAGCGGCTTACCAAACACACCACACTGAATCCAAAAAGTAGACTCACTGCCACGCGGCTTAGAATTGCCCCATATCCCTTTGCCGATCGGACAAGCTTTATCTAGTACCGGCAGTTCATTCGCATAGGCTTGTGTTGCATCACAGAGGAATTCTTGTGCCAGTGTCGGCGTAGGCATAACTGGCAAGGCCAATAGAGCAATAAGGCTCCATCGCTTAGAAAAAAATTGCTTTGGCTTTGCTGCCATATCGATATCCATAAACTTCATTCTTTTATCCACTATGCAGACAAATAGTGTGACATTATTACTTGTTCACTGTTGAGAAAAAGTGAATGCAAAAAAAGAGCCGTAATCAATTACGGCCCTTAGTGTAGTGAGAATCTACACGCTAAATCCAAGGCTCAGATCACCCTTTAAGCAATTGATATCCTCACAACTTAACCCGACACGCAGAAAAGATATCTTTCTCTGCCTGATAGGTTTCCGTTTCGACATCCATAATCCCTAATAAAGAGTGAAACAGGTTATCTTGCGAGTAGTGTCCGCGCAGCTTGGCGCCTTGCTTGAGACAATCGTAGTTGATATTTTTCGCCTGCTGGAAACCCTGGGACATCCACACAATAAGCGGCACTGTAGTTTGGTAATCTGGCGCAAACGCGTACGGCGCTCCATGCAGATACATGCCACCCTCGCCCAGCGATTCCCCATGGTCAGACAGATAAATCACCGCAGTATTGTATTGCGCCTCCAGTGCACGTAACTGCTCAATAACCTTACTCAATACATAATCAGTATAACGAATGCTGTTATCGTAACTATTGAGGATCTGTTGCTGAGTACAATTTTCAATATCAGCTCTCGGGCAATCAGGCTGGAACACCGCCATATCCTTTGGATAACGCTTATAGTAGGTCGGCCCATGGCTGCCAATAAGATGCAGTGCAATCATCTCATTGCCCGAAAGCCGCTCAATATTCGGCAACAAGTTTTCTAGCAGCACCATGTCATAACAGGTATTGCCATCACACTCGCTGTCTTTGCGTGAACGCGGCATCATCTGCACTTCGATATGACGCGCGACATTCTTGTCCCCACCATCGTCATCTTCCCAGATCATTGAGACCCCAGCACGATTGAGAATATCGAGCACATTGTCTTGGTTATTGGCCTGATCATGATCGTAGCTATCATGGGTCAAGATGGAGAACATACACGGCAGTGACACCGCAGTAGCCGTACCACAAGAGCGCACATCCTGAAACGACACCACATCTAACTTGCTGGTGTAAGGGTTGGTTTCACGTGAGTAGCCATTAAGCTGATAGTTTTGCGAGCGTGCAGTCTCGCCGACCACCAACACAACAAGGTTAGGTTTCTGTTTCGCTTGCTCTAGTGCCTGCTTAGACTGGTGGGCATCGAGCCCTAACTCGACATAAGGTTGAGGAGTGGTGAAGTAGGTCTGCTTGATATAGCTGCTGGTCGCGTAAACAAGCTGAGTTGGCACGATCATTTTCTTTAAATAGCTGTGATTGCGACCAAATGAGGCGTAATCCTGATAGTAAAGCCCGGCAATGAGCGTCAACATCAACACAGAACACAGGATAGAAAGTAGTTTTTTACCAATCAGTTTTAGCCACGACTCACGCTTCACTGGCAACATAATAAGCAGCGCTGCGGGCACCACACCAAAACCAATCACCCACAATATCGAGTAAAGGCTGAGGTACGAACTCGCCTCACTGCTGTCAGTCTGCATAATATTGACGATCATATTGGTGTCAAAGATGGTGCCATAGTTATAGCCGGCATAACTGACGAGCGCCGAAAGGACCAACAGCAAGCTAAAAAAAGGCTTGGTCACTAAAGGCCAACTCAACAAATTGAACAGCAAGTTGAGCACGGCAAAAAAGAACAGCGGAATAGAGATGATAAAGCCAAGCTTTACCGCATCCATCGCTGAGAAAAGTTGTAGCAGTTCCTTATAAATCGGCAGATTCAACGCCAGAGAGAAATAGACCGCCAGTAAGGCACTCAGTGTCACGTAGCTGACCTTGCTAGAGTGTCGAGAAATCCAAGCTCTCATAGTAAACCTCCAACAATGATTCCCCAGGTCAGCAATGCCAACATCAAGGCCATGAACACCGCTGCTGAGGCGATATCTTTAGCTCGACCGCTCAACTCGTGTAGCTCGCTGCCGATGCGATCAACCACAGCTTCGATTGCCGAGTTAAGCAGCTCAACAATCACGACAATAAACAGGCTGCCGATCAGCAATACCTTTTCAACTGCGGTGACGGGTAGCCACAACGCTACTACCAGCATAGCTAATCCAATGATGCTCTCTTGCCTAAATGCCGCCTCATGCTGCCATGCAGCCTTTAGCCCCTTGATTGAATATCGCGTTGCATGCAGCACGCGGACAATTCCCGTTTTTCCAGGCTTCACTCACTTACCTTCTTGATGACTTAATTATTATGTTTATGTTCAAACCACCTCAGTTGTAAGAGATGGCCTACTACTCATTTTAATAATCAGACACGAAATCGGCGTAAAACGCTCCGTCCAATGCAGTAAACATTGATTACCGAATTGAAATACGCCACAAACAAAAAAGCCGCGAATAATCGCGGCTTTATCGATAAGGAGAACATTACCCTTTGTAGATCTTCGGGTTAAATACATCACGTAACCAGTCACCCAGTAGGTTGATAATCAACACTAGCGTCACTAGAACAATGCCAGGGAATGCTGTGATCCACCAAGCACCTGAGAAGATGTAGTTAAAGCCGATACTGATTAGCGCACCTAGCGATGGCTGATCGACCGGTAGACCTAAGCCAAGGAAAGAAAGCGCCGCTTCCGACATGATCGCGTTTGCCACCTGAACCGTCGAGATAACCAAGATTGGTGATAGACAGTTTGGCAGAATATGGCGGAACATGATGCGCGGAGCTTTAAAGCCCATTACACGCGCCGCTTCAACATACTCTTTCTTCTTCTCGGCCAACACTGAAGCACGGATAGTACGTGCATACTGCGGCCATTCTGCCACACCAATGATCACCACCAGCATCACTACGGCATACTGACTATAGAAGTCACTGCCAAAGCTGGCTTTAAAGATAGCCGAGACGATGATCGCGACCATCATGGTTGAGAACGAAAGCTGTACATCAGCAAAACGCATTAGGAAGCTATCAATACGACCACCGAAGTAACCCGCAGATAAACCAATCACGATACCTAGGAATAACTGTAGACCAACAGCTAAGAAGCCAATCGTTAGTGACAAACGAGAGCCGTAGAGAATAGTCGACAAAATGTCACGACCCTGCTCATCAGTACCAAGCAAGAATCGCTCATCACCATCTTCCATCCATGACGGTGGCAGCTCTGAGTCCATGATATCAATCGATGATAAATCGTATGGGTCAGTTGGGGATAAAACTGGCGCAGCCAAAGCCATCACCAAGAAAAGCATGAACACAGTAAAACTTGCCATCGCGACTTTATCGCGCTTGAAGTAATACAAGAAGTCCGACTGTTTAAAACGCTCCCAGCGAGAAGGAGCTGCTGCTGTTTGACTCATGATTAAGCTCCTTTACCTGTTAGATTTACGGTCGGGTTGATGATGCCGTATAGCAAGTCAACAATCGTATTGGTTACCACGAAAATCAAGCCAACAAAAATAACGTAAGCCGTGATAAGCGGTGTATCAACACGGTTAATTGCTTCAAGGAAAAGGAAGCCTGTACCAGGCCACTGGAATACCGTTTCCGTTAGGATGGTATAAGCCACCATGGTACCAATCTGTACACCACCGACCGTTAATACTGGCAGCATGGTGTTTTTCAATGCGTGTTGGTAGTAAATATTGTTCAGTGCAAGGCCTTTCGCCTTACCAAACTTAATGTACTCAGAGCTAAGAACTTCAAGCATCTCTGAACGTACCAGACGAATAAATAGCGGTAGCATGATAGATGCCAGTGCAATACATGGCAGAACCAAGTGAGCTAGTCCATCAAGGGTAAAGTAGCCTGATTCCCAACCAAATATATTAGCAGTCTCACCTCGGCCATAAGATGGCAACCAGCCTAACTCAATCGAGAACACATACATCAGCATGATGGCGGTTAGGAAAACAGGGATCGAGATTCCGACACTACTGCCTGCCATCACCAGCTTAGTAAAGAAGCTTTTTGGATGAATTGCTGAGTAGACGCCAAGAGGAATCGAACAGAAAACAATGATAAGCGTGGCACCAAACACTAGCTCAAGTGTCGCCACGAGTTTATCAAGAATCACTTCAACCGCTGGGCGCTTGAAGAAGTAAGATGTGCCTAAATCACCTTGTAGCGCATTGCCGACAAAGCGAGTGTATTTTGTAATGAAGGGATCATTCAGACCTAGATCATCACGTAGCGCTTGGCGCTCGGCTTCTGAAACCGACTGACCAACCAACTCACGTAACGGGTCGCCTAGGTTATCCTGAATGGCAAACGCCACTAGACTGATCACAAACATCACTATCAGTGCCTGAAACAGGCGCTTGACCAGAAACGAAAACATTCCTTGCCCCTTAAACTTTCCATAGATTTCAGTCTTAAAAATGGTACTTAACCCGACTGAAACAAAGCTAAGCACCAAAAATCGACCAAGCATTCACCGAATCATGAATACTTGGTCTGGTTCACTCGTGATTATTTAACCACTAGGTCACCGAAGTATGGGAAGTTCATACCGTTGATGATTGGACCAATCTCAACGTTACCTTCCGCTGCCCATGATGGATCTTGCCAGTGTAGAGGTACGAACGCCGCTTCGTTGTATAGAATCTCTTCTACTTTTTTCAGCGATGCACTACGTTTCTCTAGATCTGTCATCGTGTTGGTCTCTTCAATTAGCTTATCAACTTCAGCATTTGAGTAGTGACCACAGTTGTACTGACCTTTACCTGTATCAGCGTTACGCGTCATAGCTAGGAACTCAGTAAAGTTACCTGAATCCTCTGTATCTGGGTGCCAGCCGATCATTAGCATATCTGCCGCACACTTATCGAATTCAGGCCAGTATTGAGCTTTTGGCATTGTCTTCAGATCAACCTTGATACCGATCTTAGACAGCATTGCTGCTGAAGCTTGAGCAATCTTGTCATCGTTCACGTAACGGTTGTTTGGCGCCATCATAGTTAGCGTGAAGCCTTTCTCGTAACCCGCTTCTTTCATCAGCTCTTTCGCTTTCTTAAGATCGTAGCGAGGTTTAAGATCGGCGTTGTGACCAACGAAACCTACTGGGCTCTGTTGACCCGCAGCCGTTGCCGCACCCTTCATTACTTTCTTAGTGATACCTTCGTTGTTGATTGCGTAGGTAATCGCTTGACGAACACGCACGTCTTTCAGTGCAGGGTTGCTGTTTTGGTTCATTTGGAACGTGATAACACGCGTACCTGGCATAGTGTAAAGATCTACACTGTCCGCCTTCTTAATACGCTTGTAGTCGTTTGGTGCAACAGGAGCAATCATATCAACGTCGCCAGAAAGAAGTGCTGCAACACGTGTTGCGTCTTCTTTGATTGGTACTAGCGTTAGCTTGTCTACGTTACCGTCAGACTCTTTGTCCCAGTAATCGTTGAAACGCTCAAACGTTACTTTTACGCCTTGCTCACGCTGAGTGATGATGAAAGGACCCGTACCAGAAACATTTGTCGATGCGTAAGAGTTACCGTGCTTAACTAGCTCAGCTTTGTCTTTACCATCTTCTGTCTTACCTGAGTAGAACTTGCTGTCCATTGGGAACAGGTAAGTCATGACGTTTTCTACTAGTGGGTAAACACCTTCTGTTTTCACTTCTACTGTGTAATCGCCAGTTTTAGTGATCGAAACGATTGGGCCAAAGATACCTTTGAAGTCAGGAGAGCTTTTCAGACGGTCAAATGTCCACACTACGTCGTCTGCAGTTAGTGCATTACCTGAGTGGAATTTAACGCCTTGGCGGATATTAAACTGCATCGTTTCGCCATCAATACGTTCCCAAGATTCAGCCAATCGTGGTTCAAATTCCATCTTCTGGTTAAAACGGATTAGTGGATCAAATACCATGTGAGACATTTGCAGTGTACCGCCAGACAATTGCTCATGCGGGTCAAGTGACACTGGGTCTGCATCATAAGCGACGGTAATATCTGCTGCCGCTGCGCCAAAGCTAAGGCCAGCTGCCATTAAAGCCACTGCTAGTTTGCTTTTCATGGTTTTCATTGCATAACTCCTTATGCGGGATTTCTATCCCTAGTTGTTGTATTTGCGTCTGTTTAATACCTGATGCTGCTTGTATCAGGAAAGGTCTACGACTTACGCCGTTTTTATTTCTTCTCTTAAGCCCGTAAATTCAGGCATTAGGGAAATTAGTTGCTTACTGTATTCATGCTGTGGCGCGGTAAATAGCTGCTCCGTTGGGGCAACTTCTAACAACGTACCCATCTGCATCACACCTACTCGGTCACACATTTGGCGAATAACCGGTAAATCGTGACTGATAAACAGCATAGTGAGATTTAACTCATCTTGGAGGTCTTTCAGTAAGTTAAGGATCTGAGCTTGTACCGATACATCGAGTGCTGAAGTCGGTTCATCACAGATAAGTAGACGTGGGCGAGTTGCCAATGCACGGGCAATCGAAATACGCTGACGCTGACCACCAGAGAATTCGTGTGGGTACTTCACTCCCGCCATTTTGCCCAAACCTACGTGATCAAGTAGATCGTTCACGATCGTGCGTGTTTCCACTTCACTGTTGGTTAGTTTATGGAAACGAATCGGCTCTGCGATGATATCGAAGATCTTCATGCGCGGGTTCATCGAGGTATACGGGTTCTGAAATACCATCTGCATTTGACGGCGAAGAGGACGACGTTCTTTCTCTGACTTCAATGACGTCAAGTCGATACCTTCAAACGTCACCTTGCCTGAATTTGGCTCATACAGACCTGCAATCACGCGTGCGATAGTCGATTTACCTGAACCTGATTCACCTACAAGGCCAAATGTCTCACCTTCAAACACGTCAAAACTCACGTTGTTCGATGCTTGCACGTATTCGCGGCGACTTTCAAACAGAGAATCTTTGGTCACAAAGCGTAAATTAACGTTCTCAACACTCAGTAGAGAGCCGGTGTAATCACGGTGATCTTGGCTTTGACCTAACCAGTGATTTTTAACATCCAGTGGTTCCATCTCGTGAGCTTCTTCGATGTAGCTCACCAATGGGAAGCGATCCAGCTTCATATCTGAACGAGGAACGGCTGAAATTAGGCTGCGCGTATAAGAATGGTCAGGGTCGCCAAGCACTTTCGCTGTTGGGCCAAACTCAACCAAATCACCGCGGTACATTACCGCTACGCGATCGGTCACGTTAGAGACCACACCCATATCGTGAGTAACCAACATACAACCTACGTTGTTCTTAATACACAACTCGCGGATTAAGCTAAGAATTTGGTCTTGGATAGATACATCCAGTGCGGTGGTTGGTTCATCAGCGATAATAAGGTCAGGCTCACCTGCCAGTGCAATCGCAATCACCACACGCTGACGCATGCCGCCAGAGAACTGGTGAGGGTACTGTTTTAAACGGTTTTCTGGCTGTGGGATGCCCACTTGTTCCATCAATGACAGGGCGCGCTCGTATGCCTCAGCGTCAGTGACTTTCATGTTGGCGTGGATGGTTTCTTTTAGCTGTTGCTCAACGGTGAACAGTGGGTTGAGCGATGTCATTGGGTCTTGGAAGATAAAACCAATCTTAGAGCCACGCACGCTACGCATTTGCTCTGGAGTCAGACCTGAAATCTGCTCGCCATCTAAATAAACGTCGCCACTTGCAATGCGACCTGGAGGGCTAAGTAGATCGATCACGGCATTACCGACTGTTGATTTACCTGCACCTGACTCGCCTACTACACCGACGATCTCGCCACGCTCAATATTAAAAGAAAGCGATTTAACCGCGGCATGCACACCATGACGCGAAGGGTACTCTATTCGAAGATTTTTAACTTCTAAAAGTGACATTACCAGACCTCTACTGCTTCGGCAGCTTTCTGCCCTGTCTGAAAAGTGAATCCATTCTTACCAGAATATCGTTCTAGTAATTTACAAGCTCATCAATTTGGCAAAAAATTCACAGAAAAGCAACAAACATAGGACAAAAAGTTGAATTCGAACAAAAACCAAGCAGCTTATGAAAATAAATATGCAATAGAGCTAGATCATCGTTTGGTCCAACCTGATGAAAAGTAGCAACAAAACACCGTAAATACTAACTTTTAGCTATTTCATAAAACTTATGGCAATAAGGGAATGTGAATATAAATTCAAATAAATTCAAGGGGACACTCCACACTCCAGTTAACAACCTCAAAACATTTGGTCGAATGTTAATTATTATTTAGTGAATTAATTTAAATTTAGACCAATAACTGAAATTAACCAACACCAAAAACAAATAATACAGCTCAATTATCTGTGAAAGTTATCAATAAATTGTTCCATCCCGATTGAACATAATGCTTAAGTATGAGGATATGATGGGCAACAAAACCGGAAGGATTAGATCAAGAGGTGAGGATTCTAAGGACGAGTGAGAAGCTAACGATTTAGAGGAAACTTAAACTAGGGGCTAAACGATAAGAGATTCCCTACTCCCTCATGCTTCGGTCTATGGAATGACGGTGTATTGGGTATGAAGTTAAGAATTCTAGATGTAAAAAAGCCCCGTCATTTCTGACGCGGACGGCTAGTTGAGGCTTTCTTGAAGTTCTAGTCCAGAACTCCAAACGTAAAAAAGCCCTAGTCTTTCGACTAGGGCTTCAATAGTGGTCGGTGAAGAGGGATTCGAACCCCCGACCCTCTGGTCCCAAACCAGATGCGCTACCAAGCTGCGCTATTCACCGAAACTGTTTTTAATGAGAATTTCGCACTTCAGAGGGTCGCCCTCTGGTCCCGCTATTCTCAAACTCAGAGATGCGCTACAAATACGCTATTCACCGAGCAAATAATGGGGTGGCTAACGGGACTTGAACCCGCGACAACTGGAATCACAATCCAGGGCTCTACCAACTGAGCTATAGCCACCGCTAATTTTTGTTGTTTACCGCCATCAGCGTTAAACGAAAGAGTGGTCGGTGAAGAGGGATTCGAACCCCCGACCCTCTGGTCCCAAACCAGATGCGCTACCAAGCTGCGCTATTCACCGACATAGTATTTTTTTACTTGGTTTACGTTATAGAGAGTCAACCCTCTGGTCCCGCTTATTCCAAGAGCCGAGATGCGCTACAAACACGCTATTCACCGATTTATGTTTCTTCTCGTTTTCACAAGAAAGGGAGCAAAGCTACCTGAATAATGGGGTGGCTAACGGGACTTGAACCCGCGACAACTGGAATCACAATCCAGGGCTCTACCAACTGAGCTATAGCCACCACTGATATTTTTTACCGATAAACCTTAAGGCGATTGGCACGCCCGAAAGGATTCGAACCTTCGACCTTTGGCTCCGGAGGCCAACGCTCTATCCAACTGAGCTACGGGCGCATGCCCCATCGGCGGAGTGGAATAATACGTATATCACACTATGTCGTCTAGTACTTTTTCAACTTTTTTTATCGTTTGGCGCCTTTTTCAACAATTAAAGTGTGATAAACCCCTATTTCCCATTAGATAACTGATTACAAGGAGGTAACTTGCTGTTTATTGCAACAAGTTAACAGGATATAATCACCCATTATTTACATTGATTTAACAGCAATTCGCCCTTTGTATACGAAGTGTGCACTGCCGTTGGTCATAATCACACTCTAATAAATGGGTAAGCACGAACTTACCTTCAGGAATGTAAAGTGAGTTTAATGGATATGTCTCGAAAATTATTAACCGCTTTGGTCGCTGCAATCACTTTTTCTAGCGCCTCTTTTGCAGCAAGCGTAAGCCAAGAAGAATATGATGCAATTGCAGAACGTATTAAGCCTGTTGGTGATGTTTACCTAGCAGGTGCTGAGCCAGTGAAAGTGGAACCAACTGGCCCGCGCGACGGCGCAGCAGTTTACGGTATGTTCTGTACAGCATGTCACAGCTCTGGCGTGAGCGGCGCACCTAAGACTGGTAACGCTGGCGATTGGGCACCTCGTATCGCACAAGGTAAAGACGTACTAAAAGACCACGCAATTAACGGCTTCAATGCGATGCCGGCGAAAGGTTCTTGTATGGACTGTTCAGACGACGAAATCGTTGCAGCAATTGATCACATGATCAAAGGCCTATAAGCCCCCAAGACTGTAATAGATAAAAGAAAGGCTTGAGTGCATCACTCAAGCCTTTTTTGTTTCCTTCTATATAGAAGCAACTTAGTTACTTCTTAAACATGGCACGTAAGTTAGCGATGTGTGCCTGACCTTTTTCCATTCGCTCTTCTGCCGACACTGGTTTCTTAGTTTGCTCCCATTCGACATCATCAAACGGTAGTTCGTCTAAGAAGCGGCTCTGAGTCGGCTTAATGAGCTCACCAAACTGACGACGTTCCTTACACATGGTAAAGGTCAGTTCACGTTGAGCACGCGTAATCCCTACGTACATCAAGCGACGTTCTTCTTCGACATTGTCTTCATCGATACTGGTTTGGTGTGGCAAGATACCTTCTTCACTACCAATTAAGTACACGTATGGGAACTCAAGACCTTTTGAAGCATGCAGCGTCATTAACTGCACTGCATCACTCTCTTCATCTTCTTCACCACGTTCCATCATGTCACGCAGGGTTAAACGCTGAACCACTTCTTTAATGGTCTTCTCTTCTTGATCGTAATTGTCCCCCTCAAGGTCAGCGACAATCCAAGAGTAGAGATCAGAGACGTTCTTCATGCGCATTTCTGCCGCTTTCGGGCTCGCAGAGGTTTCGTACAACCAATCTTCATAGTTGATATCACGCACAAGCGAGCGCACCGCTTCCACCGTATCACCACGTTCAGCTTGGTCGGCAATTTTCACCAGCCAAGCCGTAAAGCGGCGTAGGTTTTCCAGACCACGACCTGATAGGGTTTGTTCTAAGCCCATTTCAAAACTGGCTTCAAACAAGCTCTTACCACGCATATTGGCATAGCTGCCGAGCCTCTCTAACGTCACCGGACCAATCTCACGGCGCGGCGTATTCACAATGCGCAAGAAAGCATTGTCATCATCTGGGTTCACCAGTACTCGCAGGTAAGCCATTATGTCTTTGATTTCTGCACGAGCGAAGAACGATGTTCCGCCTGACAACTTGTAAGGCACGCGGTTTTGCATCAGCGACTTTTCAATTAAACGTGATTGGTGGTTACCACGGTAAAGCACGGCGTAATCTTTATACTCGGTACGATTAAGGAACTTATGCGCGATAAGTTCACCGGTCACTCGCTCCGCTTCATGCTCTTCGTTTTTCGCCAGCAACACTTTGAGTTTTTCACCATCAGGAATTTCCGAAAACAGTGACTTGTCATAGACATGGGGGTTGTTGGCAATCAAGATGTTGGCCGCGCGCAAAATTCGACTGGTTGAACGGTAGTTCTGCTCAAGCTTAATCAGACGCAAGTTTGGGTAATCTTCGCCAAGTAACACCAGGTTTTGCGGTTTAGCACCGCGCCATGAGTAGATTGACTGGTCATCGTCCCCTACTACGGTCAAACGTCCACGCTCACCAACAATTAGCTTCACTAAGTCATATTGGCTGGTGTTGGTATCTTGGTATTCATCCACCAACAGGTAGCGGATACGGTTCTGCCAACGCTGACGCACCTCTTCATTGGTTTTAAGCAAAAGCACTGGCAGAGAAATCAGGTCGTCAAAGTCGAGTGCGTTATAAGCCTTCATCTGCTTTTGATACATTTCAAAACAGAAGGCAAAAAGCTGTTGCTGCTCACCCTTAGCCTGCGCTTTGGCTTGATCGGGAGTCAGCATGTCATTTTTCCAATTGGAAATGGTACTCAGCAGTTGACGCAGTAAGTCTTTATCACCATCAAGCTGCTTTTCAGTTAACTCTTTCAGCAGCGCCATCTGGTCTTGGTCATCGAATAACGAGAAGCCAGACTTAAGTCCGAGCGCTTTGTATTCGCGCTTGATGATATTCAGGCCTAAAGTATGAAAGGTCGAAACCATTAGGCCCTTGGATTCATTCTTGCCTAGTGTCTGACCAACACGCTCTTTCATTTCTCGGGCGGCTTTGTTGGTAAAGGTTACTGCCGCGATATTGCGAGCTTTGTAACCACACTGCTGAACCAGGTATGCGATCTTATTGGTAATTACACGTGTTTTACCCGAGCCCGCACCAGCAAGCACCAAACATGGGCCTGATACGTACTTAACGGCTGCGTCTTGATTGGGGTTCAGCTTCATGGTCATCTCTGAAGTACAAAAGGTGGCGCATATAATAATAGTGCAACAAGCAGATTGCTATGTTTACTCAACGATACCTAAGCGTCTCATTCACAATTTTTTTGCCTAATTCATGCAATAGTTTGTTGCATATATGGTGACACTTTAGGCTATAATGAATGAACGTTCATTCACTAACCCACTATGTTAACTGTCTGGTTCTGTTTCTATGAAAGATAAAAGACAAAAAATCATAGATGCCGCAGAAACCCTGATTGCAGAATCAGGCTTTCAAGGCCTCTCGATGCATAAGTTGGCCAAAGAAGCTGGGGTCGCAGCAGGAACGATTTATCGCTACTTCTCTGATAAAGAAGATTTACTGCAACAAGTTCGTTTAGAGGTTGCTCAACGTAACGCCGAAGCAATTCAGCGTGGTGTTGACGAATCTATGCCACTAAAAGAACGTTTTCGCAAAATGTGGTTAAACATTTTTGATCTCTCGGTGTCGAATATCGACAACTTAAAGAACCGTGCTCAGTACGACTCTTTACCTTGTGTTCGTAGCCACGAGACCAAAGAAATTGAGCGAAAGATGTTCAGTAAAGTCGATCAACTTTTCACTGAAGGGCGTGAGACGGGGGTATTTAAACCCTTAGGTAACCCAGTGTTGGCTGCTCTTAGTTTAGAAGTCAGTGTCACCCTGGCTCGTAAACAATCGCTTGGATATTACCAACTTGATCAAGATGCCATTGAAGCGGCAATTGAAGCCAGTTGGGATGCAATCATTACACATTAACTTGGAGTTCTAATTAGAATGAAAAAGTGGACTTTCTTTATGTTACTTATCGCGGTACTGCTGTTTGGCAGCGTGATAGGTTTCAATCTCTTTAAGCAACAGAAGATCGCTGAATACATGGCGAATCGACCTGAACCTGAGTTCCCGGTAACGGTAACCGAAGTTCAAGCGGTTGATTGGGTACCTGTGATTGATGCGATCGGTTTTATCGAACCTAACCAAGGTGTTACGGTTGCAAACGAAACGAGCGGTGTGATCGACAAAATTTCATTTGAGTCTGGTACTCAAGTAGAAGAAGGTCAGCCATTGGTATTGCTTGACTCTGCAGTTGAAAAAGCAAACCTAAAGAGTGCTCAAGCTAAGCTGCCAGCAGCTCAAGCGAAATATAAGCGTTACCAAGGTCTTTACAAGAAAGGCTCTATCTCTAAAGAAGCGTATGATGAAGCAGAAGCAAACTACTTCTCTCTACAAGCTGATATTGAGAGCCTAAAAGCATCGATTGATCGCCGCGAAATCAAAGCGCCATTCTCTGGTGTGGTTGGTATTCGTAACGTTTATCTAGGTCAGTACCTACAAGCTGGTACAGACATCGTGCGCCTTGAAGATACTAGCGTAATGCGTCTGCGCTTTACGGTTCCTCAAACAGATATCTCTCGTATTTCTATCGATCAAGAAGTCGATATTTTTGTTGATGCTTACCCAGAGAAACCATTCAAAGGTTCTATCTCAGCAATTGAGCCTGCGGTAAACATCCAAAGTGGCCTGATTCAGGTTCAAGCGGATATTCCAAACAGTGACGGTCAGCTGCGTAGCGGTATGTTTGCACGTGCGAACATCATTCTACCTAAGCTTGAAAACCAAGTGACTCTGCCACAAACCGCTATCACCTTTACTCTATACGGCGACAACGTGTACATCATCTCTGATAAAGATGGTGAGAAGCGCGTAACACAGCAAGTGGTTAAAGTGGGTGAACGTACACAAGACATCGCACACATCCTTGAAGGTGTGAAACCTGGTGATGTTGTTGTTACGTCTGGCCAAGTACGTCTAAGTAACCACGCCAAAGTTCGTGTAGTAGAAAGCGATGCAACTACTCCACCAGCTGAAACACCAATGCTGTAACTGGAGGCCTCATGCGCTTTACTGATGTTTTTATTAAACGTCCAGTTTTAGCGGTATCGATCAGCTTTTTGATTGCCCTGCTTGGTTTACAAGCAATCTTCAAAATGCAGGTCCGTGAATACCCTGAAATGACGAATACTGTGGTAACGGTTTCGACCAGTTACTACGGTGCCAGTGCAGACTTAATCCAAGGCTTTATTACTCAGCCATTGGAGCAAGCGGTCGCACAGGCAGACAATATTGACTACATGACTTCTCAATCGGTTTTGGGTAAATCCACCATTACCGTCAACATGAAGTTAAACACCGACCCGAACGCGGCACTGTCTGACGTTCTGGCGAAGACTAACTCGGTTCGCTCTCAGCTTCCTAAAGAAGCCGAGGACCCAACCGTAACCATGTCTACCGGTTCGACAACTGCGGTACTTTACATCGGCTTTACCAGTGATGAGCTTTCTTCAAGCCAGATCACTGACTACCTAGAGCGTGTAATCAACCCACAGCTATTCACGGTTAACGGTGTATCTAAGGTCGATCTATATGGTGGTATGAAGTACGCACTGCGTATTTGGTTAGATCCATCGAAAATGGCGGCGCTAGGCCTAACGGCGACTGATGTCATGGGCGTACTCAATGCCAACAACTACCAGTCGGCGACTGGTCAGGCTGTCGGTGAGTTCGTGCTTTACAACGGTAGCGCTGATACTCAGGTATCGAACGTTGCCGAGCTAGAAAACTTAGTCGTAAGCTCTGACGAAGGTGATATCACCCGTCTAAGCGACATTGCCAAAGTTTCACTAGAGAAAAGCCACGACGTTTACCGTGCAAGTGCTAACGGCCAAGAGGCGGTGGTTGCCGCGATTAACGCCGCGCCAAGTGCGAACCCAATTAACATTGCAGCAGATGTACTCGAGCTACTACCTCAACTAGAGCGTAACCTGCCAAGTACCATCAAGATGAACGTGATGTATGACTCAACGATTGCGATCAACGAGTCTATCAACGAAGTAATCAAGACGATTGTTGAAGCAGCGGTTATCGTACTTATCGTTATCACCCTGTTCCTAGGTTCGTTCCGTGCGGTAATCATCCCTATCGTTACTATCCCGCTATCACTGATTGGTGTTGCGATGGTAATGCAAGGTATGGGCTTCTCATGGAACCTGATGACACTACTGGCGATGGTACTGGCTATCGGTCTGGTAGTAGATGACGCGATCGTTGTTCTTGAGAACGTCGACCGTCATATTAAGTTAGGTGAGTCACCGTTCCGAGCAGCAATCATTGGTACCCGTGAAATCGCAGTACCGGTTATTGCAATGACACTAACGCTGGGTGCGGTATATGCGCCAATCGCGTTAATGGGTGGTATTACTGGCTCGCTATTTAAAGAGTTCGCCTTAACCCTAGCAGGTTCGGTATTTGTATCGGGTATCGTGGCACTAACACTATCGCCAATGATGTGTTCAAAAATGCTTAAGGCTAACGAAGAGCCAAGCAAGTTTGAGCAGAAAGTTCATCATGTCCTTGATGGCATGACGAACCGCTACGCGAAGATGCTAAAAGCAGTCATGCAGCATCGTCCAGTGGTGATTGGTTTTGCAATCATCGTATTCGCCAGTCTGCCGATGCTGTTTAAGTTCATTCCAAGTGAACTTGCGCCATCAGAAGATAAAGGCGTAGTGATGCTGATGGGTACAGCGCCATCAAACGCGAACCTAGACTTCATGCAGAACACCATGAACGACGTAAACCAAATTCTGTCTGATCAGCCAGAAGTTGCGTTTGCACAGGTGTTTACTGGTGTACCTAACTCAAACCAAGCATTTGGTATTGCGTCTATGGTGCCTTGGAGTGAGCGTGAAGCGAGTCAGTCTGAAGTAGCAAACCGCGTGGGTGGTCTAGTGGGTAACGTTCCAGGTATGGCGGTAACGGCATTCCAGATGCCAGAACTACCAGGTGCAGGTTCAGGCCTACCGATTCAGTTCGTTATCACCACACCAAATGCGTTTGAGAGCCTATTCTCAATCGCAACCGACGTGCTAACGGAAGTGAAATCGAGCCCGATGTTCGTGTATTCAGATCTCGATCTGAACTACGACTCAGCTACGATGAAAATCAACATCGACAAAGACAAAGCCGGCGCTTATGGCGTGACCATGCAAGACATCGGCATCACACTAAGTACTATGATGGCCGACGGTTACGTAAACCGTATCGACCTGAATGGCCGCTCTTATGAGGTAATCCCTCAAGTTGAGCGTAAGTGGCGTCTAAACCCTGAATCGATGAACAACTACTACGTACGCTCTGCTAACGGCAAAGCAGTACCACTAGGCAGCTTGATCACGATTGATGTTGTAGCAGAGCCTCGCTCGCTACCTCACTTCAACCAGCTAAACTCAGCAACGGTTGGTGCGGTTCCAGCACCGGGCACGGCTATGGGTGATGCAATCAACTGGTTTGAAGGTATTGCGGCAGAGAAACTACCAAGCGGCTACAACCACGACTACATGGGTGAAGCGCGTCAGTACGTGACAGAAGGTAGCGCACTATACGCAACCTTTGGTCTAGCACTGGCGATCATCTTCTTGGTTCTAGCGATTCAGTTTGAATCACTGAAAGATCCGCTGGTTATCATGGTGTCAGTACCACTAGCGATTTGTGGCGCTCTGATTGCCCTCGCTTGGGGCGCGGCAACCATGAACATCTACTCTCAGGTAGGTTTGATTACTCTGGTTGGTCTGATTACTAAGCACGGTATCTTGATCTGTGAAGTAGCCAAAGAAGAGCAGTTACACAACAAGCTGAGCAAGATGGACGCGGTAATGGAAGCGGCGAAAGTACGTCTACGCCCTATCCTAATGACCACAGCAGCGATGATTGCAGGTCTTATCCCGCTAATGTACGCAAGTGGTGCAGGTGCAGCGCAGCGCTTTAGTATCGGTATCGTAATCGTAGCTGGTCTAGCGATTGGTACCATCTTTACGCTATTCGTACTGCCAGTGATTTACAGCTACCTAGCTGAAAAACACAAGCCACTACCAGTGTTTGTTGAAGACAAAGATTTGGAAAAGCTGGCGCGCGTTGATGAAGCAAAAGCAGCTCACCGCGAGCTAGCAGACAACAAATAATCTGCTAGAAATTGAAAAGGTCACTTCGGTGGCCTTTTTTATTTGCCTCATTTAGCTGATATTAGCTTCGAATTTTTACTATCGAGGTAGCGACTTTCCGGTATCAATTACATAGAATGAGAGCAAATTGAAAGGAGTTTTAGTCACATGTTTGACCCAAAGAAACTAGAGCAAATTGCTAAACAAATTCATGATTCTATGCCTGCGCCAGTAAAAGAGCTTGGCTCAGACGTAGACCAAAAGGTTCGCCAAGTCATCCAAGGTCAGCTTAATAAGCTAGACGTAGTGAGCCGCGAAGAGTTCGATGTACAGACACAAGTCCTACTACGCACTCGTCAAAAGCTTACCGAGATGGAAAAGAAGCTAGCCGATTTAGAACAAAAGCTAGCGGATAAATAATAAAAAACGCTTCCAGATTGGAAGCGTTTTTTATTATTGCTGTTGCGCTTTGAGAGCTTGCAACGAGGCTTGCTTAAAGCCCTGCGCAGAGACGGTATAGGTATAGTCTTCCATCACCGTTTGCTCTACGATATTGATGCTACCAATCTTCACTTCTTTATTACCAATAAAGTGGCCATTGAGGAAGTTCTTGCCTGCAACGGTTGCTGGTGAGTATTGAGTAAAGCCATCGTGGCAAACCCCTTTCATCTCGATAAACTGACCATCAACGGCAATCTCTCGATTCGGTAACGGGCGATCATCAGAGCCTTGCTCGTCTTCACCGTTACAGCGATGGCCGCGGTCAACAAAATACAAAGTGAAGTCACCATCAAAGCGTACCGTCAAATAGCCATAGTTATGTTCATCAGCGGCAATAGTATCAGAGGCTACTTGAGCTCCTGAACCTGCCACAAACTGCCACTGCTGAGTATCAAACTGGCTTTTATCTAATTCTGGTAATGGACGTCCCATAGCGAAACACGATGCGGACGTAAGACCGAGAACCATACCGACGATATACTTATTCATTGTTAACTTTACCTTATTATTACCACTCCATTTATCTAACCACACTCACTAATTAATTTGTGCCCCACTTGTAGGACGCCTACAAAGTCTTGACCAAGTTTTCACCAACTTTACGTCGCACAAACAAAAAGGCTTGGTCAACGGAGACCAAGCCTTTTAATTAGATGTTGTGTTTTATGTTGTATTTATTGACCCCAGTCTATCTGGAGTTCTTTACTAACCTACAGTCTAGATTAGCGAATTACGCAGAATTAAGTCTTCACAGCTAAGAGCTTAATTCCCTTAGGGAACAAATTGCGCTGAATTAAGGTTTCATTTCTAGGAGAAGGCGCGGAGTTTACGATAGTAAATGAGCACCTTCGACACCGAAATGGAACCTTAAGGCAAGTAATTAGCCGCCTACTGCGATGTTCTTCATATCAGTCATGTAACCACGTAGCTCTTCACCAATGTACTCAACTGGGTGGTTACGGATAGTATCGTTTACTGCGATTAGCGTTGCGTTATCTACTTGGTTAGATGTTTCACCTAGACCTTTACCAATCACATCTGTTGATACTGAAGGCATGAACTTCTCACGTAGTAGTGGTGTTGCCACGTTAGCGAATAGGTAGTTACCGTATTCTGCTGTATCTGAGATTACTACGTTCATTTCGTATAGACGCTTACGTGCTACTGTGTTTGCGATTAGTGGTAGCTCGTGTAGTGACTCGTAGTACGCTGACTCATCGATGATGCCTGATGCAGTCATTGCTTCGAACGCTAGTTCAACACCGGCACGAACCATTGCTACTAGTAGGATACCGTTGTCGAAGTACTCTTGCTCAGAGATTTCAACGTCGCCTGCTGGGTAGTTTTCAAATGCTGTTTCGCCTGTCTCTTCACGCCAGCCTAGTAGGTTTACGTCATCGTTCGCCCAGTCAGCCATCATAGTGCTTGAGAACTCACCTGTGATGATGTCATCCATGTGCTTGTTGTAAAGCGGACGCATTAGCTCTTTAAGCTCTTCAGATAGCTCGAATGCTTTAACTTTCGCTGGGTTTGATAGACGGTCCATCATGTGCGTGATGCCACCGAATTTCAGTGCTTCTGTGATGGTTTCCCAACCGTACTGAAGTAGCTTACCTGCGTAGCTTGGGTCGATGCCGTCAGCGATCATCTTCTCGTAAGATACGATAGAACCAGCTTGTAGCATGCCACATAGGATAGTTTGCTCACCCATTAAGTCAGATTTAACTTCTGCAACGAATGAAGACTCTAGACAACCTGCGCGGTGTCCACCTGTACCTGCTGCCCATGCTTTTGCGATGTCCCAGCCTTCGCCTTTAGGGTCATTTTCTGGGTGAACAGCGATTAGTGTCGGAACACCGAAACCACGCTTGTACTCTTCACGCACTTCTGTACCTGGACACTTAGGTGCAACCATTACAACCGTTAGGTCTTTGCGGATTTGCATGCCTTCTTCAACTACGTTGAAACCGTGCGAGTAACCTAGTGCAGCGCCTTGCTTCATTAGCGGCATTACCGTTTCTACAACGTTAGTGTGCTGTTTGTCTGGAGTCAGGTTGATTACTAGGTCTGCTTCAGGGATTAGCGTTTCGTAGCTTGCTACTTCAAAACCATTTTCTTTTGCGTTCTTGTATGACTGACGCTGCTCGTCAATCGCTGCCTGACGTAGTGCATACGCTACGTTTAGGCCAGAGTCACGCATGTTTAGACCTTGGTTTAGGCCCTGAGCACCACAACCAACGATAACGACTTTCTTACCTTTCAGGTAATCCGCTTCTGTTGCGAATTCGCTGCGGTCCATGAAACGACAACGACCTAATTGGTCTAGCTGCTCGCGTAGGTTTAAAGTATTGAAATAGTTAGCCATCTGGGCGCTCCTTTAAAGAATTTTTCCGTTGAGGTCGGTCGTTTTGTTACCGAATGAGTTCATACTAAAACAGACATTCTGTTGCTTAAAGTGATATATTCACAATTAGTAATTGCAATTAATGCAACAAGGATGTGACCCTTTCATGAACATTAAGTGTCTGCAGTTGTTCATTCATCTGTGTGATAGTAAAAGTTTTGCCAAGACCGCCTCAGCGATGCATATCAGCCCTTCTGCACTCAGTCGCCAGATCCAAAAATTGGAAAGCGACACTGGGCAAGCACTGTTCCTGCGCGACAATCGCAGTGTCGAACTCACCCCTGCGGCGAAAAAGCTGTTGCCCGTGGCGCTGAATATTTTGGGAGAGTGGCAAAACTACAATGCGCAGCTAAAAGGTCATGAAGAAGAATTGAAGGGCGAGATTCGCTTGTTTTGCTCAGTGACGGCCAGTTACAGCCATTTGCCCGAACTGCTCTCTGAGTTTCGTCTCCAGCACCCTTTTATTGAATTCAAACTCTCGACTGGCGACCCTGCTCAAGCAATTGGCAAAGTACTCGCCGATGAAGCGGATATTGCTATCTCGGCCCAACCAGAGCAGTTACCCGCACGGATCGAGTTTGAAACCATCAGTGAGATCCCCCTGTCTGTGATTGCCCCAGTAGGGGTGAGTAACTTTGCTGAAGAGCTGAGAAAAGATAAACCTGATTGGTCGGTGATTCCATTTATTGTCCCTGAGTCAGGTACCGCCCGAGACCGCGTCAATGCTTGGTTTAAGTCAATGAAGATTAAACCTAACATCTACGCGCAAGTGTCAGGTCATGAAGCGATTGTCAGTATGGTCGCACTGGGTTGCGGCGTCGGTATTGCGCCAGATGTGGTGATCAATAACAGCCCAGTAAAAGAGAAGATTGAACGGCTTAAAGTCGCCGCGTCAGTAAAACCATTTAAGCTTGGGGTGTGCTGCAAGCGCTCACAGCTGGATAATCCGTTAGTCAAAGCACTATGGCAAATGGCCCACGATACTTATATCGCTCCATAGCCTAAGCGCCAGATACAACAAAGCCACCGCTTTTTTCCGATAAAGAAAGGCGGTGGCTTTCGATATATCCAATTATCAAACCAAGCTGTCATTTCCGAGAAGGAGGAACGACTGAGTTGGAAATCTCTAATCGCTTGATGAGATTCCCGACTACACGACTTCGTCGTTATCGGGAATGACACTGGCGTTAGATAACGCGAGAGAACTGCTGCTGCCTAGCCTTTGCTCTTAAATACTTATCAAAACACATACAAATGTTACGAATCAGTAGACGGCCACGTAGGGTAACGCGGATTTCTTCGTCATCCACTTCGACTAGCTCGTCATTGATAAAGGTCTGCAGTAAACCTAAGTCTTCTTTGAAGTAGTGATTAAATTGCACCTTAAACTCAGACTCAATCATGGTCTTATCCAGTTTAAAGTTACAAATAAGCTGCTTAATCACTTCACGACGAAGTAAGTCATCACTATCAAGTGCGACACCTTTCCATAATGCATGGCGCTGGTCCGTCACTTGCGCGTAGTACTTCTTCAACTCTTTCTGGTTTTGCGCGTACGCATCACCAATCATCGAAATCGCTGAAACACCGAAGCCAACTAAGTCTGCTTCACCTTGGGTGGTGTAACCTTGGAAGTTGCGGTGCAACACGCCATTACGCTGCGCCACGGCCAGTTCATCATCCGGCTGGGCGAAGTGGTCCATACCGATAAACTGATAATCCGCACCCGTTAGGGTTGTAATCGTGTCTTGCAGTATCGCCATTTTCTCTTCGGCGATCGGCAGATCTTCATCTTTAATCTTACGCTGCGCGGCAAACAGTTGCGGCATATGTGCGTAGTTAAACACAGATAAACGGCCTGGCTTCATTTCCAGAACTTGCTTAAGCGTCTCAGCAAACGAGTCTTTGGTTTGCTTCGGTAGGCCGTAAATCAAATCTAGGTTGGTTGAACGGAAGCCTAGATCTTTAGCACGCTCGACCATGGCAAAGATAAATTCTTCATCTTGCTCACGGTTAACCAGATTCTGCACTTCTTTGTTGAAGTCTTGAACGCCAATGCTCAAACGGTTAAAGCCTTCACCACGTAGGTGATCCAGCATGTCTAGCTCGATTTCACGCGGGTCAACTTCGATACTGATTTCAGCATCGCCTTCAAAGTAGAACTCACCGCGAAGAATCGCCATCACACGGCTAATTTGTGCTTTGGTTAGGAAAGTTGGAGTACCGCCGCCGAAGTGAAGCTGAGTCACTTTACGACCTTGAAGCAACGCCGCGCGAGTACGGATTTCTAGCTCCAACACATCAAGATACTCATCCGCTTTATGGGCATGACGAGTGATGACCTTATTACAACCACAGTAGTAACAAAGCTTGTGGCAGAAAGGGATGTGAATATAAAGAGAAAGCGGTCGCTCTGGATACTGAGTACACGCCATGTCGTAGTCTGCGACAGTAAACGCTTCATGGAATTCTAAAGCTGTTGGATACGAGGTATAACGAGGACCTGAATAGTTGTACTTATCAAGAACCGCTTGATCCCAGACAATTTGTTGGCTTGCGACGACTGGCTGCGACATGATGGTATTTCCGTTTGGGCTTTAATGCTTATGTGACCAATAGGGTCATTGTAATTAGCAGGCTATTTTGCCACACCTAACAGTGAGTCGTTGGTGCACAGGCTGCTTTTTGAGTAGCAATACTCAGAATTGATAACTCGATCACTACCCTTTTAGTGTAAGCGATCGAGTTATAAAAGTTACGCGCTAGATCATTTGAATGTTGATCTGATTATTTAGCGGTTTCACTTTTTTCTGCAGACGTTTTAGCTCTTCAGTAATATCTTGCTGAAGGCGTGACTCTGCTTTGTGGCGCTCAAGGTTTTGCTTCATGCGCTCTTGCTTAGCCAACTCCTGACGAGCTTCACCGCGCGCCATATCTTTAACGATATGGAACAGCTCAGACGTCGCTGGGTATTCTTGGTCGAAATCGACACGCTCTTCACCTTGGACGTAGTCCATGATGTTATATAGACGAATACTGATCTCAGATAGGTCACACTGCTCTTGAATGCCGGCTAAGCAAAGGACGTTGACGCTTTCAAAGATGTTGGCATTACGCTTTTCAATTGCCAACTTTTGTTGCTGCAATTGCAATTCCTTTTGCTTCTTGAGCTGGAGCAGAAGGTAACCAGCATAAGAGGCTAAACCCAGAACAATTACGCTGCCTGCGATAGCTAATAAGGTTACATTCATTGTGCTCTTTACCCTTTAAATTGGTTCAGATCCAAACCTTCAAACTGAGAAAGAAGCTCATCATCTGAATTCGCTTTTTTGCTCGGCTTCTGTTTTGCTACTGGCTCAACAACTTCTTCTTCCTCGAACTCTTCTTCTTCAGGTTCTTCGTAGATACCAAGTTGCTTCATCAGGATTTCAATACGTGCAAGTTTTTCATCGACGTACTTCTGTAGACCTGCACCTAGGTTGTCACCATTGTCTAGGCGGTCCAATAGCACATTCAGTTGCGCGTCATTCTCAAGCATTTCTAGCTCTTTCTCAGCGCTAATACGACGCTCAGCTTTGCTTGGTTTTTTCGCCGCTTCAACAACTAAAGGAATCTTCTTTTTGCTGCCTAAGCGTGGGTCGCGCTTTTGGCTCGCAGTCTGTTGCTTTTGTGTTTTAGCTTCAGAGTTGCGACCACCGGTCTTTAGACCTTTGCGCTTTTTGTCTTTTTTACGTAGACGTCCTTCAACGTCTGATTCAGTACGGTTGCGAACAACGATTACGTCGCTATTACCGCCTGATCTTGCTTTCTTACTACGGCTCATTACTGGGCTTTCCTCAGTAAAATTACATCATTACCAATAAATTCAAGCTCGAGCTGATCCCGCTCTGCCAAGTATTGAAACGTTTTACGACTGAAAAAGACCACATGGGTCAGATCGTTTTTGTAGTGCCATGAGGCAAACGCTTCAACATCAATGACCATCTTAGTCATAAGACCAATCCAGCCACCCGGCTTAACTAAATTCAACCATTGCTGCCACACTTTATTGGGCTCATAAAGGTGCTCAATAACTTCTGTGGCAGTGATAAAGTCATACGACGTGTCTAACACCGAGCGATCTGGGTGATAGTAAAGGTCATACAAACTCATGGTGTGTCCTTGCTGTTCCAACATTAAAGATAACGTTGGTCCTGGGCCACAACCAAAATCTAACCCGTGAGAGTTGGGAGCTATACGCGTTAATATGGGGTCAGAAACCCGAGATAAAAAGCGTCGATATCCTTCGTCATTTGGATCATTCTCATGCAGATCGTAGTGGGCTTTTTCCGCTTTTGCATCCAAACGCTGGTCTGGATTAACAAACACAAGCTCACACTGCTGGCACTGAAGATACTCTCTACGCTTATCTTCATAATAGTGCTTGATGTCTAAGCTCTGACAAAGGGGGCAATTATGCATATCGGCTGCGTAAACTCATCCTCAAACAGGGATGCGAAACATACCAGAAACTGGCGTTAGAGTGGAGCACTATTGCGCAAATAATCATCGATTTTTGAAAAATAGGAATAAAAAAAGCGATAGAGTGTCTCTATCGCTTTCTAAATGCCTTGCGGCAAAACTGTGTTGTACTGAGTTCAGTACACCAATAATCCATTTGTTTTTAGCGCTTTCCCTGCCAAAAGTGTTGTTTGCCACCGTCCTGGTGAGTTTTGGCTTTCCTTTAACTTCCTGCTATCTGGGCTAGTCCTTAGCCTGATCCTTTACGCTGTCTTAAACCATTAGACAAGTCGACCATCCGTATCAAGTAGGTGTCCTACCTACCCTGATTCCATTCCTCAACAACCAAGCATCCTTCGCTTGCGTCCTTGGAGACCTCCTGGTCTGAAATCCTTCATCAGCGCCCTGCCGATAACGATACTTTACCGTGATAACGGCTTTGAACAATCCTCAAAAAACAATATTTTCAGTTAATTTCTCGCGTTCAAATCATAGCCTTAAATTTCAACACCTTGCAGAGATCCCACAGAAAATAGATGAGTAATGTATGGACGATCTCTTACAAGCAGAGTGGCGAGAAAGAACATTGGCTCCGATTGGCGAGAGTGATCGCGATCATACGAAAAAGCCCAGACCGAAGTCTGGGCTTTTTCAATACAACTTATGCTCGAACAAATTCAAAGGGCTTAGTGTAGGCCACCAACATATTTTGAAAGAGTATCGATATCTTCATCCGTTAGCTTCTTAGCGATATCACGCATCATTTCGTTCATATCGTTTGCACGAGAGCCGTCACGGAATCTTTCTAGCTGAGCTTTAATGTAATCAGCATGTTGACCTGAAATTTTCGGGAAGCCAGATAGCTCAGTACCATCACCACGAGGACCGTGACATGCGATACAAGCTGTTAGACCACGTTCAGCGTCACCAGCGGTATAAAGAACCTTGCCAGCATCAACAACATTTTCAGGTGTTGTGTTGTCCGAGATAGGTAGAGATGCGTAGTAAACCGCAAGATCTTTCATATCTTGCTCAGACAGTGGCATAGCCATACCACCCATCACTGGGTCTACACGACCTTGTTTACCACCACTAGTCATACCCAACTTGAATTCTTTCAGCTGCTTTTCAATATATTTAGCATGCTGACCAGCAATTTTCGGGTACATTGCGAGTTGACTGTTGCCGTCAGCACCATGGCAGGCAACACAGGTTTGAGATTTTGCTTTACCAGCTTCTATGCTGCCTTGGGCCCATACGGAGCAGCTGGCTAAAAGACTCAATATTAGCGCTAATTTCTTCATGACATTCCATTTATAATTATCAAGCTTCCAGTACCACTCATGGTACAATAGGCGACCTTATGCCGAGCACGGTTATTTTACACAATTTCACAAAAAAGTAATCAATCGACTACACAAAGTCGAGATGGAGTTAACAGTGAGCGTAAAAATTCATTATCAAAACACTCATTTCATCACAAGTGCGCCGGATATCCGCGCCTTGCCAGCAGATGAAGGTATCGAAGTTGCGTTTGCAGGACGCTCCAATGCGGGCAAATCAAGCTCACTTAATCGCTTGACCAACCAGCGTAGCCTTGCAAAAACCAGTAAAACGCCTGGTCGTACGCAACTTATTAACTTATTTAAAGTGACTGACGGTTGTCATATTGTTGACCTTCCTGGGTACGGCTTTGCACAAGTCCCGTTAGAACTGAAGAAGAAATGGCAAAAATCGCTAGGTGAATACCTACAGAAACGCTCATGCCTAAAAGGCCTAGTGGTACTGATGGATATCCGTCACCCGATGAAAGACCTAGATCAGCAGTTGATTTTCTGGGCTGTAGACAGCGGTATTCCAGTCCAAGTGTTGCTTACTAAAGCCGACAAACTGAAAAGTGGTGCACGTAAGGCACAAGTATTGAAGATTAAGAAAGATGCAGTTGGCTTCGGAGGCGATGTCAGCGTTGCTGCTTTCTCTTCACTAAAAGGACTTGGGGTTGACGTACTGCGTAACAAACTCGATGAGTGGTTTGCACCAGCACTAGCCGAGTCAGTGGTTGAAGAGATCATTGAAGAAGAAAATATCGACGACGAGCAGCAATAATAGCAACTCGATAAATCACTTCTATATAGATAGGCCCTGCAGCAATGCGGGGCTTTTTATTACTATTCCGTAGGGAATAAGGGATATTCCAACAATCGAACACTGTTTCTTTATACTTGCCTAAATTAAATTACTCCACAGGCTGGTTATCCATGAAACGCATCACTTTCCTATCTCTTGCAATGGTCTTCTCTATTTTTGCGCATGCAAATCTTATCGTCGATAAATCCGGCGTTGATGAGAAGGACTATGTTTACGATATGCACCAATGTGAAAACCTTGCTGGAGGAGTAAAAAAGGAGACGCGTTCACGAGGTGCTGTGGGGGGTGCATTGAAAGGCGCTGCTGTCGGTGCGGCGGGTAACGCCATTGCAGGTGGCTCAGGCAGTCAAGGCGCTAAGACTGGTGCTGCGGTTGGCGGGGCTGTCGGTGTCGTTGGTGGAAGTCGAGATCGCCGTGCCAACCAAGCTGCATACGAAAGTGAGCAACACACCGTCATGAGAAATTGCATGACAAACCGCGGCTATACGGTTCTCAACTAATATTATCTCGCCGCAGAAACAAAACGCCCCACCATCCTGGCGGGGCAACGGGAGAGAAATAGTTGTTATAAATTATTGTGCGCCCTAGATTACGAATTTCTCAGTTGAGGTCAACTCGGCTCCCTCTCTATTAACCGCTAGAAAAACCACCCTTCTTTCTGAATTAAAACAAATACTTAAATACAAAACCAACTAATAAAATGAAAGATAATTAGATTGTTTTTCTGCCCAAAATAACCAAACTGTGAATGGAGTAAAGTTACAAAGTTTTGTGTGATTACAGAAAGGTGAATCAATGGCTTATCATGACAATGATTATCGACAACGAGATAGGCAAATAGCGAGATATCGGGAGATATTTAGGCAGCATATTGAGTTTATTGAATTTTTCTTTCGCCCAATAAAAAACGCCCCAGTCAAAAACTGACTGGGGCGGCTGAATCAGCCTAATCCAATAACGTGAAACAAAAGGTCTGAAAGATAGAACATCTTACCTCTGTACCCTACGCAGATTAATGTACAACAATTGGTCAGAAATGAAAACTACTTTTGTAAGTTTTTTTCATTAAAATTTTATTAAATAACATTTTGACAAAATCATCAGGAACTTATTTCTTGATAAAAAAAAGCCAGTGTTTGTGCACTGGCTCATGTTATTTGTTGGTATTTGACTATTTTTTGTCTAGTGCGCCTGATCCCAGTTATCACCATGACCCGCTTCAGCAACAAGAGGAACATCTAGCTCTGCAGCCGATTCCATTAATTCTTGTACTTTACTTTCAATTTCGGTCAAAGCTGACTCTTGAACTTCAAATACTAATTCATCGTGTACTTGCATCAACAGCTTAACGCGACCGTCGCCTTCAGTTTGAATCCATTCATCAACCAATAGCATCGCTTTCTTAATGATATCTGCCGCGGTGCCCTGCATTGGCGCGTTGATCGCCGCTCGCTCAGCCGCTTTACGACGCATACCATTACGAGATTGGATTTCAGGTAGATGTAAACGACGGCCAAAGATGGTTTCAACATAGCCTTGCTCAGATGCCGTGCTACGCGTGTCTTCCATGTACTGCATTACACCAGGGTAACGCTCAAAGTATTTGTTCATGTAATCTTGAGCTTCACCACGTGGGATACCCAATTGCTTCGCTAGACCAAACGCACTCATACCGTAGATAAGACCAAAGTTCACCGCTTTTGCACGGCGACGCTGCTCTGAGCTCACTTGGTCAATGGTAGTGCCCATGATCTCGGCTGCGGTTGCTGCGTGGATATCTTTACCTTGTTGGAATGCGTCCAATAGCGCTTGATCACCTGACAGGTGCGCCATAATACGCAATTCAATCTGAGAGTAATCGACTGCCATGATTTTATAGCCATGTGGGGCAATAAACGCTTGGCGAATACGGCGACCTTCTTCGTTACGGATTGGGATATTCTGTAAGTTTGGATCGGTCGAAGATAGACGACCTGTCGCTGTAACTGCTTGGTGATAAGAAGTATGCACACGCCCCGTTTCAGGGTTAATCATCTTCGGTAGCTTATCGGTGTAAGTTGACTTGAGTTTCGCCAGACCACGATATTCCAAAATCAGTTTTGGTAATGGGTAATCCAGTGCGAGCTCTTGCAACACTTCTTCGTTAGTAGAAGGCGTGCCTGACGGCGTCTTCTTGATGACAGGTAAGCCCATTTTTTCAAACAGTAGTGCTTGCAGCTGCTTCGGTGAGTTCATATTGAACTCTTGCTCAGCAATCTCATACGCCTTCTGTTCAAGCTCATCCAATCGCTGAGCAATCTCTTGCGACTGAGCGCCTAGCTTCATGTCATCAATCAAGACACCAGTTCGCTCAATGCGAGAAAGAACAGGAACCAATGGTACTTCTATCTCTTGATAGATAGCTTTAAGCTTCTGGTCTTGATCGATGTTTTCCATCAAGCGATTGTGCAGGCGAAGCGTCACATCCGCATCTTCTGCAGCATACGGAGACGCTTCATCAAGCTCAATTTGGTTAAAGGTCAGTTGCTTCTTACCTTTACCGGCAATTTGTTCAAATGAGATGCAGCTATGCTGAAGGAAGCGCAGTGCCAAGCTGTCCATATCATGCTTACCACCCACGCTGTTATATACATACGAAGCCAGCATGGTGTCGTGCTTGATACCTTTCATTTCAATGCCGTAGCGCGCTAATACACTGGCATCGTATTTGAGGTTTTGGCCCACTTTCGCTTGAGCGTCATCTTCTAGAATTGGTTTTAACTGCTCTAGTACCCAATCACGATCTAGCTGAGCGGGTGCATCTAGGTAATCATGAGCAACAGGAACGTACGCAGCGACACCTTCTTCGGTTGCAAACGAAAGACCCACAAGATTCGCGACCATGTAGTCTAGGCTGTCAGTTTCGGTATCAAAAGCGAATACCTCGGCTGCTTTGAGCTTCTCTAGCCAAGCGTTAAAGCTTGCTTCATCTAAAATAGTCTCATATTGGCTGCGATCGATGGTCACCGCTGAAGTGTCCATCTCTGCGCCACTTGATGCTTTCGCAGCACCCGTTACAGAGCCAGATTTTTCATCCGCCTCTACTACGCCGTTACCGCCATCTAATAACTCATTGAGCCATGACTTGAACACTAGCTGACCGTAAAGTTTAATCAGTTCGTCTTTGTTTGGTTCCGCTTTTAGTAGCGACTCTGGCGTCTCTTCTAGTTCAACATCAAGCTTGATAGTTGCGAGTTCATAAGACAGTTTGGCATTGTCTTGGTTGTCGATAAGCTTTTTAGCCATGGTTTTAGAACCGCGGAAACCAAGTGGCGCGATATCATCAAGGTTTTGATACAACTTATCTAGACCACCAATACCTTGTAGCAGAGCCGTTGCCGTCTTGTCACCGACACCAGGAACACCAGGGATGTTATCGACTTTATCGCCCATCAGCGCTAGGTAGTCGATGATCAGTTCCGGTGGAATACCAAACTTCTCAATCACACCTTCACGATCCATCACCACATTCGTCATGGTGTTGATCAAAGTAACGTTATCATCCACCAACTGAGCCATATCCTTATCACCGGTACTGATCAGTACTGGCATACCCGCTTGAGAGGCTTGATACGCTAAGGTACCGATCACGTCATCGGCTTCAACGCCAGGGATACAGATCAGCGGCAGGCCCATTGCACGAATCACATTATGTAGTGGCTCGATCTGGCAACGCAGATCATCAGGCATAGGTGGACGATTTGCTTTGTACTCTGGATACATATCATCACGGAAGGTTTTCCCTTTCGCATCAAAGACCACAGCAATACGATCGGAAGCAAATTGACGCATCATGCTACGCAGCATGTTGACCACACCGTAGACCGCATTAGTTGGAATATCGCCATTACTCATCGTGCCTGGGTAGGCATGAAATGCGCGATATAGGTAAGAAGAACCATCGATAAGAATCAACGGATTATCAGGAATATTGGCCATAGTCTTTACGTATCCAAAGAAAATGCAAAAAAGATCTGCTTAGGATGCCATGAGTCCGTCAGTGAATCCATTTTAACTCTCTCAACTCTACTCACACATTTGATTATTCTTATATCAACGGCCAGCCTCACCTGTGGATAACTCTGTTTATATTATTTATACACAGGATATAAAAATGGAATAGAAGCACGACAAAAACACCATAAGCCCATGTAATAAAAGAACATTAACAGAGATCGATCATCCACAGATCGATCTTGAAACGATCTTGCATTGTGGAAAAGACTATTGGTGTCCTTTTATTCGATCCCAAATCGCAGGCATAAAAAAAGCGACATCTTTCGATGTCGCCTAGCAAAAAGGGGTCAAAGCAATTCAGGTGAATGAGGTGCTTTGCCATAAAGCTATAAATTACACTGGAAGCAATGTGAGCAATGTCGTGTCAAAAAGAACTCGTGCAAGTTCGATTAAGTTCAGTGTCATCACCGTCTCCATATTGAATCTGGTAACTCAACGTCCTTGTGAACTTCTCTCATTCCCTAAGACGAGATAAATAATAACCATTCTCATTTGATGCGTCAACAGTTAAATGAGAAAAAATCTCATTTAATTTTTATATCAGTGCTATAGCTGCTTTACGAAGTGGATTCTACTCTCTATAAGAGGATGCTTTTCTTCAAAATTTTCAATCAGATAGCCATTTCTAATCAGCAGTCTCAACATCGCAGGAAATTGATTTCGCGATTTCACTTTTAGCTGCTTATAACCCTGCTCTGCTACCCACTTTTCTTGAATTTCCAACAGTTTTTGCGCCACACCTTTATTGCGAGCCAGTGAGGAAACGCCACCAAACCAGCTGTAAAAGGTTTGCTCATCCAATTGATAACCAATTTTAAAACCAAGTAGGTTGTCCCCTTCTTGCGCGACCTGGATAAGAGAGCGTGCTTTACCTTCCAAACGCGCCGATAAAGTTTCGACCGTCTCTTTATGGGCAAACTCTTGGATCTGCTCTACAACTTGGACACACTCGGCCAATGTGCCCTCTCGGTATATAATGCTCATTGCAACTCTCCAAAACTAGAAAAGGCTGACAAATGCCAGCCTTTTGAATCATTCATTCGATAATGACTACTCTTGCTCTTCTCGCAAGAAGGTCGCTGCTTGAGCATTTTCTTCCGCTAGCCACTCTGCCACGTCTTTGGCAAAGTAAGTCAGAATGCCATCGGCGCCCGAGCGCTTAAAGCACATCAGTGATTCCATCACGGTTTCACGCTCTTTTAGCCAACCGTTGGAAAATGCTGCTTTGTGCATCGCATACTCACCGGAAACTTGGTAAGCAAAAGTCGGAACTTCTAACTCAGACTTCACGCGGCGAACAATATCAAGATATGGCATACCTGGCTTAACCATTACCATATCCGCGCCTTCGTTGATGTCCATCGCCACTTCATGGATCGCTTCATCGCTGTTCGCCGGATCCATTTGGTAGTTCTTCTTGTTACCGCCTTTAAGGTTACTTGCGCTGCCGACCGCATCACGGAACGGGCCATAGTAGCAAGACGCATACTTGGCAGAGTACGCCATGATTTGAGTATTAATGTGACCCGCTTGCTCTAACGCTTTGCGAATCTCGCCGATTCGGCCATCCATCATATCTGAAGGTGCCACAACATCTGCGCCCGCTTCAGCATGAGACAGCGCCTGCTTAACCAAAACCTTAGTAGTTTCATCATTAAGCACGTAGCCCTCTTCATCAATGATGCCGTCTTGACCATGGGTAGTGAATGGGTCGAGTGCCACATCAGTAATCACGCCAATTTCTGGCACATGCTCTTTCAGTGAACGTACCGCACGCTGAACCAAACCTTCTGGGTTGTAAGCTTCAGCGGCACATAAGCTTTTCGCATCTTGGTTTACTACAGGGAATAGAGCGATCGCTGGTACACCTAGCTGAGCAAGGTACTGCGCTTCTTCCAGCATCAAGTCGATCGATAAGCGTTCGATACCCGGCATAGAATCCACGGTTTCGCGGCGATCTTTACCCATCAGGATAAACATTGGGTAGATTAGATCGTTAACAGACAATTGGTTTTCAGCCATGAGGCGACGGCTAAAGTCATGTTTACGCATACGGCGCATACGACGGCCAGGGAATTGACCTTGAATCGAAACTGACACTCTATTCTCCTTGTGTGGTGAAAGTGCTTGAATTGAATAATATCATTCAATGGAGGCGACGCTAGCAACAAAACGTAAAAATGCAGAAAATGACCAAAGGCCCACACTGCCGTATACTGGTGCCACTTAGTTAGCCGAATCATTTGCCCAGAGAACGATCATGATTGATACCCACGCCCATATCTATGCCAGTGAATTTGATGCAGACCGTGATGACGTTGTAAAGCGTGCACTAGCCCAAGGCATTGATAAGATTCTCCTACCGAACATTGACCTAGAATCGATTGAGCCAATGTTAAAAACAGAGGCGAGTTATCCAGAAGTTTGTCGCTCAATGATGGGCCTTCATCCATGTTATGTCGATAGCAATGTGAAACAAACCCTTGAGGTCATTTGCTCTTGGTTCAACAAACATAACTTCATCGCCGTAGGTGAAATTGGCATCGACCTGTATTGGGATAAAACCTATAAAGCCGAGCAGGAAATGGCTTTCATCACTCAGTTAAACTGGGCTAAAGAGATGAAACTTCCAGTGGTGATTCATACTCGCGATTCGATTGAGGAAACTCTGGCGCTACTTCGCCAAGAGCAAGATGGCTCCCTCTCTGGGGTATTCCACTGTTTTGGTGGCAGTGTTGAAGAAGCAAAGGCGATCAATGACCTCGGCTTCCACTTAGGTTTAGGTGGTGTATCAACGTTTAAAAACGGTGGTATGGATAAGGTGATCCCGCACCTTGATATGAACTATGTGATTCTAGAGACAGATTGCCCATACCTAGCGCCTGTGCCACACCGTGGTAAGCGTAATGAGCCTGCCTATACTTCTCTTGTCGCGCAACGAGTGGCGGAACTAAGAGAGATAAGCCTAGCTGAGGTAGACAGCCTAACTACGGCCAATGCGCTGCAGCTGTTCAAACTGTAAATCGAAAAAACAAAAAGGGGTTGATGCTTTCACATCAACCCCTTTTTTCATTGTGGCGATAAGGCCTACTCTTCGACTTCTTCGTCTTCATCTTTACGCTCATAGAAGCGCGCAAAGAACAAACCGACTTCAAACAGCAGACACATTGGAATCGCTAATAGTGTCTGAGAAATCATGTCTGGCGGCGTCAGCATCATACCGACAATAAACGCACCAACGATGATGTATGGGCGCTTCTCACTCAAGCTCTTAGGGTTAGTCGCCCCGGTCCAACATAGCAAGATGATCGCTACTGGTACTTCAAACGCGATACCGAACGCCAAGAACAGCGCTAAAACAAAATCGAGATAGCTGGAGATGTCGGTTGCAAACTCTACCCCGCCAAGAGAAATAGCGGTAAAGAAGCCAAACACCAACGGAAATACCACAAAGTACGCGAAAGCCACACCACAATAGAACAGCAGTGAGCTTGAGAACATCAATGGCATGATCAAACGACGTTCATGCTTATACAAGCCCGGTGCAACAAACGCCCACACTTGGTACAAGATAAACGGCACCGCTAGGAAAATAGCCGCGATTAAAGTCAGCTTTAACGGTGTAAAAAACGGTGACGCGACATCGGTAGCAATCATCGTTGCCCCTTCTGGTAGACGCTCTACCAAAGGCGCGGAGACAAACTCATAGATGTCATTGGCAAAATAGATCAGACCAAGAAACACCACTAGCACGGCAACAATAGCACGTAGCAAGCGGTTACGAAGTTCCAATAAGTGGCTGATCAAAGGCTGTGTCTGCTCAACAGAAGACATGGAAACCTCTACTCAAAAAGATAGAAAAAGAGCTACGGACTTTATACTTCAAGTCGTAGCTCCTCTAAATACGAGACTATTCGGCTTTTTTATCTGCCTGTGGTGTTGGCTGAGTGTTTAAACTTTCAACCTCACCAGCGGAGTCATTGGCGCTGTGAACGGATGCAGCTTGGTCATCCACAGTCTCAGTACTGTTCGTTGCTGAGTCGCTTTTGCTCGCGTACGGACGTTGGACGTCTTGCGCAGCTTGCTTCAGTTGTTCTACTGAAGACTTAAGCTCAGGAGAGAGATCTTCCATCCCCATTTGCTCTGCTTTACGCAAGTTCTCTTGCAGTTCTTGTACCTTAAGCTCGTGAGAAAGTTCGTCTTTCACACTGTTTGCCATACTTTTCGCGGCACCAACAAATTTGGAGACACTGCGAATCGCATGTGGCAAACGCTCAGGACCAAGCACCACCAGCCCAACAACAGATATTAATACCAGTTCCCAAAAACCGATATCAAACACGAGTTACGCCTGCTCTTTGTCTTTCTTAGTTTCAGCAGTTGCTTCTGTTTTCTGCTGCTCTACGCTTTTTTGCTGATCAACAGCTTTTGGCTCGAAATCTGCGTCTTTTTTGTCTTTGTCCGCATCATCTTCGCTCATTGCTTTCTTGAAGCCTTTTACTGCGCCACCAAGATCGCCACCAATACCGCGTAGTTTCTTAGTACCAAACAGTAGAACTACAATGACAGCAATAATAAGAAGTTGCCAAATACTAATACCACCCATTCTTTTTACCTCGGGTCTTATTAAACAAATTTATTTCAAGAGTTTAACGTCTATTGACGGTAAGCTCGCCAACTAAGCAACCAAAATGTGACCCCGCCAATGGCACTGGTCAATGAAAGCTGCTCATAAGTGCTGTTTACCAATATTGCCGAGCATACGACTAATGTGGCACCAACACCAAATAAAAATTTACCGGTCGCCTGCTGACGTTTACTTGAACGATAACCTTGGTAGAGCTGATCCATACGTTGGTTCATCATCTTACCTTGGCGCAAGCTGTCATACAGCAACTCTGGCAGTTCTGGTAGTTTTTCTGCCCAGAACGGCGCGCGATCTTTCACCGCGTTGATCACCGCTTGCGGGCCAACTTGGTTCATCATCCACTCTTCAAGGAATGGCTTAGCGGTCTCCCACAAATCTAGCTGTGGGTATAACTGACGCCCTAGACCTTCCACATAAAGCAGTGTCTTTTGTAGCAACACTAATTGCGGTTGCACTTCCATATTGAAGCGACGCGCAGTGTTAAACAAGTTTAAAAGCACATGACCAAACGAAATTTCACACAGCGGCTTAGCAAAAATCGGCTCACACACAATGCGAATCGCAAATTCAAACTCGTCAATGTTGGTTTCACGTGGAACCCAACCTGAGTCAACATGCAGTTCAGCAACGCGTCGGTAGTCACGATTAAAAAACGCTAAGAAGTTTTCCGCTAAATAACGCTTATCTTCACTGTTTAGCGTACCAACAATACCGCAATCTAGCCCAATCCAACGTGGATTCTCTGGATGTTCTGGTTCAACAAATACGTTGCCAGGGTGCATGTCGGCATGGAAGAAGCTATCGCGAAATACCTGAGTAAAGAACACACTCACACCACGTTCCGCTAGAAGCTTCATGTTGGTGCCGTTGGCCTTCAAGCCTTCAATATCAGAAACTTGAATGCCGTATATTCGCTCAGAAACCATGACAGTTTCATTACTAACGTCAGTAATGACCTCTGGCACATACAATTCTTCGCTGCCTTCGAAGTTGCGACGTAATTGAATTGCATTGGCCGCTTCACGACGTAGGTCTAGCTCATCCAATAATGTTTTTTCGTACTCACGTACCACTTCGACTGGTTTCAATCGACGTGCTTCAGGAAGCGCTTTGGCGACTATACGTGCCATTCGGTACATAAGTTTTAGATCTGCATCAATGACCGGGCGAATATCTGGCCTGATGACCTTTAATACCACTTCTTGGTTAGTCTGTTTGAGCTTAGCGGTATGCACCTGAGCAATTGACGCCGACGCTAGCGGTTCAATCTCAAAATCATCAAACCAAGTATCCAGCGGACCACCTAATGCTTGCTCCATTTGCTGTTTCGCCAACTGGCCATCAAACGGTGATACTTGGTCTTGCAGTAAGGCTAATGGGTCTGCGATATGAGGAGGAAAGAGGTCGCGGCGGGTCGACATCATCTGACCGAACTTAATCCACACTGGGCCAAGTTCTTGTAGTGCTAGACGTAATCGGTCACCCAGCGGCTTTTCTGGATGTTGATTTTTAATCCAGAACAGACTTTTTCTTAGCAGAAGAGGCGCTTTAGTTAACTGATGTTCAGGAAGCAGTTCATCAAGCCCATACTCAAGCTGGACTCGAACGATATGATATAAACGGCGCAGCTCAGTTAGGGTCATGCAAGCTCCAACAATTTATTGAGCTTCGCTTCCACGCGCGCTGCCTGACTTTTCACATCATCAACCTGATCACAGAAATGTGCCACTTCTAGCGGTGCTGGAGCAATCTTCCACTCTTCCGTTAGTACCTGCGCAAGATGGTTTTGATGCTTACTCGCCTGAGCTTTAAGCATATTGCCAACGCCAGTAACACCTTGCACAAGCGTATGTGCAACGACATCACCTGTCAGTTTAGATAACCACTCTTCAAGATCTGGTTTGCAATCGGTCATCAGCTGCGAAAACTTCTGCGCAAGTTGGATATCACCTTCTAACACCAACTTATCTTGCTTGATGAGCTTAGTGATATTGGATTGATCACGCAGCTCAGGCAATACCGATAAGTTAAGTGATAGATAACAATCAGGTTGCCCTTCGTAGTTAGCCAGCACATCAATCTGCTGACTAAAGATGAATGTCAGGGTCTTATTGAGTTCTTTGAGGTTAACTTGAATCACTTGCCCTTTAAGGCGAGCAAGTCGACGACCCAATTCTGGATCGTTTTTAACCAATGTATTGAGTGTGGTCTCAATGACCGCAGTAACAAGAGGTTCAAATGGCATCGTCAGCAACCTTAGAACTTATAACCACGGTGCAACGCCACAATACCACCGGTTAAGTTGTAGTAACTGGTGTTATCAAAGCCCGCTTCATCCATCATGCCTTTCAAGGTTTCTTGATTCGGGTGCATACGGATAGATTCAGCAAGGTAACGGTAGCTTTCTGCATCGTTGGCCACCAGCTCACCCATCTTAGGTAACAGGTGGAATGAGTAGGTATCGTAAATTTTTGATAGCGGCTCTAGGATTGGCTTAGAAAACTCAAGCACAAGGAGACGACCACCTGGCTTTAGCACACGGTACATAGAACGCAGCGCTTTATCTTTATCTGTTACGTTACGTAGACAGAAGCTGATAGTGATGGCATCAAAGTAGTCATCTGGGAATGGCAGCTCTTCAGCGTTGGCTTGTACATAGTGAACGTTGCCAACAATGCCGTTGTCGCGCAGTTTGTCACGGCCAACATTGAGCATAGAGTTATTGATATCAGCCAGAACCACATGGCCTTTTTCACCTACGATGCGTGAAAACTTAGCAGTAAGGTCACCGGTACCACCACCAAGGTCTAGAATACGCTGACCAGGACGAACACCACTACAATCGATAGTGAAACGCTTCCACAGGCGGTGAATACCACCCGACATTAGGTCATTCATAATGTCGTACTTAGCCGCCACAGAGTGGAAAACTTCAGCAACTTTCGTCACTTTCTCGTCTTTTGCTACGGTTGTGAAACCAAAATGCGTGGTTTCATTTGATTCTAAAGCTGTATTCGATTGCACGCTTGTATCCGTCATGATGATTCCTCTTCGAGCAGCGCTACTAATTAATACGACCTAAGCGCTGCGGGCGATTAGTTTACTTTATCCTCATCCGGATGTCTTTCGGCGAAAGAATCATTTTTATCCAATACACGCTTTTCTGTGAGGCCATCGTGTTGAGCAAGTTGGACCAAATCACTTGAGATTGGCTTTTTCACCTCAACCCCGAGCTGTTTAAAGCTTTCAGCTTGGCGAATCACATTACCTCGACCACTTGCTAACTTGTTCATCGCGCCTTGATAATTCTGGTTGGCTTTATCTAACGCACCGCCCAAACTTTCCATATCATCAACAAACAGGCGTAGCTTGTCGTAAAGCTTACTGGCTCGCTCGGCGATGATTTGTGCATTCTGGTTTTGACGTTCATTGCGCCATAAATTGTCGATAGTGCGTAGTGCTACCAGCAAGGTTGTCGGACTGACCAAGATAATGTTTTGCTCCATCGCATCTTTGACCAAGCTCGGATCCGCTTGAATCGCCACTTGAAAGGCAGGCTCAACCGGAATGAACATCAGTACATAATCGAGGCTTTGAATGCCTTTCAGTTGATGGTAGTCCTTATTGGATAAGCCTTTAATATGAGCACGCAATGCAAGTAAGTGGTCACTTAGGGCGCGTTCCCTTTCGGCGTCGGTTTCGGCGTTAAAGTAGCGTTCATAGGCGACCAAAGCCATCTTCGAGTCAACCACCACCTGCTTATCTTGCGGTAGGTAAACAATCACATCGGGCTGATAACGCTTACCCGCTTCGTTTTGCAGACTGACTTGGGTTTGATATTCATGACCTTCACGCAGACCAGATTCCGCTAGCACACGCGCTAGTACCACTTCGCCCCAGTTGCCCTGCTGCTTGTTGTCGCCTTTAAGTGCTTGCGTCAGGTTGAGCGCTTCTTTGGTCATCTGCTCGTTCAAACGCTGCAGGTTTTTCAACTCATGCACCAGCGTGTGACGCTCTTTGGCTTCTTGGTTAAAGCTGTCATTGACCTGCTTCTTGAAGCCTTCTAACTGTTCACGCAATGGTGAAAGCAAGCCATCGAGGCTTTGGCGGTTTTGCTGGTCAACTTTGGCGGTTTTCGCCTCAAACAGTTGATTAGCTAAGTGCTCAAATTGCTGCTTAAGGCGCTCTTCGGCTTGCTCTAGCAATTGCAGCTTTTCTTGATTGGCTTTGTTTTGTTGCTCGTGACGCGCTTCTTGCTCACGCAGTTGGGCCTCAAGCTGTGATTTATGCTCGCGAACTTGGTTTAGATCGTCAGCATACTGCTGGCGCTCTTGTTTGACCGCATCGAAATAGCGCAGCTTCTCTAGTACGGCCATCAGTTTGCCGTGAGACTGTTTGAGCTCGTAGGCAGCTTTATCTCGCTCGCTATCGAGTTCATCCAGCTCGCTTTGCGCCTCAGCTAACTCTTTGTGTAACTGGGCGATTTGACTCGTGGCCAACTGCTGATTTGATTCTAACTGCTGCTCTAAAAGCTGATTGTCGAAGCGCATTTTCTGTTTGACCCACCAGCCAACAGCGACACCACTGGTAATTGCGCCCGCTACACCGCTGACCAACACACTTTGATGCTCAAGAATCCATTGCATAATAACGATTTAACTCTTCTTTATTTGGTATTGATAATGGTATTTTACCACTGGATAAATGTCCAGTTTGTCGGTTAGATATCGAACAGCTAGACTAGGCGCTCCGTACTCTGTACCACTCTTGTGACCACTGAACGATAAGTCGTTGGTTTTATTAAAGGAATATCATGAACGAGCGTCGCGCTTTAGGATTAGGTTTATCCGCTGTACTACTCTGGTCGACGGTAGCCACTGCTTTCAAACTCACCCTAGCTGAGTTCTCTCCCATTCAAATGCTCACTGTGGCGAGTATTGTTTCTGCCATTGCGCTGATCATCATCTGCGCGGTGTCGGGCAAATTGAAGTTACTATCGAGTACTTTTCTTTCTAATCCTTGGTACTACCTATTACTAGGCCTTATCAATCCACTCGCTTACTACATCATTTTGTTTAAAGCCTACGATTTGTTACCCGCCTCTCAAGCACAAGCGATTAACTACAGCTGGGCAATCACCTTAACCTTAATGGCAGCGGTATTCCTCGGACAAAAAATCCGAACGAAGGATTGGATTGCATGTACCTTTAGTTACCTTGGCGTGATTGTTATTGCGACCAAAGGTGATGTGCTAGGGCTAAACTTCGATAGTCCACTGGGTGTTGGTCTAGCTCTGCTATCGACACTGCTTTGGGCGGGCTACTGGATTTTGAATGCCAAGAATAAAGCGGATCCAGTCGTTGGCGTATTGCTCGGCTTTTTGGTCGCGATTCCATTTGCGATTGGTTTAACCCTCTATGAAGGGGAAAGTTTTGCTCAGATAAGCACTCAAGGTTGGCTAGCGGTGACCTATGTCGGTTTATTTGAGATGGGTGTAACATTTGTTCTGTGGCTTAGCGCTTTAAAAGCAACGCAAAACACCGCTCGAATCAGCAACCTGATTTTTGCATCACCATTTATTTCATTGATGCTACTGGCCAGCATCATCGGTGAACAAATTCACCCAGCGACGTTGGTCGGCTTGGTACTGATTATCACAGGATTAGTGATCCAACAGATCAAAGTCGGCAAAAAAGATCAGTCGAAACAAGCCGCTTAACAACTTGATAACTTGGTCTATCAGCCATCAAATAGCTGATAGGCCAATTCACTGCCCTGTCCTCTTACTCCATCGATTTTGACCGCCAGTTCTGGCGAGGCATGCAGTGCCTGCGCTGCCTTACTGTTGGCCAGATAACGCTGCTTTTCGGCCTGATCAAACATATTATCCCAACGTTGGTGCGCATCGCGCGCTAGATACATCAGACAAGCCAAGCGTTTTGACTCGACCGCTTTAGCTGGGTGATTAACGTTAGCAATCGCATCAACCAATTGATTGGGGAACATCCAGCTTTCTGCTAACGCCGCACCTAACTGCTGCGCATCAACCCCTAACAGCTCTCGCTGCACTTGGGCTGGGTTTTCTCCACTAGAGATTCGATGACTAATAATCACTGCTTTTTCTGGCTCAAGGGTATGAATCATCAGCTCACCGATATTGTGTAATATCCCGGTACTAAAGGCTTCATTGGGGTCGAGCTTAATATCTTTGGCGATGGTACTGGCAATGGTGGCGACTTCAAAAGTACCCGCCCAGTAGTCTTTAACGTTAAGGGTTTCAATTTTAGGAAAGGTAGACGCGAGAATCGAAGATGAAATCAAATTACGGATCGCGCCAATACCTATCCGAACAATCGCATCATTGATGTTAGATACCCCTTTGACTCCGCCAAATTGGGCCGAGTTAGCCATCCTGAGCACTCTCGCCAATAACACCTGATCCATCGCCATTTTATGGGCCAAATCACCAAAATCGATCGACTCTCGATTGACCATTTCCAGTAGTTCTTGCAATACACTTTCGATACGTGGCAGCTCGTTGATACGAGAGATCAGTGCTTGTTGACTCATAGAGTTCACTCCTTGCGCCTAATGAGTTGTACTTCATTAATATAGGCTAGGATTAGCGCCTTGGGATGATAATTGTCGCCGTTATCGTGACCTTGACACCAAGTTCAAATTCTCAACACTCAACCATGTCAAATAGACACCAATAATCTAATTAGACAAAATTTCATCCTGTCATTTAGACACAATTTAACGTAAAAAGCCTTTAATAACAGCAAAGTAAGACTGGGCATGCTTCTTGATATAGCTATAACAACTCAACTAAATAGGAAGCGCGCTATGTCGTTTATCAATACACACCACAAACCTGAAGGCCTCTCCGAAAAGACCGCTCTATTGGTCACACGTATTCTTAAAAAAACGCTTAACTTGTTCTACGGTAAACATCTAGCCAAGCGTGCTATGTTACTTGAAACCATCGCCGCTGTTCCTGGAATGGTTGCTGGAGTGTGTAACCACCTAAAAGCTTTACGCAGAATGAAAGACGACGGTGGTTGGATCAAAGATCTACTGGATGAGGCGGATAATGAACGCATGCACTTGATGATTTTCCTTGATGTCACTCATCCATCAATTTTTGAGCGTATCATCGTCATGTCACTGCAATTTATCTTCTTGTTTATCTACGGTTTTATTTATTTAATTTCCTCTAAGACCGCCCACCGCATCGTGGGTTATTTTGAGGAAGAGGCGTGCAATAGCTACTCGGAGTATATTGAAAAGATCGAAAGCGGCGCACTGCCAAACCTACCTGCACCAGAAATTGCTTTGAGCTACTATCAGCTTCCAGACAACGCAACCTTCCTCGATGTTCTGCATCGTATTCGTCAAGATGAAGCCAAACATCGCGATAATAATCATGAGTTTGCCGATCTCTATAAAAGCCGCACACTGCCGGCGCACCAAAGTTAATCAGCATACAAAAAAGCCAGTATCCAACGATACTGGCTTTGTCATAAATAAGTGCTTACTTACACCCATTGCCCTGCAACGAAGCCTGAGCTCCAACACCACTGGAAGTTATAGCCACCAAGCCAACCCGTCACATCCATCACTTCACCGATAAAGTACAAACCTTTGAACTGCTTACATTCCATGGTTTTTGATGACAGATGATTGGTGTCTACGCCGCCTAAAGTTACCTCTGCAGTGCGATAGCCTTCGGTGCCATTTGGTGCAATTTGCCAATTTTCGAGAGTATGCGTGATCTCACTCAGTTGCTTGGCATTGAACTGCTTGAGCGGCTTGTCTTGCAGTACTTTTCGATCAATCAGTACTTCGACTAAACGCTTCGGTAATACCTTTGCTAAGGTGTTTTTCAGGCTCTGATTTGGGTGCTTCTCAAGTGAGCGTTGCAATAGCTCATCAATATCCGCTTCTGGCACCAAGTTAATCGTGATCTTTTCGCCCGCTTTCCAGAATGAAGAGATCTGCAGTACCGAAGGACCGGACAAGCCACGGTGAGTAAACAGCAGCGCTTCTTTAAATACCGTCCCATCTTGCGCGGTGATCTCAGCCGGAATCGCGATTCCAGACAATTCAGCAAAGGCTTCTTTGTCTTCTTTGTGCAGGGTGAATGGCACCAGCCCCGCAGTGGTCGAAATAATATCTAGACCAAATTGCTCGGCAATTTTATAACCAAATGGCGTCGCACCCAATTTAGGCATCGATAATCCACCTGTCGCAACGACCAGAGACTGACACTCGATCACGCTAGTATTGGCATGCAACGTAAAGCCAGATTCCGTTTGCTCGATATGATGAATGTCTTGCTGATAGCGTTGGCTAACGCTTGGATAGTCACACTCAGCCAGTAGCATTTTGACGATATCTTTTGAGTCATGATCACCGACACAAAATAGCTGTCCATGGTCACGCTCTTCAAACTCGATACCGTGCTTGCTCACCATCGAGATAAAGTCCCAGTTGGTGTATTGCGATAAGGCCGATTTTACAAAGTGTGGATTTTGACACAGGTAGTTGTTGGCAGAAACATCATAGTTGGTGAAGTTACAGCGCCCACCACCAGCGATCAGAATTTTGCGCCCCGGCTTTTTGGCATGATCGAGCACTAATGTTTTACGACCGCGTTTACCCGCTTCTGCCGCACACATTAAACCTGCCGCACCCGCACCGATGATGACAACATCAAACTTTTCTGTCATGAACAACTACTCATAAAAAACCAATAAAAAAGGATGTGCATAACGCACATCCTTTGCAATTTGAGCGGATATTCTAGCGATATTTAATCAGATTGCCAATTCGCTGCTTAAAGAATCATCGCCGCCAGTAACGTCACAGCCAGTAAAGAGGTCGATAAGATAAACAGCTCTCGAACCCGATCGCATTTACCTGTAAACACCTCATCATGGTGATGGTGGTACTCTTTACTCTTAATGTAGTGGAAGAGGCGGACTTGCTTGGTCACATTACCATGGGTGGTAAAGAAGCCATTGCCATCCACCTGTTGATATAACAGCGGGTGTGCTTCTCGCATGATATAGATTAAAGAACGCAGTGCAGTCAGGTAACGAGCCATGTTAACCACGGTTACCATCATTAGCGCAAATAGAATGGTGTCAGCATTGATCATCTTTTCCTCCCTACATCTTCATGTTTGCCCGGAGAAAAAGACGATCTACTTAGAGTGTCTTGTGCTGAATGTTACTCAGCAGGGGCATCCATAATTGAAGATGAACCTTCTTTTGCCAAAGCAGCTAAGTCTTTATCGATAAAGAACAGCGCTTTGCCATCTTCACCAACAAGATCCAGCTTATCTAAGATCCCTTTAAATAACTTCTCTTCCTCGTGCTGCTCTGCAACGTACCACTGTAAGAAGTTGAATGTTGAATAGTCTTGAGATGTAAACGCGACATGAGCCAGTTTATTGATTTTCTCAGTAATCATTTGCTCATGTTCAAATGTCTCGCGAAATACGTCGCCAAGGCTATTGAACTCGTGCTTTGGTGCTTCGATCGCACCTAAAATTGGCATTGCACCGGTTTCACTCACGTAAGTGAATAAACGCTGCATGTGCTCCATTTCTTCTACGGCGTGGGCACGTAAAAATTCAGCTGCGCCTTCGAATCCCTTGTCTTCACACCAAGCACTCATTTGTAAGTATAGATTGGATGAGAAAAATTCGAGATTAATTTGCTCATTCAATTGTTCAACCATTGCTTGAGAAAGCATTTGCTACTCCTACTAAGTCTCTGAAGTTAAATTGACTATATCATGTTCGCAACCATAACACTTTGTCTAACAAATGTGGATCTGAGATCACTCTTGCAAAATTTCTTCAACCAAGGTGCTAATCTTTAAACAGATACTTACAAGGAGATAGCATTATGAGTTATCAGCATATTTTGGTTGCCATCGACCTCTCTGAAGACAGTAAATTGTTGGTCAACAAAGCGGTATCCTTGGCCAAACCTCTTGGCGCCAATATTTCGTTTGTCCATATCGATGTGAACTACGCAGAGCTCTACACTGGACTGATTGATATCAACTTGGCAGAGACCCAGCATCAAGCGATTGAGGCATCTCAGAAGCAACTGCAAGACCTCGCAGAACATGCCAATTACCCAATCAAACATACCTTAGTCGGCAGCGGTGATTTAAATAACGAGCTGTGTGACACGATTAAAGAGTTCAATATCGACTTAGTGGTTTGCGGCCATCATCAGGATTTTTGGAGCAAACTACTCTCGTCAACTCGACAACTGATCAACTGCTCTCCGGTCGATATGTTGGTAGTACCACTCAAAGACTGATTCCTGAAGCGTATTAATATAGAATGCGCCCATAGTTTTTGATAATGAGTCTTAATCATGGGTTATCTATCTGCCGTCACGCTACTGTGGGCATTTTCTTTCAGCCTGATTGGTGTCTACCTCGCCGGTCAGGTTGACTCTTGGTTTTCTGTTTTTATCCGAGTGGCACTTGCGAGCTTGGTGTTCCTGCCATTTTTGAAGTTTAAAGGTGTTGATAAGGGGCTTATCGTGAAGTTGATGACCGTAGGTGGTTTTCAACTCGGTTTGATGTACTGCTTCTACTATCAGTCGTTCTTGCTGCTATCCGTGCCTGAGGTTCTACTCTTTACCATCTTCACTCCTATCTATGTCACTTTGATCTATGACTTACTCAAACGTCGTTTTTCACCTTGGTACTTAGTAACCGCCGCGATTGCGGTAGCCGGTGCAGCGGTGATCAAGTTTGCCGAAATCAATGAGAACTTTATTGTTGGTTTCTTAGTGGTACAAGGAGCAAATGTCTGTTTCGCGATTGGACAAGTTGGCTATAAATACCTAATGGAACAATATGACGTCGACCTGCCACAGCACTCGATCTTTGGTTACTTCTATTTAGGTGCCCTGTGTGTTGCAACGGTTGCGTTCGCTCTGATGGGCAATCTAGACAAAATGCCAACCACCAGCACTCAATGGGGAGTATTAATTTATCTTGGTTTAATCGCTTCAGGTGTCGGTTACTTCGCTTGGAACAAAGGTGCAACCATGGTCAATGCGGGCGCTCTGGCGGTAATGAACAATGTACTTGTCCCGGCAGGACTTATCGTTAACATCCTCATTTGGAACCGCGAGGTCGATCTGGTGCCACTGACAATTGGCGGGGCAATTATTTTGCTTTCTCTGTGGGTCAACCAGACTTGGGTGAAACGCAAAGTCGAACAAAGTTACCAATCGGCGTAAACAAAAAAGCTCTCCAACTGGAGAGCTTTTTTATATCTAGTGAATGCTTGATTGATTCTGCGCTGACCTTGCCTCAGGCATTAGCGCTGCCAACTCTTTTGAGTACTCAATACTGGCTTCAAGTTTCTTCTGTCGCTTCAATAACTTGTTTTGCTTTTTAGCCAACTTCAGCAATTTCTTTTGCTGTTTAAATTGCTTCTTCAACGCTTTGTTGGCTTTCTTTACTGCCTTCTCATCAGCTAAATCCACCATACTGAGCGCGATATCGTCAGCAGGTTTATCGGTAGTGATGACTTTTTGCAGTTGGGCTTTCTGTTTCACCTTTTCCACCACACGGCGCACTGCTTGAGCTTTTTCCTCTGAACGAGAAGGAAGTGCTTCCGCCAACAAAGCACAGCTCTGCTGCTCTTGGAGTGGCTTATTTTGGCAGTGCTGAGGAGGAATCGCTGCGGGCTTACAAAGTGATGCACTTTCCGCAGATGAGCGAGCACATGAACGGCAGACATACTTAGGTTCAACAACCAAGCGATGGATATCACCTAAGTTTTCCGCAATTTGCTTGCGATTCATCTTACAAAGTCGTTTAGCCACTCCAGCTAATAATACGAATAGTTCTTAGTAAGATATACCCGCTAATTAACCAATAGGCAAGCTTTAAAAGTGGCTAACAGATACGGTGTGCGCTAAGTCATTGATGCGTTGACATAAACATCAAATCGATTCTTTTTGGTCTCTATCGCCATCGATGGTTTACGCTCATTTAACCAATTTGCATAGTCTGGGCGCTTAACTACAACACGCTTAGTGGCAAGAGCTAATGCTGGCTCTAATAACCCATCTGCATCCAAGTCAGCACCGACTAATGACTGAAATACGCGCATCTCTTTTTTGACCAAAGCGCTCTTCTTTTTGCTTTCTGGGTGCGGATACATAGGATCCAGGTAGACCACATCAGGCTTAACAAAGTCAGCGTCATTGGCAAGATCGCTCAATGCACTGAGGCTTGATGCGTGAATCAAAGACATACGCTCACTGACCCACTGACCAATTTCAGCATCTTGTTTCGCGCGCTCTAAGCCATCATCCAACAAAGCTGCGACCACTGGATGTCGCTCGACCATTTGCACTTTACAGCCTAAAGAAGCCAATACAAACGCATCACGCCCTAGCCCAGCCGTTCCATCAAGAACTGTCGGTGTGGTGCCTTTATTTAGTCCTGCCGCTTTGGCGATCGCTTGGCCTTTACCACCACCAAACTTACGACGATGCGCGACAGCGCCACTGGCAAGATCGACAAAGATAGCACCTAGCTTTGGCTCATCCAGCTTACGTAACTCCAATTGCTGTTCGGTCAATACCAATGCAAACGGGCTATCTTCGCTATGGGTTAACCCCCAGCGCTCTGTCAGCTGTTGAAAACGGTCTAATTGGGTTGAGTCTTCACAATGAAGTTGTAGTTGCACGGAGTGCTCCAAAGCCTAGTCACGATATAGGGTACGCAGTGTACTGGATTTTCGATTACGGTACTAAAATTTCTATTTATCCATCAGCTCTTCAACTAGCTCCGCCAGCGGTTTAGGTTTGCCGATGATATAACCTTGTGCGTAATCGACCTGAAGCTCCATGAGTTGCTCAATAATACGCGTATTCTCAACGAATTCTGCCACGGTTTTCTTGCCCATTTGACGCGCTAAATCGTTGATTGAACGTACCATCAAGTGGTCCATTTCATTGACATCGATATCGCGCACGAACAAGCCATCAATCTTTACGATATCGACCGGTAACTTTTTAAGGTAACCAAACGAAGAAAGACCCGACCCAAAATCATCCAATGCGATACGACAACCGAGCTCTTTAAGCTGGCTAAAGAACTCTATCGCTTGATTCATATTGCTCATCGCCGCCGTTTCGGTGATTTCTAAGCAGATTTTCTCACACGGCACTGAACTGCTCTCAAGCTTGTCTAATAAGAACGAGATAAACTCTTTATTACCCATTGAGTGGCCCGATAAGTTAATCGAACATAAGCTAAGCTGCTCTAGGGCTTGGCCATTTTCAGCCAGCCAATCTAAGGTCTGCGTGACGACCTGCTTATCCAGCAAATGAGCGATGTTATAACGCTCCGATGCTGGCATAAAAATCCCCGGGGAGATGTACTCACCTTGCGCATTCTTAATTCGAATTAGGATTTCAAAATGCATTCCAGGCTCTGAATCGGTCAAACTCAAAATCTGCTGAGCGAACAGTTCAATACGTTGATTGGCTAGCGCATCATGAACAAGGTTGACGCTTTCCATCTCCTGCTCACGGCGGCGCAGCTCTTTATCATCCAAGCAGTACAGGTTGTAGCGATTACGTCCCTCTTCTTTCGCCACGTGACACGCGGTATCAGCCTGTGCATGAACCATTTGCGGTGACAGCGCCGTGTGGTCAATCAATCGAATACCAATCGAGCAATTGAGGCTAAGACGAATATCTTCCCAAATAAATGGGTGCTCACTGAGAGTATTAATAATGGTCGAGGCCAACTTCTTCGCGTCCACTTCGGTACAGTCTTTCAGCAGAATCGCGAATTCGTCTCCACCCAAACGCGCTAAGATGGTGTTATATGGCAGCACTTCTTCTAGCATGCTGGCACAGAACTGAATCGCCGCATCGCCCGCCTCATGGCCAGCGGTGTCATTAAGCACTTTGAGCTGATCAAGGTCGATGTATAACATCGCATGAGTTCGCGTATAGCTTTCAACTTCAGCTAACGCCTTGTTCAGCTCAGTTTCGAAATAGTTGCGGCTGTAGGTGCCGGTCAATAAGTCATGTTCAGCCTGGTATTGCAGTTGATCCGACAGTTGTCTCGTTGCTGTTACATCCTCACCGACGATGAGCAGGTGGCCACTTTCCACCAGCGGGCGGATGTTCTCTCGAATCCATACAGTATGACCATCACAATGTCGATATTCGATCTCTCTGCGCCACACGCCTTTCAACGCCTGCTTGGGTTGCAGCAGTACCTGACGAGGGATAATCGCATCCTCATGAAGGTAGAACTCTCTCAAGCGATGGCCCAGCAGTTGGTCCGAGGTATAGCCCAACAGCTGCTCAGCAAATTGATTGACCTGTTGAATTCGGTTCTGGTCATCAAGTGTCAACATCATGATTGGTTGCTGATCATAGTAATGGCTTAGATTCGCCTCACGCTGAAACAGTCTCTCTTCAGTGATTTTACGCGAGGTAATATCACGAGCTTCGAGTAAGAACTGTTTGCCGCTGTTGAGCGATGGAATCGGTTTAAACGACAGCTCTAACACCATAGAGCCAAGCTCAGCATGCCAAATTTCTGCTTCAAACTGCGCATTGGTATCGGTCGTTGCTTCGCTAAAAAATTGCTTAATCTTCTGCGACGTCGCGGCTTCCCAATGGTGATGCTGCCAGATTGGCCGTTCAACCGCGAAGTTTTGGTCATACAGCAACTCTTGCAACTTACGGTTGCTCGACACCACAGTGCCATGCTCATCCAGAACACCAATAAAGTGGTAACTCTGATCAAACACCATTTCAATTAAAGTTTGACTTTCCTTGGCGAGCTGCTCACTGCGTTTGATTCGCGTGAGGTAGTAAACCAAGACTAGGATGATGACAGAGAGCACCGTGACCACACTGCCGGCAATCTTAAGCTCATTATGATAACGCTGTGAGAAGCTGAGCGGCTTATTAAAGATGACCGAGGTGGCTTCTCCTTCAATGCCTAATCCCCACTTGAGGACAGCTTGGTAGTCGAGCTTAATCTCTGGTGTACCGACTTCGATTTTCGGTAATGGTTGTTCTGGATTTTCTAGGACATCCACCAAGATACGCGCGGTTTGTTTGCCATTCATCACACCGCTTTGGATAACCCCGCCTACTGCGCCATAACCCAGACCTAGGTCGTGCACCATATAGATGGGTGCATTAGCTGCTTGATTGAGTTGTTTCCACTGCTCGGCATCGGTTCTCACTGTGCCGTCCTTATCGCGGTAGTAAATCCAAAATAGCACACTGCTGTTACGATCTAGCCCTGCGACCAGTTCAAGCAATTGAGGGTAGCTATCTGGGACCACAGAAATAATCTTCTGACGATATTTAGGATTGTTGTTCAGGAAATTGGTGACCTGGCCGCGAACCGCCTCTCCCGTTACTGAGTGATCGCTGATGATATAAATCGATTCTACTTCGCCTTGAAGGCGCTCTATCAGTGAGATGTTGCTAAATAGGTCTATATCCTCAATCACCCCAGTTGCTGTGATATCTTGGTGTAATTCAGGGCTGTAATTATTGATGCCACCAAAAATGACCGGCGTCTGGCCAAGCTGCGGGGAAAGTTTATTCATCAGCGCTAGCGCATTGTTGTCACTGACCACAATTGCGCGAAACTTCTCTTGCTCAAACTTGGTTTTATAGAGATGGTACAACTGCTGTAGATAACCATCACTCTGCAAGCGCTTGGTATCTAGGTAAAGCACACGTGTGGAAATATCCGTTGCTTTTAATTCCGCATCAAGACCTTTTTGAAAGGAGTCTGTCCAAAAAAAACCTTGATGGTAAGAGTGTACAACCAGTACATCTCTGTTATCAGCAGCAACAAACATGCTGGTTAAAGCGGACAGCAAAAGAAGGCAAAAGCGCACTAAATTTAGGTCTCGATATTTGAGGAGTATAGGTATAATTGTATCACTAACGGTGATTATTTGTACTTATTCCATAGTGTTAACGTGAGCAGTAAGGAGTTCTATGCACGCGCAAAACGTAAAGCTCGATGATCTTGATAAGGCGATTCTTAAGACTTTAATGGAGGACGCTCGTACTCCGTATGCCGAGATGGCCAAGCAATTCGAAGTCAGTCCTGCAACGATTCACGTCCGAATCGAGAAAATGAAGTCTGCTGATATCATCCAAGGCACAGAGGTCATTGTCGACACTAAGAAGCTTGGCTATGACGTTTGTTGCTTTATTGGTATCAACCTTAATGCGGCTCGTGATTACCACTCTGCGCTCGAAAAATTGAATGCGTTAGAAGAAGTGGTTGAAGCGTATTACACCACAGGTGCCTATAACATTTTCGTCAAGTTAATGTGTCGCTCGATTGAAGAACTGCAATACGTGCTCATCGATAAGCTGCAAGCCATTGATGAAGTCCAATCAACAGAAACACTCATCTCATTGCAAAACCCAATTAATCGTAACGTTAACCCATAAAAAAACTCGCCGTAGAGAGTTTTTTATCAGATTTGAAATCTATTTTGAGGCCAAGTACTGCTTTAAATCCTCAACAGAAATACCTTGTTGAGCGATCTCTTTAGCTAATGATTCAACTTGCTCGCCTTTACGGGACTCTATCACCTGTTGAAACTGATAAACCATATCACGTAAAACTGGTAGAGGAACTTGCTTAGCGGCGCTTTGAATACGCTCAGCGCTTTGGTTGCCTAGCTCATTAAGAACCTTACCAAACATGAGTTTTTCTGGAGCGTCGTCTAGTTGCTCCATAACACGAGCCATCTCGTATGCTGTCATTGACATCGTTGTGATTTATCCACAGATTTCGATATAAGAAGCTCAAATATACAGCGTTTCATTTAATTAGCAAAGCGCATTTCCGCTTTCTTAAGCCGTTGCGTGATGCCATGTCTTGCCTGACTTCGACCATAAGATCATCAGGGCTGGCGTCACAATAAGCATCAAGGTTGCAATCATTACCTGTGGCTCCATACCTAAGCGCTGAACCGTACCAACCACTAATCCAGATCCGCTCATTTGAAATAGTCCCAGTAGCGCAGCCGCGGTACCCGCTTTATCACCAAATGGCGCAAGCGCTTTACCTGCTGCAGCGCCCAGAATCCATGCAAAGCCAATCGACGACATAAAGATTGGTAGCATAAAGGCAAGTGGCGTCGCTTGTGTTGCTAGCGATAACATAACCATACCCGCTAATGCTAAGGTCACAATTCCGACAGTCAGTGCCCAATGGGTACCAAACTTGTCCATAAACTTAGGCGCACTCATACACGCTACGATGTTGATAGCCGCATTAATACCAAACCAGAAGGTGAACTCATTCATGCTAAGGCCTAAGTTTTCCATCAACACCACCGGCGCAGAAGTCACGTAACCAAGAATTACCGCCATAGCCAACATACAGAGCGATGCATGGAATACAAACGAAGGCGTTTTCACTACATCTAAGTAACGATTAAGTTTGAAAACAGGCTCTTTACTCAATTGAGGGTTAGTCTCTTTCAAACCGACCCATAAGAACACCAACACTACGACCGCAAAGCCAGCCATAAAACTGAAGTTTGAACGCCAGCCAAATTGTTGTGTCAGCCAACTACCAAGAATCGGCGCTAATGCAGGTATAAAACAGATTGCCCCATTGAGGTAGCTGATCATCTTGCCACTTTTTTGTGGACCAAAGATATCGCGAACTGTTGCAAAGGCTGCTACCGATGTCGCGCACGCACCTAAGCCTTGTAGCAGTCGAGACACCAACATCCATTCAATACTTTGAGCACTCCACGCCAATAAAGCGCTCACTGCATAGATGCTGACACCGCCCAATGCAACAGTTCGACGTCCGAGTTTATCTGCTAAAGGCCCAGCAAAGAGTTGGCCGACGCCCATAGCAAATAGAAACCATGTGATCGTATCTTGTGCTAACGCGTGTTCCACGTGAAACGTTGATGAGATCATAGGCAAAGCAGGCAGATAGATATCAATCGCTAATGGGCTGAATAAAACCAACAGTGTCAGTAACACCAGTTGCGATTTCTTTGGAACATATTGGTTTGCCGTTTGCACTTACTACTCCGTTGCACAAGATGAATTTGGCGACATAGTAAGCTAAACTAGATATGCCATCCAATGACGAATAGTCATCAAAGTTATTCTATATGGGAATTTCTAATGAATATTGAAAAGCTTGCACGCCTCGACCTCAATTTGCTGGTTTGTTTACGCGTTCTGCTTGAAGAGCTTAATGTTACTCGGGCTGCTCATCGCCTTTGTTTAAGCCAATCAGCCGTGAGTAAAAACCTCGCTAAGCTGCGAACCCAATTTGATGATGCGCTGTTCGTCCGTCATGCACACGGGTTAAAACCAACACCTAAAGCACTGTTTCTTAAACCTAAGCTTGAAGTACTCATTCATCAGCTTGAGCAACTGACACAACCTGAAGAGTTTTCTCCTAGCTCAAGTGATTACCGCTACCAAATTGCCGCTGTAGAAAGTGTCTATCCTTTAATCTTGCCGCACTTTTTACCGCAGATATTTAAACGAGCGCCGCAGGTAACCATCGCTACCCACGCTTGGTCTGAAGAGACGTTTCGACAGATACAAAGAGGTGAAATTGATCTCGGCATCACAGGTAAAGATATCGACATTAACGATGCTAAGTTAACCATGCTGCCACCCAGCGATATTTGCGAACAAGAGATCTACCGTGATAACCAAATGTGTTTAGTCAGGAAAGACCACCCTGCACTCAATCAAAACTGGAATTTGGATAGCTATCTGGCTCAACGCCATGTCCAAGTCCGTTGTGATGGTAACGAGCGTTGGCTGTTGGATTATCGTCTCGCGGACTACGGCAAAGAACGCGATATTGCCATCACAGTACCGGATTTTAATAGCGCCGCGAGTCTATGCTCTTATACCGATTTTGTCTTCACTGCACCTAGCCACTTCGTCAAATTGGCCTCTAAGCAGCTCGATCTAACCGTGTTACCGCTACCAATGGAATTTCCTCCTATGGCATACACATTATTCTGGCATAGAGACCGAGAAAACGATCCGGCACTCTCTTGGTTACGCCAGATAATTAAAGATAAAACCACTGCGTTGAGATAGTTTGCAGCCCGCCGGTAAAAAGAGTAGCTTAGTGGCATCGTCCAGGTGGCATAACGTTGTAATGGACGCCATAACCATAATGAAGGATTAACACAGATGCTAACTAATACTGAGCAGCGCCTAACTGCGATTCGCGAATGGCTTGCAAACAACAATATTGATGCCCTGCTTGTTCCCCATGAAGACGAGTATTTAGGTGAATACGTACCAGCGCATAATGAACGCTTACATTGGTTAACGGGTTTTACCGGTTCTGCTGGTGCGGCTGTAATCACACAAGATAAAGCAGCAATTTTTGTTGATGGCCGCTACACAGTACAAGTCACTAAACAAGTTCCTGCTGATCTATTCGAGTACCGCCACCTGATTGAAGAGCCTGCGCTAGATTGGATTAAAGACAGCCTTTCAAATGGTGCTTCTGTGGCGATCGACCCTCGCATGCACAACTCAGCTTGGCTAGACATGGCACAGGCAAAACTTGCAGGAGCGCTTGAGCTTAAGATTCTCGCCAGCAACCCAATTGATGAGCTTTGGCACGATCGCCCTGCTACTGTGGTTTCTGATGTTCGCCTAATGGCAACAGAAGCGGTTGGTCAATCAAGTGACAGTAAACGCCAAGAAATCGCAGCGCTGGTTAAAAAAGCTGGTGCAGACAGCGCAGTAATCACAGCGCTTGACTCCATCTGTTGGTTACTCAACGTGCGTGGTCTTGATGTATCACGTCTACCAGTTCTGCTTTCTCATGCGATTCTGCACTCAGATTCAAGCGTGGAATACTTCCTGGATCCAGCTCGCGTACCTGCTGAATTTGACGCTCATGTTGGTGTGGGTGTGACCGTTCATCATCCAGAAGCACTACAAGCACGACTAGAAGCTCTAACTGGCAAGAATGTACTGGTTGACCCTGCGACAAGTAACGCATGGTTTAAGCTGGTTCTTCAAGACGCAGGCGCATCTGTGGTGAATAAAGCAGATCCATGTCTAATGCCAAAAGCAGCGAAGAACTCAGTTGAAATCGCAGGCATGAAAGCATGTCATATCCGCGATGGCGTGGCGATGAGTAAGTTCCTATCTTGGTTAGATGCAGAAGTTGTTGCAGGTAACCTGCATGATGAAGCGACACTGTCTGACAAACTCGAAGCGTTCCGTAGCGAAGACCCGACACTTATGGACCTTAGCTTCGATACGATTTCAGCTGCCGGCGGCAACGCTGCTATGTGTCACTACAACCATGAAAACCAACCGGAACCAGGTAAGCTAGAACTCAATACACTTTACCTGGTGGATTCAGGCGGTCAGTACCTAGATGGCACTACAGACATCACGCGTACCATCGCGATCGGTCAGCCTTCACAAGAGATGATTAAACAATTCACTCTCGCGCTAAAAGGTCATATCGGTGTTGCTCGTGCACGTTTCCCGAAAGGCACACGTGGTTACCAAATCGATACACTTGCTCGTCAGCACTTATGGGCGGAAGGCTACGATTATGATCACGGTACAGGTCATGGTGTTGGTCACTTCCTAAGTGTTCATGAAGGTCCAGCTAGCATTTCGAAGAAGCAAATCGATGTACCTTTAACAGAAGGTATGGTGCTGTCCAACGAGCCAGGATATTACCGTGCAGATGCATTTGGTATTCGTATCGAGAACTTAGAGCTTGTTGTTGAAACACCGACTAACGGTGACTTCCCTGTTCTGTCATTTGAGTCTCTAACACGCTGCCCGATCGACAAGCGCAACATCAACGTGGATATGCTGACTCGTCCAGAGCTTACTTGGCTGAATGATTACCACCAGAAAGTGTGGGATGAGATCAGCCCACTTGTTGAAGGTGATGTGAAAGAGTGGCTTCGCCAAGCGACTCTAGCTGTGGCGCATTCATAACTGAATCATCACACCTCAATACACAAAAGGCTCTCCAATGGAGAGCCTTTTTATTGCCATACCGTACTGTGCAACAGGCAGATGTTTCACGTGAAACATCGAATTTGTTCTAGACCAATGTCTTTTAACCAGAGTATGCCGAATGCCAATCGCGCCATACCGGGTCAAACCCTTTTGCGCGAATCATATCTTCAACCGAAGCGGCACTGCGTTCATCACTGATCTCAAACTGCTCTAGTTCAACATCATCCATTGCATAGCCTCCTGGCTGAGTTTTCGATGCTGCAGACATGCTAGTCACACCCAGAGGAAGCACGTTGTCCCTAAATGTTGCCGACTCACGAGTTGATAGTGACAGTTCAACTTCAGGGTTTAACAAGCGATAGGCGCAAATCAATTGGACCAATTGTTTGTCACTCATGACCGACTTTGGCTGAAGGCCACCTTCACAAGGACGTAAACGCGGAAAAGAAATTGAGTAGCGAGTTTGCCAATAGGTTCGTTCAAGATAATCTAAATGCGCAGCGACGTAAAAGCAGTCCGTTCTCCACTCTTCTAACCCAATCAGGGCACCAATACCGATCTTATCAATACCTGCTTTTGCTAAGCGATCCGGCGTATCCAAGCGGTACTCAAAATCCATCTTATTACCACGGAGATGGTGCTCGGCATAAGTATAGGGGTGATACGTTTCTTGATACACCATCACCGCATCCAAACCAAGAGTCCGAAGTTCTGCGTAATCGCCTTGATCCAGAGGCTGAACCTCCATCGCCAGATAATTAAACCGTTGCTTGATAGTCGGTACCATTTCGCGGAAATATTTCATCCCAACTTTGGTTTCATGCTCCCCTGTTACCAATAGCACACTATCGAACTTCATTCGCTTAATGGCTTCAACTTCAGCAATGACTTCGTCCTTATCAAGCGTGCGGCGTTTGATTCTGTTCTCCATCGAAAAGCCACAATAAGTACAAGCGTTAGCGCACAAGTTAGAAAGGTACAATGGAATATAAAGCGACATGGTATTACCAAAACGCTTACGAGTTGCCGAATATGACAACTGTGCCATTTGCTCCAAGTAAGGTTCCGCAGCTGGTGAAATTAGCGCTTTGAAATCTTCTAAATCACGCTTGGGCCTATTCAATGCGCGCTCGACATCTTGTGCGGTTTTGGCGTAAATCGACATCGAAATGTCATCCCAATTGAGCTGCTTAAATTGTTCAACGAAGCTCATGAACACCTCACTTATAGCTCATCCAAAAAGGAAGTCAGTGGGCTAGATGCAACAGCGTGAGACACCTTACCAGCAAGACCGGCTTCATAGGCCATACGTCCTGATTCGACCGCCATCTTAAATGCCTTCGCCATCGCTATCGGATCGCTCGATGCGGCAATAGCTGTATTTACCAGTACTGCATCTGCGCCCATTTCCATCGCGCGCGCTGCATGTGAAGGCGCCCCTATTCCCGCATCCACAACCACGGGAACGTTAGCTTGGTCGATGATGATCTCTAGGAAGTCGTGAGAAACTACACCTTTGTTTGAACCGATTGGCGCGCCCAAAGGCATTACTGCTGCACAGCCAACTTCTTCTAACCGCTTACACAACACAGGGTCGGCATGACAGTAAGGTAATACTATAAATCCTTGGCGTACTAGTTGCTCTGCCGCGGCGAGTGTCTCTATTGGATCTGGCATTAAGTATTTTGGGTCTGGGTGAATTTCCAATTTTAGCCAGTTAGTGCCTAACGCTTCTCGCGCAAGCTGGGCAGCAAAAACCGCGTCCTTGGCATTCTTTGCGCCTGATGTATTGGGTAGCAAGTTAACACCGGATTCAACTAATGGCTGCAAAATGTCATCTTGTTGGTCGTTCACATCGACACGCTTCAAAGCCATGGTTGCCAATTGCGAGCCCGACACTTGAATCGCTTTGGCCATCAACTGACTATTAGCAAATTTACCAGTGCCCGTGAACAGTCGTGATTTGAATTGTTTATCTCCAATTTGTAGCATCGACATTAGCCCCCTGCGATCGCTTGAAACAGAGAGATACTATCTCCCTGTGTAAGTTCTGTGCTCACCCATTCACTGCGCGGCACAACATTATTGTTGATTGCAAAAACACAGCCCATTTCAGGAAGTTCAAATTGACTGATGATTTGCTGTAGATTCGAATTAGTTGCAACTTGGTGTGATTGCTCGTTAATAGTAATGGTTATCACACCTGTTTCAGCAGCAAACTCTGGTGTAGTTGATTGTTGTAACGATGATGTCATTGCTGGCGACTCTCATATTCTTCGATAATAGGTATAGATGGATGCGGCCTATCTCTAAGCGCAAACTAGGCATTGCTTATCTTTTTGTATTTTCATGGTTTGCCACTGCATTCGTAGCCCATCAAATAGATGCAATTGAAATGGTTTCACGTGAAACATACCTGTCGATAGTCTTTGAATAGCAGCGAGTGCTTGGTAATTCCCAAGAGTGCCAACCACCGGACCAACAACACCACTATCACTACAGCTATTAGCTTGTTTAAGCTCATCAAAGGGATAAAGACAGCGATAACAGGCCTCATCCTTATCTAGCGCCAAGTAGTCAAACACGGCGAACTGCCCTTGCCAGCCAACAGCTGCTGCAGAGACTAATGGTGTATGACTTTCAAAGCAGACTTGGTTGATAAGCTGTCTAGTCTGCATATTGTCACTGCAGTCGAGAACCACATCTGCCAGCATGACCTCTAGATCCAGCTGAGCTTTGTCCAACCGTTTACTTATAGCACGTACTCGAACCATAGAATTGAGCTCAGTGAGATGTTTTACTGTCGCATCTGTTTTCGCGACTTGCAGATCTTGCTCGCGATAGATCACTTGTCTCTGTAAGTTGCTGCTATCAACCTCATCATCATCAACGATAACAAGTTTGCCGACACCGGCGGCAGCTAAGTACAAACTCGCTGCGCTACCTAATCCACCACAACCGATGATCAGCACATGTGATTTACTCAATCGCTCTTGCCCGCTTTCAGCAATTTCAGGTAATGCTACTTGGCGTTGATAACGAAGAAACTGCTTATCCGTGAGCATGTTCATCCCTCTTGATGTCTACCAGTTCGTTGTTCTGATCAGTAAACGTCTGTTGTCTTTCCTTCATCAGCTGTGCGAAAAACTCTATGACGGACTGAGGTGATTCTGCCAGCGTAATTGCACGAACTACCGCCAGACTAGAGATACCTGTTTGCCAAACTTGGTCAGCATTAGATTGGTCAATGCCTCCGATCGCAACCGTTGGAAAACCGAGCATGTCGCTACTTTCTGACTTATCCTTCTTCAGGTGGAAACCAGCATCAATGGCTCGATAAGGAATGCTATCAATCAGTTTTTGATACAGCGCCAAACGCACTAAACCCTGTGGTTTCGATGGCATCTGTTTTGTCGTGGTTGGAAAGATATGCCCTAATGCAATGTAGCTAGGATGAATTTGTACGATACGCAGCAATTCGTAATAGCCGTGGGTTGAAAGACCAAGACGAATGCCAGCTTGGGTTAGCTGAGCCAAATTCGACTCTTCTATATCTTCCTGCCCAAGATGAACACCGTAAGCATCATGTTTTATTGCCAGTTGCCAGTAATCATTGATAAACACTTGAGCCTTATACTGACGGCCAAGCTCTATCGCTCGGACAATTTGCTGCTCTAAGTCCTTTTGCTCTGGGTTCTTAATACGCAATTGAATGGTGGAGATTCCAAGCGGTAGTAAGCGCTCGATCCATGCAACATCATCAACAACAGGGTACAGCCCTAAACTCTGCTTAGTTAGGCTTGGAAAGCTGATGCTCTCGCCTTGCGCTGACCAACCTACTTGTATACCTAATCGACTATCTTCAAGAACTGGTGTTGGGAAATCATCAAATTGGCAAGCCCACTGAGTAGGTCGTCCCTGATCAAAGGTGTCACTCAACAGTGTTTCACGTGAAACATTGCCTTGTTGAGTAATCATTGCTCTCGCGAGTGTCAACGCATCCTCGATAGGAAAATCGAGTACTGTCAGCGTAACAACCCAGCCAAGATGATGTTCAGGTGCGAATATAGTGCTGGCTTTAGATTTAACGGAAAGCGCTCTCACTTCATCGTTAATTGGATGACGCCAAATATCAAGCTGAGACACCTTTCCATTTTTATCGGCTACTTGGCTATCAGAAATAGCAACAAAAACGGATGTCGATGGTTGCTTTGCACATATATCTACCGATAAGTCTGAGCGGTAATAAAACACGAATGAGCAGTCAGACTCAGGGGAATATCCATCAATGAGATCGGTAGTTACGTGTGTAATTTGTTGGTCGCGAACAAGCTGAATAGATTGAGTTGGGCTCACACCCAGCTCAATATCTTCGATGGAAAAGCCCTGCTCTTTCGCCAACAACAAGTATTGCTGAACTAAACCAGTCAGTTCAATCAATGATGACGGAATAAGGATTTTTCTCATTAGTCGCTCACCTCTGCATGCGCAGCTGGGTGGTACAGCTCGGAGCCTGTTTCTCTAAATTCCTGTGATTTTTGGCGCATCCCTTCAAGTGGGTCATCAAGCATTTTGATCGAGATAGCTTGGTCAGCAGCAACTTGCTCAGTATCTTTTGCATACTCTCGAACTTCTTGAGAGATCTTCATTGAGCAGAACTTAGGACCACACATCGAACAAAAGTGAGCAACCTTACCAGACTCTTGAGGTAGGGTTTCGTCATGGAAAGCGCGCGCAGTTTCAGGGTCGAGTGACAAATTGAATTGGTCTTCCCAACGGAATTCAAAACGAGCCTTGGACAGTGCATTGTCACGAACCTGTGCTCCAGGATGTCCCTTCGCCAAGTCTGCAGCATGTGCAGCAAGTTTATAGGTGATCATGCCCACCTTAACGTCTTCTTTGTTTGGTAAACCAAGGTGCTCTTTCGGTGTTACGTAGCAAAGCATCGCACAGCCATACCAACCAATCATGGCAGCGCCAATACCAGAGGTAATATGATCGTAACCCGGTGCGACGTCTGTAGTCAGTGGACCAAGCGTGTAGAACGGCGCTTCATGGCAGTGCTCTAACTGCTCTTCCATGTTCTCTTTAATCATGTGCATAGGTACATGCCCTGGTCCTTCAATGATGACCTGTACGTCATATTCCCAAGCGATTTTGGTCAGTTCACCTAGGGTACGTAACTCGGCAAATTGAGCCTCATCATTAGCATCAGCGATCGAGCCCGGGCGAAGTCCATCGCCCAAAGAAAGTGCTACATCATACTTGGCACAGATTTCACAGATCTCTCGGAAGTGGGTGTATAAGAAGCTTTCTTGGTGATGCGCTAAACACCATTTCGCGATGATAGAACCACCACGAGAAACAATGCCGGTAACGCGCTTAGCTGTCATGGGCACATAACGGAGTAACAAACCTGCATGGATAGTGAAATAATCAACGCCCTGCTCTGCTTGCTCAATTAGAGTATCGCGCATCACTTCCCAGTTAAGGTTTTCCGCAACACCATTCACTTTCTCAAGCGCTTGGTACATAGGTACGGTACCGATCGGAACCGGACTGTTACGTAGAATCCACTCGCGAGTTTCGTGGATATTACGTCCAGTTGAGAGATCCATAACGGTATCTCCACCCCAGCGAGTTGCCCATACAAGTTTCTCTACTTCTTCTTCGATCGAGGAAGTCACCGATGAATTACCGATATTGGCATTCACTTTAACCAGAAAGTTACGACCAATAATCATTGGCTCAGATTCAGGGTGATTGATATTAGAAGGGATTATCGCGCGACCTTCGGCCACCTCTTTGCGCACAAACTCCGCGGTAATGTCCTTTGGCAGGTTTGCTCCGAAGCTTTGACCAGGATGCTGTTGAGTTAGCACTTCATCACGGTATTGAGCACGTCCCATATTTTCACGCAGAGCGATGTATTCCATTTCTGGGGTAATAATACCTTTGCGAGCATAGTGCAATTGGGTTACGCACTGGTCACCTTTAGCACGTCGAATTCGTGGTAGATTGCCGTAACGAAGATCGTCTAGCGTCTCGTCTTCTAAACGTTCTTTGGTGTATACAGAGCTCACTTCGTTGAGTAATTCCGTATCAGCACGCTCTTCAATCCACCCTTCTCTTAGCTTTGGTAAGCCGCTGTAGAGGTCAATGGTGTGCTCTGGGTCTGTGTATACGCCAGAGGTGTCATAAACGCGTACTGGCTCGTTAGGCTCGAAAATAGGCGCTTCTTTTGTGCCTCCAATAAGGCTATCGGCTAAAGAAATTTCGCGCATAGGAACGCGAATATCGGGGCGTGATCCCTCAACATAGACTTTGCTTGAGTTTGGGTACGGTTGTACCGAGAGTGTATCTATAAACTGTTTTGCTTCCAGTCTCGCTTGTTTGCGACTCGACATAGCATTTTTCCTTGCTTTGTTATTCTTAGATAAAAAGTAACGGGATAAAAATGCTTGGCGGAAAGATGCGACAAGAGGAATCGAATTATGGCCTAGGCGCGTGACCTAATGACCTACAACGGCATTCGATTATTTGATAGGTAAACCAGATAGAACTCTGGTGTAGATATCTTCTCTTGTTCCCTTCGCAGATATTAGTCTGATCAGGTTCAACGGATCCCGAATTAACGGTCTCAGCCTTATGGCACTCCGACAAGTAGAACGAGTATATAAAATCGGCTTGGGTAAACCAAGCCGACCTGACTAAAAATGTGTCACTTTTTGAACAGTGCTAGCTTTTGATCAGCAATTGAAAACCAATCCAAGCAGCGGAAATACTCAGTACAACATTGAGCAGAACGTTAAGCCCCATCTTAAAAAATGCACCTTGCTGCATAAGAAGCACGTTATCCATTGAGAAGGTCGAGAAAGTCGTTAAAGCACCGAGAAAGCCGAGGCCGATAATTTGACGCCAAGGTTCAGTCGCCAGCATTTCATTTTCAAAAGCGGCAATCAAAAGACCCATCATAAATGAGCCCACGACATTAACCGTTAGAGTTCCGTATGGGAATCCGCGCCCTAGTAGTAATGCGCATAGTTCAGCAACCAAATATCGTGAACACGCTCCAAATGCCCCACCAATCGCGATGAAGCCCAATATAGAAAGCTGTCCCATCATTTCCTCCAGTTAATATTTTTGTACATAGTAGTCGCTAACTAACCTATTTTTACAAGTTTAAATCAACAAATAGCCCAATAAACTAGTGAAAAATTCAAAAGTTACAGGAGTCACTTTACTTCGATGTATCCCATAAGCCCGGTTTTCATATGCTCAATAACATGACAATGATACATCCAGCGCCCGGGGTTATCAGCAACAAATGCGGCTTTCGCGCTGCCATTCTTACCAAGTAGTACTGTGTCGGTGTGAAACGGCTCTGCTACTTTTCTTCCATCGAGCTCAAGTACAGTGAACGTATGACCATGAAGATGAATGGGATGATGGTATTGAGTGACGTTCTTGAGATTAAATATATAAGTCTTACCGAGATCAAGCGTCGTTAGCGGTGCAGGAATATTATCTTTACTCATCCCCTCCCAAGCGCGCTTATTGGTCAACCAAAATTTAGGCATCACTTTACCATCTTTGCCTACCGGGCTTACTGCACCTTCCCATTCAAAAATAAAATCTATTTCTTCAGCACTATCGAGAGCTAACTGAGGAACTGGGTTAAGAGGCAATGTAGGGATCGGTTGCTGATCTGGAAGATCCGAGGCGATCACTTTAAAATCGCACAGAGCAAATGGGAAACGCCCTTTCATTTGACGCACGTATACACGCTCTCCTGCTTTGGGAGCAGTAAAAGCAACATCAACCCTCATCCCTGGCCCTATCTTGTGCTGTGTAAGCTTATAGGGCGTCCTAATAGGGTTTCCGTCAATTGCTACCACCCAAGCATCAACACCTTCGATAGCAATCGGATAAGTGATTGTATTATCGACATTAGCTATTCGAATCCGTGTCGTGGCGTTGGCCTTAAGAGTATAAGTTGGTTCATGGACTCCATTGACGCTACTCCACTCACCCGGCGTTCCCATACGGGCACTAAGACGTGGGATCATTAAGTCTTTCCACTGACCTTGCGTATCGAGGTGCCAGTGTTTGAGCATCAATACATGCTCCTCATCAAACTCAACTGACACTGCTTCTTCAACAATGATTAAACCAACTAATCCCATACCGAGCTGTTTTACGCTATTCATATGGGGGTGATACCAAAATGTGCCAGCATCAGGAGGCGTAAAACGATAGACAAAGGTTTCACCTGGCATTATCGGTGGCTGACTTAGAAATGGCACTCCATCCATTTCTATTGGAATTCTTAGTCCATGCCAATGAATCGTCGTAGGCTCTGAAAGCTTATTGGTAAACCTAATCGTGACCTCTTCCCCCTGACGACAACGTATAGTTGGAGCGGGTATTTGACCATTAAAGCCTAAGACATTGGTTTGAAAGCCAGGTACAAGCTCTGCAGTTGCAGGCTGAGCGGTAAGATCATATACAAGGGAGCCATTACTATCTTTAGCTCGAGTTATCGAACACGCTGGCAATAGACTAATAGCTGAAATAGCCAAGCTAGATTTAATGAAATGACGACGCGAAATATTCATAAACTAAGACGTTACTGAGTAGGTTAGACGAGTAACAGTAACATCTTGGTAAGAATAATTCTCAATAAGATTGAAGGTTTGAGGAGTGTAAGCTCCTTAAACGTAAAAAGCCTTAGTCGAAAGACTAAGGCTTTTAATATGGCAGGAGTGGAGAGATTCGAACTCCCAACACGCGCTGTTTTTGGTAAATTGGGGAATCCGCTGCTCTGCYAATWGAATRCTTCAACATCAAAAAGCAAAAAGGCTCCAGTCYTTCGACTAGAGCCTTAAATATGGCAGGGGTGGAGAGATTCGAACTCCCAACACGCGCTGTTTTTTGGTAAGTCGGGGAATCCGCTGCTCTGCTAATTGAATACTTCAACATCAAAAAGCAAAAAGGCTCCAGTCCTTCGACTAGAGCCTTAAATATGGCAGGGGTGGAGAGATTCGAACTCCCAACACGCGGATTTGGAATCCGCTGCTCTGCCAATTGGAGCTACACCCCTGTAGAATCTTTTCAAATTGTAGATTCGAAAAAACCTCGCTATAAGCGAGGCCTTCTAAATAAGTGGCGGAGCGGACGGGACTCGAACCCGCGACCCCCGGCGTGACAGGCCGGTATTCTAACCAACTGAACTACCGCTCCGCACTGGTTAGACACTAAGTCTAAATTTAAAGCCTGGCGATGTCCTACTCTCACATGGGGAAACCCCACACTACCATCGGCGCTAATTCGTTTCACTTCTGAGTTCGGCATGGAAATCAGGTGGGTCCAAATCGCTATGGTCGCCAAGCAAATTCTTTAATT
>NZ_SATR01000145.1 GCF_004551525.1 Vibrio ouci | reverse complement strand
GCAACCCACGAATCTTGGCATGTTTTACGGTTGGAGAGATTCAAGAATTTGAGCCGACAATACAGAATTGCCGACTAAGAAAAGCAGGTGGCCAGAGGGAGCAAGAAGATTAGAACAAAGAACTTTTCTGCCCTTTGCCTAACGCCGCGTTAAGTAGTGAGCAACGCTACCACCGAACTTAAACTATTGTGCCGTAAACACTAAATTCGAAGCAAACCGAAAATGCCAAGCGTTGCGAATCTGCCTTAAACGCCTTGTTATAAGCGTGCCAGAGATTGACGCAGTTTCTCTATGCTTTGAACTCCAAGATCACTACTTTCCCACCCAAACTTATCACCACAAAACCTTGGGAAAATATGAAGATGATAATGGGACAACTCGTTGAACTGACCATTATTCTGAATGAAGGAGATACCATCAGGCTCGAAAGCATTCTCAATGCGCGTGTAGAGATCTCTTGCGACTGACTGGATTTCTAACAAGACCTGTTCAGGCAATGCAATATAGCTTTCATATGGATAGGTTGGGCAGATCAATATGTGCCCAAAATTTATTGGATCGTGATCTGCAAATGCTATGACATCCTTTGATTCATAAACAATTACAGCTTCGATTTCTCGATTCACAATTTGCTCTACTATTGTCTTCATATAGTTTTCCTACCAAAGCTTATAACGCCCTGTTAAGGTGTGAGCAACGCAATACCGATACCTCCGCAGACCACCTTAAACACTAAACGCAACGCATAGTAAAAATGCCAAGCGTTGAGAATCACTCTTAAACGCTTTGTTATGCCAAAAGCGGGAGCTCACAAACTTTTCAACATTTTTTATTACATGGGATCAATAGTAAATTTGAGAGTCCACTCGCTTAGCTGGTAACTAAAGAATGACACAAAGCTTCAATATGCCACAACGCCCATAACGAGATACAATTTAGGAAAGTATTAATGAAAGTTAGAGTTACTATTAGCGGTTTAGGCGCAGGTATCCCCACGCTACCGATCGGTGTCAATTTAATATCTGGCTGCTATATAGAAACAAAACCTAATGATGGTAATACTCCAACGCGCTTATATGGAGTCGCTGATTACTTATCTGTCGGTGGAGAATCAAGTACTTTAATATTTGGTCATGCTCAAACGGAGTGGATGACAGTAGAAAGTGAATCAGCTAAAAAATTATTACAGTACGAAAACTTTCTTGGAAGTCACGTAGACGTTGAGGTAAAAGGAACATCCTTCGGCTCAAGTAAAGGTGACGTGACTTTGAAGGTAATTGATAAAATTGGTAATGCGAAATCTTCCATAGATAAATTCAATATAAAAATAGATGCTTACCAGCTAGCCTCAACTAAAATTAGGGGGCAGATTAGAGCTATGAAAACTGAAAGCTCTAAGTAGGAGTTTCTGATGTCGCAATATTTAAAAACTGTAAAAAAATAAAACATTAAACTTCATAAACAAGTTATTGCTATTTGCAACTATCTTTCTTTTGGGAGGTTATTGTTTTCTAATACTCTCTCGTAATCACTTTACGACACTTAGTAATGAAATGCTTGGTGATACAACTTACATCATGAATTCAATGACCTTAGATATTGCACTAAGAAAACCTTTGATATTAGTCCCTATAATATCAAGCATTTTAGTCATAAAACACTATAGAAAACAAAAAGACTTTTACCAAAAATTTCGCTTTAATCTAATAAACATTTTGTTTATTTCCTTAATATTAGGTTCAATAGTGTACTCTCTATATATCCCATAGAGCATTTTGGCATAACGCCCAATTAACGTGTGAGCAGCGCAAACACTGAACTTAAACATTGCGCCGTAAACACTAAACTCAACCCGAAGTGAAAGCGCCAAGCGTTGCGAATCACTGTTGAATTGTTTGTTATGTTTTACCACAAACATATGATTTACTT
>NZ_SATR01000144.1 GCF_004551525.1 Vibrio ouci | reverse complement strand
GGCGTTATGTTTACTTGTAATTCAAAGGCTTAAATGTCTTAGGCTCTAGTTCTTTGTCCCTTTGGCAATTCGTCCCTAGTAGACTCAGCAAATCAGTATTGTCGCTCTAAGTCCTTGGATCTCTCACACCGTAAAACATGCCAATGTTCGAGGGTTGCTTTATTGTCAGGTCGTGGCGGTCGGTTGTCTGTATAACTGGCTTAAAGTCGCTTTAGGATTCTTAGCCAATTAGCATTTTGGCTTGGCAGTTGCCTCGGCAATTCAGCATTGTTTTKCGCTTTGGTTGGAAAGAAAGGGCGCTTGTTGTTACTTGGTCGGGTTGCCTCATTGGGCAGGGAAGTGGAATTGCTCGTTTCTGGTTGGTCGCCTTTGGCGGTCAAGTTGGTTATAGCCTTGTGGTTTGCTTCAGAAAACTAGTCAGAAATAGTAGTTCTTTCTCAAGTAAATCATGTGTTTGTGGTAAAACATAACAAACAATTTAAGCAGATTCGTAACGCTTGGCACTTTTGGTTTGAATCAGCTTTAGTGATTAGGGCACAATATTCTGGTTAAGTGGTAGCGTTACTCACTACTTAATTGGGCGTTATGTGCTTTGGTGGAAATCAATATGGAAATCACAATCAGGCGTATCGAAACAGAAAGCATTGACGACAGAAATATATTCGAGACTTTGTTTAGGGAGTACCTATCTGGATTCTCAGTTGAGCTAGATCTCTCAGTAATTGCTCAGCTATTTGCGTTGCCTTATTTCCACGGATTTATCAGTTTTGTCGACAATAAGCCTGCCGGTTTTGCAGTTTGCTTTGAATCGTTCTCAACTTATCGTGCGCAAAGAGTGATGAATATCCATGACTTTATGGTGTCGGACAACTTTCGTGGTAAAGGTGTGGGCAAAGCGCAACTGAATGGTATCGAACGGTATTGTCGTGATAATGATTACCTCAAAATCACACTAGAGGTCGGTGATGATAATGTTGCAGCTAAAAAGCTCTACAGCTCATTGGACTACGAAGATTACAGAGTAGTTTTGACAGGGCAGCAACATTGGCAAAAGTACCTCAATTAGCACGCACATAACAAACTGTTCAAGAGGGATTCGCAACGCGTGGCATTTTCACTATGCGTTGGTTTAAGTGATTAAGGTGTATGCGGCGGCTTTTGTATTGCGTTGCTCACCCCTTAACAGGGCGTTAGTCGCCAGAAAAAGCTAGCAATCAAAATCATGTTTTTGAGCTTAAAATTTGGCAGTTGTTTGTTTGGTATAAAGATTCATCGTTGATGGTCAAAACTCAGTTTCAACTGTTTAAAGTCCACAGTTTTGCAAGTGTCCTAGCGGTTGTTTAGTTCTTTGGTGCTGACAGAGCAGGGCAATCGAGAATTTGTTTTTGGTTGCAACTCTGCTCGGTGAGTTTGTTGGTACAAAAGCTTATTTACTTGCTGAAAGGGCGTTTTCTCTGGTGTTGTTAGTTCCACGTGGTTTCAGTGACTTTGTTGAAAGTCCGCACTGTGAGATTGGTTTTCCAAAAGCGCTTTTTGGTGTTGCCAGTCCGTTTTCTGCGGCGCTGTTTTTTCTAAGTGGTTTCATTGACTAGCCGCTTTGAGACTACGCCTGACTTAAGTGCATCAAAACACATAAAGTTTGTTGTTTGCAAAGTTTAGTTCGGCTTAAAATTGTCGCTCGGTGCCTCGCGACTAACAAACTGCTCAAGAGGGATTCGCAACGCGTGGCATTTTTACTATGCGTTGAATTTAGTGATTAAGGTGGTATGCGGCGGCTTAGGTATTGCGTTGCTCACCCCTTAGCAGGGCGTTATACAATACTCAGAAGGGTTACGAATTGATATTCCATTATCAAACACTTATTGCGGCCTCAATAGGTTTCATCGGTGTCATCATCTCTATTTTGGCAAATGGCTGGTTGGCTAGACGTCAGCGAGAAAAAGATCTTAGGCAT
>NZ_SATR01000142.1 GCF_004551525.1 Vibrio ouci | reverse complement strand
TGTCAGGTCGTGGCGGTCGGCTTTTCATTTTACTGGCTCAAAGTCGCTTTTAGGTTCATAACCAAGCAACATTTCAGCTTGGCAGTTGCCTCGGCAATTCAACATTGTTTTGCGCTTCGGTTGGAAAGACAGGGTGCTCGTTGTTACTTGGTCGGGTTGCCTCATTGGGCAGGGAAGTGGAATTTCTGGTTTTAGGTTAATCGCCTTTGGTGGCCAAGTTGGTTTTTGCCTTGTGGTTTAGCTCAGAAAGTTAGTTAGAAATAGCAGTTCTTTCTCAAGTAAATCATATGTTTGTGGTAAAACATAACAAACAATTCAACAGTGATTCGCAACGCTTGGCGCTCTCACTTCGGGTTAAGTTTAGTGTTTACGGCGCAGTGTTTAAGTTCAGTGTCTGCGCTGCTCACACGTTAATTGGGCGTTAGCCCTTTCAAAGGTTATGAGGTTAACGGTGCTAAAATTCTCTGATTGACTTTTTACAGATATAGAGCTAAATTGTGTGCATAGGGTGATTACAGGGACTTCAGGTCGCACCCCGTTGCCAGAAATGGTTAGTCCATGACTAAGTAATAACGTCCTGCCCCGCTTTAGCGGCTGAGACCCCACGCTTCGACGTGGGGTCGCTACTTTCTGGTAGCTTCTTTTGGAATCCCACTCTTCTTTTTCGCTTTCTTCGTATCCATAGCTAGTTTAAAGATACTAAAGTGTTTGTTAGTAATCGGTTTGTTTTCTCGGTCAAAAAACGCACTAGTTACATGTATTCTCAATAATCGATTTTCTTTAAAAATGCATAAGCATACTTTATAACTTTCTGGGTAACCACGAAAACTAGTTATCGAGTCAAACGTAAAGTATTTCTCTTGAGTTGTTTCATAAATTAACTTCTGCTTGTCTAGATTTTCTATACACATTCTTAGGTGTTTTGACGCCTCATAGCGCTCCAAGTTTATATTCCTAATCTCGAAGCCGTCTGTGTAACTAAGATCAATGCTATGTTCTTGACCATCTTTCGCAAAACAATGTAATCCGTATGTTACGACAAATTTGTATGTATCTTTGTTACCTTTAAAAGACACTTCATGCGCACTCAAGTGCTTGAGAGAGTGCTGTTCATCATTATAATGAAACGCCTCCCATTGCTGTCGTGCTTGAATGTGATATTTCTTCAAAGTGTTCTCCAAGGTAATGAAGTATTATTTATTCGTAATGTAACGGTATTTATGTGGTGTTTTACCTGAACCTTCAAACGTTCGTTCGATTACACCATCCTCATAAAGCGTACGAACTAGCATTGATAGTCTATTCTTAAAGTTTTTGGCATCAGATGCTTTACCTAACTTTTTAAGAGCAGATTCAACGTGGCTCACTGTAAACTCTTGATCTCCAAAACGTTCTACTAAATCTCTTATATCGTCTTTTAGGGAGCGTTTCTTTGGCCCTTCACTACTTGGCTCCTCAAGATCTGTTATGTCTATAAGGCCTGTTTCATTTATAGGGTTATCTATACTGCTTTCTTCAATAGTAGGGGCGTTGTTTAAGCGTTTCATTACCCTTATGGCAGCCTCAAGCTCTTCCAACTCTTTCCTTTTCTCTTCTGCCATCTGTACTAAACTATCTAATGAAAAAGACATAGCACCACCTCGTTTGTTTTTCATGCAGTAATTAAACTCCTTTAAGTCTATGCTGTCAATACTGAAAATTAAAAAAGACACATAAAGGGCTAACAAGGCATTTAAGAGGGATTCACAACGCTAGGCATTTTCGGTTTGAATCAGCTTTAGTGTTTAGGGCACAATAGTTTAGTCTGGGTGGTAGCGTTGTTCACCCCTTAATGCGGCGTTAGCACACAGGTTCATAGTTCGTGATAAAGGAAGAGGTAAATGTCTAAGGATGAAACGCTTCTACATTGTGGAAACTGCAATCAGAAGACGGCTCATAGACGACTAAGTGCATCTGAAGTTGAAGCACAGCAGCGAGTGAAGA
>NZ_SATR01000141.1 GCF_004551525.1 Vibrio ouci | reverse complement strand
TCAGCCAATGAGGCAGCGAGAGCGACGAGTCTTTGAGTACGTCTTGGGTCATTGAGGTGGGCTTGACCGAATTGCTTTTGCGCCCAAAGAGTTGGCTCTATATAAGTCATGGTAATCATCCTTGTCATTGCTTAGATGATCAGATCATAGAACATGCAATTAGTTCAAAAAAAATCCCCAAGCTGTGGCTTGGGGAATTGTGTATAAGAGACAGGCTAATGCTGACCTTTTGTTTATTCTAGTTGCTGCCCTATTAAAGAATAATATCTCTAACTTCAGGATCTTTACGCTCTAAGTAGTGAATTGACTTAATACGACGAATCGTACGGCAGCGACCACGAATTAATAGCGTTTCAGTAGTCGCAATATTACCTTGACGGGTGATGCCTTCAAGCAGGTCACCTTTGGTAATCCCCGTTGCGGCGAAAACAACATTATCACTGCGAGCCATATCTTCCATCGTTAGTACAACATTGGCTTTAACGCCCATCTCTTCACAGCGTTTCAACTCAGCTGCACCATAGATACGGTTTTCTTCGCTGTCGCCTTTCACTTCATGACGTGGAAGCAGTTGGCCATGCATGTCGCCATCTAGTGCGCGAATTACTGCTGCAGATACTACGCCTTCAGGAGCGCCACCAATACAGTACATAGCATCTACTTCGCTGTCAGGCATACACGTAAGGATTGACGCTGCAACGTCGCCATCAGGCACAGCAAATACTCTTACGCCCATTGCTTGCATCTGTGCAATCACTTCATCGTGACGAGGCTTAGCTAAGGTAATCACAACCAAGGTATCTAGTGTCTTGTTTAGCGCCTTAGCAATGTTCTCTAAGTTTTCTTTTAGTGGCTTATTCAGGTCAATGCAGCCTTTTGCACCTGGGCCTACAACCAATTTTTCCATGTACATATCTGGCGCTTTGAGGAAGCTTCCTTTCTCACCTGCAGCCAGCACAGCAAGGGCATTCGATTGACCCATTGCTGTCATACGTGTCCCTTCAATTGGGTCTACTGCAATGTCGACTTCATCACCACCAATACCGACTTGTTCACCGATGTAGAGCATAGGTGCATCATCGATCTCGCCTTCACCAATCACGATCTCTCCGCTGATCTCTGTTTTGTTGAGTAGGGTGCGCATAACTTCCACGGCTGCACCATCAGCTGCATTTTTGTCGCCTCGACCAAGCCATTTGTAACCAGCTAGTGCTGCCCCTTCGGTAACTCGAGAAAATGCCATTGCTAAATCGCGTTTCATGATGACTCCAAAATTCAAGGAAAGAGAAAAATAAAAAACGGCAGAATTTTAGCATATCAAGAAGGAAACGTTTGCTTTTTTAATTGAACGACCATTGAACTGCATCAATCTAGTGGGTTAAATTGGTCATTGAGATTAACCAGCTCCCTAGATGTAAGGTGATTGTCAATTTGCGCTGTTTTTTTGACCGAATGGTGCAAAATATCAAATATAGGGAGTGTTTATCAGCTCTCGGCTGAGTAGAATGGAACAAAATAGGTTTTGGTACATCAGTGACCAAAACCCTTATCCGAATAAATATAGGTAGGCTAAGATGTCTTTTGAAGTACTAGAACAACTAGAAACTAAAATCCAAACTGCAGTAGATACTATTGCCCTTCTACAGATGGAAGTTGAAGAGCTTAAAGAAGAAAAAGAAAAGCTAGCAACTGAAGCGAGCGATCTACGCGCAAACCGTGAAGAGCTTGAGCAGAAAGCTCAGCAGATGCAACAAGAGCACTCTGCATGGCAAGAGCGCATCCGTAACCTACTAGGTAAGATGGATGAAGTAGAGTAAGTCATACTTTACTTGAACAGATAAAAAAGGCCGAACATTGTGTTCTAATGCCATTCGGATAAGCGCTAACGCTTATACCTAAACGGATATTTGGCCGGAACAAAGAGGACTGAACGTGGAAACGTTCGGTCCTTTCTTTTGTCTGGTAAAATGAAATGGCTGACGCTTTCTCGCATTTGCTTGAGCTTGAT
>NZ_SATR01000140.1 GCF_004551525.1 Vibrio ouci | reverse complement strand
GGCGCTTAACCAAAAGTCCGCCTTATAACAAAGCGTTTAAGACAGATTCCCAACGCTTGGCATTTTCGGTTTGCTTTGAATTTAGTGTTTACGGCACAATGGTTTAGGTCAGGTGGTGGCGTTGCTCACTACTTAACGCGGCGTTATGTTTACTTGTATTTCAAAGGCTTAAATGTCTTAGGCTCTAGTTCTTTGTCCCTCTGGTAATTCGTCCCTAGTAGACTCAGCAAATCCGCATTGTCGAACTAAGTTCTTGAATCACTCAGCCCGTAAAACATGCCAATGTTCGTGGGTTGCTTCATTGTCAGGTCGTGGTGGTTGGCTTCTGGTTTAACTGGCTTTAAGTCGCTTTCAGGTTCTTAACCAAACAGCATTTCAGCTTGGCAGTTGCCTCGGCAATTCAGCATTGTTTTGCGCTTTGGTTGGAAAGAAAGGGCACTTGTTGGAGTTTAGTCGGGTTGCCTCATTGGGTAGGGAAGTGGACTTACTGGTTTTGGGTTGGTCGCCTTTGGCGGCCAAGTTGGTTCTTGCCTTGTGGTTTGGTTCAGAAAACTGGCTTGAAATAGCAGTTCTTTCTCAATTAAGTCAGTAACTTGTGGTAAAACATAACAAACAATTTAAGCAGATTCGCAACGCTCGGCATTTTGGGTTTGAATCGGCATCAGTGGTTACGGCACAATGGTCTAGGTAAGTGGCAGCGTTGCTCACTACTTAATTGGGCGTTAGCAGTATGGAGTCACATGAACGAATATCTTGAGTTAGATCTTCTTACTCTGAAATCTATTTCGGAGGATGCCGGTAGACCTATAGATGAGTTTGCCTACCTAAGTTCACTAGAAAGTGCTGTATCTGATGGTTTGTTGTTCGAATGTAGAAACGAGTCCATGCTTCAGGGCTATTTCACTTTAAGAGAGCTGTCACCCACTAGATGGTTTGTACCGATGTTTGTAGTACATCCTGAACATAGAAATAAAGCTGTATTTATGTCCTTGTTTGCTCAATTGGCGCGTTTTCTAAATTCAAACAATGTAGAAATTCTTGTTAGTAATGTCCTTCGAAACAATAGGCTTTCATTAAATTTTCACCAGCGCTTGGGCTTTGAGGTAACTCGTGAAAATGACCTTGGGTATGAATTTCAGCTTAAGTTGACAGATAGCGTGCGAAAAAGGTGGCGTCATCTAGAAAAATACTGCTAACAAACAATTTAAGCAGATTCGTAACGCTCGGCATTTTTGGTTTGAATCAGCTTTAGTGATTAGGGCACAATATTCTGGTTGAGTGGTAGCGTTACTCACTACTTAATTGGGCGTTATGTTTTACTGGGGTTTCAATGGCTTAAATGCCTTTGAATCGTTCTTTGCCCCTTTAGCCATTCGTTCTGAATAGACTCAGCAAATCACGATTGTCTGCCCCAATTCTTGAATTACTTCACCCGTAAAACATGCCAAGGTTCGTGGGTTGCTTCATTCGATTTTTCGGGTGGTTTGGTCGTCTTGTTTCTCTGGCTCAAAGTCGCTTTGGGCGTATTTCCCAATCAGCCAATAACCTTTGCAGTTGCCTCGGCAAATGACCATTGTTCTGCGCTGTTGTTGCTAAGAAAGGGCACTTGTTGAAGTTATATCGAGTTGCCTCATTAGCAGGGAAGTGGGCTTACTCGTTTTTGGTTTGGCGCATCTGCCGGTCAAGGGAGTTCGAGCTTGTGATTTGGTTCAGAAATCTAGGTCTGCATTGCAGTTCTTTGCCAAATAAATCAGTCGTTTGTGTTAAAACATAACAAAGCATTTAAGACGGATTCTCAACGCTTGGCAATTTCGGTTTAGGTCGGCTTCAGTGCTTTGTGTGGCAAGGTTTAGGCTTGGGTGGTCGCGTTGTTCACCACTTAATGCGGCGTTAGGCAAAGGGCAGAAAAGTTCTTTGTTCTAATCTTCTTGCTCCCTCTGGCCACCTGCTTTTCTTAGTCGGCAATTCTGTATTGTCGGCTCAAATTCTTGAATCTCTCCAACCGTAAAACATGCCAAGATTCGTGGGTTGC
>NZ_SATR01000138.1 GCF_004551525.1 Vibrio ouci | reverse complement strand
GGCGTTATGTTTACTTGTATTTCAAAGGCTTAAATGTCTTAGGTCCTAGTTCTTTGTCCCTCTGGCAATCCGTTCCTAGTAGACTCAGCAAATCCGCATTGTCGGTCTAAGTTCTTGAATCTATCAACCTGTAAAACATGCCAACGTTCGCGGGTTGCTTCATTGTCAGGTCGTGGTGGTTGGTTTCTGGTTTAACTGGCTCAAAGTCGCTTCTAGGTTCTTAGCCAATTAGCATTTCGGTTTGGCAGTTGCCTCGGCAATTCGGCATTGTTTTGCGCTTTGGTTGGAAAGAAAGGGCGCTTGTTGGAGCTTTGTCGGGTTGCCTCATTGGGCAGGGAAGTGGAATTACTGGTTTTAGGTTAATCGCCTTTAGTGGCCAAGCTGGTTCTGGCCTTGTGGTTTAGCTCAGAAAATCAGTGAGAAATAGCCGTTCTTTCTCAAGTAAATCATGTGTTTGTGGTAAAACATAACAATAAATTTAAGCAGATTCGCAACGCTTGGCACTTTTGGTTTGAATCAACTTTAGTGTTTACGGCACAATGCTTTAGGTAGGTGGCAGCGTTGCTCACTACTTAATTTGGCGTTATAACCAACAGGAGGTTTCATGGATGTCGTTTTTGAACTATTAAAACTAGGCGCTGTAGGTTTGATTGCTGGTCTATTTACTTCCTTTATTGCGCTTAAAGATTATCGATACAAAAAGTGGTGGGAGCTTAGAGTTTCTGCATATCAAACACTAATCGAAGCACTCTCGGATTTAGTCTATTACTATGAACGTCTATATAATGCAGAATTACTGAAGCAGGAACTTAATCCGGAGTTTGAAAAGAAATTAGAACACTATCATGATCTAGCCTTTCCTAAAGTCCGAAAAGCTGCGGATCTAGGTGCTTTTTTATTTTCCGAAGACGTAAATAGTGTTTTGAGTAAATACATGGAAAGCCGTTGGGACAAACACCAAACATATGGAGATTTTTTAGATATGCGTTTGTATCAAACTAAGCTTTGCTTAAAATCTGTAGTCAACGCCTCAAAATCAGACCTAAAAGTGAAACGACGTTGGTTATAACAATAAATTTAAGAGTGATTCACAACGCTTGGCGCCCTCACTTCAAGCCAGTTTAGTGTTTATGGCATAATGGCTTAGCTAAGGTGTTAGCGTTGTTCACACCTTAATTTGGCGTTATATGCAGGAGCATTGATGAAAATCCAGAAAGTTGAGTCAAAGTTGGCTTGGTTCAATGAGATATCTGCAGGGATAGGACTAGTTGTAGGTTATTTATGCTATACGTTGTTCTGGTTGCTAAGTCCTGAAACTAAAATTGAGTTAAGTGTGACTGAGCCTGTATATGAGGAAGTCATCATTGGGTATGTGCCAAGGGAAATTGAAACCGAAAGTATTCCTGATTCAGAAGAATTAGAATCGGCCATGAAAGATGCTCATTTAAAGCCTGTAATGGTGAAATCGCCTACATTTTCAGTGGATGGAAAGCCAATACTAAAAACTACTAAAACGGTCTTTAAGGGGATGGGTGAACCCTCAGTTGTGGTACAACGTGTCGAATTGTTGAAACCGAACTTCAGTAGTTACTCGTATACGGTAACTAAGGGAAAGCAGAAGTTTATAACATACTTCAGCCCTGATGTGTTTTATACGGGTACAGGGTTCTACTTCGACCAGAAGTCGGTAGAGTTCAGTGGTGGTAAGAACGCCGAGATATTTGCCGTGAAAGTGGCGACCCTATTTGCTCTTTTATCTTTCATGCTTTTCTTACTCAAAATTAGGCCAGATCCTAGGAAATGTATTGAGCGCTTCAAGAAAACTAGCTTTGATGTAGGTGATACGGACTAATGCATATAACAATAAATTTAAGAGTGATTCACAACGCTCGGCGCTTTCACTTCAAGCTAGTTTAGTGTTTATGGCACAATGCTTTAAGTCGGGTGGTTAGCGTTGTTCACACCTTAATTTGGCGTTAGGCAAAGGGCAGAAAAGTTCTTTGTTCTAATCTTCTTGCTTCCTTTGCCCATCGTTTTTCTCGGTCGGCAATTCCGTATTGTCGGCTCAAGTTCTTGAATAACTCCAACCGTAAAACATGCCAAATTTCGTGG
>NZ_SATR01000137.1 GCF_004551525.1 Vibrio ouci | reverse complement strand
TGGAAAGTAAGGACCATTGAACTTCATCCATTCATCATTTGAAATAACCAAAGAATGGAGAGGTTCCAGTTCGTCTTCCTTGGCTGGTCTAATATCTACTTTCATATCTTCCTCAATACTTCCCGATTCTTTGTAGCAAACTAACGCCCAATTAACGTGTGAGCAGCGCAAGCACTGAACCCAAAAACTGCGCCGTAAACACTAAATTCAGCCCGAAGTGAAAGCGCCAAGCGTTGCGAATCTGCTTAAATTTATTGTTAGCTGTTTATTTACCTCTAAGACTCAAAGCGTGCTCGCGCAAAACTCGTGCATTGTCAGCGTAATGAGCATTTCCACAAACGATATCCCCGTAACTTATATCTGGAGATGAATAGAACGGATGAGTCTCATCTGCATAAGCCATGATAGTTCCTTTACCCCCGCAAATATAACCATACGAATGTTTCTTGTATTTACTTTGGACACTTAGAGGGACTTGATTTGATAGATCAAATGGCATTCCATCAGTTTGATCTGATAGTGTCTCCATATCGTGGTTAGCCCACGCTAAATGACCAAGTTCATGCTCTAAAACGCTGTCAACGCACGTTAACCCAATAGTGAAAAATTGAGGATAGACTGAAGACATAGTCTCTCCACACCAGTCACTAGTGAACTGGGAAATATCTTTTTTGAAAACCAGTCCATAAAATTTGGCTTTATCACTATTCAGACGTTCGATTTCTCCAGGGTAGTAGTACTCTAAGAAACTATGTACAACCTCAAACTCTTCACTTTCCTCACCAAGAATTTCTGGAGCATAGACAATTTTGTCCAACGTTCTGAGCATAGGAACACATGAATTCTTTAACGCTTTATTTGAAAAATTCAACCATCGCTGAATATGCCCTTCAATAACAAATGTGTCGAAGTGCTTTATCACGGACTCTGAGATAAAAAAAGTGATTGGGGTTTCTACTGCATCTTCAATCTGGCATTTAGGTAAACGAATTTCATCCGCATGAACTTGCCAACAAATACCTGCCGAAAGCAGTACTAACATTAACTTTGTCTTCATCAACTACCTGATTCAATTTAAACTGCTAACGCCAAATTAAGTAGTGAGTAACGCTACCCCTACCTAAACCATTGTGCCGTAAACACCGAAGCTGATTCAAAGCAAAAATGCCGAGCGTTACGAATCTGCTTAAATTTATTGTTAGGTCGTTGCTCTAATACGACGACCGAAACTGCATGCTTGCCTAAACTTGTATCCGAATTGTGTCTGCGAATACTTAACAATATGTACTTCGTCCTCTCTTCCTGAAAGAGATAGCTGTACGACATCAACAGAGTCTGCACTCAACAGGCTCGTATTAATAAGTGTAGAAATGCCCATGTCTTCAAGTTCTAGGTACGAGCAACTTGATACTTGCAACAAAGCCAAATAGTTAGATAAATCGTCGATGAATGTATAATTTATGATATCCACAGATCGCATAAACTCACGTGAATCTAACCTACCAGTCGAGTATGCAATGAACAAAGCAGCTAACAATTCAGACTTTTCAAAATCCGTTATACTCGATATAACTTGAAGCAGTTTATCGGAAACTTTTGCCGCATCTTCTGTTTTACTAAAGTCTCTAACTTTTGCTAAATCAGCACCCGACAATGAATCAATTGACGTCAAAAACAACTCAAGTTTTTGTGCAAAATAATAGTCTTGTATTGAACGGTATATACTTAGTGATCTTACTCCCCATCCAAATACAGGAATATCTTTGACCCACTGGTTATTAGTGAGTTTATCTAAAATAATGTCAAAGCCTTCGATCGCTGTATCTGCAATCAATATCTTACTCATTTAACGACTACCACTGTATTATTTTTAACTATCGAGACCTAACGCCAAATTAAGTAGTGAGCAACGCTACCACCTAACCTAAACCATTGTGCCGTAAACACTTAAGCCGATTCAAACCAAAAATGCCAAGCGTTGCGAATCTGCTTAAATTTATTGTTAGCTGTCTGGAATGAAGCCGACAATTTTAGCCCTAGCAAAGTCTTTGAGTTGATCATCTATTTCGAAGTCAAATGAAAAACTAGAAATAGTCCAGTCGTTCTTAGGTTTGTAG
>NZ_SATR01000016.1 GCF_004551525.1 Vibrio ouci | reverse complement strand
GTATTACTCGCTGCAAAACAGCGAAAACCTGAACGATGGACTGGTGATATCAGGAACTGTAAGCCAGTTGGCGAAGTCCACCTAAATCCAGAAAGAGAAGCTGCTTAATAAGCGAGCAAATGATGGCAACTATCTTGAAAAACACCGCCTTCTTATTTGTCTTTATTGGTTCGCCACTAATCAATATCCATGGACGGTACAATAAGCGCACATCGTTCTAGATTTGTCAGCCCCCTAAGCTTTGTTTTGCTGGTAGCATGTGCGGCACGAGCTTATATAGCGGTTAAACAGCTGAGTAACTACCTTGAGTAACACAATATTACGACCAATGACTTTTTCGAGCGATACGGCGCACAAGGCTTTGGCCGCTCTATCTATATTGAAGATCCTGAAGGGAATGTGGTTGAGCTAAAACCGCAGCTATAGATTTTGTTTGTCTGCGATCTTATCGCAAATATAGCCACCAATCGGGATAGCAGAAGTCGCGGCTGGCGAGGGCGCATTACAGACATGTAAAGAACGCGGGCTTTCGGCAAACAAAAAGTCATGCACTAAGCTGCCATCTTTAAGCACAGCTTGCGCCCTTATACCTGCGGGATACGGCTGCAAATCTTCAATCTCTATCTGTGGGCAGTATTTGTTAACCAGCTTGAGGTAGCCCGCTTTCGACCACGAGTTTTTAAACTCCACCAGCCCGGTTTTAAAATGCTTAGCCGTAACCTTCCAAAAACCGGTAAAGCTCAGCATCTCTAGGGTATCTTTGAGATCAAAGTTAAATCGCCCATACCCTTCTCGCTTGAAGCCTTGCACTGCGTTCGGCCCAACGGTGACGCTACCATCAATCATTCGAGTTAAATGCACACCCAAGAACGGTAAATCTGGATCAGGGATTGGGTAGATAAGGTGTTTCACCACTTGGTTATGCTTGGCAGGCAGTTGGAAGTATTCACCGCGATAAGGAATGATTTGAAAGTCGGTTTCAAGCCCCATCATCTTAGTGATTCTATCGGCCATCAAACCAGAACATGACACCAAGAAGCGTCCGCTTAAAATGGTCGATTGCGATTGACTTTGAACCTTCACTTCAACGCGATCTGCATGTTCACTAATACCAATCACTTCGCTACTTAGCTGTATCTCGCCGCCCGCTTGTTGGAACTCCTGCGCCATGGCTTGGGTCACTTTACGATAGTCGACAATACTGGTGGCAGAGACTGCAATCGCGCCGAGCCCAGTGATGTTCGGCTCCCTGCGCTTTAACTCTTGCTGAACAATCAACTCGACATCAATTTGGTTGTCTTGGCAGCGTTTGAATAGTGCATTCATACGCTCGACTTCTTGGGGTGTGGTTGCAACTAATAGCTTGCCGCAATTCTCAACCGCAATAGAATGCTTGCGGCAAAACTCGATGGTCGCCGCAACGCCCGCTTTACAAAACTCAGCTTTTAAACTGCCAGGTGCGTAATAGACTCCAGCGTGAATCACGCCACTGTTATGCCCTGTTTGGTGAGACGATAAGCTTTGCTCTTTCTCAAGCAGCAAAATCGAGCTATTTGGATGACGTTGCTGTAACTGCCAAGCCGTCGACACGCCAACAATCCCGCCGCCAACAACAATATAATCGTAAGTCTGCTTCAATTTCTTGTCCCTTTTGGCTCAATTAAGCGTATCGGCTAGCAAGCTTTCACGCGTAGAGAAACTTTCTTGGCCACTAAATAGTTGAAAGTAGTCGTTATATAGCGAAATATTATCAATCGATACAATTCATGTTCAATTAAACATCGAAACTTTGTGAAACATGGTTAAAATAGCCGGCTCAGATTTTTATCCATCGGTTCTTTGAGGAAGAGACATTGAAGACGCAACACCTTTCAGCAAGCAATAGTAAAGATATTGAACAAGCCAAAGAGATCCTCGCTTCTGGCGAACTTGTTGCGATTCCGACCGAGACCGTTTATGGCCTTGCTGCCGATGCTTCAAACCCTGAAGCAGTGAAAAAGATCTTTGCTGCCAAAGGCCGCCCAGCCAATCACCCGCTGATCGTGCACATCGGCAGTGTGGAGCAATTGACTGACTGGGCAACAGATATTCCTCAAGAAGCTTATACGATTGCCAGCGCTTACTGGCCGGGCCCTGTTACGTTACTACTCAACAAAGCAGAGCAAGCAACGCCAGTGGTAACCGGTGGTCTAGACACCATTGGTATTCGCATGCCAGCGCACGATGTGTTTGCATCGCTATTATCTTCAGGTATGGCGGTGGCGGCTCCATCAGCAAACCCATACAAAAAGCTAAGCCCCACTTCCGCCGAGCATGTGATGAACTCGCTAGGTGGCAAGATTGCTGCGGTACTTGAAGGTGGCGATTGTGTTCACGGCCTAGAGTCGACCATTATCGACCTGACTCAAAAGCCATTTCGAGTTCTTCGCACAGGCCCAGTGACGGCTACACAACTAGCTGAAACTTTAGGTGAAGAAGTTCTTGCGCCTAAAGCTCACGCGGTTGCAGTGCCTGGTAATGTCACTAGCCATTATCAACCGAACACTAAAGTTCGCTTGGTTGATCTTAGCGATATTGAATCAGCAAACGGCAATAACATCGCTTGTTTACACTATTCAGCAATTGAAGCCTCACTGGGCTTTAAATCTAAGCTAATGCCACAAGATGTTGCGCAGTACTCGCATGATCTTTACCGCGCGCTTGATGAAGCCGATAAATGGGGCTGTGATGAAATCTGGGTCGAGCGCCCACCAGTAAGCGAAGAGTGGTTTGCGGTTCATGACCGCTTGAATCGAGCTCAATCTAAGCTGTAATCATTCTAAGCCCAGTTCATGCTGGGCTTTTTATTTTATCATCACTAGCAAACTCCCCTTAGCTTTGACTCAGCGAACAAGTGTTCACCTTTTTCTTTTTAAAAGAATGAGTTAAATACGATATCTGGCTATTTTTCGATCCCACTTCACACCTTTTCATCGTCTAACTAAACCTCACGCCAAAAATGTTGCAATTTAGTTAACTAGACCTAAGACTCTAAATTCACCGATAGGTTTAATCGAGGAGTGTGTTGTGCTGACTATTATTCGTCTTATCTTGGCTGGGATCTTTGTGGTGTTTACCACCCTATTTGCTTTGCTGTACTGCCTGTTTAGCCCAAGAAATCCCAAGCACGTTTACTTCTTTTGTCGCTGGTTTAATCAACTGCATAAACTGGTCGGTATTGAACTTATCCAGCGTGGATTGGAGCATGCGCCGACGCCAAACAATAGCGTGTATATCTCTAACCATCAGAGCGTCTATGACTTTGTCACCTCACCGGGAATGTTACGACCGCGCACGGTTTCATTGGGTAAAAAAGAGCTGATTTGGGTACCGTTTTTCGGTCAACTGTATTGGATTACCGGCAACATCTTGATTGATCGCCAAGATAAGTCCAAAGCGCGCGACACGATTAAACAAGTCGCCGAAGCGATCCACCAGCGAGATCTATCAGTTTGGGCTTATCCTGAAGGAACGCGCAGTAAAGGGCGTGGGCTATTGCCATTTAAGACGGGCGCTTTTCGTATGGCGATTGAAGCGGGTGTGCCAATTACGCCAATGGTAGTCAGTACCACCCACAATAAGATCAACTTGAATCGCCGTAACAATGGCGTTGTGATTACTGAAATGCTTGAACCTATTGATGTCACGGGCTATACCATCAATGATGCGCGCGCCTTGGCCGATCATTGTCATCAATTAATGGCACAAAAGATTTCTGAGCTTGATGCAGAAGTCGCGCAACTTGAAGCGCAAAAGCAGCCAACACAAGCGCCTCAGTAGATAACTCTGCTCTCAGTAGACAACTCAGCACTCAGTAGGAAAGCAATAGCGAATCACTCGCAGATAACCTACTGAGAAATCGATAAATTACTTTGAAAACTGCTAAGCCCTCGCATTTCTCGTTCAGCGACTTGTCGTAAAATAGCTTTGTCGGCACTGTCGTAGCGAAATTTTGCGAGGGGGTTACATGGAAATCATTCATCATGGTGGCAAGCACACCATCACCGGCTCTTGCCATGAGTTAAGAGATGAACATCAAGCGATTCTCATCGACTGTGGCTTATTCCAAGGTGCCGATGCTCGCCCGCTTGAGGTTGAATTTACTACCTCACATATCAACGCCTTAGTCATTACCCACGCGCACATTGACCATATAGGTCGCCTGCCTTGGTTGCTGGCGACTGGGTTCAATCAGCCTATCTATTGCAGTGAAGCCACTGCTGAGCTTATTCCGTTAATGCTCGAAGACAGCTTAAAACTTCAACTTGGGTTAAAACCCAAACAGGCGCAGCGGGTACTCAATAAGATCCGTAAGTTGCTTAAGCCGCAGCCATATAATCAGTGGATTGAGCTAGAGCCCGTATTACCAAACTCAATGGCAATCCGTTTCCAACCTGCAGGGCACATACTAGGTTCTGCCTACATTGAAGTGCGTTTAGCCAATCAAGAGGTAGTGGTTTTTTCTGGAGATTTAGGTCCGAGTAACACGCCTTTATTGCCCGACCCATTACCTCCTGAGCGAGCGGATTACCTGCTGATTGAAACCACCTATGGTGACAAACCGCATGATGATATTGCCACTCGCTCTAAGCGGCTAAAAGCGATCATTGATCGCTCACTTGAAGATGGTGGCACTATATTAATTCCCGCCTTTAGCGTCGGGCGAACTCAAGAGCTGCTGTTTGATATTGAACAACTGATTCATGATCACCAAATCGACATTTCAATTCCGATCATTTTGGACTCACCAATGGCGCAGCGCGTGACCCGCTCTTATCGACGTTTCAAACAACTTTGGGGACAAGAAGCTAAGCAGCGCCTTAAGATGCACCGCCACCCGCTGGCTTTTGAGCAATGCATTACGGTAGAAGATTACCGCACACACCAAAGGTTGGTTAATCGGCTGCAATCCACAAGGGAGGCGGCGATAGTGGTTGCCGCATCTGGTATGTGCCAAGGTGGCCGAATCATGGATTATCTTAAAGCGTTGTTACCCGATGAGCGCACCGATGTCTTACTTGCGGGTTATCAAGCAGAAGGAACGTTAGGAAGAGCAATTCAGTCTGGCGCAATGGCGGTAGAGATTGATCAACAAGAAGTCGAAGTAAATGCGCAGATTCATACCATGTCTGGTTACTCTGCTCATGCAGACAAAGACGATTTACTTCGCTTTGTTCAAGGTATTGAACCTAAGCCAAAAACGGTGCATTTGATTCATGGTGAGCCAAATACTCAGGACACCTTCGCTAGCACGCTGAAACAGCTCGGTTACCATGTCGTTTAGTTAGGCTAATCTGCTTGCGAGTGAGCTTGGCAGATTTACCAAGCTCGCCCTATCAAGTTAGTTTCGCTCACCAAGTCGTCTCTTTTTTATGTACTTGCGCGCCAAGCTCTAAACTAAAATTGGAACCCAATTTCGGGTAGTGCTTTACCATCGAATCAATCAGCTCAGCACTGTTGGCACTGCTCTGTTTTGCCTGCTCAAAACGCTCAATCCATTTATAGGTATAACGGATAGTGCTGGCATCGAGCTTGCCTTGAACCGTCATATGGCCCGGCACGACAAATTTCGGCTTAAGCGCGAGCATCTCTTGCAGTTGCGCCATCCAAGCATCCACTTCTTGGCTTGATTGCGTATCGGCCATCCACACATGCATACCTTCGACAATACCAACATTACCTAAAATAGCTTTTTCACTCGGAACCCAAAGATAAGGTCGATGAGCAAGCACACCATCTAGACCGCGTATCTCGACCACTTCACCATCCACTTTGATCTCTTTGGCATCAATAGCCGTTGGCAGTTGCGGGTTAGTCGGTGCGTTTAAGCCCATCTTCGGCCCCCAAAAGCTCACTTTCTTTTCGAGCTTTTTGGCAATCGCCTCACGTACCGCAGGCGTAGTGACAACATTGGCTTCAGGAAAGATTTCCAGCAGTTGCTCTGCGCCAAAGTAGTAGTCTGGATCGGCTTGGCTGATAAAAATGGTTTTCAAAGGTTTGCCCGCATCCAATATTTTAGCTGCGATACGCAGTGCATCCGCTTTGGTAAAGCCGGTATCAATAAGTAATGTTTCCGTTTCACCAATTACTAAGGTCGAGGTGACGTTAAAACTGTTGTCGTCCGCGTTGTAGACCTCAAAGTTTAAATCGGCACTTGCTATTGAAGAGTATGTCGCGGCTAGCAGTAAGCTAAGGGTAGTAAAGGCTTTCATAATCGCTCCTGATTTGATGTTGTTTTGTTCAGTGGCAATCATGTTAGCGACTGGTTTTATTTCGAAATAGAGCCTATTCTTTGCATCATTATTTCTTAAACCGAGCAGATATGGATAAGTTAACCGCAGCAAAAGTGATGCTGGATGTGGCGCAAACTGAAAGCTTTACCGCGACGGCAGACAGGCTCGATATGTCTCGGCCGATGGTGACCCGATACGTTGAAGCAGCAGAAAGCTGGCTTGGTTCGCGACTACTTCAGCGCACCACACGCAAGGTGTCATTAACCAGCGCGGGGGAACAATTATTACCGAAGCTGCAATCATGGGTCGATGAGGCGCAGAAAATGGAAGAGAGCTTGATGCCCACGCATGCCATTAGTGGCCTTGTTCGGGTCTCTGTCAGTATGTCTTTTGGCTTTTCACAGTTAATGCCAGCGCTAGAGAAATTTCGTCAGCAATACCCAGCGGTTAAGTTAGATATCGATGCACAAGACAGAGCCGTTGATATGGTAGCCGAGCGTATTGATTTGGCGATTCGTACCACCAACGATCCTAATCCTGCTTTGATCGGGCGACCATTTTCCGTCTGTCACTCAAAACTGGTTGCCTCACCTGAGTATTTGTCTGCCCACCCAGAGAGCCAAGCGCCGCAAGATCTAATCCATCACCAATGCCTTGGCTACAAGAACTTTGGTCGTCATATCTGGCAGCTAACTCAGAACGGAGAAAGGCAAGATATCGAGGTAAATTGCGATATCACCGCCAATGAAGCCACCGTATTACTGCATGGCTCATTAGCCAATATGGGCATCTCAATGCAGCCTGATTACCTTGCCGACGAATGGCTCAAGCAAGGCAAATTGGTTTGGGTACTGCCAGAGTGGCAATTGATGTCGCTGCAAATGTATCTGCTTTATCCGTCGCGCAAGCATCTCTCTATGCCAGTTCGAGCCTTGATTGATTTCTTATTGGATTATTTTGATCACGCCTCTAACGGTTCATGATCAATACAACCTGCCCGCCATTTTTATGGTTGGGCAGCCAATTTTCTCCCATAACATTTGCTAATCGTCACCTTAAAAACAATTAGGTCTGGTGGTTAAATAATCGATATCTTTTCCCCTGAGCTATGGCTATGCTGAGAAGGTGTATATCACTGGAACAATTAATGGACATTTTCATACTGGTGGGGCTTATCACCCTAAACGGCATTTTTGCCATGTCAGAACTTGCGCTTGTCGCAGCTAAGTCGAGCCGTCTTAAAAAGCTCGCTGAAACTCAATCTTCCGCTCAACTCGCTCTCGAATTAAAAAATAATCCGACTCGCTTTTTATCTACTATCCAAATCGGCATCACCGCGATTGGTATCCTTAGTGGTATTTTCGGTGAAGCAACGCTATCAGGCCCATTCGCTCAGTGGCTAATCCAACAAGGCTTCGAAGCTGATCTCGCCTCTATTGTCGCAACGGCAAGTGTGGTGGTTATCATTACCTACTTTGCGATTGTGGTCGGTGAGCTAGTACCTAAGCGCTTTGCCCAACGTAACGCCGAACGTATTGCTGTGATTGTTGCCTACCCGATTCATTGGCTGGCAATCCTAACCACTCCGTTTGTGGTGCTACTGAGCGTCTCAACCGATGCGCTGTTAAAGCTGTTTCGTCAGCATGGTGATGATAACGATCAGGTTACTGAAGAAGATATCTTTGCGGTCATGACCGAGGGCTCTGAGTCAGGCGCGATAGAGCCGCAAGAACAAGAGATGATCCAAAACATCCTCTATCTTAACGACCGCTTAGTGACATCACTGATGACGCCTCGTTGCGATATGGACTTTCTGGATGTTGAACAGCCAATTGAGCAAATCCTCAAACGTATTCGTCAGACTCAGCACTCGGTTTGGCCTGTCTGTCATGGCGGTTTAGATAAGATCATCGGCACGATCTCATCGAAAGTATTGCTCGACCAATATGAAGCGTTGTCGACCACTAAAATAGTTAAACTGGTCAGAAAGCCGCGCTATTTCCCTGAATCGATGAAAGGCTTACCGCTGTTGAATCAGATGCAGAGAAACAACTGTGAGATGGCGTTTATTGTCGATGAATATGGCGATATTCAAGGTATTGTTACTCACTACGATATTTTGAAATCGGTCGCAGGTGAACTTGGTCTGGCACCGCAACATGTATGGGCAAGACAGCGTCAAGATGGCAGTTGGTGGATGGATGCATTAATCCCTCTTAATGAGCTTAAACGCCGCCTAGATATTGTTTCAATTGAAGGTGAAGAGAGTGAAGGCTTCCAAACCTTAAATGGTTACATCACTTGGAAAGCGGGCAAAGTGCCGCTGTGTGGCGAAGTGATTGTCTGCGATGAGTGGCAGTTTGAAGTATTGGCTGTAACCTCGAGTCGAATCTTGCAGGTTAAAGTTTCGTCAATTCTTTAGTGATTCATCTGGATAGACCATTTAATAGCATAGCTTCATGTATACTGCGCGGCAGTTATAGCCACATGAATAAAAGTATGTTTCTTACACCTTATTTTTCACAAGATAACAATCAGTTCCAGTTCACTCGCCAACAAGCAAGTCACTTTGCTAAAAAGGTAGCGGGAGACTTTAACCCTATCCACGATGAAGATAGCAAACGCTTCTGTGTGCCAGGTGATCTACTTTTTGCTGTTCTACTAAGCAAAGAAGGCATCAGCCAAAAAATGCGTTTTGATTTCTCGGGTATGGTGAGCGATAGCGTATCTCTATCAGTTGAAAATAAGTGTGCTAAAGAAAGTGCGTTAGTCGATGCTAATGCGAAAGAGTACTTACACATGTCGCGTGAAGGCGAAGTCAGCAACAACCCAGCGTTCATTGAACACGTCGTAACAAGCTACGTTCAGTTCTCTGGTATGAACTTCCCACACATCATGGTTCCGCTAATGGAAGAGCAGCAGATGATGATCAACTGCCAGCGCCCATTAGTGATCTACGAAAGCATGGAAGTGGAGTTCTCTCGTTTAGACCTAACCCATCCTGAAGTCGTGTTTGCTGGAGCAACATTCGACGTAGAAGGTAAGCGTGGTCTTGTAACGCTAAACTTCGACTTCAAAGAGAATGGCGAGATCGTCGGTAAAGGCTTAAAGCGCATGGTAGCAAGCGGTCTAAAACCTTACGACCAAGCGGCTGTTGATGATTTAGTCGAGCGCTTCAACGCTCGTAAAGATGCTTTCTTAGCGGAATTTGCTACTGCAGCATAATAAAATTTAGGTTACCAGATCGCTGATTTGGTAACCTTTTTCTTATCTAATCCTTGATACTGCGCCAACTGGTTCAAACTATTTAGCGTAACTTCTAGCTCCACTGCCTCTTCTCCGCTAGCCTCTGTGATATCTCCATCTTCCAATAAAGTATCATGACCGCGAGCACTCTCTACGCTGCACCTATTTTGCAGTTTACCCAAACCGACACATCATCCATATTGACGCCATTCCCATCAGAGCAAAACAGCCAATGGTCAGCGACAATTGAGTTATTGAAGCAGCAAATCGAGCAACTGCCGCACTTAGCTGGTGACGTTATTCTTGAGTTTACTAATCAGGCCACCACTTCGGTCAGCTCAGTGATTATTTTGTACCGTGGGTTGGTGTTTGTTGTCGCGGTTGGCTGTAAAGCGAGTGACTATCAGCCTGAGGTGTTGGCTGCGCTACACCAACAGGCAAACGAGTTAAAACAACATCACTTAGCCAGTGAGCGTAAGTTTATTATTCCGGTCAGTATTGAGACTCACGCCTCCCCGCAAGGCGACGCGATTGTTGTCTCGGAAGATTTAGTCGCACAAACCATGTGTGACAATGGCCAGCACTTGGCGGCGCTGATTGAGCACTTTTCTAACCAATACAAAGACGATCAAATCATTCTCTCTGATTGGTTGGCCAGCGGCTTTAAATAACCCGCAACCTTAACTCAGCGGGTCATTTTCTTAACAAAGACCACCACAAACAGCGCCATGGTAAAGCTGCCTAAGAACGCTTCGCAGGCAGCGATAAACCTCGCTAACCCTACGGGGGATATATCTCCGTAGCCCAAGGTGGTGAAAGTCACGACACTGAAATAGAGCGAGTTAAGAAACTCTAACGCGTAAAACTTCCAACCACTCACTCCCTCATAAATCGGGTGTGCGCCAGTGGTGTCTAAAAAGAAGTAAGCCAGCGCGCAGACCAAAATTAAAAAAATCGAAAAGCCGACCACACGAATTGGGTCTTCCCCATAGCCACAAAATACGTCCACCAGCTTTGAGATCCCGCGCTTAATACTAAACAGCGGCATTTGATAACGGCGGAAACGCATTTCTCGTTTAAAGAAATCGCCGGCCATTTCAAACAAACCTTGCTTCTCGCATTGTTTGCGGATGTTTCGACACACCTCTTCCGCTTCTTGGCAATACATCACCGATTCTTTGCATTTATGACCCCGAATCGCACGTCTCGCTGCCCTTTCTTGCTTGAGGTCACCTCCCCACTCAATGTTCTCCAACTTAGCGCGAGAGAGCGAAGCGCCAAGCAAATTGCAATTATCTAACTTGGCGCAATGTAAGTTCGCACCAATTAGCTTGGCTTTCATTAAAGATGAGCCACGTAAATCTAAGCCAAAAAAATGAGCATCGGTTAAATTTGCTCGATAGAAGTCTACGTCTCGACATAGATAACCTTTTTTACTGCCGCGGTTTACTAAATTGAGATCTTCTAGATTTGTTCTTGCCAACTGAAATCCGTCTAAAGGTTTACCTGCTGCGGCCCATTGCTCAACCTTGTCTTTTATATCATCTTTGCTTTTATCGACTTTTGGATCATGCCAGTAACAGAGTCCTGACTCACCACTAGGTTGATCGCAGCACCAGCCATCAGGGTTTTGATAGCTGCATCGGCCTTGATGAGATTCCATAATGCGCTGCCCCTACATTCGCTTGATTTGATTAAGGCAGAATCAAGCTCACTACTAAGTGTAGTGGGTGCATATGGGCACGCCATTGATATTTACAAATTAATCAATAACAACTTGTTCTCTCAACCAATTTTTAAATAAGCGCGTATAAGGGTTATCGGTATGGGTTAAAACAAAGTAGCCTGCATTGGCCGAGATGGCCGCAAACGGGGCCACTAAGCGCCCTTCTTTTAGCTCATTACTCAGTAGTGCAGTTCGGGCAAGCGCAATACCCACCCCAGCCTCTGCCGCAGACATCGCCATATCGGTACGATTAAAGAAATGGCCTTGGTTAGTCTCAAAACTCAACCGTTGCTGCTTAGCCCAATAGTGCCATTCATGATCTTTCGCCGCGCTGGCCCATGGCATCACATCATGCAGCAGCACGACCTCTCTCCAACTGGCGTTGTCTAATTGCACTGGATGAGATTGTTGATAGCTGGGGCTCATTACCGGTATCAAAGACTCAGCCATCAGCAACTCTGCAGTTTGGTACTTGTAAGGTATCGGCCCATAGTCAATCGCGATATCAAAGTTGCGGTTGTCACTATCAACCAACGCCCCTTCAGCAAAGGTATGTATTTGCACATCAGGGTAGAGTTTGTGGAATTTATCCAAGCGAGGGACAAGCCATTTAAAAGCAAAAGATGGCGTCAGTTTTAATCGGATCTGCTTGCGCTCAGACACATGAGTCAGCTGGAAAACATTCTCTTCAATTGCCGCTAAGTGATGACTGGTTGATTCGACTAGCTTACTGCCCTGCTCTGTCAATCGTATGCCGCGAGCATGACGCTCAAATACCGAAAAACCAAGCTTATCTTCTATCTGTTGCAACTGCTGACTTACCGCCCCAACGGTTAAGCTCAGCTCTTTCGCGGCGCTGGTTAAGCTTTGGTGACGGGCGACGATACAGACTAGGTTCACCCCTTGCAGAATGGCTGATTTCATAACGAGCCTTTAAAAAAACTAAAACCTAACATCAATTCTTATCGATTGTTAAACGAATGTAAATTACCGATGCTAAGCAAAATTTAATAGTGTGAGAATCAAACGTGAAAGTCGTTGTTTTAGGAAGTGGTGTCGTAGGGCTAACCAGCGCATGGTATTTATCTCAAGCGGGGTTTGAAGTAACGGTTATCGACAGACAAGCCAGATCCGCCGAAGAGACAAGCTTTGCCAATGCAGGTCAAATCTCCTATGGCTACTCTTCCCCATGGGCAGCGCCCGGTATTCCGACCAAAGCAATAAAGTGGCTCTTTGAGCAACATGCTCCGCTAAAAATTAAGCCAAACCTAAGTCCAGAATTAGTCGGTTGGGCAACCAGAATGCTCGCGAATTGCCAACTTGATAAATACCGAATCAATAAGGCACGAATGCTGACCATCGCCAATCGCAGTCGAGAGTGTTTAGCAGAGTTAAATCACAAGCATCAATTGAACTACCAAGGCAAGACCCAAGGCACGCTGCAAATATTTCGCAAACAGACTCAGCTTACGGCGCTCAAAAAAGATATCGCCCTGCTAGAAGAAAGCGATACCCGCTACCAATTAATGTCGCCTGAAGAATGTTTAACTCAAGAGCCTGGGTTATCAAACATGCAAGGCAATCTTGTCGGCGGACTCTATTTGCCCGATGACGAAACGGGCGACTGCTACCTGTTTTGCCAACAATTGCAAAGTATGGCTGAACAAGCAGGCGTGCAATTTATGTTTAATACCGAGGTTGAGCAGTTACTCACTGACAATAAACGTGTTTGTGGCGTTAAAACATCACAAGGCATCATTGAAGCCGATAGCTATGTCATGGCTCTGGGAAGCTACTCTAAGCACCTTCTGCAGCCTCTTGGTATCGATATTCCCGTTTATCCGGTTAAAGGCTACTCATTAACCCTGCCGGTTGTTGACGAGGCCCATGCCCCTCACTCCACGATTATGGACGAAACGTATAAAGTCGCAGTGACTCGATTTGATCAGCGTATTCGAGTCGCAGGCACCGCCGAGCTCGCGGGGTTTGATCCTAGCTTGCCAGACAAGAGGTTAGCGACACTCAATCATGTTGTCCGTCAGCTCTTCCCTAAGGGCGTCGATTTCAGCCAAGCTGACTACTGGAGTGGCTTTCGTCCAATGACGCCAGATGGCACACCGATCATAGGACAAACCTCGTTTTCTAATCTGTATACCAATACGGGCCATGGCACGCTCGGTTGGACCATGGCTTGTGGTTCAGCCAACATTCTGACCGAGATCATTGCTACTCAAGGTCATAAGTCATTTTCTGAGCTGAGTGTCGAACGCTATCAATAGCCACTCACGATACAATTCACTCATATATCTCTCATAAACAAAATATATACAAATACGTCATTTGTGGTTTTTATGAATATAAAACACCACAAATGGCACTCAATACATCAGATACTCAGTCAACTCTCGCCTTTAAGAACTCTTACTCTAGTTTTTTAACAATTTTTTAGCACTTTGTGTTTCAGATCACGCTCAATAACATCAAAAGACAAGTAAATTAACAATTAAATTACAAGCAGGGTAATATCCTACTCAGAAAACAACCATTACAAAACAAACAGGGAAACTTCTTATGCAGTCAATTGTTGATTTTTTGAATGGAATCATCTGGAGCCCGGTATTGATTTACCTTTGCTTGGGCGCAGGTCTGTTCTACTCAGTCATGACACGATTTGTTCAAATCCGTCACTTCACTGAAATGTGGCGTCTACTTCTATCAGGTAAAAGCTCATCAAAGGGTATTTCATCGTTCCAGGCATTAGCGGTATCGCTATCTGGTCGTGTAGGTACAGGTAACATCGCAGGTGTTGCAGCGGCGATCGGTTTCGGTGGTCCAGGTGCAGTATTCTGGATGTGGGTGGTAGCCTTCTTCGGCGCGGCGACGGCATACGCAGAATCAACGCTGGCGCAGATTTACAAAGAAGAAGACAACGGCGAGTTCCGTGGCGGCCCTGCTTACTACATTGAAAAAGCAATGGGTCAAAAGTGGTACGCATGGATCTTTGCTATCGCGACTATCTTTGCTTGTGGTTTCTTACTACCGGGCGTTCAATCAAACAGTATTGGTAACGCAGTAGAAGCGGCATTCGGTTCTGGCGCAATGATTGAGACTGCAATCGGTACATTCAGCTTCGCTAAAATCCTAACAGGTACAATCATTGCTGTGATTCTTGCGTTCATCATCTTTGGTGGCGTTAAGCGTATCGCAAACTTCACTCAGATTGTTGTTCCTTTCATGGCGCTTGCTTACATCGTAACAGCGTTCATCATCGTCCTACTAAACATCGGTGAAGTGCCACGCGTATTCGCAATGATCGTTGGCGACGCATTCACTCCGATGGCGGGTGTTGGTGCTGCAATCGGTTGGGGTGTTAAACGTGGTGTTTACTCTAACGAAGCAGGTCAAGGTACAGGTCCTCACGCAGCGGCAGCAGCAAGTGTTGATCACCCAGCGCAGCAAGGTCTGGTACAGTCATTCTCTATCTACATTGATACGCTACTAGTATGTTCAGCAACCGCATTTATGATCATCATCACTGGTGCATACAACGTTCATGGCGCTGAAGGTTTCCTAGTGCAGAACGTAGCGGCTGATATCGCAGCAAATGGTCCAGTCTTTACGCAGATGGCTATCGAAAGTGCGCTACCGGGCATTGGTAAGCCGTTCATCGCTGTTGCGCTGTTCTTCTTCGCATTCACTACCATTCTTGCGTACTACTACATCGCAGAGACAAATATTGCGTATATCCGTCGTACCTTCAAAGTTAACGGCCTAATGTTCCTACTAAAAGTCGCATTAATCGCAGTTGTGTTCTACGGTACAGTTAAGACCGCAAACCTTGCATGGGCAATGGGTGATGTGGGTGTAGGCCTAATGGCGTGGCTAAACATCGTCGGCATCTTGATTATCTTCTTCATGTCTAAGCCAGCACTAAAAGCGCTGCATGATTACGAAGAGCAACAAAGAAAAGGTGTCACTGAGTACACATTTAACCCAGTGAAACTTGGTATCAAAGGCGCTGACTACTGGGAAGAGAAGTACCGTCGTAAGACAGGTAAAGAGCCAGAATCAGAACTAGATTCTAAACCGGTTGAACAACCTTCAACCTAATAGCGATAAGCTATAGATAAAAAGCAGTGGTAAGAAAAAGGGGTTAGCAAATGCTAACCCCTTTCGTATTAAGGTTCCCAATATCAGTTGTCGTACTTCAGGCGATTCGACAACTAAATTTTAAATTCAATTAAGCGGCAACTTGCTCTAGTTCAACTTGAGCTGATTTCTTCTCACCGATTGGCAGGATTGTACGGCCGTATTCGTTGTTAAGAACTTGAGCCATCGCAAAGTAGATTGCGCTTGCGCCACAGAAGATACCTTCTAGACCAGCGATTGTGCCAATCAGGTGGCTACCAGTGAAGTCACGTGCCGCAAGTAGGAAGAATAGGATCGTTAGTGAACCAAATACCACTTGTTTCGCTACTGGGTAGCATAGAGAGCCAACGAACATAAAGCCTGTGAAGATGCCCCATAGCGCAAGGTACCAACCCATGAAGCTTGCTGGGCTTGCTGGTAGACCCATGTAAGGCATCACGATCAAACCAACCAGTGTTAGCCAAAATAGACCGTATGAAGTGAACGCTGTAGTACCAAACGTATCACCACGTTTGAAACACATCATGCCAACAAGTACTTGGCTAAGACCACCATAAAAGATACCCATTGCTAGAATCATAGAATCCATTGGGAAAAAGCCTGCGTTGTGGATGTTTAGCAGGATGGTCGTCATACCGAAACCCATTAGGCCCAGTGGAGCCGGGTTTGCCAGTTTTGTTGACATTTTGCGCACCTTTAAAAAAAGTTAATAAAATTTACGCGCAGATTTTAGTGGCGTGAATGAAAAAAGATAGATCAAGGATTTGCAATCTAAGATTTCGTAAATCGCATGGTTAACTATAAAGAGTTACTTATCATTCAGACACTGAATGCACCGACCATTTGCCCCTAGCTCTACAGGCACAAAAACCCATACGGCAGAAACAAAAAAGCCGCTTAAGAACGATGAATGTCTTAAGCGGCAGATGAGTTACCGCAGGGCTACGCCGATATTAAATCAGACTTAGCTGCTGTATTACTGACAGGAGATTTCATCCCAGAACCAGTTCGATTGAACAGGTGATTCCCACACTCCTGGACCATTTTTGGCAATAAAGCACTTACCGTTATAAGTCACTTTATCACCATCTGCAGCCTGAGTTACCCCTGGCTCCCATTGAATAAAGCTATCTGGAACCGGTGTTGGGTCTGGCGTTGGTTCAGGATCCGGTGTTGGAGTTGGGTCCGGCGTCGGATCTGGTGTTGGATCAGGAGTAGGCTCAGGCGCTGGTTCAGTCGGCGTACCTGAGACTAATTCCCACGGTCCACCAAGAGCAGGGTCATCACCTTGAGTCCACCACTTCGCTTGATACGTCGCGCCTTTATATGTCACTTGATCACCCGAGTTATAGACCTTATTTGCGTCCCAATCTGTGCCTGTTCCCGGACCTGTGCCTGGGTCAACTGGATCAAGCTTGTCAACGATACGTACTTCAGGCCAGCTTGAGTGAGAACCATAGAAGTTGGTCACACACTTCTCGTAATCACCCGGAACCAAAGCTGAGTAAGCCGTTTGGAAACCCACCAGCTCACACTCAAATGAGTAACCTCCCGGACGGTCAGCATAGTACTTCCAGTTACCATCCCAGTTGGTGTAAAGCACATCTGTTGCGCCATTTAGGTTTAAACTACCGTAAGGTGTTTGCTGCCAACAGGTATTCTTCTCGTCCGCATCAAGTGGGATTTGATAGTGCGAAGATAACCCTTCCCAGTAACGAATGCGGTTGACTGGCTGACCCTTATCTTTGTTTTGCTCACCACACTCGATACCACCGTTGATAATATTGATTGTGGTACCAAAGCCGTAACCAATGCCAGCATCAATTTCACGCTGAGAAGGTGACCATGTTTTGTCGATCACATGCAACATAGCTGGTTTAGGTGCCTGCGGCGTTAAGAAGAACCAGATAGCAGACGCAAGGTTTAACCATGAGTCCGCAACTAAACCTGGGTTATTAAGCAAGACTGACGCGTCGCCATCAAACATGACCTCAGAGAATGCACCGTAGTTAAAGTGGTAAGAGAGCTGTTTTGCACCACGGCCAAAATAGCCTTGTCCCGCCGCACATGGCCACTTTTTATTCTGCCAATCATTCTGGCCACAACCTGTGGTGTAACCTTCTTGCCCTTCTGACCAGCCCATTTCACGCACGTGTACTAACGCTTGTTGCCACTCTTCCAGTCCTAGTGGGTTGTCCGAGGTATTATCTATCGCGATATGACCACCGGTCTCTTGAGCAAAGTGCGCAAACGCAGTGACAATAGAGCGCTTACAGATCGCATCAGAATCGCGGCCATCAGTATATTCAGCACAGAACGCAGGGAATTTACCAATCGCTCTTAAGAAACGTGTGTAGGTGTACTCTGGCGCCGCCATACCGGTTAGAAAATCCCACTCTGAACGAGGAAATACTCGCTCTGCTCGCTGGACGTTTTCAGGGTTTGTTGCAAGGCCAGAATCGATCGCCTCAACAACGCTGTTTGGGGCCGTACGCAGTGCTTGAGACCAGATTTGATACATAGGGTCAGCAGTTTTCTGACTTTCTACCGCCTGAACATCAGACCGAGCAATCACGTACCCTGTCGGGTTTTGTGGATCGGGTTGTATGTTCATCGTCGCCCAACTGGACGACGTGGCCGCTAACGAAAGTGCAGCGGTTAAGACGCTTACCTTTTTCATGGTACATTTCCTTGTGTTTTCAGCTGACAAAAGGTTAGGAAATACCGAAAAAATAAGCACGATGAATAACTTAAAGTTACGTCAAGATGCGACGCAATTTGAGCTTACAACAGAAGGAGTAACAAAGCTGAAAGTGCGAAATGAGGCGTGCCTCCAAAAATAAGGGCAGCGAAATCACTACCCTTATCTTGTCCAATTTTTGCTTACACGATTAGCTTTCTAGTGGCTTTAATGATTGCCCGCGACCAAAGCGAGTACGGCTAATCAGAAGATACAAAAACAGCTGCCCCGCCAATGCAAACAGCAATACCACTGGCGTTTCAATGATCCCTGCCACGACAAAGCTTGATAGTGCAATGGCTCCGTTGAGCAAAGCGTACGGCAGTTGGGTTTTAAAGTGTTCATATTGATTACACGCAGCCCCAGTAGAAGAGAGAATGGTGGTTTCAGAGATCGGTGAACAGTGGTCGCCAAACAAGCCTCCAGAGAGCACGGCACCAATACACACCAGCATTGGCGCATCAATCGCAACGCTAGTAGGAATAACAAGTGGCATCATAATCGCGAAGGTTCCCCATGAAGAGCCGGTCGCAAAAGAAATGATCGCAGCCAATAAGAACGCGACCGCTGGCAACAACCAAGTAGGGAACCCTGCTTGAGCCTGCTCTGCAATGTAAGCTGCAGCGCCTAACTCTTTACCAACTGAGCTTAACGCCCAAGCTAATACAAGGATCACCGCCACTGACATCATGCCCGACATGCCTTTTAAATAGACTTGAATACTGTCGGCCACTTTTCTCACCCCATAAAGCGCCATCAAGCTAACTAACGTGGCTGCTGCGAATAGATAAGCGGTCGACAGCGCAGCACGGAACGTGGAACCCGCCACTTTTTCAAATGGGAAACCTTGCGGAACTAACATGCTACATAACACTACTAGCATGACCAACAAAGGCGCCCAAACAAACGAAGCTTTAGCATTGTCATGTGAAAATGCTTGATGGATATCGGCTTGCTCGTGAATGGCAGTGTTTCCTTGTTGAGCGTTCCTTTCCGCCTGCGCCATTGGTCCAAAATCGCATTTTAAAATCGAGATTATTGGCACAATCGCAATCGCTAAAAATGCATAAAACTGATATGGGATAGCACCAATAAATGCATCCCAATCACTCATCGCGACATCAAGTTGCGAGAACTCTTTTTGAATCAGACCCATGATGTAAACGCCCCAACCAATAAAAGGGATAAGAATCGCAACAGGTGATGAGGTTGAGTCGATGATAAACGCTAGCTTCTGGCGTGAAAGTTTCAGCTTATCAAACAGAGGGCGAAAAACAGGACCAACGATAAGCGGTGTGCCAAGGTCTGAGAAGAAGATAACAATCCCGCCAAACCACGCAGAAAGCTGAGACTGGCATTTGCTCTTAACCCAGGTGGTAACACGCTCGGCAAAGGCTACGCCCCCACCCGACTTTTCCATTAAAGCGACGAAACCGCCGATAAATACCAGCAGTAATATCACCCCTGCATTGTAACTATCTGTCAGTTGCGGAAGTAAATAGCTTTTCATTAGCGCACCGAATGATTCGAGCGGGCCGCTATCAATAAAGGTTTTTTCGAGCATTGCGACGCCAGTCATGACACCGGCAAACAAGCCAATGACAACATTTCGAGTCGTTAGTGCGAGGGTTAAAGTGACCAGAATGGGCAATAAAGAGGTGAATTCAGCTTGTTCCATCAGCAAATACCAAACAACATAATTAGATATTAAAAATGAATATACATTCAAATTATCGCATTGTATATGCTTTATTAAATATTCGTTGCTAAATGGTAGAGATAAAAAAACCAGCCCGAAGGCTGGTCCTACTATTGGTTATTAATCGCGAAGATTATTCCCACTCGATCGTTGCTGGTGGCTTACCAGAGATGTCGTAAACAACTCGTGAAATGCCGTCAACTTCGTTGATAATGCGGTTAGATACCTTACCTAGGAAATCGTACGGTAGGTGCGCCCAATGCGCAGTCATGAAATCGATAGTTTCTACAGCACGTAGAGAAACAACCCAGTCGTACTTACGGCCATCGCCCATTACACCTACAGAGCGTACTGGTAGGAATACCGTGAACGCTTGAGATACTTTGTTGTAAAGATCCGCAGCGTGTAGCTCTTCAATGAAGATTGCGTCAGCGCGGCGTAGCAAGTCACAGTACTCTTTCTTGATTTCGCCAAGAACGCGAACACCTAAACCTGGACCCGGGAATGGGTGGCGGTAAAGCATGTTGTAAGGTAGACCTAGCTCTAGACCAATCTTACGTACTTCATCTTTGAACAGCTCACGTAGTGGCTCAACAAGACCCATCTCCATATCGTCTGGCAGACCGCCAACGTTATGGTGAGATTTAATTACGTGTGCTTTGCCTGTCTTAGATGCCGCTGATTCGATAACGTCTGGGTAGATAGTACCTTGAGCTAGCCATTTCGCATTTTTCAGCTTCTTCGACTCTTCATCAAATACGTCTACGAATACGTGACCGATAGTCTTACGCTTCTCTTCTGGATCAGATTTGCCTTCAAGTGCTTTTAGGAAGCGATCTTCAGCATCAACTTTAATGATGTTTAGGCCGAACTTGTCGCCAAACATATCCATTACTTGCTGACCTTCGTTAAGACGAAGCAGACCGTTATCAACGAATACACATGTTAGCTTGTCGCCGATTGCGCGGTGAACCAGCATAGCAACAACCGATGAATCAACACCACCAGATAGACCTAGGATAACTTCGTCGTCACCTACTTGCTCTTTAATACGAGCAACAGCATCTTCGATGATTGACTCTGAAGTCCAAAGACGTTCACAACCACATACGCCAAGAACAAAGTTCTCTAGCATTTGTAGGCCACCTTTAGTGTGTGTTACTTCTGGGTGGAACTGAACGCCGTAGTATTTCTTCTCTTCGTTCGCCATCGCAGCGTAAGGACATGTGTCTGTCTCGCCAACTTTCACGAAGTCTGCTGGAATTTCTACAACTTTGTCACCGTGGCTCATCCATACGTCTTGAGTTGCTTCAAGATCTTTAAACAGTGCAGATTCACCAGAAACTTTTACTTGTGCGTAGCCAAATTCACGTTCAGTAGAACCTGCTACTTTACCACCTAGCTGCTCTGCCATAGTTTGCATGCCGTAACATACACCTAGTACAGGAACACCTGAGTCAAATACATATTGAGGCGCACGTGGAGAGTTTTCTTCCGTTACGCTTTCTGGGCCACCAGATAGGATGATACCGTCTGGATTGAATTCACGAATATCCGCTTCTTCAACATCCCAGCTCCAAAGTTCACAGTAAACGCCGATTTCACGTACGCGGCGAGCTACTAGTTGAGTGTACTGAGAACCGAAGTCCAAGATCAGAATACGTTGGTCATGAATATTTTTAGTCATTTTGAGCAGTCTTATAAGCTAAGTGATTAAAACGGAGGCGAGTGTACTCGCCTCTTCTTAATGCTTCAAGGAAAAAAGCAAACGTTTACGTCGGGTGTATAACTCTCTAGCGAGATTAACCTAGACGGTAGTTTGGTGCTTCCTTGGTAATTTGAACGTCATGGACATGAGACTCTTTCATGCCTGCACCTGAGATACGTACGAATTCAGCTTTAGTACGCATATCTTCAACAGTTGCAGAACCTGTTAGACCCATGCTCGAACGTAGACCACCCATTTGTTGGTGAACGATCTCTTTTAGGCGACCTTTGTATGCGATACGGCCTTCGATGCCTTCTGGTACTAGCTTGTCTGCTGCGTTGTCAGACTGGAAGTAACGGTCAGAAGAACCTTGAGACATAGCGCCAAGTGAACCCATGCCACGGTAAGCTTTGTATGAACGGCCGTTGTATAGGATAACTTCACCAGGTGCTTCTTCTGTACCCGCGAACATAGAACCAACCATTACACATGATGCGCCTGCTACGATAGCTTTACAGATATCACCAGAGAAACGGATACCGCCATCTGCGATAACTGGAATACCGTGCTGGTTTGCTACTTCTGCAGCATCTGCAATCGCAGTTACTTGAGGAACACCTACACCTGTTACGATGCGAGTTGTACAGATAGAACCAGGGCCGATACCTACTTTAACTGCACTTACACCTGCGTCGATAAGTGCTTTAGCACCAGCACCTGTCGCTACATTGCCGCCGATGATGTCTAGATCTGGGTATGCAGCGCGAGTTTCGCGGATACGGTTTAGAACACCTTCCGAGTGACCGTGTGAAGAGTCGATAAGTAGAACGTCAACACCCGCTTCAACGAGAGCAGCAACACGCTCTTCGTTACCTGCGCCAGCGCCAACTGCGGCACCTACGCGTAGACGACCTTGTGCATCTTTACATGCGTTAGGCTTACGCTCTGCTTTGTGGAAATCTTTTGCGGTAATCATACCGGTTAGTTGGAACTCGTCGTTCACTACCAGTACTTTCTCTACGCGCGCTTTGTGCATTTTCTCTTGAACTTCTTCACGAGTTGCACCTTCTTTTACTGCTGCTAGGCGCTCTTTAGGCGTCATCACAACATCTACTTTCTTAGAAAGGTCAGTTACAAAGCGAACGTCACGGCCAGTGATAATACCAACAAGCTCGTTAGTATCCGTTACCACTGGGAAACCTGCAAAACCATGCTTTTCTGTTAGGGCAACAACATCAGCAATAGTTGCATCAGGGCTTACTGTTACAGGGTGAGAAACCACACCTGCTTCGTAAATCTTAACCTGGTGAACCATCTGAGCTTGCTGCTCAATAGACATGTTCTTGTGAATAAAGCCAATGCCACCCTCTTGCGCTAGCGCAATCGCTAGACGAGCTTCAGTAACGGTGTCCATAGACGCCGAAATCATTGGGATGTTTAGGGTGATGTTCTTGGTCAGCTGAGTGCGAAGATCAGCTGTGTTTGGGAGAACGGTGGAGTGTGCTGGCACAAGTAGTACGTCATCGAATGTCAGCGCTTCTTTGGCAATTCTTAGCATTTGCAATATCTCACAATTAGAGGAGTAAAAAGAACAATCCGGTCTCATCGTTTCGCATAATGAGGGCAGTAAGTTTTGCGAACTTAACTACATTTGGATTAGATATTGCGGACGGATTATACGGCCTACGTAATCGCTTGACCACAAATTTTTTAATTTTTTTCTTGCATTAACCCCCTTGATATGTATTATATTGCCGCTAATTTCCATATTCACGTCCGCGAGATTAGCCTTGTCATCTCTGACCAATCAAAACATCTTCACCGTTTCTCGTCTTAATGCAGAAGTGCGCCTATTACTTGAAAATGAAATGGGGATTGTTTGGTTAGTTGGCGAGATTTCAAACTTCTCTGCTCCTGTCTCTGGTCACTGGTACCTCACTCTTAAAGACTCTCGTGCTCAAGTTAAATGTGCCATGTTCCGTGGTAACAACCGCCGCGTTACGTTTAAGCCACAAAACGGCAATCAAGTCTTGGTTAAAGCTCGTTTATCACTGTATGAACCGCGTGGTGACTACCAGCTAATCATCGAGAGCATGCAGCCAGAAGGTGACGGCCGACTTCAGCAGCAATTTGAAGAGCTGAAGATGAAATTGGCGGGTGAAGGTCTATTTGCTCAAACCAGTAAAAAGCCACTGCCTGAACACCCAAAGCGTGTTGGTGTGATCACCTCTAAGACTGGCGCTGCACTTTACGACATTTTAGACGTATTGAAACGCCGCGATCCTTCGCTACCGGTAGTGCTTTATCCGACTATGGTTCAGGGTGAAGAAGCTGCAATCCAGATTGCTCAAGCAATTGGCTGCGCTAACAGCCGCAATGAGTGTGATGTATTGATCGTCGGCCGTGGTGGCGGCTCACTGGAAGATTTGTGGTGCTTTAATAACGAGATATTGGCCCGAACAATTGCAGCTAGTCAGATCCCGATTATCAGTGCTGTCGGTCATGAAGTGGATGTGACTATCGCTGACTTTGTCGCTGATATGCGCGCGCCGACGCCATCTGCAGCTGCCGAACTGGTTAGCCGAGATAATAGCCATAAAGATCAAGCGCTACTGAGCCGTCAAAATAAGCTCATCAGCGCAATGCGTTATTTCCTAAGCGAACAAAAGCGTCATAACGCCCTACTCCAGCATCGCTTAGAGCGTCAACACCCAAGTTACCAACTGCAACGCCAAAGCCAACAGCTCGATGAACTTGAGGTTCGCGTGCATCGTTCAATGGAACGTTACCTATCTCAGCGTAGCCAAAAGGTTGAACGCCAACAGCATCGTTTAGAGCTTAACTCACCAGTTAAACGCCTGTCAGAGCAAAAATCGAGTCTGCAACGATTGGAACAAAAACTGCTCGATGCAATGGATAGGCGCCTACTGAATACACGTCATCAATTGGCATTAGCGGCAGAGAAGTTAGATACCGTCAGTCCATTGGCAACCTTAAAGCGCGGCTACAGCATTTCGCAAACGGAACAAGGTAAAGTTCTGACTAAGACATCAGATATAAAAACAGGCGACACCTTGGTCACCCGTTTATCTGATGGAGAAATCCGCTCAACCGTTAACTAGGTTGAAATTCAAAGCGCACTTTTGACTTTGATTTAAGCTCATTGCAGGCGTTGCAAAAGTAGTTTGCCGCTCCACATGCTTGCAGCTTCTCTAACTCCGCATCGCAGTCAGGGCAAAAGCCTACCTTTTTAAAGTTTTCATCGCAAGCTTGGCAATAATATTCGCCAGTCCAGCTCAATTCATCATGACAAATTGGGCAACTATTCTCATTCATAACGGCTTCTTTACTGTGTCTGTATCACGCCCACTTTAACTTTCTTGGGCAAAGTTACTATGATCTTTATCAAGCGCGCCGAGATGCTTTACTTTATACATTGCATAATCCGCTCGCTTTATCAGTCGCTGCAATGAGGTCATTCGTGTCATTTCACACGCAGCCATGCCAACACTTACACGAATTGTCACTCCATCGACTGGAGAGATATTTTGTAATCGTTGATTGAACTCTGCCGCCAAGAGGGAAAAAGTTTCTGGATCGTCAGACCAAGAAAATGCGACAAACTCATCGCCACCATAACGGCCGCCGAGACTACTGTGCTCAAATGTCTGATTAAACACCTCACCAACAGCGGCCAGTACTTTATCCCCGACCTCATGACCATTGCGATCGTTGATCTGTTTGAACTTATCAATATCAGCAAAGAAACATGCGATGTATTTTAGTTCAGTGTTTAAACAATCATTGGCTTGCTGGAGTAGAGCCCTACGGTTCAAGCACCCCGTTAAGCTATCGTAACGAGCATGGTAGTAAAGTTGATCCTCTAACTGGTACTTCTCCCATGCAACGGCATAGAGTGACGCCAACATTTCGAGTACTTCAAGTTCATGAGGTTCAGGCAATGACGGAGCCGCACTGTATATGGCGAATGTCCCCATGACCGCTTCTTTACTGGATAAAATAGGCACAGACCAACAGGCATGTAAATCTGCCTCTTCTGTCAGTGAGGTGAATGGTGCCCAATTGGGATGGGTATTGATATTGTCGACGACAACATTTTGCTTTAGGTAGGCAGCTGCGCCACAAGACCCTATTTGGGGACCAATAGCGACGCCTTCAATTGCCTCATTATAGAACTCGGGCAAGCTTGGGGCTGACTCTAAGTAAAGTCTACAACTGTTGGCATCAAGCCTTAGTATCGAAGCTTTTCTTTCACCAAACCAGCATTCAGAGAGCTCAACCACGCGTCGATTGAGCTCTGTTCTTCCCATTCCTAATGCAAGCTTAGTGAGTAACTTGTTGACTTCTCTGTGAGCAGTAAGAAGCTTAAGGTAACTCATATGACTGATCTTTAATATATTTCGTTTTTATGGGAAAACAGTAGCATAAAAGCTCTATTTATAACCCGATCCCAACCTCATTTATAACTAATTAGAATAAAACTCTGGAAACGATCTAAGCTATAGTAAAGATCAAACTCTGATCATCGGCTAAATCCAAAGTGATCAGCGATCTGCCCCAAAAAGAACATTTATATAACCACACACCGAAAGCATAAGTTACATATTCTGCATTTGGATTTTTAAAAGCATAAAAAACCAAATGAAATTAAAAGCAAACCATTATCAGAATATTATAAAAACGATCGAACTCACAATGACGGTTTTACATGGGTGTGCATTTCAATATTACTCGCATCCACTTGAACCAGTTTCACCTCAATCACAGCATAATCGTTTAAAGAGCTCGCATGACTGCCACCGCAAGGAATAACAGCGATTGCGCCCTCTTTTAAGTCACACGACCAGTATCGAGAGTCCGTCAATGCATCGCCATGACACTCAACCAAGATGTCAGAATCTAACTTTAGCCATTCGATCAATTGTGCGTTCACTAGGGTCTCTATTTGACCTAAGTTCTCTAGCAGGTCACCACTGTTTAAACCGCGCTTACGTAGCGTCTTACCCAGTCGATAAGTATCTAGACATTTATCCTCTGTGACAAAGCTTGTTACCTGCGCATAGCTATTAAAGTCGTAGTTACCGTGCGGATCTTTTCTGTCTGCATCTTTACGCCAATAACCATGCTCAGTAAGTACCTTATTTAACGCGAGGTATGAAAGGTGTCCTGCACTATGTCCACGGCTCAATGATTGCTGGTAAGACTTATCCACCGATAAAGAGACTGTCTGACCAAGCTCTAGTTCCACAGACTCCTTGGCTAAACAATGAACGACAACAAAGCTCCAGCCCGGCTCATCACGCTTTACAGGGATTGTCTGACCGACATAAAGTTCACCGCTTGCAAGCTCAACGGCGCCCACTTGGCAATCAAGTACATTGTGGCTATCCAATGTACCTCTATCCGCAGGATGATCTGGCCAAATATGACTAATGGGATGAAAAGGCGTGGTGTCCGTCACCACATATAGATAATCGCTACCCTGCTGGGTTAGCTGAACAACAGCATCAAGCTGCCAAGTGTTGTGACAAAATTGGGTGATAGTCGGTTTAATTTGCATTTCTTGTCCTATAAAAAAAGCGCCTTAGTAAACTAGGCGCTTTTTATCAATAAACTCTTTCCTGTGTACTCCGACTCAGGTAATTAGTTCTTACGATTTTTCATCATGCTCATTAGGCGCTTACGTTTACGCTCCTGAGACATAGTCATCTTATTCGTTTTACCCTCAAACGGGTTATCGCTGCTCTGGAACTGAATACGAATAGGTGTACCCATGATCTCTAGAGACTTACGGTAGTAGTTCATCAGGTAACGTTTGTATGAATCTGGTAGTTCATTAACTTGGTTACCGTGAATAACTACGATTGGTGGGTTATAACCACCCGCGTGCGCGTACTTAAGCTTAACGCGGCGACCACGAACCAATGGTGGCTGGTGATCGTCAGTTGCCATTTTCATAATACGAGTCAGTACTGATGTACCTACACGAGTTGTCGCTGACTTGTAAGCTTCTTGCACAGATTCAAACAGGTGACCAACACCAGTGCCGTGCAGCGCAGAAATAAAGTGGATGCGCGCGAAGTCAACGAAACCTAGACGGCGGTCTAGCTCTTTCTTCACGTGCTCTTTCACGTCAGTATCAAGACCATCCCACTTGTTCACTGCAAGAACAATTGAACGACCTGCATTTAGCGCAAAACCTAGTAGGCTAAGGTCTTGGTCTGAAATGTTTTCACGTGCGTCAATCACCAATAGAACAACGTTCGCATCTTCAACCGCTTTTAGCGTTTTAACCACTGAGAACTTCTCAACAGTTTCATTGATACGCTTACGACGACGAACACCCGCCGTATCGATCAGTACGTATTCACGACCATCACGTTCCATTGGAATGTAGATAGAGTCACGTGTTGTACCCGGCATATCGTAAACAACCACGCGCTCTTCACCGAGAATACGGTTAGTTAGTGTCGATTTACCTACGTTTGGTCGGCCGATAATAGCCAGTTTGATTGGCTGATCTTGTAGGCGCTTAAACTCTTCCTCGGCTTCTTCTTCGGTGTAGTCTAGCTTCTCTTCATCAAGATCTTCAAACTCAGTTAGGTCTTCGATTTCGCCTTTCGCTTCTTCGGCCATTTTTTCTGCAAATGGGTTAAGTGCGCGGTCAATCAAAGCGCCAACACCACGGCCGTGAGCCGCAGCAATTTGGTACATATTTTCAACACCAAGTTGCCAGAAGTCAGCGGATGCTGCATCAGCATCAATACCGTCAACCTTGTTTACAACCAGCATTGAAGGCTTTTCAATCTTACGAAGGTGGTTAGAAATAGCGATGTCAGATGGTGTTAAGCCAGCACGGCCATCAACCATAAATAGCACAACATCTGCTTCATCAATCGCCGCTAGCGATTGCTCAGCCATTTTGGTTTCTACACCTTCTTCTGTGCCATCAATACCGCCGGTATCGATAACAATGAATTCATGTTCACCAAGCTTCGCTTGGCCATATTTACGGTCACGAGTTAAGCCAGGGAAATCCGCAACCAACGCGTCGCGTGTACGAGTCAATCGGTTAAATAACGTTGACTTACCAACGTTAGGACGCCCTACCAGAGCAACAACAGGTACCATAATAACCTCTACAATATTCTTTTCTTTATGTAGTTATAGGTAACAACTCAGCAGAGTCCACTTTATGAGCACTTTACCTATAACCACATGTAACTTTGGGGTTCTAAAACAAACAAACGGCTCCCAACTGTTACCAGCGAGGAGCCGAATGTGAATTGTATCACGAAACTATTCGCTGATCGTTAGTTTCTTTACATCGCCATTGCGAGTCATTAAGACGTAACCACCAGGGATTGTGATTGGTGCAACCGCAAAGCCACTGCTGTCTACTTCTTGCTGAGCAACGAACTCACCGCTGCTGCGATCAATCCAATGCAGATAACCTTCACTGTCACCCACAACCACATACTGGTTGATAATGGTCGGTGCTGTCAGTAAACGGTTCTCTAGTTGATCGTTATTCCATAGCTCAGTACCACTACGCGCATCAAATGCCACTAAGTGATCTTGCTCAGTTACGATATACAGGCGGCTACCATCACTAGCGATATCTGTCGCCGAGGAGAACGCACGTTTCCAGACTGGTTTACCTGAACGTAAGTCGATAGCCGTTAACTGACCGTTGTAGCCGATGATGTATAGGTTACTGCCTAAAATCAGCGGTGAAGCATCTACATCAACAAGGCGATCAATTTCAGTCGCGCCTTGAGGCATGCCGATAGGCTGTTGCCAAATAAGCTGGCCACGCTCAACAATCGCTGCTGCTAAACGACCATTTGCCGTGCCCCAGAAGACACCACCAGAAGCCGTTACCGGAGTACTGTTACCACGCAGCGTTAGGTTCGGCACTTCAGTGCTAATCGTCCACTTACTTTCACCAGTTACCTGATCAAGCGCAATCAGCATTCCACTGTTGGTGTGAACAATAACAAAGTTGTTGTCTGTTGCAGGAGAAGTCAGTACCTCACCATCAACTTCAGCCGTCCAGTTTTGCTCACCAGTCTCTTCGTTGAACGCTAACACTCGACCATTTTCGCTACCAATGAAGATTTGGCCATACGCAGCCACAATTCCACCTGATAAACGTGCAGAAACATCAGATTCAACATCTGTTTCCCACAGGGTCTTACCCGTTTCTGGGTCTAGCGCTTTAACCACACCATCACGGCTAGCAACAAAGACTTTGCCATAAGCGTATTCAGGCGTGAGCTTAGAGTAATATTGACCAACACCATTACCTACCGACGCTTTCCACTCTGTACTTGGTGTGAATTCACTTTGTACAACAGGAACAGGCGCCATGATAACGGTGTCTTCCTCACTCGCACAACCAGCAAGGATACCAGCGAACATCGCCGCAGTGAGCGCTTTCTTCAGCATATTCTTCATGCTATGCCCTTACTTGGCTAGATCGTCCAGTTTCATCTGTAATGCTTGGCTTGCGTCGCCAGATTGCTGCGCTTCTGTGTAAGCGGCATACGCGGCTTGCTCATCGCCTTTACGCAGTAAGATGTCACCTTTAAGCTCTGCTACTCGGCCAGCCCAGCTTTCATCAGTGATGTTTGCTAGCTCAGCAACCGCTGCATCAAACTCACCCTGCTCTGCTTTAACGCGAGCTAGGCGGTAATTAACAACTGATGATACTGCCGTATCTTTGGTTGCAGACTTTGCCCACTCTAGTTGTGCAATCGCTTCATCAAAGTTACCCGCTTCAACTTGAACTTTCGCTAGTTGAAGAGCAGCTAGAGTTGCGTATTCCGTTTCTTTGTTGCCATCAATAAAGGCTTGAATGTCACCTTCAGCAGATGCGCCTTTTTCAGCAAGAGCTTGCACTGCTTTTGTGTAGCTTTCTGACGCAGCTTCTTGAGCAGCAGTCACAGAGTCTTGGTAGTAACGCCATCCGAACAGGCCGCCAAGACCAACAACAGCACCCAAAATGACTGCTTTGCCGTTCTCTTTCCACCAATCTTTGATCGCTTCTACTTGTTGTTCTTCAGTATCGTAGAGTTCCACTTCCTGTCCTCATACATCTCAAAAAAGTAGCGATAAACATCGCTACTTCGAAAATTGATAAATTAATTAAACTAGCTCAGATAGCTTAGCGATAACGTCTGCTTGGCTGTAAGTCTCTTGCGTACCGCCAATCAGGTCTTTCAATACTACTGTGTTATCAGCCACTTCGTTCTCACCAAGAACCAGCGCTACCGCTGCCCCCACTTTATCAGCACGCTTAAACTGCTTCTTAAAGTTACCGCCACCAAAGTGGTTCATTACACGTAGACCTGAAACTTGCTCGCGTAGAGACTCAGCTAGCTTCATGCCCGCCATCATAGTGCCTTCACCAGCTGTAACCATGTAAACATCAACGCTACGACGAACTTCTGTTAGCTCAAGAGTTTCTAGCATTAGCACTAGACGCTCTAGACCCATTGCGAAGCCAACTGCTGGCGTTGCTTTACCGCCCAGCTGTTCAACTAGACCATCGTAACGGCCACCGCCACATACAGTGCCTTGAGCACCTAAGCTTTCAGTGATCCACTCGAATACAGTGCGGTTGTAGTAATCCAAACCACGAACTAAACGCTCGTTAACTGTGTATTCGATACCTGCAGCGTCAAGAAGTTCACAAAGACCAGCAAAATGTTCTTTCGACTCTTCACCTAAGTAGTCAGACAGGCGTGGTGCATCACCAAGGATTGCTTGAACATCTGGGTTCTTCGTATCCAGTACACGCAGTGGGTTAGTGTGCATACGACGCTTACAGTCGTCATCTAAAATATCGATGTGCTGCTCTAAGAATGCGATCAGTGCAGTACGGTAGTTCGCGCGATCCTCTAGAGAACCGATAGAGTTAAGCTCTAGACGAACGTGCTTATCGATGCCTAGCTCACGCCATAGACGTGCTGTCATCATAATAAGTTCTGCATCAACATCAGGGCCATCTAGACCAAACACTTCCACACCACATTGGTGGAATTGACGGTAACGACCTTTTTGTGGACGCTCGTGACGGAACATTGGACCCATGTACCATAGACGCTGCTCGTCACGGTTGATAAGGCTGTTTTCAATACAAGAACGTACACAACCTGCTGTACCTTCTGGGCGTAGCGTTAGGCTATCACCATTACGGTCTTCAAAGGTGTACATTTCTTTTTCAACCACGTCGGTCACTTCACCGATAGCGCGACTGAATAAATGTGTCATCTCAACGATTGGCATGCGCACTTCGTTGTAACCGTATGCGCTAACTACGTTCTTCACTGTGTTTTCAAGTTTTTGCCACAGTGGTGATTGAGTTGGAAGGCAGTCGTTCATGCCTCGAATTGCTTGGATTTTCTTTGCCACAGTCATTTACCGTAAAATAGGTACCGTAATTTACATTACGTTGAGATTAATCTTGTTGTTTGATATCGATGCGATTCGCTTCGTCGAGTACCGACGCCTTAGCACGAATCTTCGCTTCTAGTTGATTGACTAGATCTTCGTTATCAAATCGCTCTTTCTGACGCTTACCGTCTTCGTAGAAAGCACTCTTCTTATTACTACCCGCTAAACCTAGGTGAGACACTTCAGCTTCACCTGGGCCATTGACGACACAACCGATGATCGATACGTCCATTGGCGTAATCACATCTTCTAAGCGCTGCTCAAGTGCGTTTACCGTGCCAATCACATCAAACTCTTGACGAGAACAGCTCGGGCAGGCAATAAAGTTAATGCCGCGAGAGCGAATACGTAGTGACTTCAGAATATCGAAACCGACTTTGATCTCTTCAACAGGATCGGCTGCCAACGAAATACGTAGCGTATCACCAATGCCTTCCGCTAGAAGCATACCAAGGCCAACTGATGACTTAACTGCACCTGCGCGAGCACCACCCGCTTCGGTAATACCTAAATGCAGTGGCTGATCAATCTTCTGAGCCAGCAGACGATATGAATCGACAGCTAAGAAGACATCCGACGCTTTTACACTGACTTTGAACTGGTCAAAGTTCAGGCGGTCAAGAATGTCGACATGACGCATTGCTGATTCAACGAGTGCTGCTGGTGTTGGTTCGCCATATTTCATCTGGATATCTTTTTCCAGAGAACCGCCATTCACACCGATTCGGATCGGAATGTTTTTGTCACGAGCGCAGTCAACGACGGAACGAATACGATCTTCGTTACCAATGTTGCCAGGGTTAATACGCAGACAATCAACACCATACTCTGCGACTTTCAGCGCAATACGGTAGTCAAAATGGATATCCGCTACGAGTGGGATATTCACCTGCTGTTTAATCTGTTTGAACGCTTCTGCCGCGTCCATTGTAGGAACAGACACGCGAACGATATCTGCACCGACATTTTCCAGCGCTTTGATTTGAGCAACAGTCGCCGCAACGTCTGTTGTTCTGGTGTTTGTCATTGACTGCACCGCAATTGGGGCGCCATCACCAATAGGCACATCGCCCACGTAAATACGCGTCGATGGGCGACGTTTGATCGGAGATTCGTATTGCATAGTAATTTCTAAGGTAAGTTGAATCTTGCTACTTTGCCTGAAGTATACCCAGAAAGGTCGACAGGTTCACTCGCTAATGTCATTGAAACGTTTTCAGGCGCACCTAAAATTACGCTATATGGCATATTTCCGGTCAGATCTAAGCTTTGACCCGCTTTTTTCACACCAGTAGAGAGGGTTTTTCCGGTAGCATCTTTGACTTGAATCCAGCAATCATCACTGAATGACATCGTCAGCAGGTTTTTAACCACTTCCGCTTGTTGCTGGTTAGATTCTGGTTGTTGTTGCTCAGCCACTTGTTGTGGTTGAACTTCGTCTGTCGTCGTAGTTTGTTCAGCAGGAGCTTCTACTGGCTCAGCGATGATTTCGGTACTCGAGGTCTTATCGGCTGTTTGCTCTGCTTCTGCTTCGATAATCTGTTCAATATTGCTATCGGTCGCTTTTACCGGAGACTCTGGCGCTTCAAGCGTAGTAAAATCGAGTTCCGGTTCACTTTCTTGTAGCTGCTCAATTTTGAGTTCTTGTTCAGTGTCGCTCGTCAGATCAACTAGACTGGTTTCTTGATTTTGCCACCACCAAACCGATGAGATACCCGCGATTACCGCGAAAATGCCCCATGTCAGCGTCATGATACGACTATCGTGCTTTTCACGGTTGGTCTTACGCGAGAAGCTTTTCATTTTTTGTTCTTCTGGCTGCGTCTCTTCACAACCATCAAGTGCACACAGTACTACAGACTCTTCAATACCAACAGCACGCGCGTATGAACGTAGATAACCGCGAGTAAACGTCGCAACCTGGTCTGAGGCAAAGTTGTTCGCTTCGATATTTTCAATAATGGAAATGCGTAAACGCAGGCGATCCGCAATTTGCTTTTGGCTAAGACCAAGCTCTTCACGTTTATTTTTTAGAATCGTTCCCGCTTCTACTCTTTCTGCATTTTCTTCGTTGTTCATTGGTGCTTGTTGTTCAGCAGTCATGATTTAATCATTCTCTTCAAGTTAGAATCTGTTTCTCACGCCTTAGTTATTCATTTTTGTTGTGCGTCGAACAAACTCAAAAATTAGTGGGAGGACACAGCCTCGCAGGTCAATACTCTCGCTTCACTCAATAGACAGGGAATTACCCTAAAGCGTTAACCCTTAATTCTAATAGATATCTTAGACGAAACAACATAGACAAAGTGCATAATTTACAAGCAGCTCAAGGTTTTTCGATAATTTGACAAAGATATCGCTACAGGATGTAACGAAAAAGCCAGAGCTAGGCTCTGGCTTTAGGAAAATATTGAACGCGTTATTAAACTGCTTTCACTTCAATTGTATCGCCTTTTGCGGCTTTATTGATGGCCGTACGCTTAGTTCGGTCAATCACATCACCAACTAACTGACCACAAGCGGCATCAATATCATCACCACGAGTCTTACGAACCGTCACAGTGTGCTCATATTGCATCAGCGTCTTCTGGAAACGGTCAATACGAGAGTTACTTGGTTTCTTGTAAGGTGAACCTGGGTACGGGTTAAACGGAATCAGGTTGATCTTACACGGCGTATCTTTCATCAGCTCAGCCAGTTCGCGCGCGTGGTCCATGTCATCGTTAACATGGTCAAGTAACACGTACTCTACTGTCACTTTACCGCGGTTTGCGTTTGAAGATGCTATGTAGCGACGTACTGACGCAAGGAAATCTTGGATATCCCAACGGTCGTTGATTGGCATGATTTGGCTACGCAACTCGTCGTTTGGCGCGTGTAGAGAGATAGCCAGTGCCACGTCAATTTTGCCTGTCATCTGGTCAAGGCCAGATACAACACCTGAAGTCGATACTGTTACACGGCGCTTCGATAGGCCAAAACCTAAATCATCTAACATAAGTTCTAATGCTGGGATCAGGTTTTTCATGTTCAGCAGTGGTTCACCCATACCCATCATTACCACGTTGGTAATTGGGCGGCGACCTGTCTCTTTTTCTAAGCCGATTTCACGTGCCGCACGCCAAACCTGACCGATAATTTCAGACACTTTAAGGTTACGGTTGAAACCCTGTTGAGCCGTTGAACAGAACTTACACTCTAGAGCACAGCCAACCTGAGAAGAAACACATAGCGTCGCACGGTCATCTTCTGGGATGTATACCGTCTCAACGTCTTGATCGCCAACTTTCATCGCCCATTTAATAGTGCCGTCAGAAGAGTGCTGAGCTTCAGCAACAATTGGCGCTTTAATCTCACAACGATGAAGCAGTTTCTCACGTAGCTTCTTGTTAATGTTGGTCATGTTATCGAAGTTATCGACACCGAAATGGTAGATCCACTTCATTACCTGATCTGCACGGAATGCTTTTTCACCGAGCTCCTCAGCAAAAAACTTACGCATACCTTGACGATCAAAGTCGAGTAGATTGATTTTTTCAGTGGTCATGTGGCCTCTCAAACGACGGAACATTAATTAAGGGCGCGAATTGTACAGCCTTTACGCAGTGACAACAAGCGTTGTAAAAGCCTGTATTTAGTAAGGCGTTAATATCTTTGTGGTTAAAGTTTGTACAAAAACAAACAACCCACCAAATTGGTGGGTTGTTATAAGGAAATTATGCCTGAGCGACGTGCTGTATCTGTTCAACAATCGCTTTCAAGCCATTGCCACGCGAGGGGCTTAAATGGGCAATCAAACCGAGCTGTTCAAAGTAGCCATCGATATCAAACGCTTGAATCTCTGCTGCGGACTTACCGTCGTATGCGGCCATCACCAAAGCAATCAAACCACGTACAATGCGAGCATCAGAATCAGCGCAGAAATACCACGTGCCATCCACTTGCTGACTAACCAGCCAAACGAGGCTTTCGCAGCCAGATACGGTGACTTGCTCGGACTTCAATTCTTCAGGCATTTGAGGCAGCTTTTTACCCCATTGGATAACCTGACGATAGCGGTCTTCCCAGCCTTTGAAACCTTGCATCACGGCCACAATATCATCAGCTTTGATATCTGCGCCGAATGGAGATAACGGAAACGGTGACATAGAACTTTCCTCGCTGGTAACTATTTGGCGTGCTTAAGCAGCAGTTTTTCGACAATGCGCGACACAGCTACAAAACCAAACGTCGCAGTCACAACCGTCGCGGCGCCAAAGCCACTGGCACAATCCATACGCTTTGGTCCTTCTGCGGTAGATTTAACCCCACATACTGAACCATCAGGTTGAGGATACTTAAGTTGCTCAGTCGAAAAGACACAATCAATACCAAACTTACGTGCAGGGTTAGTTGGGAAATTGTGGTGACGTCGTAGTGTATCTTTGATTTTTTTCGCCAGTGGATCTTGGATGGTCTTCGTTAGATCCGCCACTTTGATTTGAGTCGGGTCAACTTGGCCACCAGCACCGCCAGTAGTAATAACTTTGATCTTGTTACTGCGGCAGTAAGCCAACAGTGACGCTTTTGCTTTGACACTATCAATCGCATCCAGCACGTAATCGTATTCTTTAGTGAGATACTCATGCTGGTTATCAGGCGTAATAAAGTCATCAATCAAGTTAACCTTACATTCCGGATTGATCAGCTTAACGCGCTCTGCCATCACTTCGATTTTACTTTGGCCAACCGTACCTGACATTGCATGGATTTGACGGTTAATGTTAGTCACACACACATCATCCATATCAATTAAGGTCAGCTCACCAACCCCAGTACGTGCCAGAGCTTCTACCGCCCACGAACCAACGCCACCAATACCAATCACACAAACGTGCGCCGCGCGTAATACCTCGACTTCATTGTTACCATAAAGGCGACGAGTACCACCAAAACGTTGGTTGTAGTTTTCAGAAGCTGGAGTGTCGAGTTCACGCATATTGATTGTCCGCTCGGTGCAAAAATAAAGAGTGCGATTTATACGCACTCTTTATTAAAAAGTCTAGATGTGAAGGTCTATTGTAACTTCTCTGGCGGTAATGCCCAAGGCGCTTGTGTCGCCGAGCCATCAAGCCCCAGTTTCCATACTCGGCCAAAGTGCTTGTAGTGGCCCGCTTCAGTACCTGCTCTTGGCCCCATGCCATGATAAAGGTCCAAATGGTTCTGCTTCACTGCGCCGCCAGTATCTAACACAATCAATAGACGTAATTGATGCGCGCCACTCCAAGTACCATCTGGTTTTAATAGCGGGACTTCAGCCAAGATTGGTGTGCCCATAGGGAATATTGAGCGGTCTCCCGCGACAGATGCCATTGGTAATAGTGGAATACCAGCAGAGCCTGTCACTGGCGCATCGGCACGTGGTGCAAAGAAAACAAACGATGGGTTTTGCTCGAGTAGCTCTTTAACTGTCGCTTCATCATTTGCTAGTACCCACTCTTTAATTGCCTTCATCGACATTTTTTCGCGTGGCACTAAATCACGTTCAATCAACACTCGGCCGATACTGACATAAGCTTTGTTGTTCTTACCGCCGTAAGCGAAATACTCTAAGGTGTCATCATCTTCAAAATGGACAAAGCCACTGCCCTGCACTTCCATCAAAAACGGATCAATTCGATTGGCGGCGTAACCAAGCTCTAGTCCCTGCCCTTCTAACGCGCCATCATAAATTTGCGCACGTGTTGGGCAGTCACTTTCACAATTCGGCTTTGAATAAACTGGGTACTTAAACTTTTCATTTGGCTGATGACGTAACTCCATCACTAGCGAGAAGTAGCCAGTAAACAGCACATTACCTTTTTTGTCGCCGCCACCAAGCTGCGCAGCCTGAATGTCAAAGTTGGCTAAGTCAGCAGGATCACCACTTTGTAATACCCACTCATTGAGCTTTTCATACAGAGGTTGGTAGATTTTGGCCATCGAAGGTGAGTTAGTGACCACCTGATCGGCCTGACGATGGAATTCAGTAAAATCTCTTGGTTTATCCGATTCTACGGCGACAGACTTATTTAAGATGGTGTTGAACTCTTGACCCGTATATTGCTGGGCACGTTCGGTAGGTTGAGCACAGCCAAAAAGAACAGCGGCAGCTGCAATAGGAAGATATTTTTTGAACACTGGTTTGATCCCTTTCAAGCGATGCCATGAGCATGACAAACTTAACAAAAATACGCAATCCAGCAGTGGTCAATGGAGACTATTTTTGGCTTTCTCTGACATGGAAGACTGCTTGATAGTGAGGCTGAGAGATCAAACGCATTTCAGTAGAGGCTTCATTGAGTATGATAAAACGGCGCTTTTCATCGCCAACGCTATATTCTAGGTAGGTTCCATCCCAGCTGTAACTGGTCGCGACATTGCCGCCATTGATTGTGACGCCCGTTGGCCCCAAAACAAATTCACTCGCGGCATAGGACGCGACATTTTGCTCGACCCAAGTGCCATAAAGACTTGATTTAGGATAAGTCACTGATAAGTAGTAATCATATAGCTTACTCCCTAGCATCACAGCCATGATGCTAGCGACAATCGCCCCAACAATGATAACTCGCTCTATCAGCTTCTTCTTCGTGATCACAGATCCACTCACCTTACTTCTTATTGCGGTATTCAGGATACACCCCCAAGGTATAAGTCTGCGTTATAAATAGGCAGTTGGCTAATAATTTCACTTAAAACGATTGTGACAGCAAAGCAGACTCATCAACGAGACAAAGTCGCACTGTATCTATCGCAGCCATACCCGCAAAAAACACTTGCTGCCAAACGAATAAAATTGCAGTATATTTGTATATAAATTCACTCAATGGATAGCGTTGTGAAAATTCGTAGTACCGCTCTCGTCAAAGGGTTTCGACAATCTGCCCCGTATGTCAATGCACATAGAGATAAAACCATGGTTATCATGCTAGGTGGCGAAGCCGTGGCAGATGGTAATTTTTCCAATATTATCAGCGATCTAGCTTTACTACATAGCTTAGGTGTAAAAATTGTTCTCGTTCATGGAGCGCGACCACAGATCAATCATCTTTTTGAGCAAAACAACCATTCAACGCCATACCATAAAGGGATCAGAGTTACCGACGAGACCTCGCTAAACTATGTCATGCAGGCAGCGGGGCAACTTCAACTTGCCATCACCGCGCAGTTATCGATGAGTTTGAGCAACACGCCAATGGCAGGCACTCAGCTAAACGTCGTCAGCGGTAACTTTGTAATTTCTCAGCCTCTAGGGGTTGATGACGGTGTTGACTACTGCCATAGCGGTCGAATTCGCCGCATTGATGTTGAAGGCATTAATCGCATGCTTAATCAGGGCTCGATTGTGCTACTTGGCCCTATCGCAAGCTCCGTTACTGGCGAGTCTTTCAATCTGTTGTCAGAAGAGGTCGCAACCAAGGTCGCCATCAAGCTCAAAGCAGATAAACTGATCGGCTTTTGTTCAGAACAAGGCATCATCGATGAAAAAGGTAACGCGGTCGCAGAGTTATTCCCGAAAGATGCAGAGAAGATGTTATCTAACTTAGAAAACCAATCTGAGTCAGGAGCTGGAAACTCATCGGGCACATTACGATTTTTACGCGCAGCGACAGCGGCCTGCCGTGCTGGTGTGCCGCGCAGTCACTTAATCAGTTACAAAGTCGATGGCGCACTGATCCAAGAGCTATTTTCTCTCGACGGGATCGGTACTCAGATTGTTGAAGCGAGTGCTGAACAAGTACGCGTTGCTAACATTGACGATATTGGCGGCATTTTGGATCTGATTTATCCATTAGAGGAACAAGGTATTCTTGTGCGTCGTTCTCGTGAACAGTTGGAACAAGAAATTCACCAGTTCACCATTATTGAAAAAGATGGCCTGATCATAGGTTGTGCGGCGCTTTATCCATATCACGATGAACGTATGGCGGAAATGGCGTGTGTTGCGATTCATCCAGAGTATCGAGATGGTAACCGAGGTTTGCTGCTACTCAACCACATGCGACTGCAATCCAAAGCGCAGGGCATTGAGCATATTTTCGTGCTCACTACCCACAGCCTACACTGGTTCCGAGAGCAAGGTTTCCATGAGATGGACGTAAACTTTTTGCCATCGCATAAACAAAACCTTTATAACTACCAGCGAAAGTCTAAGATTCTGGCGCTGGAACTCTAGCTCAATTGAATTCTTATTCTTGATACAAAATTGACGAAACTGCCTACATTATTATCTTTATTTCATATCTTGAATTGGTTAAAATTTCAGCTTCCAGCTCGTAGTGCTAATATTTACGACTGGAAGCTAGATAGGATCAACTTCACCACTTTGCAGGCTGATATCGCGGCTTGCTAGGTTGCAAGGATTGCTTGAGGTTACACACAACGTCACTAAGAGCAAACTATCGATGAAGAAAATCATCTGTAACTCAGTACAGAGTTTCTGGGATATGGCCGATAATGAACTTCTAGAGAACCTAGATGTTCATTGTGTCTTTCCCGTCACTGAAGGCTTAAAAGCATTCATCCTCAACTATAAAGAGAAATACCGTATTCGCAGTATCTCCTTCTCCTCGGCAATATAGTTGAAACCTGATAGCCATGGATGGTTATCCACTTACCTGCAACCTCTCGATCAACCCACTTGCTCGCTCCGTTCGCACTTTTATCCCACGTTTCATCACTCGGTCATCCGCATAAAAACTCAGACGCTTCTTCGCTCGTGTAATACCGGTATAGATTAGCTCGCGCGTTAAGATTGGCGTAAAGTCCGGTGGTAAGATCATGAGGGTATGTTCAAACTCACTTCCCTGAGATTTGTGAATCGTCATTGCATAGGCAGTTTCATGCTCAGGTACACGGCTCGGCAAAACAGACTTAACACTGCCATCTGGCAATTCGAAGTAGACCTTCAGCCTTACTTCTTGCTCAGAACTATCACGCATACAGATGCCGATATCACCGTTGTACAGACCCAAAGCATGGTCGTTACGTGTCACCATCACTGGCCTACCGTGATACCAAAGCTCATCTTGAGTTTGAATCAGCTTTCGCGCCGCCAGCGCACGTTCAATACGATGGTTTAATCCTTTAACGCCAAAGTCCCCTTCCCGTATTGCGCATAACAAGCGACAGCGCGCGAACTGGTCTAATACCGATTTAGCTCGCTGCTGCTGCGTTTCAGGCTCATTGGTATTCGGGTCTAACTGCTGCAACTCAATACGTTTAAGATAATGCGCGTATTCAGAAACCAACGTTTGAATCAGTTGATTGTAGTGCTGGCTGTCGATTGGGAATTTACTGATATCGGCAAACTCTTTCTGCCACACCCAATCCACCTTTTGCGCTGAGCCACTATTGACGGCTTGAGCAAGTTGCCCAATCCCCGAACGGGCATCAAATCGATAACTTTTCTTCAGCATACATAAGCTATCAGCAATGTTGGCTTGATTGTGCGCCCCATGAGCCAAAGTGGCAAAGCCAGTAAGCTTAGCAACTTGAGCCGCTTGGCCATGACTAAAGCCAAATTGATTAAATGAGCAGATATCGCCAAGCACCGCGCCAGCTTCTACCGATGCCAATTGGTCTTTGTCACCCAGTAAGATAAGCCTTGCGTGCTTAGGCAGTGCATCAATCAATTTGTACATCATAGGCAAATCGACCATGGAGGCTTCATCAACCACTAATATATCTAGGTGCAGTGGGTTGTCACGGTTATGCCTGAACTCAGCACTGTTAGGGATTGCGCCGAGTAGTCGGTGTAATGTACTTGCGTCGGTCGGAATACTTTCTTTCAGCTCCTGCGCAACAGGAAGCTGCGCGACCGCCTTACCAATAGATTCCGTTAAACGCGCGGCGGCCTTACCCGTTGGCGCAACCAGTTTGATGGTCGGTTCAGAGCCATAGCCTTGCGCTTGTTCAATCAATGCAGCTAGCAGTTTGGTTACAGTGGTCGTTTTACCTGTTCCCGGTCCGCCAGAGATAACCGCAAATTTTCGAGTTAAAGCAACCGCTGCAGCGACCTTCTGCCAATTGACGCACGCAGACTGAGGAACAAGCTCATCTAACACTGAAAGCTGTTCAATCGTTTTCGCCGCGGTAAGCTTTTGGTCTATGGTAGGCCAATCCAATGTTTCCTCTGCGACCACGTCCAAGTGGTCACACACCATACGTTGACGAACAACCGCTGAGCCCTCTCCTGACTGAAGAGTTTTATTCAATGAATCAAATAGATAGCGGTATGTTCTAGCAAATAAGTGATTGAGTAACTCTGTCAGCTTTTGCACTTCATCAGGCTTTAGGATCATGGGTGACCCAAAGCTATTTAAGCGCGCCGCTAACGTCACTTCATAGTGCCAGTAGCGGTGTAGATAGAGCCTAGAGCCATCAAATATCAGTGGTAGTGCTTCACCGTCTGAGCCAACTATCGCCGCACTGTTTAACTTGCTTACCCAATCTATCGTGACTAACTCTTGATTGAGCGCTAATGCAGATTCACCAAATAGACCCAACTTAGCGGCTAGATCTACGGGTTGAGCTTGCGGGTCAAACAGAGGCAGACAAATATGGCCTTTGCCAAGCTCGCTACTCACTACTCCGGCAATGAAAGCCAGAGCCTCATCTTGCGTTTGAGCTTGAATGAATCGCGCAAACTGATAATCCAATTGCCTAATGTTGCCCTTAGTGGCCAGCTGTTTTAGTGTATCTAATAGAGAAGTCGAGGTTGCGAGCATTACAGTAACTCCATTTGGCCAGCATTATTATGCTTAGTATCAATCGGCTGACCATCAATCAGTTTGTCCATATCATCAAGAAATTCGAGACTCGGTTTGGCAGAGAAAATCCCGTGGTCACTCGCGCCATCCATGCCTCTTAAAAACAGGTAATAGACGCCGCCAAAATGCTGTTCGTAGTCATAGTTGGCAATACGGCTGCGTAAGAATCGATGCAGAGCCAGAGCATAAATTTGGTACTGGAGATCGTAACGATGATCGGCCATCGCGCCACTAAGCGCCTGGCCGTGGTAGTAACTCACATCATCACCTAAGTGGTTCGATTTCCAGTCGAGTACGTAATACTTACCTTGATGTTCAAATACCAAGTCGATAAAACCTTTCAACATACCCTGCACGGTATGAAAACCGAGATCACCCGCTTTGGCTGATAAAGTATCGTGACGTTGAATAACGCGGTTTAAAGCCGGAGCTGCCAACACTTCAATCGGCAGGAGGAATTCCATTTCAACCAGTCTTTGACTTGGCCCTTTTTGATTAAGAACGAGTTGCTTTCCATCGAGAGGCGTCGCTAAAACGGTATCAATCAATTGCTGTAAAACCGGTAGCCAACTGTGATCTAATTGCTCACTTTCCAGCAGACGGATGATGACTTCGGTATTTTCATCACTGCTCGCACTTTGAGTAAATTCGACCTCTTCAAACAATGTATGTAAGAAGGTACCTGGCCGAGCACCGCGCGGGAAGGTGAAGATAGATTGTTCTGGCTCAACCAACTCTTCTTCATCTTGTTCATCAGAAGAGTCAATATCAAGGTGCATTAAGTCGGTGTAGGCCTCATCACTGTGATGCGAGCCTTGCTTGATTAGACCTGAGTAACTAGTGATACGCCAGTTGCGATCAATTTCATTAGATAGCGTCCGAGCCGTCAATGTCTGCAGCTCACCCGTAATTTGAGTAAAGACCTGTTGTTGCTCTGCTGGCAATGATGAAAGCTGGACAGCATCAAGGCCATCAACATGCTTTTGGATTGCCATGGTCAAATCGCTGATGCCCCCTTCCTGACCATCTTGGAGTAAGTAGCCGATCGCACTGTGGTGGACACCGGTAGGCTCTTTAGTCGAACGACCATTGCGCAGCGGCGCAGCACCAATAAAGCAGCCATAGACGGCACGGGTTAACGCCACATAAATTAAGCGTAAGTCTTCAGCTAAACGTTCTTTGTCTGCTTGAGCCAATGACGCATCTTGCTTAGTGATATCTAAAATAGTCCGGTCTTGCGCCGCATCGTAATACTTGGCTTCACTCGCTTCGCGGTAGCTAAGTACAAATGGCAAAAACACCAAGTCATATTCCAAACCTTTCGATTTATGAATCGTGACGATCTGCACCAGATTCCGCTCAGACTCTAGGCGTTGGATCTGATCTTCACTGCCACCGAGGCCATTTTCAGCATCGCTGATTGCTTGTGCTAACCAACGTAGCAGACCATGGTCACTATCGAGCTCTTGGCTTGCTTGCTGTAATAACTCGCCAATATGCATCAGATCGGTAAGGGTACGCTCTCCGCCCTCTTCTTCCAATAAACGTTCCGCAATATGACGTTTACTCATCACAGCGCGAAGCATGGGTAGTACACCACGTTGAGTCCAAAGCTTACGGTACTCTTTAAACTCATTGATGGCGCTTTCCCACTCATTCTCGTCGTTGTTAAGCTTGTCCAAAGCCCCTGCATCAAGCGCGAACATTTCAGAAGCTAAGCTCGCACGCAGCGCGCGATCATTTTCCGGCGTTAATACCGCTTGAAGAAGACGCTGCAAGTCTTGAGCAATCATTGAAGTAAATACGCTATCGCGGTTCGAAAGGTAGACACTGGCAATTCCCTGCTTGGCTAGAGCGTCTTTAACCATACGACCTTCATTACCCGTACGTACCAGAACGGCAATATCACCCGCTTGAATCTGATGCTTACCTTTACCATCTTCGAAAAACGCCAAATCTTGCTGCGCTGCCGTCAACACCTGTTGAATCTGATCCGCAGTCGCTTTAGCCATGGCTTGCAGATATTCGCCTTTCGGTAGGGGTTTATCTTCAGCATCTTGTAGCCAATAGGTCAGTGCGGGTTGCTTTTGGCCACCGATGGTCCAAATGCGTTTTTCAGCATTAGGGCTATGGTTAACCGAATGAAACGGAATATCCTGATCGTAGATAAATGGACTGGTTGGCAAAGCAAATACTTGATTTACCGCCGCGACCATATCCGCACTTGATCGCCAGTTCGTGCCTAACGTGAAGTGGGAAGAAACCTGATTACGCGCTTTGATATAAGTAAAGATATCGGCGCCACGGAAACCATAAATTGCCTGCTTTGGATCACCAATCATAAATAACCCGCACTCAGGGTTATTGAGATAAATACGGCTAAAAATACTGTATTGCAGTGGGTCGGTATCTTGGAACTCATCAATCATCGCGACGGGATACAGCTGGCGAATGCGAGTCGCTAGCAGTTCCGCTTCATCTTGATCGATAGCGGCAGATAAATTAGTCAGCAGGTCATCAAACGACATCCACTGCTTCTGCTGTTTCGCTTTGGCAAGCATGTCGCGGCAATGCTCAATCGCATGAGCCAAAATCGGCGCTTTCAAACTGATCGGCGCGGCTAAGAACACTTCAATCGCACTAAAGACTTGGTGTTGAGGAGGTGTACCTTTAGGCGTTTTCTCTACCAATACGTTTTGGCCGAACTTTTCCAGCTTGTCTGGGTAGTCGTAACTTGTTGTCTCCGTCGCCGCCCACAGGTTCACCGCTTCTAACCAAGTCGGTAATGACTTCTTAGTGTAGCTGCGTTTATTGACATCAGAGTCACTGATCAGGGCGAGCAAATCATCTTGATGTTCACGCCATAGCACTTTCAGCTCATCTATCTTAGCTAAGTTCTGTTGATGTAGTTCAGCCAGCGAGCCGCTCATTGCCGCAACAGATAGACTAAGAGGCGCGCCAGTTAAATAGCTTGAGACATCACTGAGTAGATTAGCAGGTGAGTTCCAAATTCGGCGAACTTCACCAGCTAGGTTAAGCGGTAACGGATAGAAGTTCCTGCGCCAGTAGTCAGCCACAATTTGCGCCTTTAGATGACTCTCATCTGTAACAAACTCATTGTTGAAGCGGCTGCCAGATTCAAAGGCATTCTGAGTCAGCATGCGCTGACAAAAACCGTGAATCGTATAGACCGCGGCTTCATCCATTTGGCGCTCAGCTTGGAGTAGAATTTCCGCGGCTTGTTTGTGGTCATCAACCTCAGAAACTAAAGCATCAATTGTTTCATCACCGGAACCGCTAGTGTTTGCTGGCTTTACACGTTTAAATGCTAAATAGGCTTTGTGGATTTTTTCACGGATTCGGTCACGCAACTCAGCCGTGGCGGCTTCGGTAAAAGTCACCACCAATATTTGATCAACCGTCAATGGCACTTGATGCTTAGTTTCAGGACTACCATGACCCAAAAGCAATCGTAGGTATAAACCTGCGATGGTAAAGGTTTTCCCCGTCCCCGCTGACGCCTCGATCAGTCGAGCGCCATGAAGAGGAAAAGTCATGGTGTTAAGCGGAGTAACCATTGACGTAGCTGTCATAAAATTCTGCCTTTTTGCTGAAAACTTATGGATCTCGTGAGACATAAGTGTGATCCAGACTTAAAAACTGTTGTTATTCATATTTATCCTACAAAAGTTAGGATGTTATGCGATCTTTCTCACGGCAGAAGCTGTGTCTAGCCGTTAGTATGCGCGCCATGTGTTGAGCAGCTTTAACGTTGCAACAAACCAAAAGAATCATGGTCCCTCTGACCTGTGGCCGTACAGCGAACGCCCTACACTATAATGATTTACTGGCGGCCACCTACTTTCCTTACTGCTTTGTTTCCAAAGGCTTTATTGCATATCTTCATTTGTCATCGCCTCTAAGCGTGCCGTTTGCAGCACTAGTGCACTCATAGTCCGCAAGTTTGCCGCCAGCTCATCATTCCAATTTGGCCAAATACGGGCAATGTACGGGCTATTTCCTTCACCCGCAGCCATAAAGCTGTCGTTGAATGTATCCGCCATCTTCTTAAGTGATTTTTCTTCATCATCCACCCAGTTGCCACGACTAAATCCTGCCTCTACGCAAGCAAGTGCCGTTTTAGGGAAATAGGCCAGTGGCTCTGTCATGCCTTGATAGAACAAGCGGACTAACTCAGACAATAACGAGCGTGCATAACTTTCATCAGCAATTGGTGGGTAGACTAAGTGCACCACACCCTCTTTTTTGTCATAACCAATCATATGAGTGCGTTTACTTTCACCCATTGCAGACATCGCGAGGTGATCGATCCACGCCGATAGATAGTCTTGTGAGCGTATTTTGCCGCTGCGGTAACGGACCAGACCTGACTGATAGTGCTGGGTTAACCAACCAGTTAGGTGGATTTGTTTATCTTCGCCTAACACATCCAGTGTCAGTTTTACTTCCAAGTCATCATTGTCAGCGCCGCAAAGGAAAGTCAGTTTCTCCACCAGCTCTTCGGCTTGCACTCGATTGGTTTCAAACTCAATATCGCCAAACGCGCCAACGGGAAGTTTGCCTTGCGCACGTTGCTCATCAACAAACGCTTTTATGATCGCTTTGCTATCCGAACCTTGCCCATTATCTAACTGACGCTTGAGTAAGCTATCCAGCAAACCGTCGCGCATTTGATAGCTTTCCAAACCATTGAGAATAAATGGCTCGTCATCTTCCATTACTGGTAAAGGCGGCTCAAACATCACCTTTAAGCGGCGGTTAAAGAAGTACTGTACTGGCAGGCGCCAAAAGCGTTGTAGCTCGACTAGGTCTAAATCTAACGGGTAAGTCACATCAAGCAGGTAATCTTGTAGGCGCTGATTAAACTCACCACTGACCTGACCTTGGCGGTTAGCGGCAGGAAGCCACTCTTTGGCATAGCTTGGCGAATCACCTAAAAAAGCACTGCTACTAAACGGCACCATTGAGTGCTGAGTCAGTAACTCATCAAGCAGCTTTTCTCCTGACTCATCGCAGGCCAATTGCTCATCCCCGAGCAAGCAGTAGTTCTGATGACAATACTCCATCAACTCAGATACCAGTACTGACGGCACTCGCTCAGTGTTATCTTGAATCGAGCGGCCAACGTAACTGATATACAAGGACTGCTGCGCCGAGAGCATTGCTTCTAAAAATAGATAGCGGTCATCATCACGGCGAGAACGATCACCGGGTTTGGTTCGGCCGTTCATCAGATCGAACCCTTCCGGTGGCACAGTTCGTGGATAGACGCCATCATTCATGCCAAGCAAACATACTGCTCTAAATGGAATCGAGCGCATTGGCATCAAGGTACAGAAGTTAACTTGTCCCGCCAGAAAACGCTGACTAACCCGAGTGCCTGAGAGCTTATTTTGTAGATACTGAGCAATGATAGCTGGTGCTAATGGCTGTTCAAACGCGGCATCGCTAAGCTGCTCTTTTAGGTTAGCTAAGGTATCGCGAATCGATTTAAGCGCCGCTTCACCTTCTAGCTCAACTTTAAAGAATCCATCAAGAAGCAGAGTTAACATTTCTCGCCACTCATCAATCGACTGAGTTTGTACGAGCTTTTGACGATACTCGCTGACGGTTTCAATGAAGTGCGCCAGTTTACCCGCAAGCTCAGCGCCCAAGCCTTGTACTTGGTTATAAGGAGCCAATGTGCCAGTTGATGACTCAAACAAGCCGGCTGATTCTGGCATCGCATAACCTAGCAGCATGCGCTCAATGCCGAACTGCCAGGTATTTTGCGCTGTTTCAGGCAGATCAAATTCATGCCCGGTGGACGGGTTCAGTCCCCAGCGGATCCCTGACTCTTCTACCCACTGCTTGGCTAATATAAATTCATCTTCGTTTAATTCAAATCGCGCCAATATTGCTGGTGTTTCCAGTAACTCCAATAGCTCTGATGCTAGGCAGCGCGTATTTGGCAGATTAACCAGTTGCATGAAAGCATTAAGGATTGGGCTCTCTTGGTCAGCAGTTCGGTCCGAAATCGAATAAGGAATAAAACGCTCACCCGGAGCATTACCAAACACCGCCTGAATCGCTGGGCTATAGGCGTTGATATCCGCGACCATCACAATGATATCGCGCGGCTTTAGGCTAGGGTCAGCATCGAACATAGCAAGCAGTTGGTCATGCAGCACTTCCACTTCCCGCATCGGGCTATGGCACGCATGCAAAGTCACTGATTTATCACCCAGCGTGACCACTTGCTTGTGTGTACTGCTCTCTAGCTGGTGGTCATCTTGGTGCTCTTCTAGATTGAGGATATCGGCTTGCAGTTGGTGCAGCAGCGAGTCTCGCTCGACATCGACGAAGGCCTCAATTTCATGTGACTCTAGTTGCGACAACAGATACATATTGTCACGGCCAAGCTTACCCATTGACGCCAATAGGCTGTTACCGACCGCGTCAGTATGCAGCTCATCGAGCAAATTATCTTCCAATGAGCCTTTGAGTTGTTCACTCTCGCCGTGCTGCTCAGAGTGGTCTTGATTCCACACCACATGTTTACGGTGTTTTGCCGCTAAACGAGCGAGGAACTTTCTATCTCGCACTTCACCCCAGTAGTAACGACATGGGTTGGTGAACATCAGGTGCACATCAATATGTTCGCCAATCGCTTTTAATGCATCCATATAGCGCGGTGGCAAAGAGGTGATACCGAATACAAATAGGCGCTTAGGTAAGTGGTCAAAGTTACCCTGATAGTTTTCGAGCGTATCGATAAAGTGTTCGTACAAATTAGCACGGTGGTATGGCGATTGGCCTAACGCTAAGGTGTGATCATAAAGCGCTTGCCATAAGATTGGCTGCCAAGGGTGCTCCTCTTCTAGCTCAGCCACGGTTTGGCCTGCTTCCCAAGCGGCTATCCACTCAGGGCGATACACTAAGTAACCATCAAAGATATCGGCGATCTTTTCTGACAACTGGTAAAGCTTAGAGCTGTCTTCATCTTGCTCTAGATAGCGTTTTAGTGGTTCAAACTCTGGTGTGTTGAGCATGCCCGGCAAGATGTGCATCAGCTTCCAAGTCATCGACTCTTTATTGAATGCACTGCGCTTCGGCACATCTGGCAGTACCTCGGTAAATATATTCCAGATGAAGGTCGCAGGGAGTGGAAAGTCAATATTCGCCGCTACCCCAAACTCTTTGGCCAACTCCATTTTTAACCATTGAGACATCCCCGGGCTTTGCACCAAGATTTGCTCTTTTTCAAATGGATTTGCTAGAGGGTTGAGCCGAACCAGCTCGACAAGTAGAGACTTTAAAACATCTACTTGGTTTGAATGGTAGACAGTAAACAAAATGCACTCACACTATTCTCGCCGTAATTAGGATTGAGATTAGCATAAGTGCACGGTTTTCTTGATAAATATAAGCTTAGAAAAGCTCAAAAGGTTACGCGTTACGCACTACATGTCGATGAGGCTGATAGAAGTGGAAGTAACGTGCTGCAACATAGCCCACCACTAAAGTTGCAACCACTAGCTCTAACCCTGCTAGCCAGTGCACTTGCTCAACATATTGCTGCGCAACGCCAACGCTTTCCATCCAAGCGGATAATTTAAATAGTGCTGTTGAGCCAATCACCATCGGGAAGGTAAAAGCCGCATAACCAGGGCTAAACGGTAGACGTAATAGCTTAAAGAATGCGAGGTAAATAATCGCTGTCATTAATACCGCGATACCAAACAATACTCCAATGATCACCGGTGAAGGTTCTGCAGTCACAGTTAAGTAGCCTGCCAAAGAAAGACTTGCCGGCGCGGCCATAATCGCCATGGTTGGTTTCGCTGCATCTGGCACTTCATGAGTAAACATAAAGCGATAAATCATCATAGGTAACATCACCGCATAAGCAGCTATACCAAACACTAGAGCAATATGTGCAACTACCGCTAACTGAGAGTTACCCGAGAAAGAGACATCCGCAACTATGATACCGACAGGTGGGACAAACCAACTTGGCACCATATGGTGAAGCTCAAAGCTCTGCGCACGGTGGTAAACGAAGCTAGCAAGAAACACCACATGCAAGCCTACGGCAACTAGCCATACTAAATCACCAACAACTGGATAGAAGTGCCCTAATGAAGCAGAGACGACCATAGTGCCCATGGCAAAGGTCGGCACAACGCTGCCCACTACAGGATGAGCTAAGTCTTCACGTAATAAGTGGTTATGAAATAGAAACTTCACCGCTAAGATTGCCAATAGTACGCTGGCAATCGCTGCCCCGCCCCATTGAGCGTAACCGTGAAATGGCGCGGCATTTTCCCAGCACCAACCTAAACTGGCAATCCCTAGCGCTAAGCCTGCCATTGGAGTTGGAGCTCCCATCACTTTTGCTTTCGCTGCTTGAATCATTGTTGCCTCTCAATCTCTTTAGTACGAAGCCAGTTTACGCTTGCTAATTGTTCGATAATATCTAATTATTTAGAACAGGCGTTCAAACAAACTTAACGAAGGGTTATGGCTACCAATATCTCTCTCAAACAGCTCAAAGTGTTCATTACTATTACTCAGCACGAGACGCTAACTTCTGCCTCGGAAGCACTGTTTCTTTCCAAAGCCGCGGTGAGTATGGCGCTGTCTGAATTGGAAAAGCAGATTGGCCACTCTCTATTTGATCGGGTTAACAATCGCCTCATCCTCAATCAAGAGGGACAGAAGTTACTGCCATTAGCCGATGAGCTTATTGAGCGAGCGCAAGATATTGAGCAACTTTTCGATAATGACCAGACATTAACTGGTGAATTAAAGATTGGCGCCAGTGATACGATAGGCAATCAGGTCGCTCCATATCTGCTGCGAGACTTTCGCGCGGAAACGCAGCACACATCGCAAAGCTTATTGATCTCTAACTCGGCTTTAATCTGCGAAAAGCTGATCGATTACGAGCTCGATCTGGCTTTGATCGAAGGAAAAACTCTTCACCCTCAGTTGATCTCCACTCAATTTAGCGAAGATGAAATGTGCATCGTCTGTACGCCGAATGACCCGTTGGCTAGCAAACTACCATTGACGATTGGCGCGCTTGAAAGTAGTGACTGGATACTGCGCGAGCCCGGTTCTGGCTCAAGGGAGTTTTTCCTGCGTACAGTGGCGCCTCGCATAGAGCATTGGCAAGAGTCCTTTCAGCTCAACACAACTGAAGCGCTCATTAATAGTGTTTCAGCAGGACTGGGATTAGGTTGCCTGTCAAAACTCGCCGCAGAGCCCGCCATCAAAGATGGCCGCGTGGTTGAACTGAAGCTCCCCCTTGATATGAAGCGACGCTTTTGGCTACTAGTACATAAAGAAAAGTACCAAAGCCCATTACTCAAAACATTTATCGAGTACTGCCACCAATGGCGTAAAGACTGACCACTTAGATCCCATAATCAACTTATCGCCTAGACTTAATTGGTCAAAAACTGTATAAACAGACAGTAAATATTTTCAATAATTTGAGTTAGAGGACCAACCATGGCTGTAATCGTCAAGTACGTGGTAGAACGCAACGGAGAAGAGAAAATGACTTTTACCTCTAAAGCGGAAGCTGACGCATATGACAAGATGCTCGATATGGCTGATGAGCTTTTTGAGCTACTGGGTAAAAGTGAACTGCTAGAAGATGAAGGCAAGAAAGAAGACTTGGCTATGTTCCTAGCACAAAACAAAGAAGAAGTGCTTTATGCTCTTGGTGCTAAGCGTAAACCTACGCCGAAAAAGCCAAAGAAAGTAGAAGCCGTTGAAGATGCAGAAGAAGCGCAAGACGACGCTGCATAATTTCACTCTTGCTCAAACGATTCAAACCTCAGCCCTGTGCTGAGGTTTTTTATTTATAGGGAAATGAAAGCACTCATCTTTACCCTAATATCTTGCCCACAGACTGCTAGAATAAACCTTCACCTACCTAATAGAGTGCCCCTTGATGAAATACCATATTGAAGTCTGCATTGATAACCTCGAATCCTTACACTTAGCCATCGCTGGTGGTGCAACACGTATTGAACTGTGCTCCTCTCTCGCGCTTGGCGGACTGACACCGAGTTTTGGTTTTATGAAGAAAGCGGCACAAATCTCGACAATTCCTGTCTATGCGATGCTCAGGCCGAGACAAGGCGATTTTCTTTACGATCAAGATGATATTGACGCGATGTTACTCGATATTGAAGCCGCTGCTGAGGCAGGTCTACAAGGGGTAGTATTCGGTGTATTGACGGCTGATGGACTAATTGATGTGCCGCTCGCTCAACAACTGGCTGAACGCGCAAACCTGTATGGATTAGGCATCACCTTCCACCGCGCGATTGATCAAAGCAGTGACTGGCAGCAAGCCCTTGAGGATATTATTAGCCTCGGTGCTGAACGTGTACTAACGTCAGGTCTAGCGGCAAATGTTGAGCAAGGAATAGACACACTCAAACAGATGGTTGAACAGGCCGACGGGCGAGTTTCGATTATGGCTGGTGCAGGGCTCACGGCTGAAAATGTACAAACGATTGTCCATGCGACTGGCGTTAGAGAAGTTCACTTATCAGGAAAGAGCACTCGCCCGAGCCATATGCTCAATACCAGTGAAGACGCGAAGATGGGTAACCTAAACATTGATGACTTCATCGTTCCAGTGACCAGCAGTGCAGCGATTGAAAAAGTCGTCAAAGCGCTCAGTTAATGGTAAAAAGGAATAGATTCAGAGGGTAACGTGCCCTCTGTTGGTTGAATTAGAGTAGAGTGGAATATGGCAAAGGATTTGTTTTACAGCTTGGACTTAAATTTACTGCGCACTTTTCTTGTACTCTCTCAAGAACTCAATATGCGCAAAGCGTCTCAACGCCTGTTTGTCTCGCAACCTGCAATCAGCCAAGCACTGCAGAAGTTGCGCCACCACTTTGATGATGAGTTATTTGTTAAAGTCCCTTCAGGCTTAGAAGCCACCCACTTTGCCAATGAACTTGCCGAACGTATTACCCCACATTTAGATGGCTTAGCCAGTGCACTGAATACTTCCCAAGCATTCGACCCTAGCCTATATGATTCAAAAATCAAAATAGCTCTTTCGCCTATGGTACTCGCTTGTTTATCTGGAACCTTATTCCATCAATTGAGAGAACAAGCCCCTTTAGCTGAAATCGAGATGGTTGGTTGGACCCATAATACCCTTGATGAGATCAATAAAGGGGATGTGCTCTTAGGTGTAAACTACGATGTCAATGCCCCAAAAGGTATTTATCTAAACCATCTTATCGACCTAAAAGCTCGTGTTTTTGTCCGAAAAGATCACCCTATTCAGAAAAAAGTTGCCGAGCCAATTGATTTTGATGGCTATGAAATCGCCTCTTTCATCAATCCGGGCTGGAATGATAGACATAGTATTGCAGAACGAATCATGCTTTCTCAGGGCTTACAAACCCGAGTAGGATTTCGCTCTGAAATGATAATCGCCATTATTGATGTCGTTCAGCACACCGATATGTTCATGCCTCACTCAAATTTGTTCCCTATAGATCTCTACCCGCAACTACGCGCTATTGATATCATCGTTGATGATGAGAACTTTCAAAATGGAGTTTTTAGCCAATACCATCTTAAAAACCGCAATAACCCATTGATTCATTGGCTTAATAGCGAGATTCAATCCGCATTGGAATTCCAAGCTAATAAAGTCGATTCAACTCTAGCTATCTAATAAGTAAACCTTATCAAGAATGTAAGTAGTAGCCATTAGATAGCCGGCTGCTTATTAACCATACTAGCCACCAGCAGATTAACTCAGCTCAGGATGACGCTGACTCATAATGAGCTACGACTCTGATGGTGCGCTTTTCATATCGCTTTTACCTCAAAGTTCTAGCCAATCAGGCAAGGGAATGGACTGTTCAACGGTGGCTAATAGCAGTCACTAGAATTTTCTAAGACTTTAGGTAGTGGATTATGAAAAAATCACTTATCGCACTAATTGTTGCTGGCTCATTTGCATTGGCTGGCTGTTCTTCATCAGGCGGTTCTGATGTCAACGATCGTGATATCGATCCTGAATGGGGTGTCGCTCCACCACCAGTTCAGCCTCCTGTAGATAACTCTCCGGACAGACCTCAAGCTGATGGCACTCCTGATTGGGGTGTAGATACTACGCCTGATTGGGGCCTACAGCCATCGCAACCACCAGTAGATAACTCTCCTGAACGCCCTCAGCCAGATGTCGATCCAGATTTTGGAGTAGATACAACACCTGAATGGGGACTACAGCCTGCACAGCCTCCTATCGATAACTCCCCAGAACGTCCTCAACCTGACTTCGGAGATACTCCTGGGTGGGGTGGCGAAGTGGGTGATATCCATGTAGATGGCGATGGTGTAATTCGCTTTGAAGGTAAGGAATATCAAATCACAGGCTACAGTGATAGGGACAAAGAGTTCACTATCACAGACCCTGATGGCGTCACCTTATACGCACGAGTTCTTGACGATGGACGAATTGGTATCATATACAATCAAAAAGTGTATTTCTTAAACGGCCACCGCTTTGCCTTTGCTCCTGACTTTGACTTTGGTGTAGATACAACTCCTGATTGGGGAATAGTGCCGCCACCTGTGCAACCACCAGTAGATAATACTCCAGACAGACCTCAACCAGACTTTGGTGATACTCCTGACTGGGGAGTACCTGATACTGGGTACACTCCTGAGCGTCCACGTCCTGATTTTGGCAATACACCTGATTGGGGGGTAGAGCCACCTCTTGACCGCCCGCAACCAGACTTTGGTGAGACTCCTGACTGGGGGGTAGAAGTGGGTGAACGTCCAGAGAAGTTACCACCGACTTGGGGCGGTGAGTGTGGTTCACCAGACGGTGGTGCTAACTGTGACCCTATTCCACCAAAGCCACCAACAGGCATCAGCACTGCTCCAGAAGTGAGCCCTGCTATCAACAATATCGACCGTAACAAAGTTCGTGATGCAGTCCGCTCTCGCTTAAACGGCTAATTCTTATTTGAGCCCTTAGGATCCTAAGGGCTCTTTATCGAAGTGTAATAATGAAAAAACTTTCAATAGCTTGCTTAGCAGGACTACTCAGCCACTCCGCTATGGCAAACATAACCGTATCTATTGAAAAGGACTTCCTAGAACTTGGCGTTTACGCCCCACTTTTTGATGATGCCTACCTGTTTGTTGGAGCTGATACTGATGATTGGCTAGGTGTTGGTGTCGGCTATTACTATGACATCAACCCACAATGGAAATTGGGGGCTTACTACGAGTACGGCTTATACGACGACTGGTTGATGCATGAAATTGGAATCGATGGCGTCAAAACATCTAGCCACCAAGTTGATCTCTCTGCCACTCACTATTTTGGCCATAGCGCTGCGAAAATCGGTGTCACCGCAGAGCGTGTACGCAATGGATTCACTTGGCTCACAGTTGATGATGTAGACAAGTACTCACTCTACCTAAGTGCTTCACACTACTTTCAGCATGTCTATGTTACAGGCAAGTATGAACACTATTTGGCGGTAGATCAGTCGGATATGGAAAACTTCAACCAAGGCCATGCCAATGCATGGGAGTTGTCGCTCGGCTCAATGCACTCGCTGTTTAATTTCTATCCCTATGCGAAAGTTAGTGTTTTTGATCCGAATGGTACTTATTACGGCCAAAGCAATTCTGATGTCACCTTCTCTATTAACGGCACATTTTCGTTCAGATAACCATAGGGTGATAAGTAAAGGTTATCAATCAAATAAGAGCTATTGATTAGAGCTTATAAGAGCAGGCTCTTACTATACACACATCGGAACACAGTTATTTCTAGGAAGGAAAGCACATTAACTTTAAGAGAAATTTACAATGAAACTAGCCTTCACAACCCTTTTAACTGCATCTGTTTTATCTGCACCTGTTCTAGCAAATAACGAAGGCCATCGAGTAGGTATAGGCTTTAATAAAACATCGATAGAACAAGTCTTAAGCCCATCAATTGACTACTCAACCAGTGGGTTCAAACTGGAGTATGGTTATGAGTTTAACCATATTGTCGGTGTAAATATTTCATACAACAAAGGTTCAGGCGACTTCTTACCTTTTATAGATAGCGACAACTCAACCTTTAAGATCGATACAGATATTGGCTACACCTTTAACTTCGATGGTTTTTCAATCAAACCTTACGGGGTTATTGGCTGGGCTAAATTCGAAGAAGAACTTAGCGTAGTTGGAGAAAATCTTGGCTCTTGGGATGATTCATCACTCTTTATTGGTACAGGTGTTCGCAGCACATTCAATGAACACTTCTACGCTGATTTTCGCGCTGACTTTATCAACCTAAAAGACGAAGGCGATGATATTTTTGTTGATCAGTTTTCATTCACTGTCGGCTACAAATTCTAATCACTGTATCACTTTAATTTAACTTATACGCCATGGATGGCTGTATCTAATCCACTGAGTATCCATGATGAAAAAACACCTTCTTGCACTTGCACTCTTAACTCCCTTTACCGCGTCAGCTTCAGGCTTACATCTTTCACCAGAGATAAAAATGGGCCCTTATTTGGGTGCTGGAATTTCAGGTGCTGGATTACAACTTGGTGTCACTGATGTTTTGGGGCTTGATGCTCTCTACGTCAGCTATTCTCATACATCAGCAGAAATACTGCTCGATAAAGATAGACTCAAAACCTATCGAGTTGGTGGGCAGTACCAATTTTTAGATCACCCGATGAAGATGGCACTGCAACTAGAAGGTGGTGTTGTAGAATACGAAGGGAAACGTGACTACGTATTCTCTAGTACAACTCGCCATGAGGAAGGCACAGGTGCAAGTATTTCTGCATCATGGGTAGTATTCGTTAACGATAATGTGGGTTTTAGACTCGGTACCGATTTTAACTACATCGATAGAAGCAATACATTGTTCGAATCAAACTGGTCTGCCACTATCTCGTCAGGTGTAGTTTTTCACTTTTAACGAAGTGCATCATCGATACTCTGTTCGCCCAAGTGGCGAACATCTTTTCCTTTCACAAAGTAGATGATGTACTCACAAATATTCTGACAGCGGTCGCCTACTCGCTCAATTGCACGCGCAGACCACATCACCTGTAAGATGTTTGGAATGTTCTTCGGGTCTTCCATCATATAAGTCATCAACTGACGAATTACCGCTTCGTACTCAGCATCGATTTTATCATCGAGCTTATACACTTCTGCGGCAGCATCGACATCCATACGTGCAAATGCATCAAGTACTTGATGTAGCATGCTGATCGCTTGACGACATAATGGCTCTAAGGAAACTTGAAACTGACGCTCTTTAGAAGATGGGCTTTCGATAGCGACATAGGCGATTTTGGTCGCGACATCACCGATACGTTCAAGATCAGTAATGGTTTTGATAATAGCCATAATCAGACGGAGATCTTTCGCAGTTGGCTGGCGTTTAGCGATGATGCGCGTACATGCTTCATCAATCGAAACTTCCATTGAATTCACTTTATGATCATCTCGAACAACCTTTCGTGCTAGCTCAATGTCTTCTTTGTGTAGCGCTTGCATCGCAAACGACAACTGTTGCTCAACCAACCCGCCCATAGTTAATACATGAGTACGGATCGACTCTAGTTCGACATTAAATTGGCCTGAAATATGGCGCCCAAAATTCATAAATAAAATTAGTCTCTTTTGCTGGTTAATAGGAAAAGTCACATACTGGGTAAGTATCAAGCTGTGATTGTTGTAAATAGTTGGAACTGTAGCAAGGCAACAAGAGATTTCAGCCCTATGAGCATAGCTCGTCTATGTGATTAGGGGGAAATATCGCAGTTAACGCCGCTACGGTTTCAAATATGACCAACAAACCTAGCCGTATCTACCAGTAATGTAGTCTTCCGTTTGCTTTTTCAATGGCGAAGTAAAAATAGAATCCGTATCTGAGTACTCGATCAACTTACCCATATGAATAAATGCCGTGTGATCACTCACGCGAGCTGCTTGCTGCATGTTATGGGTGACAATAACTACTGTATATTTGGTCTTAAGATCGTTGATCAGTTCTTCAATCGTCAGTGTTGAGATCGGATCCAACGCCGAAGTTGGCTCATCCAACAGCAGCACCTCTGGCTCTATCGCAATCGCACGGGCAATTACTAAACGTTGCTGCTGACCACCAGACAGTCCAAATGCATTTTCATGGAGACGATCTTTTACCTCATCCCATAACGCCGATGCTCGAAGAGAACGCTCGACCGCATCATCAAGGGCACGACTGTTGTTGACCCCTTGAAGGCGCAAACCATAGACCACGTTTTCATAGATTGATTTAGGAAACGGGTTGGGTCTTTGAAACACCATGCCAACACGGCGTCGTAAGGTCGCGACGTCCACATCAGGATCATAAACGTTCTTGCCATGCAGTTTCACTTTGCCTTTAACGCGACAACCTTCAACCAGATCATTCATGCGATTGATACAGCGAAGCAAGGTCGATTTACCGCACCCCGATGGACCGATAAATGCCGTCACCTGCCCTTTAGGAATGCGCATAGAAATATCACTTAACGCCTGCGCAGTTTGATAGTGCAGGTCTAACCCCTCAATCGAGATAGCCGTTAAATCATCACTAAGATTATTCACGTCTAATGGGGTTGGGTAGCCAAGAGTTTGATTCACAGAAAACATGGTTAATCTTGTCCTAAGGTTCGGTATTTCTCGCGCAGGTTATTACGAATACTAATCGCAGTCAGGTTAAGACCGATGATCACTGTAACCAGCAATAATGAGGTGGCATAAACCAGCGGTCGGGCACTTTCAATATTAGTCGTTTGGAAGCCAACATCGTAAATATGGAAGCCTAAATGCATGAACTTACGTTCTAAATGCAAGAACGGGAACTGACTGTCTACCGGCAAGCTAGAGGCAAGTTTCACCACACCCACCAGCATCAAAGGCGCAACCTCACCCGCTGCGCGTGCTACCGCTAAAATCAGCCCAGTGATCATAGCTGGGCTTGCCATCGGTAAGACAATGCGCCACATGGTCTCAAACTGTGTCGCGCCGAGTGCCAAAGAACCGTGTCTTACGGAGTTGGGAATTCGGGTTAAGCCCTCTTCTGTTGCCACAATCACAACAGGTAGAGTCAGTACCGCTAACGTCAATGCTGACCATAATAGGCCTGGCGTGCCAAAGGTTGGAGCCGGCAAGCGCTCTTGATAGAACAATGAGTCGATTGAAGCACCTAAGGTATAAACAAAGAAACCTAAGCCAAATACGCCATAAACAATCGAAGGTACACCAGCAAGGTTAATAACCGCGACGCGAATCAAACGAGTGAAGGCATTGTTTTTGGCATACTCGTGCAGGTAAATTGCCGCAATCACACCTAATGGCATCACGATTACGGACATGATCAATACCATCAGCACGGTACCAAACATCGCCGGGAATACCCCGCCTTCGGAGTTCGATTCACGTGGGTCTTCAGATAAAAACTTCCACGCTTGCTTACCCCAGCGGATTAACTTCTCACCCATCGACATTTGGTTTGGATACCACAAGTCTAAAATATGACTAAGAGGAATCGTCACCCTTTCACCTGTCATATCCTCAACTAGCAGACCTTGGTTTTCTAACTTGCCACGTAAGTTATCCAGTTTGGCTTCGACCTTGGCTAAAGAGTCAAGGTACTGCTCATTTTGCCTCTGGTAGTAAGCGAGAAATTCATCATCTAAATTGTCATTCAAACTGCGCTTGCGCTTTTCCAGCCTTAAACGTTCCGCTTGGCCGCTAATCACACGCACTTCTTGTTGAATCAAACGGTAGATTTCTTTACGCAGTGTCTGTGCATAGGCAAGGCCAGAGGTAATATCTTGCGTGACGTCTGTGCTGACTCGACCATCTGGGTGTTGGTAACCGACCGGTTGACCGAAGAAGTCACCGCCCCGGGTACGCTCAATGACCGCCCAGTGCTGCGGCAATGTTGGAGGACTTAAATCGATTTCGAGCAAAGAAACAAAGTCAGCCGAATAGAGATCGCGATTGGCGACTTTGATATTCACCCGCTTCGCTAGGCCTTTTTCTTCAACACTGGCAGGTAAATCAATATCCATCTCGCGAAGGTGAGTAATTGGCACATACTCTTGCGAATAGATTTGTCCAACCAGAAGTTCGCCGTCTTTAGTTTGCCATTGATAGAGCGGCGCTGGCCAAAAATAAGAAAGACCTTTCCAACCAATAAGCAGTAATAGCCCCAACACAGACAACAGGCTGATACTTACTGCACCACCTGTTAACCATATCCACGGAGAGCCTGATTTTAACCACTTAAACACGTACAAGGTTTCCTAAATTCAAATTAGAGAGAACGATATTTTTCGCGCAGGCGCTGACGTACCCATTCCGCAAGAGAGTTAACCGCAAAGGTAAACATCAGCAGCAATAACGCCGCTAAGAACAAAATACGATAATGCGAGCTACCGACTTCAGATTCTGGCATTTCGACCGCAATGGTGGCCGATAATGTGCGCATCCCTTCGAGGATGTTCCAATCCATAATCGGTGTGTTACCCGTCGCCATCAGTACGATCATGGTTTCGCCTACCGCGCGACCTAGTCCCATCATAATCGCAGAAAAGATACCTGGACTTGCCGTCAATAGCACAACATGAGTTAAGGTCTGCCACTGCGTTGCTCCTAACGCCAATGATCCATCAGACAAATGCTTCGGCACTGAAAATATCGCGTCTTCAGCAATGGTAAAGATGGTAGGAATAACTGCAAAGCCCATAGCAAAGCCGACCACAAGCGCGTTACGTTGGTCGAAATTGATCCCTTTATCAGCCAGAAATACTCTGACATCACCATTAAACAACCAAGCTTCAATATTGCCACTTTGCGACAACACCACCACTGCAACAACCACCAGCGCGGGCATCAAAATAGCGGCATGCCAACCATTGGCAAAGCGCCCTGTCCAATGCTTTGGCAAGGCGTGCCACCCCATGCCAAGCAAAATCGTTGAAATAGGCAGAAACAGCATTAAGGTTACCACCGCAGCCAAGTGCGTTTCGACGATTGGCGCAAACCATAATCCGGCTAAGAAACCGATGATAACGGTTGGTAGCGCTTCCATCAGCTCGATAGAGGGCTTGACCACACGTCGCATTTTCGGCGTCATAAAGTAAGCGGTATAGATAGCGCCAAATACGGCAATAGGCACCGCAAACAGCATCGCAAAAGCAGCCGCCTTCAAAGTACCAAATGCGATAGGAACCAAACTAAACTTGGCTTCAAACTCATCACTTGCAGAGGTGGTTTGCCAAACAAACTGCGGCTCAGGGTAACTTTCATACCACACCTTTTGCCACAAAGATGACAGCGAGACCTCTGGGTACGGATTGTCGATTTCAGCAATGCTTAGCTCAGCATCTTTCACCGCCAATAGGTAGTTTTCGTTTTGCGACATCGCTGCTAGCTGTGGCGCTTGCTGATAAGCGCGTTTGAATATCACCAGCTTTTCACTGGTGGTGTAATGGCTTTGAACCGTGCCATTAATATAAAAACTGTAAAAGCCTTTCCGGTAGCTGTCTGGCAATAAAAACTGCAATTCCGAAGCAAGCTTAAACTGACGAATATGAGTTAGAGAACGCTGCCCATCAGCCAGTACATCAAACCACTGCGAGACCAAACCATCTTTATGAGTCACCAGTAGTGAATATGCGCCGGAAAGAAGATCTATGTCCGTTACTGCATGTTGTGGCTTGCCTTGGCTAAGATCGACGATTTCACGCACATTGAAACTATCGTCCTGCTTAGTTGCAATAACCAGTTCAGAGCCCGAGCGAAGATAGATGGTTCTCCCATCTGGTGTGACTAGGATTTGGTCTAGCTGCGTAATGGTCTCGTCAAATTCATAACTGCGTATCCCCTCATCACTTTTCCAACGAACCTTTACCGTATCGTCTTGATACCAGCCCACTAAGGTGAGCGGCTTTTGCGTCGAGAAAGCAAACTTCTTAAGCTCATTTCCTTCAAAATGCAAATCAAACGGCATCGATTTATTCAGCACATTCGGCGCAAACTCTCGGCTTTCTTTGGTCAGTTCTGAGTCCATTCTCGGCTTAAATAACCGAACCTCGCCTTGCTTACTGGCAAAACCATACCAACCGAGAGAACTTAAAGAATCAGCAAATAAGCTATTGGGCGCTGCAACTTGCTCGGAAAGAACTGGCTGAGCACTCTGGTTGTTCAGTGACCAGAAATTAATCCGACCATCTGCAGAAATGACAAATGCATTTTCCCCATACTCATCCACACCTGCCGCAATTGGCTGGGTAATGGTGACCGGAATACTTCTTACATTAGGGGTGATCTTAGCGTCGCTAAACAATGGTAGAACCATGATCGCAAGGTAGACAAAGATCAGAACTAAGGCTGCGAGTACACCAACACCACCTGCAGATACAGCAAATCGAACCAACCGATCTTTGATTAGTCGCTTTCGATCTAGCTCTCGCAATGAGAATTCTGCTTGGGTCATTCCTGTCTCTTACCTATTTTCGTCCGAGGGTATAATATTTCTATTAGGTGACAATTATATTACAGTTCGCATTAAACAACTGAAAACAATGCAATAAAATTTCGCAATAAAAGTGTCATATTAAGACCTTAAGTTGCTAACGCCCCCTCGTCACTCCGCAGAAGGTAAGATTATGAGTACAGAAAAACTGTATATCGAAAAGGAGCTCAGTTGGCTCTCTTTTAACGAGCGTGTCTTACAAGAAGCGGCAGACAAACAAGTCCCCTTAATCGAAAGAATTCGATTTCTTGGTATATTTTCCAATAACTTAGACGAGTTCTATAAAGTTAGATTCGCCGATGTAAAACGCCGAATCTTGATCAATCAAGAACGTGGCGGCAACGATAACTCCAAGCACCTGTTAACTAAGATGCAAACCAAAGCGCTCAAGCTAAATGATCGTTTTGACGAGCTTTACGCTGAGCTAATACGTGATATGGCTCGGCACGGCATCTTTTTAGTTAATGAGCAGCAACTCAGTCCCTCGCAGCAAAAGTGGGTAAAAAAGTACTTTCGCAAAAAGTTACTGCCGCACATTACGCCAATATTGTTACGAGAAGATATCGATGTTCTGCAGTTCCTCAAGGATGAATACGCCTATATTGCCGTCGAAATGCGTCAAGCAGATCGCAGTCAATACGCCTTAATCGAGATCCCAACCGATCACGTGCCTCGTTTTGTCATGGTACCAGAGCAAAAAGGCAAACCACGTAACACCATCATCTTGCTGGATAACATTATCCGTTACTGTCTCGATGAGCTGTTTAGCGGTTTTTTCGATTACGATCAGCTCAATGGCTATGCGATGAAAGTGACGCGCGACGCCGAGTACGACCTCAATTACGAAGTGGAACACAGCTTAATCGAGCAGATGTCTGAAGGCGTAAGTCAACGACTCACGGCTATGCCAGTACGTTTCGTCTACGAGCGAGAAATGCCAGAGCAGATGCTGAGTTTCCTCTGTAACAAACTCCAAATATCCAATTACGACAGTTTGATTCCCGGCGGACGTTACCACAATTTCAAAGACTTCATCGATTTCCCCAATGTGGGTAAGCAGTATCTAGAAAACAAGCCGCTGCCACCCATGCAATGCGCGGACTTTATCGGTTATGCCAACAAATTTGACGCGCTCAAAGCGCAAGATATCTTACTCTATTACCCCTACCACACCTTTGAGCACATTAGCGAATGGGTGCGGCAAGCGTCGTTTGATCCTAAAGTCACTAGCATAAAGATTAACATCTACCGCGTAGCGAAAGGCTCTCACTTAATGCGATCATTGGTTGATGCCGTGCACAATGGCAAGCAGGTTGGTCTTTGAGCTTCTAAGTAAAACGCAACACAAAGGACTTAATTGGTGATACCGACTTTTTCTAGCTCTCTGCGCGCAATCTCAGGGGAGATCGGTACATAACCATCTTTGGCGACTAGCTCCTGACCTTGGCGAGAGAAGATAAAACGAATGAACTCACGCTCTATTGGGCTCAGTGGTTTAAAAGGGTGCTTATTCGCGTATACATAGAGGTAGCGTGATAGTGGGTACTTACCTGATAAGATATTTTCTTGGCTTGCTTCTACGTATTGGTCGCCTGATTTAGCAATCGGTAGCAGCTTCACCCCAGAAACTTGATAACCCACACCTGAATAACCAATAGTGTTGATCGCCGAACCGACTGACTGCACTACTGAAGCTGAGCCCGGCTGCTCATTGACGCTACTCTTAAAATCACCGCCACACAGTGCGTTCTTTTTAAAGTAACCATAAGTACCCGATACCGAGTTACGACCAAACAGTTGCATTCCTCGTTTGGCCCATTGGTAGTCCAAACCTAGCTCAGACCAAGTGTTGATCGAGTCTGTCGAGCCACATCTTAATGTTGCTGAGAAAATGCGATCAAGCTCGGTAAAGTTCAAACCTTTAATCGGGTTGTCTCGGTGGACAAAGATACCAATCGCATCAATGGCAACACGTAGCACGGTTGGTTTATAGCCATGCTCACGTTCAAAAGCTTCTACTTCTCGGTTACGCATCGCGCGGCTCATTGGGCCAAACTGCGCCGTTCTTTCAGTCAAAGCAGGAGGAGCGGTAGAAGAACCCGATGCTTGCACCTGTCCATTAACACTTGGGTAGAGCTGCTTAAACTCTTCGACCCACAGGGTGGTCATCCCGGCTAATGTATCAGAGCCTACCGTTGTTAAATCACCCGTGATTCCGGCAACTTTACTGTAATTAGGTAAGCTCTCACCCTCAGCTAGACTTGGTGCTGATAGAGACAATGAAAGCATTAATGCACCGATGAGCTTTTTCATTAACTCACCACTAAACGGACAGGAAGCGTAAACGAGAACTTACTGCCTACTCCAACTTCACTGCTGATCTCTAGATGAGAGTCATGGTGAGTCAGGGCATGTTTTACAATCGCAAGACCGAGTCCGCTGCCACCCGTATCACGAGAACGCGCTTTATCAACTCGGTAAAAACGCTCAGTCAGTCGATGTAAGTGCTGTGGCTCGATACCATCACCACTGTCTTCCACTTCTAAATGCGCCCCTTGTGCAGATTGATACCAACGTACCATGATGTCTGCACCTGCTGGGGTATATTTCACCGCGTTGTACACTAGATTAGAGATCGCGCTGCGCAGTTGATCATCATCGCCTAGCACTCGCAAATTACTATCAACATTAAATGACAGCTTATGGCCTAAATCACCACTCAAACTCGCCGCTTCTTTCTCCAACACTTCAAGCATCGCTGGCACATTGACGACATCTTCTAGCTCATGCATCGGCGCAGCTTCGATTTTCGATAGCGTCAGCAACTGATTCACCAAGCTATTCATGCGATTAAGCTGTTCAGTCATCACTCCATGCGCTTTGGTCCACATAGGGCCAACCACCATATCTGGATCTTCAGTCATCTCCAGATAGCCTTGCAGCACCGTCATTGGCGTGCGCAGTTCATGGGATACATTGGCAAAGAAGTTACGGCGCATGCCTTCAAGCTGCTTAAGCTGAGAGACATCACGCACCACCATCAAGTGCTCACCTTCTGTGTAAGGTACGATACGTAGCTCAAGCATACGCTCAACATTAAGTGGCGAACGCATCTCTAGCGGCTCGGAGAAATCTTGCTTATTGAGATACTTGATAAAATCAGGGGTACGAATCAAATTGGAAATCGGCTGACCCGAATCATCTGGCCAACGGAAGCCCAATAGGTGCTGAGCAAGCTTGTTACACCAAACAATATTGCCTTCACTGCGAAATACCACGACAGCATCCGGGAGAGATTCGGCACCATTACGGAAACGGCGAATAAGGTTGGTTAACTCTTTACGCTTTTTACGCTGACGCTGCTGCAGACGGTAGATACCGTTAAACAGAGACTCCCAGTTACCACTGCCGGACGGTGGCGTTAGACGCTTCTCATCCCACAACCAGGTCGAAAGACGCATTTGATTGTGTAGATGCCATACAAGCTGCAAAACCGTGGCAGCTAACAGCAACCACGGCATATATCCGAAAATCCAGCCTACTATCACCCATGGGGTGTAAAAAAAAGCCAGCTCCCAGGCTAGCTTTTTCCAAGTTAACCGTTCGACCACTTACCTCTCCAAATGGTAAAACCCATTACGCCTTAGTTGAGAAACGATAGCCCGCGCCGCGAACCGTCTGAATCAACTTATCATGACCTGCCGCTTCTAACGCTTTACGTAGGCGACGAATATGTACGTCTACCGTACGGTCTTCCACATACACGTTGGTGCCCCAAACATTGTTGAGTAGCTGTTCACGGCTGTAAACACGCTCTTGGTGAGTCATGAAGAAGTGCAGCATTTTGAATTCCGTTGGCCCCATATCTAATGGCGCATCGTTTGCTGTCACTCGGTGCGAAACCGGGTCAAGTTTAAGTCCTTGAACATCAATTACGTCTTCTAGTGCGGTTGGTGTCACTCGGCGAATAACCGCTTTAAGACGAGCAACCAACTCTTTTGGTGAGAATGGCTTGGTGATGTAGTCATCTGCGCCTACTTCAAGGCCGCGTACTTTATCTTCTTCTTCACCACGTGCCGTTAGCATCACAACGGGAATGTTGCGTGTCAGCTCTTCACGCTTCATGTGTTTAATGAAGTTGATACCGCTACCACCAGGTAACATCCAATCTAGCAACACTAGATCAGGGAAGGGTTCAGCCAGTTTAGTTACCGCGCTGTCGTAATCTTCTGCTTCTACTGCTTGGTAACCTTTTTGTTCAAGTACAAAGCAAAGCATTTCGCGAATTGGTGCTTCGTCTTCAACAACCAGAATCCTTCTAGACATAATTGAATAACCTTATGTTAGTTAGTTTATTTGAGCTTGTTCAGCTCTTGGCAACGCTAAGCATTATCACTAGCAATTATGACACTTTTGTGACCTTTGAAAACAAATTTTCATATAACTTTCATCCCACTATTGTGTGTTTGCAGTAAGACAAGACGTGCAAAAGTCTTTATTATTGGCAGATCGGATAAAGGTATAGAGAAAGAATATGTGGTTTAAAAACTGTCTGGTTTATCGCTTCAACCGCGAAATCGAATTCAACGCTGACCAACTAGAAAAACAACTGGCTGAGTTTCGTTTTACGCCTTGTGGTAGCCAAGATAAGCAAAAATTTGGCTGGGTTACAGCGATGGGTAAACATGGCGACATGATGACTCACGTGTCTGAAAACCGCATTCTAGTTTGTGCAAAGAAAGAAGAAAAAATGCTTCCTGCATCAGTGATTAAAGACTCATTGAACGCAAAAATTGAAGCAATGGAAGCACAAGAAGGTCGCCCTCTTAAAAAGAAAGAGAAAGACAATCTGAAAGATGACATCGTGATGGATCTTCTACCACGTGCATTTAGCCGTAGCAGCCATACTTACGTGCTGATCCTACCAAAAGAAGGCTTCATTTTAGTCGATGCCAGCAGCTCGAAAAAAGCTGAAGATGTACTAGCGCTACTGCGTAAAACTATGGGTAGCCTACCAGTTGTTCCAGCAATCCCTGAAAAGCCAATTGAAACCACATTAACCGAATGGGTGAAAACGGGTGAAACGCCTGTTGGTATCCAGATGCTTGATGAAGCAGAGCTTAAGTCAGTACTTGAAGAAGGCGGCGTGATCCGTTGTAAGAAGCAAGAACTGACAGCCGATGAAATTCGTAGCCATATTGAAGCAGACAAGATGGTGACTAAGCTTGCGGTTTGGTGGCAAGAGCGCATCGAATGTATTCTAGCTGAAGATGGCAGCATCAAACGCCTCAAGTTCTCTGATGAGCTAAAAGATCAAAACGATGATATCCCACGTGAAGACCAAGCTGCTCGCTTTGATGCAGACTTCTCTTTAATGTGTGGTGAATTCAGTGCATTCCTGCCAAATCTATACGAATGCCTTGGCGGTCTGCCTCATCCAAACGCATAAAGCTGTGCTACAGGGCATTTAAGAATGACCTGTTTAGCTATTGCGGCAAGTATGCGCAGACATTGCTCTGCGCATCATTTCAAATATACCACTCACCTCTAGCGACTTGGAAAGCAATAGCTATTCTGGTCATTCATGCCTTGAACAAATTTCGTGTACATTCTGTTCTGGTCACAAGTCACGTTTTGACGTAAAATTTGCGCCCCCGATCCCATGTGGTGGAATCGGCCTGACTTGAGATCAGATTAAGAGAATTACACATGACTGAGAAAGCATTCGTACCAGAGCTACTGTCACCTGCAGGTAGCCTTAAAAACATGCGTTACGCATTTGCCTACGGCGCAGACGCGGTATACGCTGGCCAACCTCGTTACAGCCTTCGCGTACGTAACAACGAGTTCAACCACGAGAACCTACAAATCGGTATCGATGAAGCTCATGCCCAAGGCAAAAAGCTTTACGTGGTATGTAACATCCAACCGCACAACTCTAAGCTAAAAACTTTCATCCGCGACCTTAAGCCGGTTGTAGAGATGGGCCCTGACGCACTGATCATGTCTGACCCAGGTCTAATCATGATGGTTCGTGAAGCGTTCCCTGAGATGCCTATTCACCTGTCTGTACAGGCTAACGCTGTAAACTGGGCAACCGTTAAGTTCTGGGCTGCTAACGGCGTTGAGCGTGTGATTGTATCTCGTGAGCTTTCTCTAGAAGAGATCGAAGAGATTCGTGAGCACTGTCCTGAAACTGAACTAGAAGTGTTCGTTCACGGTGCTCTATGTATGGCTTACTCTGGCCGCTGCCTACTTTCTGGTTACATCAACAAACGTGACCCTAACCAAGGTACATGTACTAACGCATGTCGTTGGGAATACAAAGTTGAAGAAGGCAAAGAAAACGACACTGGCGACATCGTAGAGAAGTTTGACCCGGCAGAAGCGCAAGCGGTTGAAGTTCAAGACGAGCGTCCTGAAACGACTATCGGTCGTGGCAAACCAACTGATGAAGTGGTTCTACTTTCTGAAGCGCACCGTCCAGAAGAAAAGATGGCGGCTTACGAAGATGAGCACGGCACTTACATCATGAACTCGAAAGACCTACGCGCTATCCAGCACGTTGAGCGTCTGACTAAGATGGGTGTTCACTCACTGAAGATCGAAGGTCGTACTAAATCTTTCTACTACTGTGCTCGTACTGCTCAGGTTTACCGTAAAGCGATTGATGATGCTGTTGCAGGCAAACCATTTGATGAGAGCCTAATGGGTACACTAGAGAGCCTAGCACACCGTGGTTACACTGAAGGCTTCCTACGTCGTCACACGCACGATGCTTACCAAAACTACGACTACGGTTACTCTGTATCTGACGCTCAGCAATTTGTGGGTGAATTCACAGGCAAACGCCGTGGTGACCTAGCGGAAGTTGAAGTGAAGAACAAATTCATTGTCGGTGACAGCCTTGAGCTAATGACACCAAAAGGCAATGTAATCTTCACGCTTGAAGCGATGGAAAACCGCAAGTCAGAAGTTATCGATGACGCAAAAGGAAACGGCCACTTCGTATTCATTCCTGTTCCACAAGATATGGATCTAGAATACGGCCTATTAATGCGTAACTTAAACGATGGTCAGGATACCCGTAACCCAACAGGTAAATAAGCATGGCTTTACTGATCACTGATAAGTGCATTAACTGTGACATGTGTGACCCTGAGTGTCCAAATGGCGCGATCACTATGGGCGACTCAATCTTTGAGATCGATCCTGACCTATGTACTGAGTGCAAAGGTCACTATGAAAAGCCAACATGTCAATCAGTCTGCCCGATCACTAAGTGCATCATCACCGATCCAGACCATGTTGAGACCGAAGAAGAACTGTTAGAGAAGTTCGTTATTATTCAGGGCTTAGCCTAATATTGGTTAATAAAAACGCCGCTCAGTGAGCGGCGTTTTTTTATTCAAAGTCGTATTAGCTGTTATCTAACAACTGCTGGCACTGAACCGGTATCACTTTCAACTTTTTCTTTTTAGGCTTTGTTGAAGCCACCTTTGGTGCAGCTGGCTTGGGCTGTGGTTTCCAGCTTGCTAGCTCTGCCCCACAACCATCCCCTTTAGGCGGCTCAGCTTGAGGTTTGCAGTTCTGACTCCCTTCTGGGCAGTTCAAACGCACATGCATATGGTAATGATGCCCCCACCAAGGACGCACTTTTCGCAGCCACTCTCGATCGCTGCTTTGTTCCGTTGCACACAGTTTCTCTTTGATCACAGGATGAACGAAAATACGTGCAACCTGCTCATCGTTGGCGGCAAATTTCACTAACTCGAAATGACGTTCATCCCAGTTGTTTTTGAGTAGCTGGTACTGCTTTAAGTTGACCACACTATGAGGCGTCGGCTTTGCTAATTGAGGTTCGGAAAGCGGCATGTCCGCTAACTTAAGCCAAATATCGATATCTAACCCCGTTTGGTGGCTAGAATGCCCTGATGAAAAGCGCCCACCTTGCGGCAAAGATATATCACCAATCAAGATATTGGTTTTTAGCTCGTTACGTGACAGGTCAGCTAAACGCTCAATAAAACCGATCGCATTAGGGTGGCCATAGTAACGCTCACGTTGACTACGGATAACTTGATAGCCCTCCCCTTCGAGCGGTAAAGCGGCACCACCGGACAAGCAGCCATTTGCGTAGCTGCCAATCGCTTGGGGTGAACCATTTGAAGGGGTGTCTATTTTCTCCCACGGAGTCGCTGCTACCGCGGAAGCAAACAATAAAGAAGAGCATAACAAAGGCAGCTTACGCCATGTATCTAGACTAGCCCGCATTGCTTTCTCCTCTTACTTAAAATGATTAACTGAGCTAATTAGTAATGCTCGCCATTATCGTAATAGCCTTTTGCGTCAAGCGCTGTAAAAATCACCGCGACATCAACATCTTCACCAATCACACCGCGAATCTGCGACGTCACGACCTTAGCGACGGCATCCTGAACTTCTTGGCCACGATCAAACCACAACACCTCAACAAACGGATAAGCACTGCTCACCTCCCCTTCGTGGAAGAATGTTGAATAGATATATTCAAAGGTAAAGTCTTCACGAGGGCAGTCCATCAAAGGCTGAAGCTCATCAATTAGCGGCTTAGATAGCGTTTGTACTGTCTGCGGCTCTACTGCTCGAAAACGTAAATGTGGCATAACTTGCTTCCTATTTATTATTTTCATTCATCATAGCAAGTTATCACTCAAAGTCTGTAGCCTCTATTTAAGTGTGCGACAAGATCGCACAATATTCACCCAACACATTCACTCTGCTCAATCACGAGACATAAAGCGTAATGAAATGATCTCACCATCACTGATTAACTCAGCGTCCCAAAGTTCAGATTGCCATGCCAGTTGCCTAGCTACGGTCTGAGGGTAGCGATTGATAAATTGAACTAACGATGCGTTGATCTCGCTAACTGAATGTTGAGAGCTCTGCTGTGAGATATCAAAACGTTCGCCCATAACTTCTACGCTCTGCAAAGAAAAACCATCACTGCGCAGATTGAGTTGCAGCTGAGATAGTTGGTGAGTAGAGAACTCACTCAATAACTCTATCTCAAGCGAAGACTGCGATATTGTCGCCTCGGCAACGTAGCTCCCTCGATAATAAGCGAGCTTATCCTCACACCACGTCTGCTCATCACACTCTTGCCATGAGCTGCGAATGTTTTGCGCAAGGGTATCGGGATGACTGGATAGAGTTAAAGTATTTGCTGATACATTAAAAGCAACCAAGGCAATAAACGCCGTAAACCATCGCATGAATAACTCCTTTAAAACAACAAAGCCGCTGAAGAACAGCGGCTTTGATTAAGGTCTTTGACTCAATACCTTATGGCATCTCATCAAATTCAGCACCTTCTTTTTCTACTTGAGGTGGCATTAGGTGTTCTTTAGTAATACCCAGTTTCAATGCTAGTGCCGAAGCAACGTAGATTGAAGAGTATGTACCAACCGTAATACCAAGTAGAAGTGCGGTAGCAAAACCGTGAATCATCGCACCACCTTGAGTAAACAGTGCGATAACTACAAACAAGGTTGTACCCGATGTAATCAATGTACGGCTCAATGTTTGTGTGATTGAGCTATTCATTACCTCAGATGCCTCACCCTTACGCATCTTACGGAAGTTCTCACGAATACGGTCGAATACAACGATGGTATCGTTGAGCGAGTAACCGACAACCGTTAGTAGTGCTGCGACAATGGTCAAGTCCACTTCGATTTGCATCAAAGAGAACACGCCCAATGTGATGATAACGTCGTGTGCCAGTGCTAATACCGCACCCGCAGCTAGACGCCACTCAAATCGAACCGATACATAGATCAGGATACAGATAAGAGACACAAGAATCGCAAGGCCACCCGCTTCAGTAAGCTCATCACCTACGTTAGGGCCAACGAACTCAATACGGCGCATTTCAACGCTTTCACCCGTACCGTCCTTGATAGCGTTAAGAATCTGGTTACCCAGCGTCTCACCCGCCATGTCATCACGAGGACGCAGACGAACCATTACGTCACGCGCACTACCGAAGTTCTGTACCGTTGCGTCACCAAAGCCTTTTGCTTCAAGCGCACCACGAATATCTTCAAGATTTGCTGGCTGTTCAAAACCGACTTCAATCAAGGTACCGCCAGTAAAATCTAGACCCCAGTTCAACCACTTAGTTGATAGAGTAAAGATTGACGCACCAATCATTAGGATTGAGAACACAAATGCCAGCTTCGACCAACGCATAAAGTCGATCGTATTTTCTGCTTTTAGAATCTGAAACATACTAATTCCTAGCCTTAGATCGACAGTTTGTTGATTCGCTTACCACCGTATGCAAGGTTCACGATACAACGTGTACCTACAATAGCGGTAAACATAGAAGTTAAGATACCGATAGACAGTGTCACGGCGAAACCTTTGATTGCACCAGTACCGACTGCAAATAGGATAATCGCAGTGATTAGCGTAGTGATGTTCGCATCGGCAATGGTACTAAACGCGTTCGCATAACCTTGGTGAATCGCTTGCTGAGGGCTGCGGCCATCACGAAGCTCTTCACGGATACGCTCAAAGATCAGTACGTTGGCATCAACCGCCATACCGACTGTCAGTACAATACCTGCAATACCTGGCAAGGTCATCGTCGCGCCCGGGATCATCGACATAACACCAATGATCAACACTAGGTTCGCCATTAGTGCGACGTTAGCGATCATACCGAACTTGCGGTAGTACATCAGCGTAAACAGCATTACCGCAACCATACCCCAAATCATCGCTTGGATACCCATATCGATGTTCTGCTGACCCATAGATGGACCAATGGTACGCTCTTCGACAATCGAGATAGGCGCAATTAGAGCACCAGCGCGAAGTAGAAGTGCTAGGTTGTGCGCTTCTGCAGCTGAGTCGATACCAGTAATACGGAAGTTACGTCCAAGAGCCGATTGAATCGTTGCTTGGTTAATCACTTCTTCATGCTTGTTCAGAATCACGCGGCCTTCAGGAGTACGGCGACCGCTGTCTTTGTATTCTGCGAAAACCGTTGCCATTAGCTTGCCGATGTTCTGGCGTGAGAACGCAGCCATCTTGTTACCACCTTCGCTATCTAGCGAGATGTTAACTTGTGGACGACCATATTCATCAACACTTGAACTTGCATCAGTAATGCTTTGACCACCTAGAATGACGCGCTTCTTAAGCACAACTGGGCGACCATCACGGTCTTGCTTGATTTCGCTGCCTGCTGGCGCACGCCCGTTTGCCGCTGCAGCTAGGTCTGCTTTTGAGTCCACTTCACGGAACTCTAGCGTTGCAGTTGCACCAAGAATTTCTTTCGCGCGAGCGGTGTCTTGAACACCAGGCAGCTCAACTACGATACGGCTTGCACCTTGACGCTGAACAAGAGGCTCAGCAACTCCCAATTCGTTTACACGGTTACGTAGAATCGTAATGTTCTGCTCTACCGCATAATTGCGAATTTCAGTTAGACGTTGCTCAGTAAAGGTTGCGGTCAATGCAAAGCGACCATTCGACTCAGAATCAACAAAGATCATGTCCGGATGGTTTTTCTTTAGTAGTGCTTCTGCTTCAGCAAGTTGCTCTGCGTTACGTAGCAGAACTTCAACACCATCTTTACCTGCAGGGCGAATTGCGCGGTAACGAATTTTTGCTTCACGTAGTTCACTACGGAATGCTTCTTCCTGTTGGCCAACCAGTTTTTCCATTGCAGCGTCCATATCCACTTCCATTAAGAAGTGAACACCACCACGTAGGTCAAGACCTAGCTTCATTGGTGCAGCACCAATAGATTCAAGCCAATCCGGAGTCGCAGGAGCTAGGTTCAGAGCAACAATTTTGTCTTTGCCAAGCGCTTCGTTGATGATATCGCGAGCACTGATTTGAGTGTCAGTGTCATTGAAACGAACAAGAATAGATCCATTCTCTAGAGCAATGGATTTATGAGATAAGCCCTGGTCATCGAGAGCTTTAGTGACAGAATCCAGCGTTGACATATCTACAGAGGCGCCACGCGCCCCTGTAACTTGAATAGCCGGATCTTCACCGTAGAGATTTGGAAGTGCATACAATGCTGCGATAGCGATGGTAAACACCACCATCAGATACTTCCATATTGGATAGCGGTTTAGCACAGCGGAGATCCTTTAGCTGTTTATAGTGACTTTAGCGTACCTTTTGGTAGCACTGCAGTAACGAAGTCTTTCTTGATAACGACTTCGTTATTTGTGTTCAACTCGATAGAGATGTAGTCGTTGTCTTCTGCGATTTTAGTGATTTTACCCACTAGACCACCGCTAGTTAGCACTTCATCACCTTTACCCATAGAGCTCATTAGGTTCTTGTGCTCTTTAACACGCTTAGCTTGTGGACGGTAGATCATGAAGTAGAAGATCACCGCGAACATACCTAGCATGATTAGCATTTCAAAACCGCCGCCTGCTGGTGCGCCTTCTGCTGCTGCGTGAGCTTGAGAAATAAACATTAAAATATCCTCTATTATTTTTTATTAATGTCCAAGTTGGGCATTCGCCAATTAGTTTCAAGTCTGAGAGTGACCAATAGAGATCGCTCTCTCAAAAATAGCGTGCGTTTGCCTACTTTATTAGCAAAAGCCTCTGGCGTAATGCCAAAGGCTCTAATTCTTAAATTTGTCGATTATTGCTCTTTTGCCAGTGGCGGAACTTCACGGCCACGACGCTCATAGAACTCTTGCACGAACTCATCAAAACGATCTTCATCAATTGCCGTACGAATGCTTTCCATCAGACGCTGGTAGTAACGTAGGTTGTGAATCGTATTTAGACGAGCACCTAGAATTTCGTTACAACGCTCTAGGTGGTGAAGGTACGACTTAGAGTAGTTTTGACAAGTGTAACAGTCACAGTGCGGATCTAATGCAGTTGTATCTGTTTTGTGTTTCGCATTACGGATCTTGATCACACCGCCAGTCACAAATAGGTGACCATTACGTGCGTTACGCGTTGGCATTACACAGTCAAACATATCGATACCACGACGAACACCTTCAACTAGGTCTTCAGGCTTACCTACACCCATTAGGTAACGAGGCTTGTCTTCTGGTAACTGAGGACATGTGTGCTCGAGAATACGGTGCATGTCTTCTTTTGGCTCGCCTACTGCTAGGCCACCGACTGCATAGCCGTCAAAACCGATCTCAGTTAGGCCTTTTACAGATACATCACGTAGGTCTTCGTAAACACCACCTTGAACGATACCAAATAGGTTGTTCGGGTTTTCTAGCTTGTCGAAGTGATCACGTGAGCGCTGTGCCCAACGTAGTGACATTTCCATCGATTTTTTCGCTTCGTTGTGTGTCGCAGGGTATGGCGTACACTCATCGAAAATCATTACGATGTCAGAACCTAGGTCTTTTTGGATTTCCATCGACTTTTCAGCGTCCATGAAGATCTTGTCACCGTTTACAGGGTTACGGAAGTGTACACCTTGCTCAGTGATAGTACGCATCTTACCTAAGCTGAATACTTGGAAACCGCCTGAATCAGTAAGGATAGGACCGTGCCAGTTCATAAAATCGTGCAGGTCACCGTGCATTTTCATCACTTCTTGACCTGGGCGTAGCCATAGGTGGAAAGTGTTACCAAGAAGAATTTCAGCACCAGTGCCTTTTACTTCTTCAGGTGTCATACCTTTAACAGTACCGTAAGTACCTACTGGCATGAATGCTGGTGTTTGAACTGTGCCACGTTCAAAGGTCAGTTGACCACGACGCGCAACACCGTCTTTTTTCTTAAGATCGAATTTTAACTTCACGAAGCCTCCGGTTGTCAGAGAAACAGTCTGACATTAAGTTCAGAGCTTTAAGCTCTATGAGGAGCGGTCGCCTTCCATGCGAGATGCAGAATAACCGATTATTCTGCTTCCTAGCTTACTGCTAGCACTCGTAAATTGTTTGCGTTCAGCTCAATGCTGAACATAAGAGATTCCCTACTCGCTCGTCCCTCACTCTATGGAATGACGGAGTTTCAGTGCCTCACTCATCGAATGACATATTAGGCTCTCAAAGCCAACGTTTGTCATTCCTGAATCGAGGTACGAGATGTCAGGAATCTCTCAAAGTAATCTATACCGTTTTCTTTTTGATGAACATTGAATCGCCATACGAGAAGAAGCGGTACTTGTTCTCTACAGCGTGCTTATACGCGTTCATCGTATTTTCATAACCTGCAAAGGCGCTCACAAGCATGATCAGCGTTGACTCTGGCAGGTGGAAGTTAGTGATTAGACAATCCACTAACTGATATTCGTAACCAGGGAAAATGAAGATCTCGGTGTCACCGAAGAACGGAACCAGCTCAGTGCCCTTCTTAATCGCATCTTGCGCTGCACTTTCTAGTGAACGTACCGATGTTGTACCGACAGTAATGATACGACCACCACGCGCTTTCGTCGCATTGATTGCATCGACGACTTCTTGCGGTACTTCAACGTACTCAGCGTGCATGTGGTGCTCATGGATATCATCCACTTTTACTGGCTGGAAAGTACCTGCACCTACGTGCAAAGTAACATACGCAAATTCAGCGCCTTTTGCTTTGATCTTCTCAAGCAAAGGTTCATCAAAATGAAGACCTGCTGTTGGCGCGGCTACTGCACCCGGCTTTTCATTATAAACCGTTTGGTAACGCTCTTTATCAGAGTCTTCATCTGGGCGGTCAATGTAAGGTGGAAGTGGCATGTGGCCGATCTCTTCCAGTACCGCTAATACGTTTTGCTCTGCGTTAAACTTCAGCTCGAATAGTGCATCATGACGAGCCACCATTTCCGCTGAATATTCGTCGTTCTCACCAATAAAAATAGTCGAACCTGGCTTTGGAGATTTAGAGCAGCGAACGTGCGCTAGAATACTCTTCTCATCAAGTACTCGTTCTACAAGAACTTCAAGCTTACCGCCTGACTCTTTACGGCCGAACATGCGCGCAGGAATCACTCGAGTATTGTTGAATACCACTAAGTCACCCGGTTGTACTTGCTCTAGTACATCGGTAAACGTGCCATCTGTTAGCTCACCGCTGTTGCCATCCATTTGCAGTAAACGGCTTGCAGTGCGCTCTGGCTGAGGGTAGCGAGCTATAAGCTCATCCGGTAAGTCAAAGTGAAAATCTGATACTTGCATGTTACTAATCTTTTGTCGTGGTTTTACTGTGAGTCGAACTGATTCTGTCACAAACAGACGACGAGTTTTTCGCAGCCGACTAGTATATTGTGCATGAGAGCAATATCAAGAAAAGAGATGTGAATTATTGTAATCATTTGCCTTAATTGGCTCTAAAGCCCATCCATTTCCCTGCTGAATTATTCGCCAGTTGATTTACCACAAAAAAGTCGTGGTTATAGCAGTAAAAACAGGTTTAGCTCTCAAACTCAGTTGAAGAAAATTACTATATTTAAAGAGCAAAGAATAATAACTCAGGAGGCAGCCATGATTAAGGTAGAAGAAATGATGACGCGTAGCCCTCATACGCTTCTTCGCTCTCACAATCTCGCCGATGCAAAAAGCATGATGGAAGCGCTCGATATTCGCCACATTCCAATCATTGATGCAGATAGAAAACTGCTTGGCGTCGTATCTCAACGAGATGTACTCTCAGCTCAAGAATCTAGCTTACAAAAGCTCCCAGAAAGTCAGTCTTATACGCTCAACACGCCACTTTTCGATGTGATGAAAACCAGCGTTATGTCAGTTTCACCACAAGCTGGTTTAAAGGAAAGTGCGATTTATATGCAAAAGCATAAAGTCGGCTGCCTGCCTGTGGTAGAGAAAGGTCACTTAGTTGGCATCATTACTGATAGCGATTTTGTCGCAATTGCAATTAACTTACTTGAGCTTCAAGAAGAAGTTGAGCCAGAGGAAGTTGATTAACCACATCGATGTCATCACGCTAAATTAGCAGCTCCTATAAATATGTAGCTCTTTATAGCGTGATGATACTTGCTAATCATTGCGCAAGATTTCAGGTCGACGAGACACCGCTCGCAATGATGGGTGGCTTCTAACCGAAAGCGTTGGCTCTAGTAGCACCAAACGCTGCGCTAACTCACCTTGCTGAATCGCTTCAATCATCATATCAAAACCCAATAACGCAATTTTTCTAATTGGCTGTTTAATACTAGAAAAACCAAGTGACTGAGCAATAAAGGTGTCATCAAAACCAATGATGTCGACCCTATGACTCACCCTTTGCTCTTGTAATGCATTGTGCAAATGGCTGGCGGAAATATCATCAGAACAGAACACCGCCTCGATAGGCTGAGAATTTTGCGTGATCCATTTTTCAATGTAATCACGTAAAGAGTCAGAGTCATAAGGCGCAAGAACAGACTCTATTGGCATTTCTTTGCCTAGCCTAAACAACTCGTTTTGATAACCGATCAGTCGATCAGACTTGGTATCACTGGCTCCGATGTAACCCAGCTTCCGATAGCCCTGCTGAACAAAGTGTTTCGCAGCTAGCTCGCCGCCATGCTGATGATGAGTACCAATACTAATGGTGCCGGGTGCGGTTGCTGTCAGCAATACCACAGGAAAAGGCAACGCTTTCAATGGCGCTAAGTGCTCCTCTTTTAGTGAGCGCGGGACAAGAAATACCCCATCCACTTTGTGATTAATACACTCAGACAAAAAGGTCTTTTCTAGCTGAAGGTTATTGCGGCTATTAAACAACAATAAGCTGCGGCCATGCTTGTACGCCTCTTCTTCCAATACATCGACCAATTGTGAAAAAAACGGGTTAGACATATTGCGCACAATGACGGCAAACAGCTTGGTTGGCTTCTTGCGTTTCTGCGGAGGCTTTTGATAATTCAGCTCTGTCATCGCCAGCTCTACTGCTTGCTTAGCTTCAACAGAGACACACTCATTACCATTGAGCACTCTAGATACCGTGGCAATAGAGACTCCTGCCTTTTTGGCTACATCACGAATCGTCATTGCACTCCCATCCAACATTTCTATCAATCAACGTCATATATTAACTCTCACCATGTAACAAGACTTTGTGTTACATCACAACCTGTTCTCTATTTGTTCAAAACGCCGTCAAATTGAGTGAATAAAAGTGCGGCGCTATTTTCACCCTTTATCAAGCTCTCTATGATTTCTTCAACCCAAGGTTATTAGGTAAGTAACGTGCAACAACAAAAATATAAAACCATCAACACGGCAACGGAATTAGATAATAAAAATTTTGAGGAAATAAAATTAAAAACTTTATTTCGCCCATTATTTCATATTAGTCCACCGCATGGGTTATTAAATGATCCGAATGGTTTTTGTTATTTTAATAACCAATATCATTTATTTTACCAATGGTTTCCATTTGATACTTATCATGGAATGAAACATTGGATGCACTTGAGCTCTAATGATTTATTAACTTGGTCTGAACATGGTTCAAAAATAACCCCGTTAGAAAGTTATGAGTCTCACGGTGCTTATTCAGGTGGTGCCGTAGTTGAAAATGATCGTAGTTACCTATTCTACACCGGCAATGTTAAACGTGGTGATGAACGCGATGCCAACCAGTGTTTAGCGATCTTAGATAAAAACAATCAAGTGACTAAACACGCTCTCAACCCGGTGATTGAGTCAGTACCACAAGGCTACACCGGCCATGTACGCGATCCAAAAATCGTTAAACGTGGTAGTCACTACTTTATGTTGCTAGGCGCTCAGCGAGAAGCCGATTTAAGCGGTGAGATCATCGTGTACCAATCGCCTGACTTACTCGACTGGGAGTTCAAAGGGACGCTGGACATTCAAGTCAATGGCGACTTTCTTGATGCCTACATGTATGAGTGCCCTGACCTGCTAGAAGTCGATGGTCATGACGTGCTGATCTTTTCTCCACAAGGCGTGACTGCTGATGGAACTCGCTTCCACAATAAATTCAACGTTATTTACTGCTTGGGCCAAGTGAATTTCGAGCAGCTTACGTTCACTGTTAGCCATTGGGACGAGCTTGACCGTGGCTTTGATTTCTACGCGCCACAAACCATGGCTAATGCACCAGAGAAACAAACACTGATTGCATGGGCAGGGACTGATGAACACTTGCCTAGCGAACAACAGGGTTGGATTAACTGCTTGACGCTGACTAGAGAACTAACCGTTGAAAATAATCGACTTATTCAACGACCAAACATTATTAATTCCGATTCATTAATAAAACAACATGGATATCAATTAAATCATCAAGGAGTTGAACTGGAAAGTTTATCGTTTTCTTTAGAGGTTAATAACTTATCTAATGAGAAAAATATAACCATTTCATTGCAAACACAAAGTGGTAAAGAGTTAACGCTGACTATCAATAATAATACCATTACTTTAGATAGAGCGTTATATGACCATCATACCCAAGATTGGGAGTATGGAAATAAACGTCAACACCAAACAGACTACGACATTAATAATATTCACTTCATTTGCGATCAAAGCATAATTGAAATTTATATAAATGATGGCCGAGATGTATTTACCTGCCTTTTCTTCCCTGAGCAAGAAAACCACCAGCTAACTATATCGACTGAAAAAGGTGCAGACCTCGATACCCAGCTAACCTACCTTACAATATAATAAAGTGGTGAACAGAATGAATTATGACGCTACCGTAACCGAGATACTGGATAGTATCGGGGGCCTAGACAACATCCGCAACGCTGAGCATTGTGCTACGCGCCTGCGCCTCATCCTTAAAGACAATGACAAGGTCAATACTGATAAAGCAAAAGAGATTAACCAAATCAGCGGTTACTTTTACCAGTCAGGCCAACACCAATTCATCATTGGTACTGGTAAGGTTTCTCATGTCTATGATTCGCTTAAGCGCGCCTTGGGTGGTGAGTTTGAAACGAACGACTTCAAACAAGATGCATTTGCCGATATGACGGCAAGCCACAAAGTCGTTCGTACGCTTGCTGATATTTTGATTCCGCTTATCCCAGCGCTAGTAACGACCGGCTTATTGATGGGGTTACGCGGTATGATGCTGCACTCAGGCGTCGATTTCTCACCAGAGACATTAGCCTTATTTAGTATGCTGACCGATACCGCTTTTGCCTTCTTACCCGTTTTAATCGCTTATTCTGCGGCAAAGAAATTTGGTGGCAATGCCATTATCGCCATTGTTGTGGGCTTGATGATGGTTGCTCCGCAACTGCCTAATGCTTGGGTGGTTGCTAATGGTGGCGCAGAGCCAATGATGGTCAATCTGCTTGGTATCAACTTCCCACTGGTGGGCTACCAAGGTACGGTACTGCCTGCAATCTTTGCCGGTTGGTTTGTCTCTTACTTAGAGCGTAACCTGCGACGCTTTATTCCAGCCAGTATGGACTTAGTCTTTACGCCATTTTTGACCATCACCATTGCGGTATTCGTCATCCTGTTCGGCTTTGGCCCAATCCTACAAACCATTGAGCACGGCTGTACATCATTGGTACGCATAGCACTCGACCTGCCACTTGGTCTAGGTTACATCCTATATGGTGCTGTACAGCAGATGATCGTTATCACTGGTCTGCACCACGCATTAGGCGTGATTGAAATCGGCCTGCTTAATGAAACAGGGGTAAACCCACTTCAGCCACTAGGTACGGCTTCAATGGCTGGTCAATTTGGCGCTGCAATCGCGGTTGCAACGCTATTAAAAGATAAGATTAAGAAAGGTAATGCTTACAGCGCCTCAATGTCGACACTGTTTGGTATCACTGAGCCGCTACTGTTTGGTGTAAACCTTCAATACGGCAAAGTGTTTATGTTTGGTATGGTCGGTGGCGCCGTGGGTGGATTAGTGACTTACGTGCTAAACATCAGTGCAACTGGTATGGGCATCACCTTTATTCCGGGTATCTTACTTTACTCACAATCATTAACGGCAGTTCTAGGCTATCTAACGGTTATTGCTAGTGCATTTGCGACCGCTTTTGTCTTGACCCATATCTACAACCCAATAAAAAATAGTCAATAACCATAAATTCGTTGGTGCACCGCCCCCTAGGTGCACCAATGATCTAGCCCATCTTGCTATGCTCCGATGGGCGCCTTTGCAAGGAACGAATCATGAACAAAGTTTGGCTCACCGGTGATGCAGTGGTGGATCTGATTCCAGATAGCGACAATAGCTACTTAAAATGTCCGGGCGGCGCACCGGCGAACGTTGCGGTCGGGATTGCTCGCCTTGGTGGTGACTGTGCCTTTTTTGGCCGAGTTGGAGATGATCCTCTGGGCCGATTTATGGCGAATGTGCTTAACAAAGAAAATGTTGATACAACAAGCCTCAAACTCGACCCTGAGCAACGAACCTCTACCGTGATTGTTGATCTTGACGACCAAGGTGAGCGTTCGTTTACCTTTATGGTTAAGCCTAGCGCTGACCAATTCACTCAGCTCTCTGATATCCCTTCGTTTATAGCTAACCAATGGCTTCACTGCTGTTCGATTGCCTTAGCGAATGAACCGAGCCGTTCAACGACCTTAGCAGCAATGAAAGCGATGAAAGAGGCAAATGGCTTTGTCAGCTTTGATCCCAACCTACGTGATGAAGTATGGCAGCAGCCGCAAGAGATTCGTCCCGTTGTGATGAGTGCGATTGAAATGGCAGACGTGGTTAAGTTTTCAGAAGAAGAGCTACTCTATTTAACGGAGACTTGCTCTCTTGATGAGGGATTAACAGAGCTATCTCACTACTCGATTCCTCTGGTGCTCATCACCCTAGGAGAAAATGGCGCACTGGCGATCGTTAACGGTCAGCAACACCAAGTCGATTCAATATCCGTCAACGTTGTCGATACGACAGGAGCTGGAGACGCATTTGTCAGTGGCTTACTTGCCTACCTCTCCCAGCATGATGATTGGCAGCATGAAGCTAAAGTGATTGAAGCCGTTCGCTGGGGCAATATCTGCGGCGCATTAGCAACCACGAAAAAAGGCGCAATGAGTGCATTACCCGATCGCTCACGACTGCTCTCTTATCTTCGCCATTAACGCCCCAAAATTGCTGACATCTACGATGTTAATGTCAGCAATTTTCCTAAACCTTCAGCCATTTAAGTTCTACCTTATCAGCTTATTTAGATTTCCTTGTTTCAAAATCAGCAGAATCCAAATATCCCCATTATAATTTACTTATAATTATATCAATCAAATTGTACATATCGTCAGTTCAAACCTATTCCTCACTAACGCCAAACAGGGACATTGGTATGAGCCTTAAAAAACTATTAACTCTAGGGTTTGGGGTAATCCTAGGCCTTATTTTGATCATTTCAGTCGTTGCTTCACTGCGTTTTTATCAGTCAAGTGACGGTTTTAACACCTATCGAGCTCTTGCGTTAACCAGTGTTTCCACCGGTAGAATTCAAGCAAATATTCTAGAGGCTCGCCTCGCTGCGCTTAAGTACATTAAAAATCATGACACCGCGAATATTGCAGAGCTAGATAAGCGAGTCACCACCTCTATCAGCTTAATTGAAGGCGTCCTTGACTCACACCTAGACGATTTACATAAATCAGATTTCGTCTCGATTGAAAATCAGCTCAAGCAATATAAAGACGGCTTTAATCAGGTCATCCAGTTGGTCAACCAACGCAATGCACTAGTTAAGGATCAACTCGACCCAACTGGCCTAAATATGCGTAAGTCGGTAACGGAGATTATGAACCGAGCGGCAACTGAAGATGATTTAGACGTGGCAATCAGCGCAGGTACTTTACAACAACACTTATTGCTGTCTCGCCTCTACGCATCTAAGTTTCTAACCAGTAATTCGCAAAGTGATGCTGAGCGAGCAGAGAAAGAGTTTTCACGGGTTGCCGAGTTATCCGATAAAGTTGAGTCTCAACTGATATCAGCGCAACAAGTGTCGAATCTAAAAGCATTCCAGCAAGCTTTCGACCAGTATCGAAGCACTTTTGCCGAAGTGGTCCAAACCATCAACTCCCGCAATCAGATCATCTCGGGAACCTTGGATGTGATGGGGGCCTCAGCTGCAAGGACGATAGAAGAGATAAAACTCGCCACCAAGGATAAGCAGGACTCCGTCGGCCCTGAAATGGTTGAACGCTTTGCCAGCGCTCAAATAACCTTGATTGTTCTTTCTATCATCGTGGTCATCAGTGCAATGGGTATCGCTGTCGCCATCTATCGTAGCGTGCTGAAAGTTGTCGGTGGTGAACCTAGTCAGATCCAAGAGATGGTTGCTGAAGTGGCCTCAGGTAATCTTTCTACTCAAATCACTACGTCTGGTAACGAAACGGGCATCTACGCCAATATTCTACAGATGCGCCAAGAGCTACGCCGTATCATCGAGGGCTTCCATCAAATCTCTGATAACGTTTCCTCTTCATCGATGTCATTAACAGGCATCATGACTGAAACAGAAAATAACGCTCAACAAGAGCTAAGCCAAGTTGAACAGATCGCAACCGCCATCAATGAGCTATCAAGCACCGCGTCTGAAGTGAGCCAAAACGCGGCAAACGCAGAAACAGCCGCTAGCGATGCCACCAATAATGTGGTTGAAGGTGGCCGTATACTCGATTCTTCCGACGAGGTTTCGCAGAAAGTAGACAGCTCCATCGAAGAAACCTCTAAGATCGTTAATCAATTGCAAGAGTACTCGGTCGAGATCGGCACCGTAGTTGAAGTAATTAACTCCATTTCGGAGCAGACTAACCTACTCGCACTGAACGCAGCAATCGAGGCAGCGCGTGCTGGCGAGCAAGGTCGAGGCTTTGCAGTAGTAGCAGATGAAGTCCGCTCATTAGCGGCGAAAACGCAACAATCGACGGTTGATATTCAAGAGATCATTTCGCGCTTACAAGCTCAAGCGAAAGACGCGAATCAATATATGCAGTCTAACTTAACCCTTGCTGAAGATTCTCGTAAATACAGCGAACAGCTTCGCTCCGCGTTTTCTTCAATTACCGATTCCGTGTCACTGATTTCAGATATGAACACGCAAGTAGCAACAGCATCAGAAGAGCAGTCAGGCGTGACTCAAGACATCTCAGAAAATGTATCTCAAGCGTTTGATCTGGTGAACAAAAACGTATCAGGTATCGAAGACAGTAAACGAGCCAGTGATGAGCTATCGAATCTGGCAGTGAAACAAAAAGAACTGTTGAGCTTCTTTAAGCTTTAAATAAAAAAGAGCGGCGAAAGCCGCTCAAAAGCATGTCAAAGTTTATGCCTAAACAGAATATCCATACCCAAAGTCTAGTGAGCCAAAGCCTGCGTATTATGGCTCACTAGATGCGGTACTAATGGCTAGGGATTCTTAGAATTGGTCTTCTTCGGTTGACCCCGTCAATGCAGTGACTGAAGAGTTACCACCTTGAATCGTGTTAGTCATCTTATCGAAGTAACCTGTACCCACTTCTTGTTGGTGAGCTACGAAGGTGTAACCTTTTTCTGCCGCTTGGAACTCAGGACGCTGAACTTTCTCAACGTAGTGGCGCATACCTTCACCTTGTGCGTAATCATGCGCAAGTTCGAACATGTTGAACCACATGTTGTGAATACCCGCTAGCGTGATGAACTGGTACTTGTAACCCATGTCCGACAGTTCTTGCTGGAACTTAGCAATCGTCTCTGCATCGAGGTTTTTCTCCCAGTTGAACGAAGGTGAACAGTTGTAAGCCAACAATTGTCCTGGGTATTCCGCATGAATCGCTTCAGCAAACTTACGCGCTTCTTCTAGACACGGCGTTGCTGTTTCACACCAGATTAGGTCAGCGTATGGCGCGTAAGCTAGACCGCGAGAGATCGCTTGGTCAATGCCAGCACGAACACGGTAGAAACCTTCTTGGGTACGTTCACCTTCAATGAAGTCCGCATCGTATGAATCACAATCAGAAGTAATCAGGTCAGCTGCGTTTGCATCGGTACGAGCGATAACCAGTGTTGTCGTTCCTGAAACGTCTGCCGCTAGGCGAGCAGCGACTAGCTTTTGCACTGCTTCTTGAGTTGGAACCAGTACTTTACCGCCCATGTGGCCACACTTCTTCACTGACGCTAATTGGTCTTCAAAGTGAACACCAGCTGCGCCCGCATCAATCATCGACTTCATTAGTTCGTAAGCGTTAAGTACACCACCAAAGCCTGCTTCAGCATCCGCTACGATTGGTAGGAAGTAATCAATACCACCTTCTGATTCTGGCGACTTACCATTTGACCACTGAATTTGGTCAGCGCGGCGGAATGAGTTATTGATGCGCTTAACCACTGAAGGAACAGAGTCTACTGGGTACAGTGATTGGTCAGGGTACATAGTTGAAGCCGTGTTGTTATCTGCTGCTACCTGCCAGCCAGAAAGGTAAATCGCTTCGATGCCTGCTTTCGCTTGCTGTACAGCCTGACCACCCGTTAGAGCACCAAGACAGTTCACATAGCCTTTTTTCGCATCACCGTTGACCAGTGACCACAGCTTGTCAGCACCACGTTGGGCGATGGTGTTAGCAGGCACCATTGAGCCACGTAGTTCTACTACTTCTTCAGCCGTATAAGGACGCTTAACGTTCTTCCAGCGTGGGTTAGTTGCCCAGTCTTTTTCCAGAGCTTCGATTTGTTGGCGGCGAGTTAAGTTAGTCATCGGTTTATCCCTCTTTTGATGAGCGCTTCTTATGTTGTGTAACGGGCGCTATGTTTCCTTGTTCCTTGGCAGTACTTCCTGCTCTGCCGCAGACGATTCACGTTATTGTTTGAATATGTTGTCATTCCCTATAGTGAGGATGACAGAGTCCTTTAGTCCAAGTAGTCGTAACCCGGAATAGTTAAGAAATTGGTTAATTCATCACTGGTGGTCAGTTTCGCCATCAGCACTGCGGCTTCTTCAAAGCGTCCAGATTCGTAGCGCTCTTGCCCTACTTCCTCTTTCACTACTTCAATTTCTTCTGCAAGGTAGAGCTCAAACAGTTCATTAGTGACCGTTTGGCCGTTATCGAGCGCCTTGCCATGTTGAATCCATTGCCAGATTGAGGCGCGGGAAATTTCTGCGGTTGCCGCATCTTCCATCAAGCCGTAAATCGGTACACACCCATTGCCAGAGATCCACGCTTCGATGTATTGCAGCGCAACACGAATGTTATGACGCATGCCTTGTTCAGTGATCTCACCATCACAAGGCGCGAGAAGATCTTCTGCTGTAACTGGCGCATCTTGATGTCGTGAGACGTTTAGCTGGTTAATGCGCTCTCCTAATGCCAAGTCAAATACAGCCAGAGCAGTATCCGCTAAGCCTGGGTGAGCAACCCATGTTCCGTCATGTCCATTGTTTGCTTCTAGCGACTTATCGTTATGGACCTTATCGAGCACCTGCTGATTGGTTTGTGGGTCTTTCGCTGGGATAAAGGCGGCCATCCCTCCCATAGCGAAAGCACCACGTTTGTGACAAGTACGAACAAGTAAACGCGAGTAGGCATTCAGGAACGGCTTATCCATTGTCACCACCTGACGATCCGGCAGCACGCGGTCAGGGTGTTTCTTCAAAGTTTTAATGTAGCTAAAGATGTAGTCCCAACGGCCACAGTTAAGGCCAACGATGTGCTCTTTGAGTGAGAACAAAATTTCATCCATCTCAAACACTGCAGGCAAAGTTTCAATCAGAACAGTTGCCTTTATCGTGCCAGTATCTAGGCCAAAGTAGTCCTCAGTGAAGTGGAATACTTGGCTCCACCACTGCGCTTCTTTGTGAGACTGCAACTTAGGAATATAAAAGTAGGGACCGCTGCCTTTTTTCAACAATTTGGCGTAGTTGTTGTAAAAGTAAAGCGCAAAGTCAAACAGCGCCCCTGGGATAATCTGACCGTTGAATGTCACGTGTTTTTCTTTTAGATGTAGACCACGTACTCGGCAGATTAAAACCGCTGGATCGGACTCCAGCGCATAGTGCTTGCCATTAACCGGATTGGTATAGCTGATGTCGCCGTTAACTGCATCGCGCAAGTTAATCTGTCCATCCAGCACCTTACTCCAAGCGGGTGCCATCGAGTCTTCAAAGTCCGCCATGAATACTTTTACATTGGCATTCAGTGCATTAATCACCATTTTGCGGTCTGTAGGACCTGTGATTTCTACTCGGCGATCTTGTAGATCTTGTGGAATCCCTTGGATCTTCCAGCTTCCTTCACGGATATCTTGCGTATCCTCTAGGAAATCCGGCAGCTCACCAGCATCGATCTTTGCTTGCTTCTCTTCACGAGCAGTAAGCAGTTGTTCAACCTGACTAGCGAACTTATCACACAGCAGAGATAAAAAAGTTTGGGCTTCAACAGGGAAAATCGCTTGGTGCTCTGGTGAAAGGGTACCAGTGACACTAAGCATGCCTTCGTTTAGTAGGGGTTCTTGGGCTTCTACTGTTGTTTTGTCTCTATCTGGTGTATTAGCAAGCATAATCTTTTTCCTTTATGAACCTTTCGATAAACACATCGAGCGGAACGTCACCTTAATTACATTTGTAACTATCAAACAACAATCAAACATCCTTACTGATTGTCACCTGACTAGGTTTCTTGTTGTCTTGCCAGTTAGATTGACCGACTCGAATGAGCTTTTCAATCTAGACATAAGTCTTACTGGGCTTACATTTAAGCTATACCAAACCACACTAGAGTAAAAGTACTAAAGTAAACAAAACGTTAAATTCGAAGTTTTATTCCGCGCCACGCAAACCATTGATTTCGATCACCAAAACGTAACTACTTACGTAATTTAATTACAGTGAAATTAGGAGTGTAAAACCGTTTCAAACAGGCGTTTGATTTTAATAATCCGAAGGGAAACATAGATGAGACTGGGCTTAACGGTGATATGCAACCGCCTCATCAAACAAGAAGAAAATTATGAGTTGTAAAATTCACACTGTGAAATTTCACAATTTAATGAAAGCTTCATCAAGATTCTGTTGTGAAATTTTACAAGTCAAAGTTCACCAACAGAATAAAATGCTAAAAAGCACACTAAAACCAGTGTGCTTTTTATGGGTTTACGGGATATTTGGACTACTACTTATCGCTAAAGTAGCTCAGAAACAACATCTGCTAATTGATCAAATGTACTCACACGCGATGAACTTGGACGCCAAACTAGGCCAATATGGCGATGTGCTTGCTGTCCTGGTGCATCTACTACGACTAAGTTTTGGTTCTCTATCAGACCATGGTCGATGGCCATTTGCGGAATAAAGGTGGTGCCCATACCGTTGGCAACCATTTGTACTAAGGTGTGCAAACTGGTGGCGGAGAATGGGTTAATCTTCTCTTTATCAGTTAGCTTACATGCAGAAACGGCGTGTTCTGTTAGACAGTGCTCTTTCTCTAATAAGAAGACAAACTCATTCGGCAAGTCGGCGTACTTGATTGGGGTTCGGATTGCGTCCGCTTGATTTTGACTGATGATCATTCTGAACGGGTCATTGCCGACTATGCGGCTATCCATACCGTCAATCTCAACTGGCAAGGCTAAGATCAACACATCTAGCTCACCATGGCGCAGTGCATCAAGAAGGTTAGTTGTGGTATCTTCTCTTAGTAATAAGTTCAGTTGAGGAAAACGTTGATTGACCTCTTGGACTAAATCACACAATAAAAAAGGCGCGATCGTTGGAATACAACCCACGCGCAGCTGCCCTTCCATCTCATCCCCTTGGCACAAGCGACCAAGCTCGACAAGATCTTGGCCTTTAGCCAGCAACTCACGACCTTGCTGGACCACCAGCTCACCTGCTTGGGTAAAGACCAATGGGCTTTTCTTATCTTTCTTTTCATAAAGAGGGCAGCCAATCAGTTCTTCAAGGTTTTGGATACCTTTACTTAAGGTCGACTGGCTGACAAAACACTTTTCAGCCGCTTCACTAAAGTGACGAGTTTCATGCAGGGTGATGAGATAATGTAATTGTTTGAGACTAGGCCACTTATTCATAGATATATCGATAAAATCTGACTGGATATTGACCAAGTTAATAAAAAACGGCTTATCGCTTTTTTCGATTAACTTAATCTATTTAATTCGCTTTTTTACATACTACAATTTGTACTATAGTTTGTCGCGTACAAACACGGACCAAACCAATCATACTTATCTTGGTTTGGAACTAACCATATATTTTAGGAGCAAAAAAATGGTACTAGTAGGTCGTCAAGCCCCAGATTTTACTGCTGCAGCTGTTCTAGGTAACGGTGAGATCGTTGATAACTTCAACTTTGCAGAGTTCACTAAAGGTAAGAAAGCAGTAGTTTTCTTCTACCCACTAGATTTCACTTTCGTTTGCCCATCTGAGCTAATCGCTTTCGACAACCGTCTAGCTGATTTCCAAGCTAAAGGTGTTGAAGTAATCGGTGTTTCAATCGATTCTCAGTTCTCTCACAACGCATGGCGTAACACTGCTATCGAAGATGGCGGTATCGGTCAAGTTAAGTACCCACTAGTAGCTGACGTTAAGCACGAAATCTGTAAAGCTTACGACGTTGAGCACCCAGAAGCAGGCGTTGCTTTCCGTGGTTCTTTCCTAATCGACGAAGACGGCCTAGTACGTCACCAAGTTGTTAACGACCTACCACTAGGCCGTAACATCGACGAAATGCTACGCATGGTTGACGCTCTTAACTTCCACCAGAAGCACGGCGAAGTATGTCCTGCACAATGGGAAGAAGGTAAAGCAGGTATGGACGCATCTCCAAAAGGTGTTGCAGCGTTCCTATCTGAGCACGCAGAAGACCTAAGCAAGTAATCACTTGCTTACCATACCCATGCTCAACGGGTATGACGGTTGGTAGATATAAAGCTAAAAAGCACTAAGCGCGAAAAGCGCAAACGCCAATCAGTTCTAAGTAAAGTCTTAAATCGAAACCCAAAGCTCCGCTTTGGGTTTTCTTTTTGCTCAAATATAGATAAATCGCACACCTGCACTCGCGCTTATTTCTTATCGTTCTGCACTTTGAGAACACCTTGTAACCCTTCTGATAAATTGGCTGTTTTTTGTCCAGCGTTGATTTAATATCTAGCCTACACAAATAGCAAAGTGACACCTCTCAACCTCTATTAAAGGAATAATATGAAAGAGCTGATCATTCACACCATAACGGTCTTTATGGGCTTTTTTGCGATCATGAACCCTGTCGCGAATACACCTATCTTTCTTAGCTTAACCAATGGCAACGACCGAGAAACGACTAAGTCAGTGGCCTTTCGCTCGGTATTGATCGCATTCTTGATTGTGTCGACATTTGCCATTTCAGGAAAAGTCATTTTCGATCTCTTTGGCATCACCCTTTACGCCCTGCGTATCACCGGCGGAATACTGGTCTTTTTGATTGGTTTCCATATGCTGCAAGGAGACTCGACACACAGTACAACCAAAGAGAAGGTGAACTCAGACGCACAAAAAGATGCCGCCTTGAGTATTGCTGTCTCACCGTTAGCAATGCCAATCTTAGCTGGCCCAGGCACTATCGCGACCGCAATGAACTTTGCAACAACGGGGGGAGTGTATGAAACCGTCATTACCATTATTGCTTTCGGCCTATTGTGTGCGCTGACCTACGTTCTTTTTGTTTTCGGTGAACGTTTCGTAAAAGCGGTAGGGCCAAGTGCGTTAAACGTGATTACTCGAATGATGGGGTTAATTCTTGCGGTGATAGGAATGCAAATGCTCATCGAAGGGATAGAGCAAGCTTACAAAGCCCTATTTATCTGATGTTCTTAGGTTTTAACGAGCACAAGCTCAAGAAACCCCGACATTTCTTAACAGACAAACATATCTCTAAAGAGACAAAAAATATCGGCTTACAGACTTTCTCTAGCTCTGCTCTTTAAAGTCAAATCGCCTCTCTTTATGATGACTCTAACTTAATTTGAAAGAGCAAAGACGCTCTCACAACCAATTCAAAACATGGAGATTCAACATGGCTTACTTTTCTCTAGCCTTTGGTACGGCAACGAAAAACCGTGACGGAAAAATCATTGAAGCATTTTTCCCTAACCCAGTTCTAAATCCAGCTGACGCGCTTGTTGAAGCAGTAGCGAAAGTTGCTGGTTACGAGCAAGGCAACCAAGCTATCGAGATCTCAGCAGCGCAAAGCGCAGATCTAGCGGCAGCATTTGAAGCAAATGGCGACGCTGCAAACGCATCTTTCGCAGCAAAAGCGGCGCAATCTTCACAACCGCTAGTACTTGTTGTACTTGCTACAGACGAGAAACCAACATCGGTTGCTGAAGGTTTCCTTAAGCTACAACTTATCTCTAACCGTCTAGTTCAGCCACACGGCACTGTTCTTGATGGTATCTTCGGTCTACTGCACAACATTGCATGGACTAATGAAGGCCCTATCGATCTGCCTGAGCTTGCTGATCGTCAAATCGAAGCTCGCCTAGCAGGTCGCGCACTGTCGGTAGATTGTGTAGACAAGTTCCCTAAAATGGTTGATTACGTGGTTCCAACTGGCGTTCGTATCGCTGACACTTCACGCGTTCGTCTTGGTGCGCACGTGGGTGAAGGCACAACGGTTATGCACGAAGGCTTCATCAACTTCAACGCAGGTACAACAGGCGTAAGCATGGTTGAAGGTCGTATCTCTGCTGGTGTTGTTGTTGGTAACGGTTCAGACATCGGTGGTGGCGCTTCTATCATGGGCACACTATCTGGTGGCGGTACAGTGGTTGTTTCTATCGGTGAAAACTCACTGCTAGGCGCTAACGCAGGTCTTGGTTTCCCACTAGGTGACCGTTGTACGGTTGAGTCTGGTTTGTACGTAACAGCAGGTTCTAAAGTTCGTATGATTGCTGAAGGCAAAGAAGTTGAAGTGGTTAAGGCTCGCGACCTTGCTGGTGTTTCTGACCTACTATTCCGTCGCAACTCAGTAACGGGTCAAATCGAATGTCTAGCAAACAAAACCGCTGTTGAACTAAACTCTGAGCTTCACAGCAACAACTAAGCGAAAACGAATAAACCTAAGGCTGGCATGAAAGTGCCAGCCTTTTTTTTGGCTCTTGTTTGGCTGGATAACTATTCACCAATTCCGCACCACCTTCACACTTCCCGCTTGCAGACTCATCTTACCAGTTGTGATATGCGTGATTCAGCGTTAATTTAGCCACTTCTAATTTCCTCTTCGAGCAATTACGTTCATATCAGTTTCACTTTTGTTCTAAAAGCTGCGTTATTTAACAAATAAAGTGGGGTTGATTAACAATTTTATGCTCAAACGCTCACTTTTAATGTTCGTTTATTTTCGAACTCGCTTAAATATGCACAATGTCACCGTGCTAGATAAGCACAAACGACAAAGGACTTTAAAAATGACAACGAACAAACAACCTACCCTACTAGGTGAATGCTTGGCCGAGTTTATCGGTACCGGACTACTGATCTTTTTTGGCGTTGGCTGTGTGGCTGCTTTGGTATTAACTGGAGCGACATTTGGACAATGGGAAATTAGTATCATGTGGGGCTTCGGCGTCGCCATCGCTATTTATTGTACTGCCGGTGTGTCAGGAGCGCACATTAACCCAGCAGTAACCATCGCCCTTGCGGCATTCCATGGTTTTGATAAAGCGAAAGTCATCCCTTACATCCTCTCACAGCTATTAGGGGCATTCTGTTCTGCGGCACTGGTTTACGCCCTATACAGCAACCTATTTACTGACTACGAAATTGCTCATGGCTTTGCTCGTGACAGCAAAGATGCCTTAGCAACAGCAGGTATTTTCTCAACATACCCACACGCTTCACTCTCTTTCTTCGGCGCTTTTGCTGTGGAGTTTGTTATTACTGCTGTGCTGATGTTCGTTATTTTGGCTCTGGGTGATGAAAGTAATGGTGCTTCTCGCGGTGCAATGAACCCACTGCTGATCGGTATTCTTATCGCCGTGATTGGTGGTTCTTTAGGCCCACTAACTGGTTTCGCGATGAACCCTGCTCGTGACTTTGGTCCGAAACTATTCGCTTACTTTGCTGGCTGGGAATACGCGCTAACTGGTGCTAAAGATATTCCATACTTCATCGTTCCGATTCTTGCTCCTATTGCTGGTGCTTGTTTCGGTGGTTGGTTATACCCGAAAGCAATCGCGGCTTACTTACCTCAACAAGGTCAAGGCTGCACAATTCCAAACCAGTGCGACCAAGAAGACGAAGCTCAAGAAGCACGCGCATAACTTTTCAACCCTGTATTAACTAAAATATAAATAACGAAACAAAAAGGATTCTTACCATGACTGAGCAAAAGTACATTGTCGCCCTAGATCAAGGCACAACAAGCTCTCGCGCCGTAATCCTAGACCACGATGCGAATATCGTTAGCGCAGCGCAGCGTGAGTTCACGCAAATTTATCCTAAAGCAGGCTGGGTTGAACACGATCCTCTGGAAATCTGGGCAACGCAAAGCTCAACACTGGTTGAGGCATTAGGCAAGTCGGGCATTCGCAGCGACCAATTAGCGGGTATTGGGATCACTAACCAACGTGAAACCACAGTCGTTTGGAACAAAGAAACCGGTAAACCGGTGTACAACGCGATTGTTTGGCAATGTCGTCGTACTGCGGATATCTGTGAAGACTTGAAAGCGCGCGGCCTTGAAGATTACGTACGTGATAACACAGGTTTAGTGTTAGACCCTTACTTCTCAGGCACTAAAGTAAAGTGGATTCTTGATAACGTAGAAGGCGCTCGTGAAGATGCTGAAGCAGGTAAACTGCTGTTTGGTACCGTGGATACTTGGCTTGTTTGGAAGATGACCCAAGGTCGTGTTCATGTGACTGATTACACTAACGCATCTCGTACTATGCTGTTCAACATCAATGACCTTTGCTGGGATCAGAAAATGTTGGATGAGCTTGGCATTCCAGCGTCTATGATGCCTGAAGTGAAACGCTCATCGGAAGTTTACGGCCAAACCAACATTGGTGGTAAAGGCGGTACGCGTATTCCTATTGCTGGTATTGCTGGTGACCAACAAGCGGCGCTTTACGGTCAAATGTGTGTTGAAGCAGGACAAGCGAAAAACACTTACGGTACGGGTTGTTTCTTGCTAATGAACACGGGCCAAGAGAAAGTCACTTCGAAAAATGGCCTACTGACAACTCTAGCTTGTGGTCCAACAGGTGAGCCTGCTTACGCTCTTGAAGGTGCAGTCTTTATGGGCGGCGCTTCAATCCAGTGGCTACGTGATGAAATGAAACTTCTTGCCGACGCAAAAGATTCAGAGTACTTCGCGACTAAAGTTGACTCTTCAAACGGTGTGTACGTCGTTCCTGCCTTTACGGGTCTTGGCGCACCATATTGGGATGCATACGCTCGTGGCACAATCGTTGGTCTAACTCGTGGTGTTAACTCTAACCACATTATCCGAGCAACACTGGAAGGCATTGCTTACCAAACACGTGACGTTCTTGATGCAATGCAAGCTGACTCGGGTATTAAGCTAGCAAACCTGCGTGTTGATGGCGGCGCTGTGGCGAATAACTTCCTAATGCAGTTCCAATCCGATGTACTAGATACTGAAGTTCACCGCCCTGAAGTGACCGAAGTAACCGCTCTCGGTGCTGCTTACCTGGCGGGTTTAGCGGTAGGCTACTGGAACAATATCGATGAGCTACAAGGTAAAGCGGTATTGGATCGTACTTTCCTTCCTCACCATGACGAAGAAAAACGCAGCCGTCGCTATAAAGGTTGGAAACGCGCGGTGAAATGTGCGCAGTCCTGGGCTGAGATGCACAACGAAGAAGATTAATTTCTCGTTGAATGAATAAGTTAAGGGCGCTATTTTGCGCCCTTTTTGCGTCTTATCCCCTATTCCTTATGACTTCCCCTTCTCTCTATGCGCAAATTCGAGCACAATAGCCGCAGTAAAATTATCGAGTGCGGCTTTTCGAAATCACCAATTCGAAAGTTTCGACCTCGGTCAGGGAGTAATAAGTGAAGCAAATACCAAGACACCAGCAGATCATTGAGCTGGTTCAAAAGCAGGGCTACGTCAGCACGGATGAACTGGTAGAGAAGTTTAATGTTAGCCCGCAAACCATCCGCCGCGATCTCAACGAGCTTGCCGATGACAATAAAATTCGTCGATACCACGGCGGCGCAACGATTCCACTGAGCTCAGAAAACACCAGCTACACAACTCGTAAGTCAATGAACTTTAATGAAAAAGATCTTATTGCCGAAGAGTTGGTTAAGCATATTCCAGATGGCGCCACACTGTTTATTGATATCGGTACCACGCCTGAAGCGGTGGCGCGCGCACTGAATAAAAGCCACAAGCAGCTACGCGTTGTGACCAACAATATTAACGTAGCCACTATTTTGCTGCCTAACCCGGAATTCAAAGTCATTTTGGCTGGCGGTGAAGTTCGTAATCGCGACGGTGGTATCGTAGGTGAAGCAACACTCGATTTTGTTAAGCAGTTCCGTTTAGATTTCGGTATTCTCGGTATCAGTGGCATCGACTTTGACGGCTCACTGCTCGATTTCGATTACCATGAAGTAAGAGTTAAGCAAGCGATTATAGAGAACAGTCGCAGCGTCTTCTTAGCCGTTGACCACACCAAATTTGGCCGCAATGCCATGGTTAAGCTCGGTAATATCTCCCAACTGCATATGCTGTTTACCAACCGACAGCCACCAAAAGAAATTCAAACCATTCTCAAAGAGCACTCGATTCCATTGGAAGTTATCGAAAGTTATTCAGCCGAATAACAATCAAATTTGCTCATCACACGAAACCTTCTACACTTTGTAGAAGGTTTTTTTATGCCTAAATCACACAAAACGCTCATAAACGAAAATAAAAGATGATCAGGAACGAAACCTAAGCTACGATAATTTCATGTTCTAAAATGCTCGTTCGCTCACCAAGAGGTCAAATTTTATGAGTATCCAACACAATGCGACTGCATCGAATGCATCAGAAATTCTCGACTTGATCGTTATCGGTGGTGGCATTAATGGCGCAGGCATCGCAGCAGACGCTGCCGGTCGTGGTCTTTCTGTCGGCTTATATGAAGCCAATGATTTTGCTTCGGCAACATCTTCTGCAAGCTCAAAACTGATCCATGGTGGATTACGTTATCTTGAGCACTATGAGTTTCGCTTAGTATCAGAAGCACTTGCAGAGCGTGAAGTGCTATTAAGAAAAGCACCTCATGTCGCTAGACCTATGCGTTTTCGTTTACCCCATCGCCCATTTTTACGCCCAGCATGGATGATTCGCTGCGGCTTATTCCTTTACGATAATTTGGGGAAACGCACCACCTTACCAGCAAGTAAAGGGGTGGATTTATCTAAGTCTGGCCTACTGAAACCAGAAATGAAGAAAGGCTTTGAGTACTCAGATTGCTGGGTGGACGATGCTCGTTTAGTGCTACTCAACGTCCTGGCGGCAAAAGAAACCAACGCTGAAATTCGCAACTATTGCCGAGTAGAAAAAGCGCGCCGAGAGAGCGGTATTTGGCATGTCACGGTACACGATGTGATGACCGATCAGCGTTTTGAGCGTAAAGCTAAAACCTTAGTTAACGCCGCAGGCCCTTGGGTGAAGCAATTCTTCGATGATGGTTTAGAGCAAGCTTCTCCACGTAATATTCGCCTCATTAAAGGCTCACACATTGTTGTGCCGCGTATCCATGACGAGCCACAAGCTTACATCCTACAAAACAAAGATAATCGTATCGTGTTTATGATCCCTTATCTGGATAAGTTTTCGATCATCGGCACCACTGATGTTGAGTACAAGGGCGATCCTAGAGAAGTAGCGATTTCTGATGATGAAGTGGATTACTTGATTGATATCGTCAACCAGCACTTCGTTAAACAACTAGAGCGTGACGATGTAGTTTGGACGTACAGTGGTGTTCGACCACTGTGTGATGATGAATCAGACTCACCGCAAGCGATCACTCGCGACTACACCTTGGAACTGGATGCAGAACTCGATCAAGCTCCGCTCTTATCAGTATTCGGCGGCAAGCTCACCACCTACCGTAAACTGGGTGAAGCTGCGCTGAAAAAGCTTGAGCCTTATTTATCGAATATGGGCAGTCCTTGGACAGCGAATCAAACCTTACCAGGTGGTAACTTTAGCTGTAGCCGAGAGCAGCTCGCTCAAACGATCCAAGCCAAATACTCATGGTTGCCTGAAGCCTTGATCCTACGTTACGTGACTCAATTTGGTACCTATACATGGAAACTGCTTGATGGAAAAACCAGTCTTGCCGATATGGGAACCGAGTTCTCGCAAGGGGCTCAAGGCGTTTATCAGCTCGAAATTGATTACTTGATCAATCACGAACTGGCGGTCACTCAAGAGGACATCTTGTGGCGCCGAACTAAACTGGGCCTCTATCTATCTGAGGATGAACAGAGCGCCATTGCCGACTACATTCAGCAATCACTGCAAGACAAAGTAGTGACCATAAATGAAGTCAATAAAGCAGGCTAATCCCAAACAAAAAAGGCTTGGTAGATACCAAGCCTTTTCGTTTCTACAGTGCAATATAGTTAACCCGGATGCCCATCGACGCGGGCATTAATCAACATCTTGCCAAATCTCGCCACATACAAAGCAAACGCTAGCACCCACAACAGGGCACTGATATTGACTGCTTCAATTAAGTAAACCGGGAAGAAAGCAGCACCAACACTACGTACAATTGCCGCTAAAACGATCGCTGCAAAAGCAATGCTCATATTCGGCCCTTGATAGATAGCGCGGCCAGTATGGCCCATGGTGACACGAGCGATCATCGCTAAGATCACTCCACCAATCGCACCAATGGCAAATAGGTGTAGCATATTGTGACTCATAAACGGATTGCTCAATAAACCCCGCAATAACAAGCTAACCGGAATACACAGATACGTAGCGTGCAATGACCAAACCAAAGGCTCACTCAATGTGCGCCAAGGCTGCCAACGCATCACTCTTACCAAATGAGCCAAGCCAGAGATCACCATCAGCGGTTGACCAAGCTGAGCAAACGTCATCGGGAAGAAGCTCAAAATAAACAGACCCGCTAGAGGTAAGTTCGCAGCCCAATCTAACCAAACAATTGGCTGCGGCTTTTCAAAGTTGAAGCGTCGCGCCGTAAAAAATGGAATCACACGGCTCCCCATAATAGATAGCAGCATGGTGAACCACCACAGCATCGCATGCCAAACCGCTGAAGAAGGAAATGGTGGCATCCCTTTAATCGTCGCGTAGCTAGCAAAGTTAGCCGCGATTGCTAAAACGAACAGAGGAACAAAGAATAGATTGCGCCACCCTTTTGCTTTCACTACCCGAGTGCCCACTTCATAAGCGGTAAACGCGAGGAACAGAGCTTCGATTGACGAAATCAGCCATAGCGGAGCTGGCGTCCAAAATAGCACTCTTGGGATCACCCACAGCATCACTAATATCGCTAAGCGATGATGTTTAGTGCCATTAACTCCAGTCCAGTTTTGCACTGCGGTCAATACAAAGCCTGCCACTATCGCCATCGCAAAGCCAAACAGCATCTCATGTACGTGCCACCATAGGGCTGGTACGTTTAGCGCTGATGGCTGTCCGGTTTGAAACATCCATACCCACAACGCAATGGCAATCACCGCGTATATAGAACCCAATAAGAAAAATGGTCTAAAGCCTAGACGCAATACGGGCGGAATCGCTTCTTCAACTTTTTTGTCAGTAATATTAAGCACTGAACAACTCCCAGCTATTAACTATGATTTTGTAAACTTGTTTAACTATTTTGACTATCGCAAGAAGTGTTCCAACTGTGAAAGACTTTAAAAACAAGGGACTTCTCATAGGTTACGCCTGTAAAGCAGTCATAACGACACATAAAAATTGAGTCATTATGACTCTGTCATGTTTAAAATATTGATTTATTTTCTGGTCAAAAATGCTAGCTTAGATTGTTCAAGTGTCGCTGTAAGTTGGAGGGATGAATGACGCACTACATTTTTGGCTACGGAAGCTTAATGAATTCAGCTTCTCGTCAGTTGACCGGACAAACATCGCAAGCCGAACCCGCAACGGTGACTGGCCTTAAACGTTATTGGGGTAAAGTTGATGACAGCTATATCCTCTCTCCCCTTGTCGTCGATAAGGGCCATGGAAAGGTCAATGGTGTTTTATTGGCTGTCAGTGATCAAGGATTAGCGGAATTTGATATTCGCGAGCGCGGTTATCATCGTATTCAGATAGAACTCAACAACATTGAATCATCACTTAGCTTTGCTCAGCAAGATCAAATCTGGGTCTACGTTAAAGATAGCCCTGAACCGCCCTGCTCATTGAGTCCAATCATGCAAACTTACGTCGATACCGTACTTGCAGGCTGTCTAGAAATCTCAGAGCAATTTGCTAAAGAGTTCGTTGAACATACCATCGGTTGGAACTTCCCATTAGAAAACGATCGTCATCAACCGAAATATGGCAACTTGGCGGGCGTAAAATCAGAGCACCATAATGTTATTGATGCTCTGGTGGCTGAAGCAAGAGCCTGAACAACCCTCAGCCGAATAGAGAGACAGTTCTAGTTAAACGATACGAACCCCAGCAGGCATTGATCGCTCTGGGGTAAGTAGCACACTTTCCGATTCATCATCCGTTTCTGCACAGAGCAACATGCACTCAGACGTTTCACCACGCATTTTCGCTTTCGCTAGGTTACACAGCACGACGACTTCTTTGCCCATCAATTGTTCTTCAGTGTAGTAAGGCACAAGACTTGTCACCGTCTGCAGCGTTTTTTCACCTATATCAATTTGCACAATGTAGAGCTTATCCGCGTTTTCGTGGCGAGCCACTTCAATGATTTTTCCGGTACGCATTTCCAATTTAGCGAAGTCAGTATAAGCGATCGTTTCCATGATAAACCTCAGTGCTTGTTGATTTGGTAAAAGTTTACTAAAAGACAACGTTTACACTATCAGCAATCCTATGTATTACAAGTGGTAAAGATCTCATTTTTTTAATCTTAAATGTAATCAGATTGCGTTATTTACACGCTCAAGGTTAAATGGTCACAGTGAAATTTATTGAGGTCTAAAATGGCGACCATTAAAGATGTAGCACGAGAGGCCGGCGTCTCAATTGCTACTGTATCAAGAGTGATCAACAAGTCTCCCAAAGCAAGCAAAGCATCAGTTGAGTCTGTCACCAAAGCGATGACGCAATTAGGCTATCGACCAAATGCCGCAGCCAAAGCACTCGTCAGTCAAAGCAGTAATACTGTTGGTGTTCTGGTGTCAGACGTATCAGATCCTTTCTTCGGTACACTGGTAAAATCGGTAGATAGCGTCGCGCATGAGCACGGCAAACATATCTTGATCGGCAATGGCTACCACGACCCAGAGCAAGAACGAAAAGCGATCGAGCTTTTGATCAACAATCGCTGTGAGGCGCTAGTCATTCACTCAAAAGGATTATCCGATGAAGAACTACTCGGCTACGCCAAAGAAGTGAAAGGCTTGGTGGTGATCAATCGACACATCCCAGAAATCGCCGAGCGCTGTATCTCGCTGGATAACTACAAAGGCGCCTATCTTGCGACAGAATATTTGATTCGACACGGCCACAAAAAAATTGCTTGTGTCGCCTCTTCGCACAACATTGAAGACTCCAACCAACGAGTTGAAGGTTATTTAGCCGCGCTGCGTGAAAACAATATCTCGCTGCCGGATAACTACATTGAATATGGTGAGCCAGACAGTGACGGCGGTGAAGTGGCGATGACTAACCTACTGACTAAGTCGGTCGATATCACCGCGGTTGTTGCCTATAACGACTACATGGCGGCTGGCGCGTTATCCGTGTTGGATGAAAATGGTCTTAAAGTCCCAGAGCAGATTTCAATGATGGGCTTTGATGATGGCTTGATTGCCCGCTACGTGAGCCCACGCTTAACAACTATCCGTTACCCAATCGCCATGATGGCTGAACGTGCCGCGCACTTAGCCTTAAACCTTGCTAAGGCCGAGCAAACAAGTACGGATGCTATGGTGTTCACACCAACTTTAGTCAGACGAAACTCGGTCGAGAAAGTCTCCAACTGATTAAAAAAGCACAAAGGGCATCACTTTCCAGCGATGCCCTTTAATTATCTCAAAACCAGATTACGCGACGCCGTGACCTTTCGATGCTACCCAAACTCGATACCATTGCTCTTGAGTCAGAGTCAGCTCCAATGCACCAACTGCCGTTTTAACGCGCTCAATGTTACCGCTACCAATAATCGGTACTGGCTTTGACGGCATCTTAATTACCCAAGCAAACAGCACTTGATCGATAGATGCAGCGCCAATTTCTTCAGCAATGTCAGTCAATGTGTCACGCAAACGAACCATTTGCTCACTGTTGTCCGTGAAGATGCCACCACCAGCTAAACAAGACCAAGCCATCGGCTGAACGCGGTGGCGTTGTAGTTGATCTAAGGTACCGTCTTCTGTGACCTGTAGGTTAACTGGGTTAATCTCCACTTGGTTAGTGATCAGTGGCGTATCTAGACGTGATTGCAGTAACTCAAACTGAGATGGCGTAAAGTTCGATACACCAAAGTGTTTCACTTTACCCGCCGCTTTTAATTGGGCAAAAGCCTCAGCCGCTTCATCCGCATCCATCAATAAATCAGGACGGTGCAGCAATAACACATCCAATTGATCTGTCTTTAGGCGTGAAAGTGACGCTTCAGCCGAGGCAATGATCGCCGCTTTGCTGCTATCGTAATGGTTAACTTGCTTACCTTCGCCGCGATAAATACCGCATTTGGAGACAATTTCAATCTGGTCACGCAGACTAGGGTCAAGCGATAAAACATCACCAAACATGCGCTCACATGCTGACTCAGGACCATATACAGGCGCATGGTCGACTGTGGTAATCCCCAGCTCAATATGCTGCTTAACAAAAGCGTGTTGCTGTTGAGTGGTCATGTTCCACTCGGCCATACGCCAGTAACCTTGAATCAGTGGTGAAAATACCGGATGCGTCTTCTGCATGTTATATACCCTTATTTTGGTTTGCTACATAGCCGTGCTACGCGCTGTGCTGCACCCAGTATACTGACTGCGCCAACTGCGATTAAACCACTTAACCAGAAAAGGTAATTCGATATAACGCACAATAGACTTACTTTAATTTCTTATATAGCACGATATAATCACCATCATTCGCGGCTATTAAGAGATCTAACCATGCACAAGATGCACAAACGCTTTGAACGCTACGCTCTATTTAGTGAAGTAGCCAAGCAGTTAAGCTTTTCGAAAGCCGCAGAGTCACTAGGTATTTCTCGCAGCTACTTATCCTCTCAAATCAACCAACTCGAACAAGAGCTTGCCACCAGCTTATTGATCCGATCGACGCGCAGTGTGCGACTCACCGCGGCGGGTGAGAAAATATTAGCCAAAATGCATGGCATTAACGCTTCAATCCTTGAGCTAGAAAAAGAGCTCGACCATACCAAGTCTGAGGTGAGTGGCCTACTGCGTATTACTGCACCAACCATTTTTAGCCACCGGTTCTTAGTCGATATTTGCCATCAATTTCAGCAGTTACATCCTGACATCGAGTTTGACCTCGACATCGGCTATAACCGACAAGATTTGGCTAACAGCCATTTTGATTTAGCCATTCGCGCCACCACTGCACCACCCGATAATATGGTGGCGAAGAAGCTGATGCCATACCAACATATTTGCTGCGCTTCACCGGACTATTTAGCCCGTAAAGGAACACCACTGACACCGAGTGATTTGATTGAACACAACTGCATGTCCGATCCAAACTTGCGCCAGTGGCAGTTTTCAAAACAAGGTAAAAGTGAGCAAGTCAGTACGCATGGTGATATGTTGATCAGCGACAATCAGTTATTGCTCTCTGCGGCGGAAAAAGGCAAAGGCATCATTAAAATGCCCTGTTACTTAGTTCAACCTGCACTCGATAACGGCTCTCTGGTTCAACTGCTGCAAGGTTACGTGATTGCTGAAAGCGCTATTTACCTGATCTATCCACCGCAACTAAGAAGCAGCGCCAAGCTGTCCGCTTTTACCGACTTTATGCAGCTGTGGTTTGAAAATCGCGCCTAGCTCCAGACATAAAAAAACCACTTCCAATCGCTTAGAAGTGGTGTCGGATAGTCGACTAAATGTTTGCAAATGTATATGGACAATAAATCTACTACGCTGGCTCAGCGACCTTAGCTCGAGCCGGAGTACGAATTAGGTAATCAAACGCACCTAAACTTGCTTTAGCACCTTCACCCATCGCAATAATTATCTGCTTGTAAGGAACTGTTGTTACATCACCTGCAGCAAATACACCTTTCATTGATGTCGCGCCGTGAGCGTCAATCACAATCTCACCACGAGGAGAGAGTTCAACCTTCGTTCCTTTCAGCCATTCGCTGTTTGGCATCAAACCAATTTGAACAAAGATACCCGCAAGTTCAATCTGCTTAAGCTCATCTGTGTTACGGTCTTTGTACTCTAGACCTGTCACGCGGTTACCATCACCAAGCACTTGAGTCGTTTGCGCCATTTTGATGATTTCAATGTTTGGCGTTGCGTTAGCTTTGTCGATAAGGACTTGGTCAGCGCGCAGTGTGTCAGCAAACTCAAGAACCGTTACGTGCTCAACAATACCAGCAAGGTCAATCGCCGCTTCAATACCTGAGTTACCACCACCGATAACCGCCGTTTTCTTACCTTTGAATAGTGGACCGTCACAGTGTGGGCAGTAAGCGACACCTTTGTTGCGGTACTCTTGCTCACCCGGCACGTTCATTTCACGCCAGCGTGCACCAGTGCTAGTAATAACAGAGCGCGCTCGTAATACTGCGCCGCTTTCAAGCTCAACGTGAATATAACCATCTTCGCTATCTTCAGCGTCGATAATGTTCGCAGCGCGCTGCTCAGTCATTACTTCTACGCCGTACTCTTTTACGTGCTCTTCTAGACTCGCGACTAACTTAGGACCGGTTGTCGCTTTAACTGAGATAAAGTTTTCAATCGCCATAGTATCCATCACTTGGCCACCAAAACGGTCTGCGACCACACCAGTGCGAATACCTTTACGTGCAGCGTAGATTGCCGCTGAAGAACCAGCTGGACCACCACCGACAACCAGAACATCAAATGGCGCTTGTTCATTTAAGCTCGCCGCTTTTTTCTCGGCTGCGCCTGAGTCTACTTTGTTTAGGATCTCAGCCAGTGACATACGACCTTGGCCAAATAGCTCACCGTTAACAAACACACTTGGTACTGCCATGATGTCGCGTGATTTCACTTCATCTTGGAATGCCGCACCATCAATCATAGTGGTTTTAATTAGCGGGTTAATTGCCGACATCATATTGAATGCCTGAACCACCTCTGGACAGTTTTGGCACGATAGCGAGATAAAGATTTCAACATTCAGCTCTTTATCTAACTGTTTAATCTGCTCGATTACGTCCGCTTCCAATTTAATTGGGTGGCCACCGCTATGAAGCAGAGCAAGTACTAGAGAAGTAAACTCATGACCCATTGGCAGGCCAGCAAAACCAATCGCAGTACCTTTATCTTGGTTCACAACCTGCATGATTGACTTACGTGCACTTGCGCTGTCATCACGTGATACTTGAACTTTATCAGTCAGTGACGCGATATCGTCAGCAAGCGCTTGTAGCTTAGTTGCGGTTTCGCTGCCATCAAGGCTAAGAACAAGTTGAACGTCTGTTTTTAGGTTTTCTAGGTATGCTTTAAGCTGCTGCTTCATCGCTTGGTCTAACATAATCGTGCCTTCCCGAATTTGTATAAAATCTGTTTCGTGATGCGCTCTTTTGCGCTGATGGAGTTAGTTTGCCGTGATCGCTAAGATTGGTAAATTCGAACGTTTCTATCACTTTGGTAGGCAAAACCTATCAGAAAATAAATAAGCCTAGACCTAGGGATAAAAACAAAAAGCCACACCGAATAACGATGTGGCTTCACAGTTAGGGCGGTACATCGAGCCCTTTAGGAGCGCGGACTCAATGTACCTTTAACTAGGTTCTAATTAATTAGAGCTTAGATTTTACCTACTAGGTCTAGAGATGGTGCTAATGTCTCTTCACCTTCTTTCCATTTAGCTGGACAAACTTCACCTGGGTTGTTTGCAACGTACTGTGCAGCTTTTACTTTGCGTAGTACGTCTTCAGCGTCACGGCCGATACCTTCAGCAGTGATTTCCATTGCTTGGATAACACCTTGTGGGTCGATTAGGAACGTAGCACGGTCTGCTAGACCTTGACCTTCACGCATTACGTTGAAGTTGTTAGTGATAGTGCCTGTTTGGTCGCCTACCATGAAGTATTCAATAGTGCCGATCTTGTCTGAAGTATCGTGCCATGCTTTGTGTGAGAAGTGAGTATCTGTTGATACTGAGTAAACTTCTACGCCGCGAGACTGAAGTTCTGCGTATTTTTCTTGTAGGTCAACAAGTTCAGTAGGACATACGAAAGTAAAATCAGCTGGGTAGAAGAAGAATACTGCCCACTTACCTTTCACATCTTGCTCTGTGATTTCTACGAATTCGCCGTTTTTGAATGCTGTTGCGTTGAATGGTTTGATTTCTGTGTTGATCATGATTTTACTCTCTTTCTAATCTAGTGTTTGTGAACGCTGCCTTGCGTCGATGGAGATATATTGCCCCGAGAGAATTAATAGGTAAATTTGAACGTTTCTATTGCTCTGATAGGGAATAACTATCGAAGCTAATAGGAAGTAGTTATCAAACAGGAAAAGAGCAATTGTGTATTAGAGAAGCGCTGTAGCAGTTTAAACAAGGTTGCGCTAAAGTGAGTCCCACTCTTGACCGCAACCTCCCTACTCCAACAGTTATGATTTCGGTTCCGCTAAACAGCTTTGTTCACCGCGTCGCAGATAAAGCGCAAGTCATTCAGCTTATGACAGAGCAAGGCTGCCAGATGAAGCGTATTCGACGTTCACGCAATTGGTTGCTAAGTGGAGAAGAAGCATCGTTACGGCAACTAAAGAGCCAGTTAACCACCGAAGATACGCGATGGATTGTAACCGCGATCGATAAAACACTGCCGACACCTGTGGTTGACCTTGCGGCTCTGATTGCGGATTCACCCAATATCACTATCAATCAATTGGTCGCCCATTCTGGCTGCACGGTTTCTGAGGCAAGGCTAGCCATCGACAAGTTCGAAGATTTGTAGTTTTCAAGCATAAAAAACGCCAGTCACTCGACTTAATGCCGATCGGTTTAGAGACTTGAATGATCTTCGGGACGTATGATAATCCCCACTAACAAAGTTAGTGGGGATTTTTTATGTTGGCTCAAGAATTAGTACTGGCTCATGAAACGATTGAAGATGCTACAGACTATGAGTCTGTCGT
>NZ_SATR01000136.1 GCF_004551525.1 Vibrio ouci | reverse complement strand
CACGAATCTTGGCATGTTTTACGGTTGGAGAGATTCAAGAATTTGAGCCGACAATACAGAATTGCCGACTAAGAAAAGCAGGTGGCCAGAGGGAGCAAGAAGATTAGAACAAAGAACTTTTCTGCCCTTTGCCTAACGCCCAATTAAGGTGTGAAGCACGCTACCCCTACACCCAATTTGAACACCGTAAACACTGAACTAGATTCAAACCAAAAATGCCAAACGTGCTGAATCACTCTTAAATTGTTTGTTATAGCTCAGCGATGTGTGACAGGGTTTCTGGATGACGCTGAACCAATTTTAAAAGGGTTACCGCTTGTCCATTTGGTGCGCTACGCCCTTGTTCCCAATTTTCTAATGTACGAGATGATGTATGCAGTAAATGTGCAAACACACCACGAGACATATTAAATTGTTCACGAATACTCACGATTTCATTAGGTGAAATATCTAAATCACTGAAATCGTTAACTTGATGAGTTTTAAGGGTTAACTTACCCTCAGAATGTTCTTTAGCCTCAATAATAGCTGAACTTAACTCTGTAAATAGGTCACGATTGCTCATTACGCCACGCCTCCATAAAAGCCTTTAATTGTTTCTTTTGGTCTGCGGTTAAATCGGACATTTCATTCTTGCCATAAATTGTCAGCAAGTAGAAACGACGTTTTTCATCGAGGAAGTAATAGATAACACGAGAGCCACCACGCTTGCCCTTGCCTTTACTTGCAACTCGAATCTTTCGCAAACCACCTGTACCTTGAATCACATCACCCTGTTTCGGGTTAGACATTAATTCAGTTTGAAAAAGTCTAAACTCTTCATCGCTGAGATACTCATTACGGTACTTTTCAAATATGGTCGATTCGACAAATATACTTTTCATACGCAAAGTATACGCAAGTAACGTACAGATAGCAAAACTGTACGTTATTAACGTAGTTAATTTTTTGAAAGCGATGCTGACCTGAGCTATAACGCCGCATTAAGTGGTGAACAACGCGACCACCCAACCTTAAACCTTGGCACTTTTAGCACTAAAGCTGACCTTAACTGAAATTGCCAAACGTTGAGAATCCGTCTTAAATGCTTTGTTATGTTTTAGCACAATTCGTTGATTTACTTGGCAAAGAACTGAAATGCATACCTATATTTCTGAACCAAATCACAAGCTCGAACTCACTTGACCGCCAGATGCGCAAAACCAGAAACGAGTAAGCCCACTTCCCTGCTAATGAGGCAAACCGATACGCTTTCAACAAGCGCCCTTTCTTAGCAAAAGCAGCGCAGAACAATGGCGATTTGCCGAGGCAACTGCCAAGGTTATTGGCTGATTGGGAAGTACGCACAAAGCGACTTTGAACCAAAGAAACAAAACGACCAAACCACCTAAAAATCGAATGAAGCAACCCACGAACCTTGGCATGTTTTACAGGCTAAGTGGTTTAAGAACGGGGGCGACAATGGTGATTTGCTGAGTCTACTCCCAGCGAGTAGCTAAAGGGGCAAAGAACGACTCAAAGGCATTTAAGCCATTGAAATCACATTAAAACATAACGCCAAATTAAGTAGTGAGCAACGCTACCACCCTACCTAAACCATTGTGCCGTAAACACTAAAGCTGATTCAAACCCCAAATGCCAAGCGTTGCGAATCTGCTTAAATTTATTGTTATGTTTTACCACAAATACATGATTTAATTGAGAAAGAACTACAATTTCTGACTGGTTTTCTGAACCAAACCACAAGGTAATAATCAACTTGGCCACCAAAGGCGACCAATCAGAAACGAGTAATTCCACTTCCCTGCCCAATGAGGCAACCCGACTAAGCTCTAACGAGCGCCCTTTCTTTCCAACCAAAGCGCAGACAATAGAAAATTGCCGAGACAACTGCCAAGCCGAAATGCTGATTGGCTAAGAATCTAAAAGCGACTTTAAGCCAGTTAAACATGAAACCGACCGCCACGACTTGRCAATGAAGCAATCCAGACATTGGCATGTTTTACGGCCTGAGTAATTCATGAACTTAGGCCGACAATGCGGATTTGCTGAGTCTACTAGGGACGAATTGCCAGAGGGACAAAGAACTCAAGCCTAAGACCTTTAAGCCTTTGAAATACAAGTAAACATAACGCCCTGTTAAGGGGTGAGCAACGCAATACCTGAGCTACTGCATACTACCTTAATCACTCAAACCAACGCACAGTAAAAATGCCATGCGTTGAGAATCCCTCTTGAACAGTTTGTTAGGTAAATGATTTATGACGAGACTTTTCCATTTTACCTGTTATAGCTTCACGTTTTGACTTGTCCCATTCATTTTTGAGTATATGCTGCGTACATCGTTCAATACGCAACAACTCTCTATCCAGTCTATCGTAGCGCTGTGCCTCAAACTGTAATAATACGCGGCTCATGCTTCTAACTAATTTTGTATCATAACTATCGATATTTTCATGCGGATTTAGGCGAAGTCGAACCTTAACACGTAACTCATTGAGCTCTTGAATATCCAGCGAGAACTTTTTGCTAGCTAGCCCACCTTCAAGATCTTTAACTGAATGATAGTGTTTTGATGCTAGCGCGCTGAAAGATGAAACTTCTTCTCTAAGTTGTTCTCGCCATTTCCCTCTTTCAACAGTAACGTTTTCTAAAAATAATTTTTTATTGGAACTTTTGTTTGCGAAATAGACTTTCAGTGCTACGCCAAACAAAGTACAGATTGCTCCCACCACAAACCAAAACAATCTCGATTTAAAAACTTCTTCCAACAACTACGATCTCCAATAAATTTACCTAACGCCCAATTAAGTTGTGAGCAACGCTGCCAAAGCACTCAAACACTTCACCGTAATCACAAAACCAATTGAAACCGAAAGCGCAGAGCGTTGCGAATCAGCTTGAATTGCTTGTTAGGTTTGTGCGCCAAACTTCATGAGATAATAATCTCCCAAGCTATCAGCGCCCTTTTGTGCTTTCATGAACCCTTTTGATTCATAGAAGCCAATAGCCCTTTCATTTTCTACCATGCACTTTAGACTCAAGCTACGATATGAAGACTTCGCCTTCTCTAACAACCGAGTGCCAACATTTTGCCTTTGGTGGTTATTCGAAACATATAGGTGATGAATAAAATTCTCTGGTTCCCAAATTGAAATAAACCCTAATACCTCACCACCTTCAACAGCCACCAAGACACGTTCACCTTCTGTGTCACGGCTAAAGTCTGAAAGCTCATAGTCACCTGTATCAAGCCAACTAAATGTAGAAACCCTAGAGCTTAAATACAGCTCGCTTATAGCTACCAACAAGTCGTCACTGTAGTCTTTGATTTCCATAAATCTCCTTCCGAAACCTAACGCCCAATTAAGGGGTGAACAACGCCTCCCCCAAACCTAATGCATTGTGCCATAAACACTAAATTTGAAGTAGAAGCAAAAATGCCAAGCGTTGTGAATCCCTCTTAAATTGATTGTTATAACACAATTGCTACACATCA
>NZ_SATR01000135.1 GCF_004551525.1 Vibrio ouci | reverse complement strand
TGTCGGGTGGACGACACTTGTTACCAAGTGCCGACTCCCTAAGAACCGTACGTGCAACTTTCACTGCATACGGCTCAAGCCTCTACAAAGGCATCAAATGATACCCAGCAACTTATAAAGCAGTGAGAACTGGTTCAATCCAAGAGTTACGAGCTAGCCTTTTGTGTTTTCTCTTTCCCAAGTATTCTTGGTATTGAGGGTCGAAAGGTGTCGCTGCGCTTCGGATCTTCACATGTCTTTCTATCGGCACTTTAGCTATTTGGAAAAGATTAAACTGGCAATCCATATCCTTTATCTTYTGCCAACCGTGAAACTGCCATTGGCCTTTTCGGTTGATGAAGTATTTCAAGGCGATCCAAGTTWTAGATTTTGTTGGATGTCGCCTTTTAGCCCAATGCCATAGCGCTTGAAATAGTTTGTGACCGATATAACTGAATACCTGCTTAGCTACGCAGTGGCGATAATAGTTCGACCACCCTCTAAGCTTTGGGTTAATCAGTTTGATAAGGTCGTTCACCGGTAGGGTAACGTGCTTTTTGATGAGTCCACGCAAGTTACTTAGGAACGTCAACGTGTTGGCCTTGCTCGGTTTAATGAGCAGTTTTCCTTTGTACTTCCTATGGTTGAACCCAAGGAAGTCAAAACCGTCGTTGATGTGAGTAATGTGCGTTTTCTCTTCGGATAACGTTARGCCTCGTACCGCTAAGAAGTCAGCAATCATTGGGTTGATATCGTTCTCCAACACTTCCTTTGAAGCGCAGGTGACGACGAAATCGTCGGCATATCCAATAAAGTTAGCTCTTGCTCCTTTCTTAAGCGCGATAGACTTAATGCGCTGTTCGAGACCCGATAACGTCATCAACATCAAGGTGGGGGATATAATTCCGCCTTGAGGCGTGCCTTCGTCGGTGTCGTAAAACAGCCCTTTGTCTACAAAGCCTGACTTTAGCCATTGCTCCAACATCCGTTTATCGATGGCGATGTTATCCATCAGCCACTGATGCCCGATTTTATCGAAGCAAGCTTTGATGTCCCCTTCAAGAACCMATTTAGCTGATCGCTTTAGAGCCAAACATTTGAAACACTGACTGACAGCGTCAGCCGCGCTGCGATTTGGTCTAAAACCATAACTATTAGGGTCGGCAAGCGTTTCGGACACAGGTTCTAGTGCTAGAAGATGGAGAGCTTGTTGCGCTCTGTCAATCATGCATGGAATACCCAGTGGTCTGAGCTTACCGTTCTTTTTGGGAATGTAGATACGCCTGAGTGGTTTCGCTTGGTAAGCTTTCCGACTCAGTTGATTTACTGCTTTCATACGACGCGTGTCTGTGTTCCAGACAACGCCGTCTATTCCAGGCGTTTTACTGCCTTTATTTTGAGAAACCCTCTTAACAGCAAGAAGTTTTGCTGAGCGAGAGTGAGTCAGTATCCACTGCAATGCTTTAGCTTTGCCGTGTTTACCGTCTCTAGTTGCCTTTGCGATACGCATTTGAAGCTTTAAGACGTTCGCCTCTACGGCCTTCCAGTTAATGGATTGCCACAGTGCACTGTCAGAAGATGCACTAATCTCATTCGAAATCATCATTTGCTTTTCTTCCTTAATAAAGTTCTTCAAACTCTCTCGCAACGAGAGACCAGTTGGAAGTGGGCTCACTTTCGTGATCAGGCACAAGCCTGTATCTGCGTCATTACAATGCAGCCTTTGCTTTTTCCAACCTCCTCTACCTGCATCACTATCGGCCACAGAGGCTTTCCCATAGGGAGCGATACAGGCTTACCATGTTCCGTATGCAACGCAATGGTAGGTTAGGTGCCCGCTATAATGCGAAGAGCGTGTCGATCACGAAAGAGCATGGGGCAATCTCTTTCCTACTCTTAGTGCCTTTTGGCGACAGCGTAAAAACCACTTCCGCTGCTCATGATATAACGCATCTTATGCGGATTCACGTATGTTCACCATACTACCTGCCTAGCACTCACCCGATTTATGTGGTTATCAGGAGGAGCTTCCTCTCGCGATTTAGCTCCCGACAAGATAGTTTCTTGTCTTCATTACATTGTCAGAGCCGCTACTTAATTCAGGCTCTTAGGCTCATCTGGTGATACAGATGGTCCATTCTTAACGCGATGGACAGCGCTGCATACGACCTCATGTCGCACGCCCCAAAATC
>NZ_SATR01000134.1 GCF_004551525.1 Vibrio ouci | reverse complement strand
GGACATTGGTTGAAAAAGAGGAACTTCTCCATTACCATTTTCAGACAGCTGATTTTCAAGATACACAAAGAATGAATCTAAATCCGATTTTTCCGCTTCTACTACTTCCATCTAATACTCCGTGGTCCATCGATTACGCATAACGCCCTGTTAAGGTGTGAGCAACGCAATACCGAAGCCCCCGCATACCACCTTAATCACTTAAAGCAACGCATAGTAAAAATGCCACGCGTTGCGAATCACTCTTAAACAGTTTGTTATGTCTAAAAGCTATTTTTATACTCAGGAAATGACTTTAGCACCTGATAAACATGATAAAAACGAATTTTCATTTGGTACTTACTCTCCAAGTTCACTCGTAATTCTTCACTGTTTTTTGAATACTCATTTGCTAAAAACGCTATATTCTTTGGTGTGCTATATGCGTAAAGTGACATTGCTTTTACCATCGTTTCAATCGCCTTATCACCTATTGAACCAGCTTTAACTTGAATAAACGTAGTTTCTCCGTTTTTCTCTGCTACTAAGTCAACTTTCTGATGATCTAGATTCTTATCTATTTTACGACTCAAACAACATTGGTAACCTAGAGATTCAAAGAACTCTATACCTGCATGTTCCGTCAGTTTTCCTCTGATATTATGTTGTTTTCCAAGCACTGTCGCTAACTGCTTGGATATGCCTTCTAGATCCATGACTCGTGCAGATTCATACTTTCTTGAGTCTTCTGATGGTTTATCCGAATAAAAACCCACCTCTTTACCTTGGTAAACAGAGAAAATAAAATCCTCTCTTGGGTAGATGCTTTCAACTATGTCATCTTCAATTTTCTTAAGTAGTTCTTCGACTTCTAGTTCGGTAAGTTCTTGCTCTAAGATTAGAGTTCCATGTATCGACTTTAAATAGTGGAGATCAAGAGTCCCTAATCGACCTTCGGAGTTAAAAAACAGATATGACTCACTACTTGAAGTTCTAATATATCTTTTAATTTCAACGTTCATTTTGTTTCCATTTGTGGGATGAGACATAACGCCAAATTAAGGTGTGAACAACGCTAACACCTTACCTAAAGCATTGTGCCATAAACACTAAACTGGCTTGAAGTGAAAGCGCCAAGCGTTGTGAATCACTTTTGAATTTATTGTTATGTGCTTGTTGTGCGCTAAATGAAATACGTTTTATTAAGTTTCTTTACAACCATTAACTTAATGATAGGAGAGAAAGAAATGAATAAAAACAAACTGATCTAAATCAATTTTTACCCCTAACTTAGATCACATTTTTATATAGAGGGATTTTTTTTTTGGAATCTAGCTCAACTAGCTTTACCCAAATAGAGAAGACCATGTAAACAGAGCTAAAAATCATGAAGCCGATACCAACGAGTGAATTTGAAAACTGTGCTAATTCTGTAGGCAACATTATATTCACTCCTTAATACCATCAACTGTCAACCAATATAACAGGTCTAAGAGGTCCTTAAAAGAGTGAATTCTGTAGAAGCACATAACGCCAAATTAAGGTGTGAACAACGCCACCACCTAACCTAAAGCATTGTGCCATAAACACTAAACTGGCTTGAAGTGAAAGCGCCGAGCGTTGTGAATCACTCTTAAATTTATTGTTATGCTACCTTTTCGCCATTGGATGGTCTGGGTTTAGCTGGAGCAGATCCCACAAGTTTCCATACAAGTCTTCAAACACTGCTACCGTTCCATAGTCTTGTTCTGAAGGCTCTCGCACGAAATTAATACCAATAGATTTCATGCGCTCAAAGTCACGCCAGAAATCGTCAGTATTTAGGAACAAAAACACTCGGCCACCAGCTTGGTTTCCAATAAAGTCATGCTGTTCTGGTTTCGATGCTTTAGCAAGCAATAGAGTAACACCATGAGAGTTAGGCGGAGCTACAACCACCCAACGTTTATCTTGCTCAGGTTGGTAGGTATCTTCAATAAGTTCAAATTTGAGTTTGTTTACGTAAAAATCTATCGCTTCATCGTAGTCTTTTACAACCAAGGCTATATGGACAATGTTCTGTTTCATAGTATTCCTTATTGAAGATTTCGGGCCGGCATAACGCCAAATTAAGGTGTGAACAACGCTAACACCTTACCTAAAGCATTGCGCCATAAACACTAAACTTGTTTGAAGTGAAAGCGCCGAGCGTTGTGAATCACTCTTAAATTTATTGTTATGTACGTGCTCCCTCTGGCACGATCATCGGCAGGTCTGTACAGCCAAAGTCTAAACCAAACTGGCTTAGCAAACAGGTAAGCTGACCTCTATGGTGAGTTTGATGATTGAAAATATGTTGGCAAAACTCACCAACGGTCCTTTCAATCACCTGCCCTTCTGTTGTTGTGTACCTGACTATTTGGTTACAGCTATCAGCGGTAAACCTATTAGTGATTTCAATGTAGATCATGTCTACAAGTTCTCGTAACTCAGAGAGTTCATCTAGATTCGAAGCGAACGTGTCAGAAACTGACTTAGAAACGGGTAATTTCTCTAAAATTGTAGCTTCAACTAATACTAACTCATTTGCTACAAGGCGCTGGAGCATAATCAAGTCACCGAACAAGATATGATTCCAGTGAGCCATGATTGTAGGGAAAAATGAGTTGGTATTCTGACGCAACTGCTCATGAGTCAGCTCACTGCAAACACCAAGTAACTGCTTATTCATTCGCTGATTGTACAGCGCCAACATTCTGAAATTTGAGGATAAATCCATTTGACCTCCAAAGTACATAACGCCCA
>NZ_SATR01000133.1 GCF_004551525.1 Vibrio ouci | reverse complement strand
AATTGCTTTTGCGCCCAAAGAGTTGGCTCTATATAAGTCATGGTAATCATCCTTGTCATTGCTTAGATGATCAGATCATGGAACATGCAATTAGTTCAAAAAAAATCCCCAAGCTGTGGCTTGGGGATTTGTGTATAAGAGACAGCTAATTTTAGAGCCCTTTTTTATTTAACTGTCTATAAATAAACAGTAATGGTTTAGTTAGGTTTCATTTGGCATTGTTGTCTAATTATTACTCACTGTTTAGTATGGAAAATTCTACTTCGCTCGTTATAAGGATACTCAATGACTTCGGAGACGATTGCACTAACCTTGGCTAGTGTTGGCTTACTGGGTTTGATTTGCCAATGGGTTGCATGGCAGCTGAAACTTCCCGCTATTTTATTTCTCCTCATCGCTGGTTTGTTAGTGGGGCCAGTGTTTGGCTTGTTTTCTCCTCAAGAAGCGCTAGGGGATCTCTTCTTTCCTGTGATCTCTTTAGCGGTTGCGGTGATACTGTTTGAAGGCAGCTTAACTCTCAATTTTAAGCAGATTAAAGGGATCAGTAAGAGTGTCTGGAGCATAGTAACGCTCGGTGCCGTGGTGTCGTGGATCATTACCACCGTCGCGACGCACTATTTGTTAGGTCTAGATTGGTCATTGGCGTTCTTATTTGGCAGCCTGACGGTGGTTACTGGGCCAACTGTGATTGTGCCTTTGTTACGAACGGTCAGACCAAGCTCAAAACTCGCCAATATTTTGCGTTGGGAAGGGATACTTATTGATCCTCTAGGCGCGCTGTTTGTGGTGATGGTGTATGAGTTTATTGTTTCGCATAGCCAAGTACACAGCTTGGCGGTATTTGGCCTGATTGTGGTGATTGGTTTCTCCGTGGGTATCGCCGCAGGCATGCTGGTTGCAGCGATGATGCGTCGCCACTGGTTACCTGAATATTTGCAGCCTTTTGCGGTACTAACCATTTTGCTTGGCGTGTTTGCGCTGTCGAATTATCTAGAGCACGAATCTGGGTTATTGACGGTGACCGTGATGGGGATTTGGTTGGCAAACGCTAAGGGCGTTAATATCAGCCACATCCTCCACTTTAAAGAAAATCTCACCATCCTATTTATCTCAGGGTTATTCATTTTGCTTGCTGCAAGGGTTGAGCTGACTGATTTCGCTCAGCTGGGTTGGGCGGCTTTGGTGCTGTTTGTGGTGATTCAGTTGGTGTCGCGCCCAGCTTCCATTTTCTTATCAACCATGCGCAGTAATCTTGAGGTCAAAGAGAAAGCTTTCCTTGCTTGGGTAGCGCCAAGAGGTATCGTCGCAGCGGCGGTATCATCGCTGTTTGCCATTAAGCTTACTCAGCAAAATGTAGAACAGGCGAACCTTCTGGTGCCACTAATCTTTATGGTGATTATCGGCACTGTGGTGTTGCAAAGTGCTACCGCTCGTCCAATTGCTAACCTGCTTGGGGTTGCCGAGCCAGCGCCAAGAGGCTTTTTGATCGTTGGTGCGAACGATGTGGCAAGAACATTGGGCAAGGCACTTAAAACTTACGATTGCCGCGTACTTATGTCAGATACCAACTGGGACTACGTCAGTAAAGCGAGAATGGGGGGCTTTGATAGCTATTATGGCAACCCGACTTCAAGTCATGCTGATGAATACCTTGATTTGATTGGGATAGGTCAAGTGTTGGCAGTTACGCCCGATCAGCACTTAAACTCGGTGGCGAGCGTGCATTTCTCTAATGAGTTTGGTCATCGTAAGGTGTTTAGCCTGCAAGATAAAAAAGAGCAGGAGAGGTTAGATAAGCACAGCCATAACTCAGAGCATGCCTACTCTTTGCTGTTGGGCGGCAGTACCAGCTACAAAAAACTGGCAAGCTTGATTAGCCAAGGGGCTGAGATTAAACACACCAAGTTGAGTGACAGTTTTGGCTATGAGGATTACCAAGAGCAGTATAAGTCGGCGACCGTAGTGCCACTGTTTACGGTTAACAGCAAGCAGCACATCCAGATGCTTGCTTCAGCAGATGAGAGCGTACCTATGAGTGGTGATATTGTGGTTTCTTTGGTTAAAGAGAGCTAATTCACGACTTAAGCCTTGTCTGTTCGACAGCGCGCAGCAACAAAAAGGGGGCTCTATTATTAGCTGTCTCTTGATCACAAGTCTAGTGAATCAAGAGACTTAGCCAGTTCATACCCTTCAAGGATGGTTTGCAGCCTAAACCATCCTTGCCATAACGTCTTTATGGAAGCGCGATCCGTTCGCTTAGTATTCTTCCAACCACCTAAT
>NZ_SATR01000132.1 GCF_004551525.1 Vibrio ouci | reverse complement strand
TGTAAATCATATGTTTGTGGTAAAACATAACAAACAATTCAACAGTGATTCGCAACGCTTGGCGCTCTCAATTCGGGTTGAATTTAGTGTTTACGGCGCAGTATTCAAGTTCAGTGTCTGCGCTGCTCACACGTTAATTGGGCGTTAGTACGGGTTTAGCATCAAAGGTCATCAGTTTTGGTGTTTATCTGTTTTGGCGTTCGTCTTTACACCTTTCAGTTTGTACCTTTCACGTTCTTTCCGGTGGCACTATATGCGGAGTGTTTGCTTTGATTTCACCGTTTACGGTTTCTAACTCTTAGCCTATTTGTTTGGCGCTTCTTCTCTTTCGTGGTTTTTACTAAGTCAGAATTGCCTTTCTTTGGCGTTGCCGTCGAAGTGCGAGGATCGAATCCTTTTCTAATTTGAAGCCAGTGAAAGTAGGGCAGTTCAGTGCGTTTTTCTTCTAGCCAACTTTCGTTTTTCAATCGAGTTTAACTTTTGTAGCTGCCCGTCTCACTTCAGTGCTCAAAGCCTTTCATATCATGCTACTTTTCAATATCTTGGAGCGCACAAATAGAAGTAGCGCATGTACTAACAAATTGCTTAAGAGTGATTCGTAACGCGTGGCATTTTTACTATGCGGTGGCTTAGGGTGATTAGGGCGCCATGCGGTAGCTTTTGTATTGCGTTACTCACACCTTAGCAAGGCGTTATGTGACAGGTATGAGATTCGAACATAAGAAAGTAGAACCAAGTAACAGTGATTTTCAGTCGTTGGTCGCTGAATTGAACTCATCACTTACTCAAATTACCAGTGACTCTGGTGAAAGCTCGTTTGCATCTGATGCTTTTGATTCTTCGAAAGATGGATGCATCGTGGTATATCTGAACACTGTCGCAGTAGCATGTGGAGTGTTTCGATACCATGAAAATGAAGTTTGTGAACTAAAGCGAATGTACTCCAACAAGTCTGGTGCAGGGTCCTACTTGCTGAAGCAACTCGAATGTTACGCAGTTAGCAAAGGGTATCGAAAAGCTATTCTGTCGACACGTAGAGTTAACTCAAAAGCAGTCAGTTTCTATGAACGTAACTCTTACTCAGAATCGAGTGCGTATGGTAAGTATGTTGGTGTAAAACGCTCAATCTGCCTATCAAAGGTGCTAGTCACATAACAATAAATTTAAGAGTGATTCACAACGCTCGGCGCTTTCACTTCAAGCCAGTTTAGTGATTATGGCACAATGGTTTAGCTAGGGTGTTAGCGTTGTTCACACCTTAATTTGGCGTTATGTTTACTTGTATTTCAATGGCTTAAAAATCTTAGGCTCTAATTCTTTGCCCCTCTGGCAGTCTGTCCCTAGTAGACTCAGCAAATCAGTATTGTCGGTCTAAGTTCTTGAATCTCTCAGCCCGTAAAACATGCTAATGTTCGTGGGTTGCTTCATTGTCAGGTCGAGTAGGCTAGATTTGAGTTTCTCTGGCTTAAAGGCGCTTTGAACTTCTTTTTCAAGCAGCATCCTACCTTGGCAGTTGCCTCGGCAACCAACCATTGCGGTGTTTTTCAAGATAGTTGCCATCATTTGCTCGCTTATTAAGCAGCTTCTCTTTCTGGATTTAGGTGGACTTCGCCAACTGGCTTACAGTTCCTGATATCACCAGGCCATCGTTCAGGCTTCCGTTGTTTTGCAGCGAGTAATACCTCAGCACGGCGCTTCAAGATATCTTCATCTTTTCCACTATGACGCTGTGAAGGCGTGACATAATTTAGCTTACTGTGCTTGTGCTCGGTGTTGTACCAGCGTACGAAGGCTTCAACCCAACTGCGACTGTTGTCGAGAGTTTCAAAGCCCTTTGTCGGCCAGTTTGGCATGTACTTTACTGTGCGGAACAACGATTCTACATACGGGTTATCATCACTGACTCTCGGGCGACTATACGATGAGGTAATGCCTAACTCATCCATCTTCGCTTTGAACGTCAGTGACTTCATAGGCGCACCGTTATCTGAGTGAAGAACCAGCGGTTGATTGAAGCACTGCTCTCGCATCAACGTTCGTTGCAGGAGTTGTGACGCTAACTCACCGCACTCACGTTCATACACCTCATAACCCACGATTTTTCGGCTGTAGATATCCTCTATGACGTACAAATAGTAATGCTGACCTCGAACTTTTGACGGTAAGTAAGTGATATCCCATGTGTAGACTTGATTCGAGCCTGTCGCCGTATAACTCGTTGGCTTCGCTTGCTTTTGTCTACTCTTCTGACGGCCTCGGTTGTTAAGTTGTCCTTGTTCACTCAGTACCCGATAATAGCTCGACTCTG
>NZ_SATR01000131.1 GCF_004551525.1 Vibrio ouci | reverse complement strand
AATACTCGTCTTAACTTCACTTTCTAATTTTTCATACGTAGCCAACTCAGTGATAAATCTCAATATGGTTTCCGTATCTTCTACATGAGCTTCTCTAATTTCTATTTTATTCACCTTTCCTCCTTGAGTTTACTATTCGCATAACGCCCAATTAAGTTGTGAGCAACGCTGCCACATGACCTAAACACTTCACCTTAACCACTAAACCAATTGAAACCGAAAGCGCCGAGCGTTGCGAATCAGCTTGAATTGTTTGTTAGGCAAATTTTCCTACGCACTCACTAACTTGGTTTAAAAACAGAATACCTTAAACACGATAAGCAACCAATCACCCACTGACTTTTTGTGATTCAAGAACTACTAAAGCCACTATGTTACAGCCTCACTTTCAACGTTCACGAAACACAGCATTTCAGCGACAAAGCAGCTTTTGAACCTGAGAAACTCAAAGCTGCGAAATGATAGAAATAACGAAAGCTTCGACTAACTTGCCCTTTCCACACTTGAAGCCAGTGAAGCTCAACACCAACCAACTCTGAAACCCAATGAGGCAACTCACGAAATTTGGCATGTTTTACGGTTCAAGAGATTCAAGGATTTGAGCCGACAATACGGAATTGCCGACTAAGAAAAGCGAACTGCCAGAGGGAACAATAAGATTAGAACAAAGAACTTTTCTGCCCTTTGCCTAACGCCCAATTAAGGGGTGAACAACGCTACCACCCAACCTAAAACATTGTGCCATAAACACCAAATTTGAAGTAGAAGCAAAAGTGCCAAGCGTTGTGAATCCCTCTTGAATTGCTTGTTATGTTTTACCACAAATACATGATTTACTTGAGAAAGAACTGTTATTTCTAACTAGTTTTCTGAAGTAAACCACAAGGCTGAAACCAACTTGACCGACAAAGGCGACCAACCTAAAACAAGTAAATCCACTTCCCTGCCCAATGAGGCAACCCGACCAACAAACAACAAGCGCCCTGTCTTTCCAACCAAAGCGCAAAACAATGCTGAATTGCCGAGGCAACTGCCAAACCGAAATGCTAATTGGCTAAGAACCTAAAAGCGACTTTGAGCCAGTCAAACAAGAAGCCAGCCGCCACGACCTGGGAATGAAGCAACCCACGAATATTGGCATGTTATACAGCTTGATTGATTCAAGAACTTATACCGACAATGCGGATTTGCTGAGTCTACTAGGGACGAATTGCCAGAGAGACAAAGAACTAGAGCCTAAGACCTTTAAGCCTTTGAAATACAAGTAAACATAACGCCGCGTTAAGTGGTGAGCAACGCAGACCACTACACCTAAAGTATTGTGCCGTAAACAATAAAGATGAAGCAAACCAAAAATGCCGAGCGTTGGGAATCCGTCTTAAACGCTTTGTTATATGAACTTATCAACTCTACCATCGTTGGAAATTAGCCACACTCTTATACCTGATGCTTTAATAGGTCCACGCATGCTTTGAACCATTTGTCTGTGCGAGTCATTGTTTGGAATAGCTATTATTGATTCGTGCTCAGGGTATGTATCTTTTACTTTGAAGGCAGCAACTAAAGCAACCCCAATATGTGTTTTTACTTGAGACTTGCTGAAACCTTTATCGAAGCGAGATGACCAAGATTTGGATGAAGTTGCACCTTTTGCCTCAACATAACACTGACTCCCTGACTTAGACTGAGCAATAATATCTATACCTACTTGACTAGTATTCAGTTGTTGAGAAATTTCAAACCCTTCTTTTTCTAGTTGCTTACAAACAAATTTTATTACGTCGTTCTCTGTCAACATAGGTATTCTCATTTAGTTCATATAACGCCAAATTAAGGTGTGAACAACGCTAACACCTTAGCTAAACCATTGTGCCATAAACACTAAACTGGCTTGAAGTGAGAGCGCCGAGCGTTGTGAATCACTCTTAAATTTATTGTTAGCTTTCTGTCTACAGAGGAGCGCTATTGAAATTCTGTGCCGTGATTTTCTAGTGTTTGTTTGCCACATTTAAGACAAACTACGTACCTGTCGGTTAACTCCAATGATGCTCTCCAGGTAAAGAAGCCGCTGCTCCACTGAAGAAGCCGTCTAGAAACGCTTTGAACTGTTCTTTTTTGGACTTCCCATATTTTGAGGGTTTCTGCTTGATTGCTTCTGTATGTTCAGTTTCTCTCTCGCACTTTTCACAAAACCTAATATTCATACTGCCTCCAATGAGATTAACGCATGGAAAACGACAATACTAAGAATACCAAAAGCACTAAGTAAGTTTGTATTCTTACTTAAGACATTCGACTTTGTGCCCAAAGTTGAAAAGATAGCTAACGCCCA
>NZ_SATR01000130.1 GCF_004551525.1 Vibrio ouci | reverse complement strand
ATTAGGAATTGTACTATCTAAATTATGGTGGGCTGGGCGGGGGCGCTTCGGCGCGCCGTGTCCTTGAGAGCGGTAGTACCAACCCTGTTCAGTTCACCACCCATAGATTGGTACCTTTGAGTGGTGATTTAGCAAAACTAGATCTCAAGGGGGTCATCATGCCTAATCTAACGATCCTTTGCCAAGACATCCGTTTACTTGATAACTTGTACTCGTTAAATGACCTGCATAAAGCGAGTGGTGGACTACAAAACCATAAACCAATTCATTTTCTTAAGAACAAGCAAACTCAAGAATTGATTAATGAAATTGAGCAAAGTAAGAATTCTTACTTTGCTGTAAATACCAAACGTGGCGGTCGCAATGCCGGTACTTGGGTCTGCAAAGAACTGGTCTACTCATACGCAATGTGGATTAGCCCTAAATTTCACCCTAACGTCATCCGCGCTTTTGAAAGCATGACCATTGACCAAGTACCACAGCTATCAAGTCCAGCACTTTCAAGCGACCTATCCATCAATGACTTAATCTACGAACTCGCTAAAGCGAAGAACGTCACGACACAAAACATCCACATCCATTACAACTCGCTATTCAGCACTAATGCCTGGTCACAAGAACAAGGATTCGAGCATGCACTGGCCAAACGAATCCTAAAACAAGATCTCGCCAATGAACTGCGTACCCAGGCGCCTGAGTTACAGTTACTTAAGCAACAAGCTAAACAACATGGTTTAACATTGGTAGACGAACGAGAGTACCAAGCGTTTCAAGGCCTGATGAAGATGCAGCATCAGAAGATTGAAAAGCTAGTCGAAGATATTATGGCACTAAGCCGCAACCATAACGGTTTGATGGATCGGGTGATGTGATTGGGTCGCTACGCAGATGAATAACGCCGAGCTGTGGCTCGGCGATTACGTTAATGACTGCTCGCAAAAGCTAAGGCTCGTTTGGTTAGTTTGTTTACGTCGGACTGTTCGTTGAGGATGTGCATTCTTTTGTGACAATTAGGGCACAAACCAATAACGTTTTCTTCGCTATCTGGGCCATCTTTCGAAAGCCATTTAATATGGTGTACTTCCAAAAATGGTGTTCCATTCGTTTTTTTGAAAGGAGCAGGGCGATCACACAACTGGCACGTCCCATCAGCGTGCTTAAGCGCAATTGCCTTCACGTTCTCACACCTTTCCCTAACTTCAATTGTCTGGGTTGTTGTTTTGTTTTTTTTATTAACGTTTACGTTTAAGCGTGCACGTTTTCTTAACTGAGCAAGTGTTAGGAATTCTGAAGGGTCTTGCTGTCCACTTTTTAGGTACTTCTTTAATGTGTCGAACTCATCGATGAAGCTGAGTAGATCACTTGCAAGAGAAGGGGAGTCTAGCGTGCAAATGAGAAGAGCATCGTCAATTTCCCCACTTCTAAATTGGACTTGTACTAGCTCACGTGAAGTCCAGTCGAGGAAAGCATCTCTGGTTAGTCCTTTGCCACCACCGCCAGGTTTTCCGCGATGAAGCAGGCACACTTGGCCTTGAGCGTCCTTAGCTATGATGCCTTGTACCTGTTTTGTTCTTCCTTTGAGGGGAAAGTTGAGCTGAGCAACTATATTGTTTGACTTAGTCAGATCTAAATTCGCCGCATGGCCAAAGATATTCCAGTAACGGGGAATTTTTCCTTCTTCTTCTATCAGTCTGTGTCCAAACCACAAGCTTTCGTCGTGGTGAAGCTCTAATTGCCTGCTGCCACCTTGGTAACCTACGGTGTATTGGCCGGACTGAGCTAGCTCTTCGTGTATTCGTTTTAGGAACGAACCTTGTACTTTTTGAACCTCAGATCGTTTTTCTATAGCAACTAACATTGTCTTCCTTTTCTGAGCTATTAGTTATTATGCATGTGTTTTTATAATTTCATCATGGTAACTTATTGAAAACCTGATTGTTCGCTATAAAATGTAAAAAGATGTCACTACCTGAAAAACTAAATAGCATTGTTAAGACGCTTAAATGACCCCCACACTTTTGACTATTTATTCACTGATACCCAAGTAAAAAAATGACTACATAATGACTACACAGGCTGAAAAAAGGCAGTTTAATGCACCATAAAACGGAAATATAACTGTATATAAGTACAGCTAAAATGGTTTAAGGTTTTGTTTTAATTGACTTTCTTGTATTTATGTCAAATTCTATGGAATGTCTTCTCAGTCTGCTATGGCTAAGCACTCTGGTGGCGTAGCTAAGTACCGCGCAGCTGAAGGTAAAACTGTTCTTCTACCATTCCGCGGCACAGTACACGATACAATTTCTGACATCCTTGGTGGTGTACGTTCAACGTGTACATACGTAGGCGCAGCAA
>NZ_SATR01000015.1 GCF_004551525.1 Vibrio ouci | reverse complement strand
GGTTTCCCCATGTGAGAGTAGGACATCGCCAGGCTTTAAATTTAGACTTTAGGTCTAACCAGTGCGGAGCGGTAGTTCAGTTGGTTAGAATACCGGCCTGTCACGCCGGGGGTCGCGGGTTCGAGTCCCGTCCGCTCCGCCACTTATTTAGACAAAGCCCTAGCAGAAATGCTGGGGCTTTTTCGTATCTGTGGAATTTGTGTGCACTACTATCTGCAAGCCCTATCTACCCGTCGTTCATTTAGAAAGCCTAGTCTTACGACTAGGCTTTCGCCGTTATAGAAGCCCGTTGCTAACGCAACGGGCTTTTCGTTTATATCTAAATAATCTCAACCTCATAAACTAGAGTGGCAAGTTAGGCAAAAACAACTAACTTTAGTTTATGAGAGGGAGGCTAATATGAATACAGAGCAGTTAGTTTGGGATTGTGAACAACCATTAGATCTCTCGTCAATTTCGATATCGGATAGCTCTAATACTTTACTCATGATCTATGGGTCATTAACTAAAGACGCATCTCAAACTTTAAAAAATTACTTTTCTAAATCACATATTATTGGGTGTTCAACAGCGGGTGAAATCTCTAATGAAGGCGTTTTAAATGATGCTTTGGTCATCACCTTTATTCAGTTCGAAAAAACCGCTATCCGTAAATCAGTGCGTTATTTGTCTGATTACCAAGGTGCTTGCAAAGCGCTAGGTAGTGGTCTGGCAACAGACTTACTACAGCCTGATCTTAAACACGTTTTTGTGCTAAGTGATGGACTTCAGGTAGATGGTACTTACCTTGTCGAAGGTCTTCGAAGTGTATTGCCTCAACACGTTAAAGTGACGGGTGGGTTAGCGGGTGATTGCGTTAATTTTATGGAGACTAAAGTATATACCGAGAACATGCAGGCGTCGGGTTTGGTGGTTGCCATTGGTTTATATGGTGATGCGCTACAGGTGAGTTATGGCTCTAGAGGCGGATGGTGCGCCTTCGGTGTCGAGCGTAAAGTTACTCGTTCTGAAGGTAATGTACTCTATGAGCTGGATGATCAGAACGCGTTAGAAATTTATCACAGTTATTTGGGCGAGCTTACCAAGGAGCTTCCTTCTAGTGGATTAAGGTTTCCTCTTGAGATATCAGACCCAGAAAAAGGGACTAAGTTGGTGAGAACTTTACTAGCAACGGATGACGAATTAGGAACAATCACTTTTGCCGGTAATATTCCTCCAGGTGTTTCAGCCAAATTGATGCGAGCTAACGTAAACTCCCTGATTGATGGTGCTCAAGAGGCGGCAAAAGTTTGTCGTGACTATATCGAGAAATCACCTCAAGTCGCTATTCTGATTAGTTGCGTCGGACGTAAATTGTTGTTGAAGCAACTAGCCGATGATGAAGTAGACGCGGTGCGCGAGGAGTTAGGAGATGAGACCATACTATGTGGCTTCTACTCTTATGGAGAAATTGCGCCTTTAGATAATCGTCATAATTCGGAATTGCATAATCAGACCATGACTATCACTGCATTCTCGGAAAAGTAGTATGCATAGGTTACTTCAAAGACAGTTAAGGCGAATATATCCGGAAGGAATTCCCAATAACCCAGAATTCGAAAAGCTCATTGAGTTAGTTAATGAAGGTTACCAGAACTTTGATGAACAACTGATGATAACAGAACGCTCGTTAGATATAAGTTGTAATGAGTTAACTCAGAGAAATCAAACGCTCAATCTTATTCTAGACTCATTGCCGGATATGAGTTTATGGGTTGATACACAAGGTAATGTCAAAGATATTAGAAGTGGCAACTTTGAGCCACCACTGCTGACTTCAGCATCAAACTTCTCAAAGATATTTGAGTTGGAGATCGTACGAAATTCCCCAGAATTGCAGTCATTTATCAATGACTACCAGCATAGTGGCAATAAAAGCGCTGATCTCAACATCAATTGTTCAGGAACAGATTATATTATGCGTGTTCGTTTGACGAACATCACCACCAATAGCTGGTTGTTGGTTTTTAGGGATATATACCTACGTAAAAAACTAGAAGAGCTGCAATCTCAGCGGTTAGAAAATTCAAAGCGCACTGCCAAGCAGTTACAAGGGCTAGTCAATGCAGCGCCTATTGGGATCATCATCTGTAATCCTCAACTCAATATTATTATGGTTAACGAGTTTAGCTGTCAGTTGCTGAATCGTTCCAAGTCTGAAGTTGTCAATCGTCATCCGAGTGAGTTCATTGCTTCCCAGAGTCATGAATTATTTAGATCTCGGCTATGCCAAACTACGACACAAATCGAGGGCAGTGCAACAGCGTCATGTGATTTGATGTTGTTACTTCCTGACGGGCGATTCAGGCAGGTAGAATTCGCATTTAGTCTACTATCTTTTGATGATCAGCCCTTAGTTATTATGTCGATTACAGATATTGAAGAACGTAAAAACTTAGAGCATAAACTTCGCGAGTTAGCTGCAACTGATGCTCTGACAGGCGCGTTTAATCGTCGCAGTTTTTACGAACAAACAGAGCGTGCGATAAGTACTTGCGCAAGGTGGAGAGCACCTCTTACGGTTATTTTGCTCGATATCGATCACTTTAAGCAGGTCAATGATCAGTATGGACATGCGGCAGGTGATGAAGTCCTCATTGCACTAGTGAAGCATATCCAGCAATCAACCCGAAATATGGATGTAGTTGGACGCCTAGGTGGAGAAGAGTTTGGCTTGGTCCTGCCTAATACTGATAGTACATTAGGCTTCGAAATCGCTGAACGTTTACGCCAAGAAGTGGAAGCGATGGAAATCTACTATGATATTCAGGCGTTAAAAATCACCGTTAGTTTAGGAATGACGACTTTACCCTATACTCAACTCTCAGTCCCTTTTGATGAAGTGTTGGCTCGTGTTGACAGTTATCTTTACGAGGCCAAACATCAAGGTCGAAATTGCATTGTTCGCAAGTAAGTAGGGCGCTAGTAGACGTAGAGAATACTTTTATCTTTCAGTTCATTGAGAGCATTTCATTTTTATCAATCTTGACGATAGCGTATTGAATTTGTAGTTCCTAATCAACGAAGCTACAACAAGGGCATGCTGACGACCAAGATGATAAGGATAGGCGTATGTTGGACTCTATGCTCTCGGTGCTTTTCGCTTTATGGAACCAAGATTTTTCGATTTTACAGAGCCCCGGAAGTGCAGCGCTAATCTATAGCATTGTTGCTGTACTGATATTCCTCGAAAGTGGCTTTATACCTGCTGCTCCATTCCCTTGTGATAGTGTTGTTGTTCTATCCGGTACATTGGCTGCGGTTGGAATACTTGACCCTATCGCCATATTACTCCTGATCTGTGTATGTGCAGCCCTAGGTAGTTGGGCCAGCTATTTGCAAGGAACGTGGTTGAATCGCCTACCTAGAGTTCAAGGCTGGGTAAAAGCCGTTCCAGCAAATCGAATGGCACAAGTGGATACTCTTCTTGGGAGGCATGGCTTAGTGGCCCTCTTTAGCGCGCGTTTTATTCCTGTTGTTCGTTCGCTGCTGCCTCTGATGATGGGGATGCGCGCGAGCAAAGTGAATAAGTTCCATTACTTTTCTTGGCTAAGTGCGATTCTATGGACATTGTTGCTATGTTCGTTTGGCATGCTACTGCCTTTATTACCTGAAACCATGAGCAAATATATTACCGCAGGGCTTATGGCGGCGCCTGTTATCACCCTATGCCTAGCGATAATCAGCTTTGTTATCCTGAAAGTGAGAAAGGCGAATACAAAGCAAGTAGCTAAAGTCGAAGTAGTACAAAAGTAATGACAAACTAAGCGGTTTTAGTGTTATTACGATATAAAAAAGGTAGCCCACTTAGGCTACCTTTTTACATTGTATTGAGAGTTATGACTCTTGCTCAGCAGTGCTATTTTCTGAGTCCATCTCTTTTTGTGCTAACTTGGCTTTTTCGATCATTGGGGTAATGGTTGAGCCTTGAACGAGGATGGAGAACACGACCACGGAGTAAGTCATAACCAAGATGATCTCTTTTACGTCGATGAGCTTATCCTGAATGACCCAAATACCTGATGGAATTGAGAGCGCCATTGCTAATGCAAGACCGCCACGCAGTCCACCCCAAGTTAAGATATTAACTGACCAGGGGTTATATTTGCGGTAGCGCTTAAATCCTATGTAGGATAAGAATACGCTGAGATAGCGGGATGCGAGTGCTAGTGGAATAGAGAATGCCATCAAAATCCAGTCTTCTTTGTGGAATTCGAACAATAGCATCGACATACCGATTAGCAGGAATAATACGCCATTAAGGAATTCATCAACGAGCTCCCAGAAGTGATCGAGGTGGTCTTCACTCTCTTTAGAGAAACCTATGAAGCGAGTCCAGTTACCGATCATGATGCCTGATACCACCATAGCTAGCGGTCCCGATACGTGTAACACTTCTGCAAATGCATAACCTGCTGTAGGAATACCAATCGTCAGTAGTAGCTCCATGGAATGGTCATCGGTGGCACTGATTAAATAGTGGAATACAAGACCTAATACAAAGCCATAGGCGATACCACCAAGGGCTTCTTGGGCGAACAGCATGGTAACACTACCCATTGTTGGAGCCTCGGTGCCAAATGCGATAGTGAACAGAGTGACGAAAATAACTAAGCCAAAGCCATCATTGAATAACGACTCGCCTTCAATCTGGGTAGAGATGCGTTTAGGTGCATCGAGCTTTTTAACAATGGCGAGAACTGCAATTGGGTCAGTTGGTGAAATAAGCGCACCAAACAGCAAGCAGTAAACTAAGTCAAATTGGATGCCGATAAGTTGGCAGAACCCGTAGAGCACGAAGCCAATAAAGAATGTAGAAAACAGCGTCGCAGCTAATGCCAAAACAGTGATTTCCCATTTTTGATCTTTTAAGTTTGGCAGTTTAATGCCTAAACCACCGGCAAATAGTAAGAAGCCTAAAATACCTTTGAGCAAAAAGTCTTCGAAATTGATGCTTGCAACTGTGTTGGAAGCTATCTCTGTTAATTGAAACCAATCATTCTGGCCTGCAATTAGAATCAGTAGGGAAAGCATCATCGACCCAGCGGTAATTGCAATGGTGGTTTGCATCTTACCTATCTTACTGTTTACAAACGCAATCAACATTGCCGCTGCAGATAGAAAGCAAAGCGTGTAATAGACTGACATTAGACTCTTACCATGTAACAAAATGTGAATAGGAATTTTCTGCCTAGTTCGCTTAAATAGCAAACATTATTTGTCAGTTTAAAGTCATCAATTTCCTTATTTAGACGTCTAGACTCCTTTTTAATGTGTGATAGGATGGAATGATAACTAAAGGAATGAGGCTGTACTGTGGGAAGTAATGTAAGGCAACAGATTGAAGCTCAATTAAAGCAACGTATTCTTTTGATCGACGGTGGTATGGGCACCATGATCCAAGACTATAAGCTTGAAGAGCATGATTATCGTGGTGAGCGCTTTGCTGATTGGCATTGCGATTTGAAAGGTAACAATGACCTTTTAGTACTGTCTCAACCAAAGCTGATTAAAGATATCCACCATGAATATCTAGAAGCTGGCGCAGATATTCTTGAAACCAACACATTTAACGCGACCACTATCGCGATGGCTGACTATGACATGGAAAGCCTCAGTGAAGAGATTAACTTTGCAGCAGCTAAGTTAGCTCGTGAAGCTGCTGATGAGTGGACGGCGAAAACACCAGCTAAGCCTCGTTACGTTGCTGGCGTGCTTGGCCCTACTAACCGCACTTGTTCTATCTCGCCTGATGTAAACGATCCTGGCTATCGTAACGTCAGCTTTGATGAGCTTGTGACGGCTTATTCTGAGTCAACCCGAGCACTGATCAAAGGTGGCTCAGACCTTATCCTAATCGAAACTATCTTCGATACGCTTAACGCTAAGGCATGTGCCTTTGCTGTTGACTCGGTATTCGAAGAGTTAGGTATTGCTCTTCCGGTAATGATTTCCGGTACGATTACCGACGCATCGGGTCGTACACTATCAGGTCAAACGACAGAGGCTTTCTATAACTCTCTTCGTCACGTACAGCCAATTTCATTTGGCCTTAACTGTGCTCTTGGCCCAGATGAGCTTCGTCCTTATGTCGAAGAACTATCCCGTATTTCCGAGTCGTTTGTCTCAGCGCACCCTAATGCTGGTTTACCGAATGCATTTGGTGAATATGACTTGTCTCCTGAAGATATGGCTATTCACGTTAAAGAGTGGGCACAAAGCGGCTTCTTAAACCTTATTGGTGGTTGTTGTGGTACTACCCCAGAGCATATTCGCCAAATGGCCCAAGCTGTGGCTGAGGTCACTCCTAGACCATTGCCTAACCTAGTGACAGCCTGTCGCTTATCCGGTTTAGAGCCACTGGCCATCGAAAAAGAAACGCTATTTATTAACGTTGGTGAGCGTACCAATGTGACGGGTTCTGCTCGCTTTAAGCGTCTGATTAAAGAAGAGCTTTATGATGAAGCGCTAGAAGTTGCTCGTCAGCAAGTTGAAAACGGTGCTCAGATCATCGATATCAACATGGATGAAGGCATGCTTGATGCGGAAGCCTGTATGGTGCGCTTCCTCAATCTATGTGCGTCAGAGCCAGAGATTTCGAAAGTTCCAATCATGGTCGACTCTTCTAAGTGGGAAGTTATCGAAGCTGGCCTCAAATGTATTCAAGGCAAAGGCATCGTTAACTCTATCTCGTTAAAAGAGGGGAACGAGAAGTTTGTCGAACAAGCGAAACTGATCCGCCGTTATGGTGCCGCGGTTATCGTAATGGCATTTGACGAAGTCGGTCAGGCTGAAACGCGTGAGCGTAAGTTAGAAATCTGTACCAAGGCTTATCGAATCTTAGTTGATGAAGTGGGCTTCCCACCTGAAGATATTATCTTTGACCCGAATATCTTTGCCGTCGCGACGGGTATTGAAGAACACAACAACTACGCTGTTGATTTCATTGAAGCGGTTGCTGATATCAAACGCGATTTACCATATGCGATGATTTCAGGTGGTGTCTCGAACGTTTCGTTCTCATTCCGAGGCAATAACTACGTTCGTGAAGCGATTCATGCGGTGTTCTTATACCACTGTTTCAAGAACGGTATGGACATGGGTATCGTTAACGCAGGTCAGCTTGAAATTTACGACAACGTGCCAGATAAGCTACGTGAAGCGGTAGAAGACGTGGTTCTTAACCGTCGTGATGATGCGACTGAGCGACTGCTTGATATCGCTGCGGAATATGCAGGTAAAGGTGTCGGTAAAGAAGAGGATGCTTCTGCACTTGAGTGGCGTACATGGCCAGTAGAGAAGCGCCTTGAACATGCATTGGTGAAAGGTATCACCGAGTTCATAGTTGATGATACGGAAGAGGCTCGTGTTAATGCATCTAAGCCACTAGAGGTGATTGAAGGGCCTCTAATGGATGGCATGAACGTTGTTGGTGATCTGTTTGGTGAAGGTAAGATGTTCTTACCACAGGTTGTGAAATCTGCGCGCGTAATGAAGCAGGCGGTTGCTCACCTAGAACCTTATATCAACAAAGAGAAGCAAGCCGGATCTTCAAACGGAAAAATCTTGTTGGCGACAGTGAAAGGTGATGTGCACGATATTGGTAAAAATATCGTTGGTGTTGTTCTGCAATGTAACAACTACGAGATCATCGATCTTGGCGTAATGGTGCCATGTGAGAAGATCCTGAAAGTTGCCAAAGAAGAGAACGTCGACATCATTGGTCTGTCTGGCTTAATTACCCCATCACTGGATGAAATGGTACATGTTGCTAAAGAGATGGAGCGCCTTGAGTTTGATCTGCCACTGCTGATTGGTGGTGCAACAACATCGAAAGCGCATACTGCGGTAAAAATTGAGCAGAATTACAGTAAACCCGTTGTGTATGTAAACAATGCTTCGCGAGCGGTAGGCGTGTGTACTTCGTTGTTATCTGACGAGCGGCGCCCTGCATTTGTCGAGAAGCTCGATGCAGACTATGAACGCGTTCGTGATCAGCATAACCGCAAGAAGCCGCGTACCAAGCCGGTGACATTAGAGCAAGCTCGTGCCAACAAGGTTGATATTGATTGGGGTAACTATACTCCACCAGTTCCACTTAAGCCGGGCGTACATGTATTTGATGATTTTGATATCGCGACACTGCGCAACTACATCGATTGGACGCCATTCTTTATGACTTGGTCGCTGGTGGGTAAATATCCAAAGATCTTTGAACATGAGGAAGTGGGTGAAGAAGCTCAGCGCTTGTTTAAAGATGCCAATGAGTTGCTAGACCGAGTTGAGAAAGAAGGCTTAATGCAAGCGCGTGGTATGTGTGCATTATTCCCAGCTGCAAGTGTTGGTGATGATATTGAAGTCTACACCGATGAGTCACGCACTGAAGTAGCTAAAGTATTGTGCAATCTGCGTCAGCAAACGGAAAAGCCGAAAGGGTTCAACTACTGTCTGTCTGATTACATTGCGCCGAAAGAGTCAGGTAAGAAGGATTGGATTGGTGCCTTTGCCGTCACTGGTGGTATCAATGAACGTGAATTGGCCGATGAGTACAAAGCCCAAGGTGATGACTATAACGCGATTATGATTCAGGCGGTTGCTGACCGACTAGCGGAAGCATTTGCTGAATGTTTACATGAGCGTGTGCGTAAAGAAATCTGGGGCTATGCTGCTGATGAGAACTTGTCGAATGAAGAGCTGATTCGAGAAAAATACCAAGGTATTCGCCCAGCTCCGGGTTACCCTGCTTGCCCAGAGCACACAGAGAAAGGTCCTTTGTGGGAGCTGATGAAGGTTGAAGAGACGATTGGGATGACACTCACGTCGAGCTATGCAATGTATCCAGGTGCGTCTGTATCGGGTTGGTACTTCTCACACCCTGATTCACGTTACTTTGCGATCGCTCAGATCCAACAGGATCAAGTTGAGAGTTACGCTGATCGTAAAGGTTGGGATATGCTTGAGGCTGAGAAGTGGTTAGGGCCAAACATTAACGGCTAGTTACTAGCTTATGGATAAAATAAAAGCGCAGTTATTACGACTGCGCTTTTTTGTATCAGCTAACTAGCGTTAGATTAGAATGGTTGCTAAACCTAAGAACACCGATAGACCAATCACATCGGTCACTGTGGTTAGCGCCATACCGCCAGCAAGGGCAGGATCGATATTCATCTTCTTTAACAGAATCGGGATGGTTACCCCAGCGATGCCCGCGACGAGTAGGTTGGTTAGCATGGCTGCGGAGATAATCCCACCTAGCATCCAATTTCCTTTCCAAGCCACAACAATACCGCCAATGATCAAGGCCCACATGATGCCGTTGAGTAAGCCGATGGCTGCTTCTTTCATCAGTAGTTCGCGCTTGTTGGAGTCACCGATATGACCTAGTGCTAAACCGCGAATCACAAGTGCAACGGTTTGGTTACCTGCAACACCACCCATGGAAGGGACTATCGTCATCAATACAGCGATTGCTGCCATTTGATCTAAGGTGGCTTCGAACATATTGGATACAGAAGCCGCCGCCAATGCTGCAAGTACGTTAGCGCCTAACCAGACACTACGTTTACGTGCAGATTTCACCACAGGTGCGAAGGTATCTTCGTCATCATCCATACCCGCCATACTCATCATCGAGTGCTCGGCATCTTCACGGATTACATCAACCACGTCATCGATGGTGATACGACCAACAAGATGCTGGTTCTCATCAATAACAGGTGCAGAAACCCAGTTACGGCGCTCAAACAGGCTAGCGATATCAGAATCACTCATTGTCACGTCGATCGCTTCATCTGCATCTTCCATGACATCGCTGACTTTGACGTCTGGCTGAGTCGTGATCAGCGTTGTGATTGGTAATTCACCGATTAAGCGGCTTTCTTCATCAATCACGTACAAAGCATCTGTCGCTTCTGGCAGCTCGCCTTTCATACGCAAATAACGCAATACAACATCGACATCGACATCACCACGAATGGTGATGACGTCGGTGTTCATCAAGCTACCAGCAGTATCTTCTGGGTAGGAAAGGGCGGTTTCGACCAGTAAGCGCTCTGCCGCATCCATCTGCGATAGAACTTCGCGGGAAACGTCATCAGGCAGACTACGCAGTACGTAGGCGACATCATCGGTCTCCATGCCTTCTGTCGCTTCAGCAAGCATCTCTGGTGCCATTTTAGACACCAGATCGTCTTTCACATCCTCATTCAATTCGTCGAGGATCTCACCGTAATCTTCGGGGTCGGTAAGTTGCCAAAGTACTTCACGGCTTTTTCGCGGTGAGGCTTCTAACAGGTGGGCAATATCTTCTGGCTCCATGTCCTGCAATTGGCGACGGACATGGACAAAACGGCCATTTTCTAATGCTTCTGTGACTTCTTGGAGGGCTTGGTGAGCTTGGTCGAATTCTATTTGCTCTGCCATTGGTTCCCCCTGACTCTATAAGCTTACAATGCTATGGATAGTAACTTAATTTTAGAGCGGATTTAATAAGTTAATGTTAAGGAAGGTAATTTTATCAGTAGAGAAGAGGCGCTTACTCATCTTCGTCGAATTTATCTTCAATCAGGTGGCAAACTGCTTCTAATGCCGGGTGAGCATCACTGCCTTCAGCGCTGATGGTAACGTGTTCACCTTGAGCAGATTCAAGCATTAATAAACCCATGACACTGTCGGCGGTTGCTTCTTTACCTTCGTGATTCTGAATGGTGAGGATTGCATCGAATGATTGAGCTAATTCAACAAGTTTTACAGCAGCACGAGCATGAAGCCCTAAACGGTTTTGGATTAGAACTGTACGACTTTGCTGCTGCATAAACTATTCCTTATGATTTTTCTCTAATGATGCGTGGCGAATTTGTACTTGGTGACCCATCTGTGCAAAGTACTCGCCAATTTGCTGAGTGAGATAAACTGAGCGGTGCTTTCCACCTGTACAGCCAATCGCTACAGTCAGGTAGCTGCGGTTGTTTTTCTCAAGTAACGGTAACCAATTTTCAATGAATTTTTGAATTTGCTGTTTTAGGTCCATCACTTCTTGGTGACTTTCCAAGAAGGATTTGATCGGAGCATCGAGCCCAGTCAGTGGACGTAAATCAGGTTCCCAGTGAGGGTTGGGTAAAAAGCGCACGTCAAAGACGTAATCGGCATCACTCGGCAAGCCATATTTAAAACCAAATGATTGGAATACCATCACCAGATCTTTACGCTCTCGGCCTTCGATACGCATGCGAACCGTTTCACTTAGGTCATGCAGCGATTGGTGGCTACTATCAATCACCAAGTCCGCATTTTCTTTAAGAGGTGAAAGGATACATCGCTCTTTTTCAATCGCTTGTTCAAGAGAGGTATTTTCAAGACTGAGTGTCAGTGGGTGAATACGGCGCGTTTCGCTATAGCGTTTTAGCAGTGTCTCTTTGTTAGCGTCTAAAAACAGCGCGCTGACATCAGAGCCCTGTTTCAGTTTGGTGAGAACATCTTCAACTAAGTTCGGCTCGGCTGGCAGGTTACGAATATCGATGCTTACCGCGACATTCTGCTTACTGGATTGCACCGACTGGACGAAGGCCTCAAGCATATCGACAGGAAGATTATCGACACAGTAGTAACCCAAGTCTTCGAGCACTCGCAGCGCGACGCTTTTTCCTGCTCCTGAGTAACCACTTACTACGATAAGGCGCATTATTGGCTAACCATGATGTCGTAAAGTTCTTGATCGGACTGAGCTTTACGCAATTGTTTTAAGATCTGCTTATTGTTAAGACGTTCTGCCATACTCGAAAGAGTTTTTAAGTGTTCTTTGCATTGCGTATCAGGCACTAGCAAAGCAAAAAGTAGGTCAACAGGACGGTTATCGATAGCATCAAACTCTACAGGAGATTCGCATTGCAGCAAAACAGCGACTGCTTTGTCACTTGAGTGCATACGAGCATGGGGAATGGCAATCCCATTTCCAATGCCAGTACTGCCCATTTTTTCACGACTGATCATACACTCAAACAGTTCGGTAGAATTCTGCCCAGTTTGCTCAGCAACTAGTTCACTGATCATTTCAAGGGCTCTCTTTTTACTAGTACATTGGACTGCACTTTTAGTGCAGTCCAATGTGAGGATTTCGCTTAGTTGCATGGTGTTAGTGGGCGTTTAGCTTTTCTTTGTGCTTATTGAGCTGTCGAACAAGTTTGTCGACGAGGGAATCTATTGCTGCATACATACTTTCATCATCAGATGACGCATGAATCTCAGCTTGGTTTACATGAAGGGTAGCTTCTGCGATTTGGTTAAGTTTTTCAACTTTTAATACCACATGGATACTGTTGATATGATCGAAAAATCGCTCAAGCTTTTGAAACTTATCGTTTACGTAGTCTTGCATTGAATCGGTTAGATCAACGTGATGGCCAGTAAGATTAATTAGCATAGACTTTCCTTCTCGGTTGTTGGCCTAAAGCAGGCGTTTGCGCTGACTTGAAGGAGCGATACCTAATGATTCACGGTACTTCGCTATTGTTCTTCTAGCGACCTGAATTCCTTGGTCAGCAAGTAGAGCTGCAATTTTGCTATCACTCAGAGGCTTAGCGCTATTCTCTGCGGCGACGAGCTTCTTAATCAGTGCGCGAATTGCAGTAGATGAGCACTCCCCGCCATTGTCAGTACTGACGTGGCTAGAAAAGAAGTACTTCAGTTCAAAAATACCACGTGGAGTATGCATATACTTCTGAGTGGTAACCCTTGATATGGTTGACTCATGCATATCGACGGCTAATGCAACGTCATTGAGCACCATAGGCTTCATCGCTTCTTCACCATACTCAAAGAAATCACGCTGATGTTCAACAATACACTTTGCAACTTTGAGCAGTGTCTCGTTTCTACTTTCCAGGCTCTTAATTAACCATTTTGCTTCTTGCAAATTGCTGCGGATGTACTGGCTGTCTGGACTACTGCCTTTACCTAGTGCGGCATACTGCTGGTTCACTTTAAGTCTTGGAATGGAGTCTGGGTTAATCGTAACGACCCATTTACCGTGATCTTTAAACACTGACACATCAGGAATAACATACTCTGCATGCTCTGAAGCAATGCGGCTTCCTGGTCTAGGGTCAAGTTGCTGAATCAGTTTTAGAACTTCGCGTAACTCAGCTTCTTTGAGCTTAGTTTCCTTGATAATCAGTTTGTAGTCGCGATTACCAAGTTGGTCAATATGGTTGGTAAGTACTAACTTGGCCTCTACTAGCCAAGGCGTATCTTCAGGGTAGGTGGCAAGCTGTAGCAACAAGCAATCTTGCAAGTTGATGGATGCCACACCAAGTGGGTCAAACTGCTGAATACGTTTACGAACCGCTTCGATTTCTTCGATCTCAATCTCTTCGTTATCAAAGCTTTCAAGGATATCTTGCGTTGAAATGGTTAGGTAACCGTAGTCATCGATCGCATCAATCAGAGTCAGTGCAATGGTTCGATCTGTCTCACTGAATGGGGTCAGATCGAGCTGCCAGATAAGGTAATCATACAGAGATTGAGTCGTTTCACCTTGATAAACGGGTATGTCATCATCGAGGGCAATGCCGGTACTGCCTGTATTGGCGCTGTATACATCATCCCAAGTAGTGTCGATCTCTAAGTCGTTACTGATTTCTGATTTTTCAATCAGTTCTGAGCTGTCTTTTACCTCAGGTTCAGCAACTTCAACGGTTGGTTCTTTTTCCTCATTGTGGCTGCTGTCTTCTGAAGAGGGCTCATCACTGGTTTCTTCAACCTCTAATAGAGGATTTGAATCCAAAGCTTCTTGAATTTCTTGTTGAAGATCTAGCGTTGACAGTTGCAACAAACGAATCGCTTGCTGCAATTGAGGAGTCATCGCTAACTGCTGTCCTAGCTTGAGTTGTAATGAGGGTTTCATTCAGTATTGTTTGCCTTAATGCTGGAGAATCTTACCGTTCTTCCCTTTAATCATAGACGGAATTGTTCGCCTAGATAAACTTGTTTTACTTGCTCGTTATTTAGTACTTGGTCTGGTGTACCTTCTGCAATCAGGTGTCCTTGGCTCACGATGTAAGCTTTTTCACACACATCGAGTGTTTCGCGAACGTTGTGATCAGTGATAAGAACGCCCAGGCCTCGGTCTCTTAAATGTTCGATGATCTTCTTGATATCGATAACCGAAATTGGGTCAACGCCAGCAAATGGTTCATCGAGGAGGATGAACTGTGGATTCGCTGCTAGTGCGCGAGCAATTTCAACACGACGCCTTTCACCACCAGATAATGCCATACCCGCACTAGCGCGAATGTGCTGAATGTGGAATTCTTCCAACAAATCTTCCAGCTTATCTTGGCGCTCTTCACGGGTCATTTCTTCGCGTGTTTCTAGCACTGCCATGATGTTGTCTTCAACCGATAGCTTACGGAAGATCGACGCTTCTTGAGGCAGGTAGCCAATACCCATACGAGAGCGGCTGTGCATAGGTAAGATGCTGATATCTTTATCGTCAATGGTAATGGCACCTTGATCACGAGCGACAAGGCCGACAATCATATAGAAAGAAGTCGTCTTACCCGCACCGTTAGGACCAAGGAGTCCAACGATCTGCCCAGATTCTACCTGAAGGCTTACATCGGTAACCACAGTGCGATTACCATAGGTTTTCGCTAAATGCTCAGCTTTGAGTATGGCCATAATTATTCTTGTACTGCTTGTGGCTGAAGAACGGTAGAAACGCGATCGCCTTTCTCTTTACCGTCAGCAATCAGCTTTTGAGATGAAATCTTGTAGCGAATTTTGGTACCGCGGATCACACTGTCGTCTTGCGACAGCATAGCTTTGTCGATCATCGTTAACTGATCGTCAGCCATCACGTAGTAAAGCTCTTTCGCTTCACCGTAAAGAGTTTTACCATCATCCGTTAGCTGAGAAAACGTTGCCAAATCACCATAACCTTCAATTTCTTGGATAGATCCATCTTTTGGATCGCGAGTTACGATGACTTTGTCTGCGTTAATATTGATACTGCCTTGCTTAAGCTTAACGTCACCAAGAAAGGTCACTTTATTGCTTTGCATATCTAGCTGCTGGCTATCAGAGTCAATATAGACAGGTTGATCCTGGTCTGTTGATAGCGCTAGCGCTTGGCTAGAGATAAATAAACAAGAAATCAGACTAAGGTGTGAGAGTTTCATATCTACCTTGTACATGTTTGTATAGGGTGGCGTGATTATCGGCAAAGTTACCGTTCATCGCTTGCCCTACCGTTTCAAATTGTGGGCCAACCAAGGTTACTTGGTTATCTGCCCAAAAATCTCTGCTGTCCAACTGGATGTTCATCACCTCAGTTGACATAGTGTCAAACCCAGAGTCGCGTAATAAGTTTGTTGCAAGGACATCCTCATATAGGGTCAAAACATGCTCTTGGGTTAATACGCCGCGAACTGCTGTGATTTCCCACTCTTGGGTTGTGCCTTCCTTATACACTTTAAGGACCGGCTGTTGGAATATGGTGTCACCGCTCTTTGCGTAGTGGTCGAGCGTGACTGACGTAATGACGTAGCTACGAATACCGTCTTCAGTGTAAGAGGTGTTCTCAAGCCCTTCGCCACTAAACATTGGGAGTTCTGTATCTGGTTCAACCTGAATATCATAACTCTGCTGCTTGTCTAAAAGATAGTAAGCAGACCAGCATATTATGAAACTCACGATGATATAGCCAATACGAGAAAGACTCATATGCTTAAACCTTTATGAACGTCGAGTTCGTTTCGTGCTTGAAGAATAAGGTCGCAGACTTCCCTAACTGCTCCGTGGCCACCTCGAATTGAAGTGACGTAATTTGCTCTTTTAGCGAGGAGAGGGTGACCATCTGCAACGCAGACTTTTAGTGCCACTTTCTCCATTACTGGCCAATCGATCAGATCATCGCCAATGTAGCCTGTTTGCTCAGGAGCAATATTTAATTTGCTACAGATGTCTTGGTACGCTTTGATTTTATCGTCTTGGCCTTGGTAGATCAGCGAAATGCCAAGTGCTTTCATGCGATTCTCAACAATTTGCGAACGACGACCAGTGATAATAGCAATCTCAATACCAGCATTCATTAGTGACTTAACACCATAACCATCACGGGTGTGGAAAGTTTTCAGCTCTTCACCTTGGTTACCCATGTAGATTAGGCCGTCAGAGAAAACGCCATCAACATCGCAAATAAGCAGTTTAATCTGTTTGGCAATCGCGAGGGTAGAAGGTTCCACTGGTTGATACAGCGTTTCAATCATTTCTGGCATTACATCACTCCAGCTTTTAATAAGTCATGCATGTTCAGCGCACCAACCACTTTGCCTTGTTCACATAGAATTAGGCCATTGATGCTTTTGTCTTGCATTAAATTAAGGCCTTCAGCTGCGAGCATCTTTGGCTCAGCAACCGTTGGATTCACTGTCATCACATCGCCAATCAGTGCGCTATGAATATCGATTCTCTTGTCAAGGATACGCCTTAAATCACCATCAGTGAAGATACCAACCAGTTGCTGGTGGTCATCGACAACGGCAGTCATGCCAAGCCCTTTTTGACTGATTTCAAGTAAGGCGTCACGCACCACAGTTGTTGGTGTCACTAATGGCAGTGCACTGCCGGTGTGCATGATGTCAGCAAGTTTCAGCAGCAGTTTACGCCCTAATGCGCCACCTGGATGCGATAGGGCAAAATCTTCAGAGGTAAAACCGCGCGCTTGCATTAGTGCCATAGCCAGAGCATCACCCATTACCAGTGTTGCGGTTGTGCTAGAAGTCGGTGCTAACTGAATCGGGCAGGCCTCTTTCGGCACGGTAATTTGCAGATGTATATCTGACAGTTTCGCCATGTTTGAATTTGGTTTACCTGTCATGCTGATGATCTTGATATTGAGGCGTTTCAATACTGGGAACAGAGCTAAGATTTCTCCTGACTCGCCAGAGTTAGAAATGGCGAGAACAATATCTCCAGGTTCAATCATGCCGAGATCGCCATGTGCGGCCTCACCTGGATGAACGAAAAACGATGAAGTGCCCGTACTGGCCAAGGTTGCTGCAATCTTATTGCCGATATGGCCCGATTTACCCATTCCCATCACCACAACTTTGCCATCTTTATTGGCAATGATTGACTCACATGCTTTAACAAAGTCTTGGTTTAGGTATTGGTCTAACTGCTCTAAAGCCTCAATTTCTGTTTCTAGAACTTCTAATGCGGCAGAACGATAATCAAACATAGAGAACTCCCGAGAATCTTAAGCGGTCATGTTCATGATTAGGTAAGCTTGGTAGCCGATAAAACAGCAGAATAGGGCGGCGCCTTCGTAACGGTTAATGCTACGTGATTTGCCTAGTGCCATCGCAACCAGCAGTAACGACACGCCTAACATAACCCAGAAATCACGTCCCATTGCGTATTCGCTTAGGATTGATGGGTTAAGAATGCCAGGGATACCCATTACCGCGAGAATGTTGAATACGTTGGAGCCGATAATGTTACCTACCGCCATATCGTCTTCGCCTTTCATCACACCGGCTAGTGACGCTGCAAGTTCAGGCAGGCTAGTACCTACGGCGATAATGGTTAAGCCAATCACCAGATCGCTCATACCGAAGTGCTGAGCGATGATTACTGCGTTATCGACCAGAACGTCAGCGGCTAAAGGCAGGACGATAAGACCAATCACCACCCACATTGCGGCTTTGCCGTTGCTCACGCCTTCTGGCACTTCGGACTCTTGTTCTTCAATTAATACATCGCCGTTTTTCTTCTCGTTGCGGCTAATGCGAAGCATGGCAAGAATAAAGGCAGCAAATAGGACAAACAGCAGCACACCTTCGTAGAAACCTAAGTGGCTGTCCCAAAGTAGCACCCCAGCAAGAATCGTCACACCAATCATCAGTGGTAGCTCACGACGCAGTACTGCCGAGCTAATCGATAATGGCTTTATCATCGCGGTGATACCAAGAATTAGAGCAATGTTGGCGATGTTTGAACCTAACACGTTGCCGACTGCGGTATCCGTTTTGCCGTCTAAGGCTGCGGTAGCTGAAACCATCATTTCTGGAGCAGAAGAACCCATTGCAAGAATTGTCATACCGATGACTAGCGGTGAAATACCTACATTTCGGGCTAGAGCAGCAGCGCCAAACACCAATTTATCTGCACTCCAAACCAAAAAAACTAATCCAATAATGAGAAACGCAACGGCTTCGAACATGATGATTCCTAATCAATATACAACGAGAGAATTTAACCGTTAATTTTGACGGTTTGGTTTATAAAAGGGAAGCGCTACCTTCAAATTAATTGTTAACTATAACTAGGATTAGAAGAGTTTATGTGTGAGCAGCTATCACTGTTACTAATATTAAACTCACTCACATTTAATCGAACAGTGCTTTAAATTATGTATGAATGTGCTTATGATTGCCCATTCTTAAAGGAGTGACGTAGAGTTGAACATGGAATTCGAAGATTTAGTAACCGTAAAACAGCTAACCTTCTCTCGTGGCGAGCGTAAGATCTTTGATGATGTGAACTTACACGTACCTAAAGGCAAGGTGACGGCCATTATGGGTCCGTCAGGGATAGGTAAAACAACCTTGCTACGTCTTATCGGTGGCCAGATTTACCCTGAGTCGGGTGAGATTTGGTTCGATGGCCACAATATCCCTACCTTGAGTCGCTCCAAGCTCTATCAAGAGCGCAAAAAAATGAGCATGCTATTCCAGTCAGGCGCGCTGTTCACGGATCTTAATGTGTTTGATAACGTTGCTTTCCCTCTGCGTGAGCACACGCAACTTGAAGAATCCTTAATCCGAACCTTAGTGCTACTTAAACTTGAGGCTGTTGGTCTACGTGGCGCCGCTGAGCTGATGCCAAGTGAATTGTCTGGCGGTATGGCAAGGCGTGCGGCGCTGGCAAGAGCGATCGCCCTTGACCCTGACCTAATTATGTTTGATGAGCCTTTTGTTGGCCAAGACCCCATTACTATGGGAGTGCTGGTGGAGCTAATACGCAATCTAAACCAAGCGTTAGGTGTCACCTCTATTGTGGTTTCTCATGATGTGCCTGAAGTGATGAGCATTGCCGATTGGTGCTACATCCTGGCGAATGGCAAAGTTGTCGCTTGCGGCACCCCAGAGGAACTGCGTGACAACCCAGATCCTCAAGTACAACAATTTCTTAAAGGGGAAGCGGACGGCCCAGTGCCATTTAGCTACCCATCTCAGCCTTTAGCCAAGGAGCTTTTCTCATAATGGCAGGTTTTGTTAATTTCGTTGCTTCTGTAGGTCAAAGAAGCATGGCTATCTGTGAATCATTTGGCCGCGCGAGCTTGATGTTGTTTGGCGCTATCGTCAGCCGACCTCAGCCAGTTAAGAATCTGCCCTTATTGATAAAGCAGCTATACAGTGTCGGTGTTCAGTCTCTGATCATCATTGTGCTATCTGGCTTATTTATCGGCATGGTGCTGAGTCTGCAAGGCTATGTCATCTTGGTTGACTTTGGTGCAGAAGGTGCCTTGGGCCAAATGGTCGCGCTTTCCCTACTGCGTGAGCTTGGACCTGTGGTGACCGCACTGCTATTTGCTGGCCGAGCGGGCTCTGCGTTAACCGCTGAGATTGGCCTAATGAAAGCGACAGAGCAGCTGTCTAGCATGGAAATGATGGCGGTTGATCCACTTAAAAGAGTGATTGCACCACGTTTTTGGGCCGGTGTTATTTCTATGCCGATGCTGGCGATGATTTTTATGGCCGTCGGTATTTGGGGCGGACAATTGGTTGGTGTGGATTGGAAAGGAATCGACCACGGCAGCTTCTGGTCGGCGATGCAGGCTTCAGTGGAGCTTGGGCAAGACATTGGTAACAGTATGATCAAGAGCCTAGTGTTTGCGATTACGGTGACTTGGATTGCGTTATTCAACGGTTACGATGCGATTCCGACTTCGGAAGGGATCAGCCGAGCGACAACACGTACTGTTGTCCACTCTTCACTGGCTGTACTTGGGCTAGACTTCGTACTAACCGCCTTGATGTTTGGTAATTAAATGATGTTTGGGAATTAATCATGCAACAAACTCGAAAGATTGAATTATGGGTTGGTAGCTTTGTTATCGCAGGAATTTGCGCAATTCTGGTGATGATTTTTCAAGTTGCTGACGTGAAAGGACTGGGTTCCAACGATACTTACACGCTCAAAGCGGAATTTGACAATATCGGTAGCCTAAAAGTTCGCTCACCGGTCAAAGTTGGTGGCGTCGTGATTGGACGCGTGACCAATATAGGCTTAGATAGTGAGTCCTTACTACCGGTTGTGAGCATGGCAATCAATAGCACTTATAACCAGTTTCCAGAGACCTCTAGTGTAAAGATCCTGACGTCAGGCCTAATTGGTGAGCAGTACATCGGCTTAACACCAGGCTTTGTGTATGAAGATGAGCAAATGCTGGTGGAAGGTGATTACATTGAAGATACAAAATCGGCACTGGTGCTAGAAGATTTGATTGGTCAGGTCTTGTATAGCGTTGGTGGTGATTCAGAGAGCGAGTAAGGAGCAGCAATATGTTTAAAAAGTTAGTACTTACTCTGTGCTCATTGATGTTGACGTTTCAAGTCGCAGCCAATGAAATCGACAAAACACAGCCATATCAGATGATGAAGCAAGTGTCTGAAGTGGCGTTTGCAAGATTAAAGGCTGAACAGGAACAAATTCATCAAGATCCTGAACACTTAAAAGTGATTGTTGATGAAGAGCTAATGCCGTACATCAATGAAAAGTATGCTGCGCTCAAGCTGCTTGGCCCTAACTTAAAAGGTGCCAAGCGTGAAGATGTCGCAATATTCATTGTCGCGTTTCGATCGTATTTGATTAGCTCATACGCGCAGGTTCTGACTCAATATACTGATCAGACGATTGAATTTGGTCCAGAGACAAAACTTAACCCTAAAAAAAGCATTACTGGGGTTAAAGTAGACATTGTTGATGCGCCTAGACCGAATATCAAATTAGAGTTTAAGCTGCGCAAAGATAAGAAAACTGGCGAATGGCAAGTATTCGACATGATTGCTGAAGGCATTAGCTTATTGTCGAGTAAACAATCTGAGTGGAACGGTAAACTGCGCCAAGAGGGTATTTTGGCAGTAGCTAAAGAGCTTGAAGGGCTTGCCCAGCAACCGATTCGCTTTGAGAGCAAAGCACAATGATAAGCCCAGAGTGGCGTTCTAACAGCGCAGCTGAGTTTGCATTGAGTGGCGAGCTAAACCGAGAGACAGTGCCTAAATTGTGGAGCTCGTTAAAACAGCAGCAATGGCCGGGCAGTGAGGTTGAGGTTTCGCTTGAGCAGCTAAAAAAAATCGACTCAGCAGGAATGGTGATGTTAATTCACCTAATAGAGCATGCAAAAAAACAAAACTGTCATATAATGCTCAGTTTCGTGCCGGATGAACTGCGCACACTATTTCAGTTAAGCAATGTCGATGAGTTTATTGCTCAACATTTAAAGAATAATACAGGGGTGAATTGTGGATAGCGCAAAAGTACAACAGATTTTAAACGACGCTTTGAAATTAGAAGAACTACACGTTAAAGGTGAAGGTAGCCATTACGAAGTAGTTGCTGTTGATGCTTGTTTCGATGGAATGAGTCGCGTTAAAAAACAACAACTAATCTACGCACCACTAATGGAATACATCCAAAGAAATGACATCCATGCAGTTTCAATTAAAGCTTACACTCCTGATGAGTGGGCGCGTGATAAGAAACTGATGTCGCTGTAAGGTTTAATAATGGAAAAGTTTCGAGTAACAGGTTCTGATCAGCCATTAGTTGGTGAAGTCACTATCTCAGGTGCAAAGAATGCTGCACTACCAATTTTATTTGCATCGATTCTGGCTGAAGAGCCAGTAGAGGTGACAAACGTACCACGCTTGCGCGACATCGATACTACGATGGAATTGCTAGAGCGCTTAGGTGCAAAAGTAGAGCGTAATGGTTCTGTTCATGTCGACCCAAGCAGTATTAATGAGTACTGTGCGCCATATGACCTAGTGAAGACGATGCGTGCATCTATTTGGGCTCTTGGTCCACTAGTCGCTCGTTTTGGTCACGGGCAAGTATCACTGCCAGGTGGTTGTGCGATCGGTGCACGTCCAGTGGATTTACATATTCACGGTCTTGAGCAGCTAGGCGCGACAATTACCCTTGAAGATGGTTACGTTAAAGCCAATGTTGATGGCCGTCTGAAAGGCGCTCACATTGTTATGGACAAAGTAAGTGTTGGCGCAACGATCACTATCATGTGCGCAGCAACGTTAGCAGAAGGCACAACAGTACTGGATAACGCAGCGCGCGAACCAGAGATTGTTGATACTGCTGAGTTCCTGAACAAGCTTGGTGCGAAGATCTCAGGTGCTGGTACAGACACCATCACGATTGAAGGTGTTGAGCGTCTAAGTGGCGGTACTCATGCTGTGGTTGCTGACCGCATTGAAACCGGTACTTTCCTAGTTGCTGCTGCAGTTTCTGGCGGTAAAGTAACCTGTCGTAATACTAAAGCTCACTTGCTAGAAGCGGTTCTCGCTAAGCTTGAAGAAGCAGGCGCGAAAGTAGAGACAGGTGAAGACTGGATTTCTCTTGATATGACAGGTCGTGAGCTAAAAGCAGTGACAGTGCGTACAGCGCCGCACCCTGGCTTCCCAACCGATATGCAGGCGCAATTCACGCTACTTAACCTGATGGCTAAAGGTGGCGGTGTCATTACCGAAACTATCTTTGAAAACCGCTTTATGCACGTGCCAGAGCTGATGCGTATGGGCGCTAAAGCAGAGATTGAAGGTAACACGGTTATCTGTGGTGATGTCGATGAGCTGAGTGGCGCACAAGTAATGGCAACAGACCTTCGTGCTTCAGCAAGTCTGGTTATTGCTGGCTGTATCGCTCAAGGCGAAACTATTGTTGACCGCATTTACCATATCGACCGCGGTTACGACAAAATTGAAGACAAGCTATCGGCGCTAGGTGCGAATATCGAACGTTTTCAAGACTAATTTAGCTTTGAGCTAACATTTGTAAGCCGAAACGTAAGTTTCGGCTTTTTTATGAGCGATAGATCAGTTAGAGTCTGGTCAACTTATTTTTACTCCCAGAACTCTTGGAGAATACAATGATTGCACTATTACGTGTATTAGCAGTTGCTATTTTTGCAGTCGTAATGTTTGTGTTTGGCTGTGGCTACTGTTTGCTGAGCCCACGTAACCCTAAGCATGTTTTTACCTTTGGCCGCCTGTTCGGCAAGATGTCTCGAGTGTTTGGTATTAAACTGGAACTCCGTCTACCAGAGGACGCATATCAGCGTGGTCAGCACATCTATATTGCTAACCACCAAAACAACTGGGACCTGTTTACGGTTTCTTCTGCAGTAACGCCTAAAGTGGTTACTGTCGGCAAAAAAAGCTTAGCTTGGATGCCGCTATTTGGCCAGCTTTACTGGCTGACAGGTAATATTTTGATTGACCGCGCTAACCGCTCTAAAGCAAAAGGCACGATCGATCAGGTCGTTGATCAAATGAAGCAAAGTGACGTATCGGTATGGATGTTCCCAGAAGGTACACGTTCACGTGGCCGTGGCTTACTGCCGTTTAAGACCGGGGCGTTCCACGCCGCTATCGCAGCTCAGCTACCGGTAGCTCCAATTGTATGTAGCTCTACGGCTGGTATTAAGCTCAATCGATGGAATAACGGTCATGTGATTGTTGAAATGCTTCCTGCAGTGAGCACGGAAGGTTACGCTAAAGAAAACGTTCGTGAACTAGCAAATGAGTGTCGCGAGCAAATGAAAGCGAAGCTAGAAGCGTTAGACCATGAGGTTGCTATGCTGAATCAGCAAGAAGGTGTTAAGGCGTAGCCTCAACATTAAAAATGATAAAGTTAAGCCAGTAGTCTTATGTCTACTGGCTTTTTTTATACCATGGCTAAGTGGTTAGGATACCGCGATGCCTACATCGAGATCATCTAACCAATCCAAGAAGCGAGTAACGTCTTCACCTTTAAATATGCCTCCATGCTGAGGGCATATCATGTCGATGTCTAATCTTCTCACTCGCTCTATCCAAACCTTCTTCGCCGCATTTGACGGCATCCAGCGCCGATGGAAATATTCCATTTTCGGAATATGCTGTTCAAAGTCTTCGACGAACAATGGCGCATCGGGGGCATCTAAGGCGGCCCCAATATCACCAGACATGAGTATTTTGGCTTTACCATCATAGACTGAAAAGTTACCTGATGAGTGCATATAGTGGGCAGGAATAAACTCGATATCATCACCTGCTAGAGAAAGCGTTCCTCCTTCATCTTTAATCGGGGAGAAGGTAATCGAGTCCATGCCAAAGTGACGTATAAAGCCTTCCCAGAGCCACGGAGAGTAGAGTGTGGCACTTGGTAATGCCTTATCCCATAGCCCAAGTGAAGAAATGATGTCAGGGTCTTGGTGAGAGGCAAATAAGTACTTTATGTGTTCTATAGGGACCTCTTTGACCACACTACTCAGCATTGAGGAGAATATTTCGATACCGCCTGGATCGAGTAAGATGGCTTGCTGGCGATTGACGATCATATATTGATTGGTATCGATGATTTTTTCTGGTTTGAGAGGATCGCGAGCAAACATGACCCAGCGATGCTCCCCTTGGCTAAATAGCACTTTTGATTTCATGACGTTCCTTATCAAAGAGTGAAAATAATTGGAGTGATTGGAGCACGTGTTCACGTATAGACTCTGCGGCTTGCTGAACATTCTGTGCAATCGTGTTGAGTTGACCTTTAAACTGCTCTTCAACCTGAGAGGCTTCCACGCTAAGTAACGTTGAGATGATCAGTGCCACTCGAAGCTCATCATACAGGCTGTTTAGCATGCTGCTGAGCTCTTCACTACCTTGAGAAAAAGATTGGTCTAGGCGCAGAGTTTCTTGCTGACAACGGCTGTGGGCTGCATCTAAGCTATGGATAAACTCGGCGTCTTGTGAACGTTGATAGACAGCTTCAAAATGCTTCAACACCGAGTAGGAGCGAACGCTAGAGGTTGCAATATGACTGAGGTGCTGCGCTTTGGTATTGATCGAGTTTGAGACTTCTAGAGTGAGGCTGACTAATTCGTCAATCGAGTCAGTGATTGGGTGAAAGCCAGCTGCACTCCCACCGGCGCGTAGAGCGAGAGCCCTAGCATTGCTTGCAACTAACTTAAGTTGTTTAGCGACAATAACCCCACGATTGAGCTCTGCCGCGACTTCGGCAGTCACGACGAACAATTGCTTCCTAGCCATGTAGGTATCCTTATTAAAGTTATGGATTAAATATAGGAAACAGGTTGCGCTTTTAGCAAATTGAAAAGAAGGCAAGGTGCTTGGCTAGGAGAGGGAAGGTGAAAAATATTTAGATATAAAAAAAGCCAAGTCTTTCGACTTGGCTTCAAAAAGTGGCTCCTCCTGCTGGGCTCGAACCAGCGACCTGCGGATTAACAGTCCGTCGCTCTACCAACTGAGCTAAGGAGGAATTATTCTTTTTATGTTCTTTCTAAAAGAAGAAAGAATGGTGCCGACTACCGGAGTCGAACTGGTGACCTACTGATTACAAGTCAGTTGCTCTACCTACTGAGCTAAGTCGGCACACTAAATGTGGCTCCTCCTGCTGGGCTCGAACCAGCGACCTGCGGATTAACAGTCCGTCGCTCTACCAACTGAGCTAAGGAGGAATTGTCCATTGAGAAAAGAAATGGTGCCGACTACCGGAATCGAACTGGTGACCTACTGATTACAAGTCAGTTGCTCTACCTACTGAGCTAAGTCGGCGCACGTTATTTCTTTTCATGTTGTTGTCTTATTCAGACACCAACAAATAAATTGTGGTGCCCGGAGGCGGAATCGAACCACCGACACGAGGATTTTCAATCCTCTGCTCTACCGACTGAGCTATCCGGGCGACGAGGTGTATTAAAAGGCTTTTCGTTCTTTAGGTCAACATTAAAATGCAAAAAAAATATCGTTTGTTGTTTTTCTATACTTAATGGGCTGTTTTTATCCATTTTGAGTAAGAAATGTATAGAGGGCAACAGGGGATATGCGATAGAAAAGGCGTAATAGTCTAGCTAAGACAATAAAAAAGCACGCAAAGAGGCGTGCTTTTACTAGTCTGAGTTCGATTAGTGTTTAACGGTAAACTTGCTTACCCAGTTTTCTAGCTCATTTGAAAGCTGAGTCAGACTCTGAGTGCTGTTATGACTCTCAGTAACGACACTACTTAACTGATTGCCACTCTCTTCAATCATATTAATGCGCTGAGAGATATCATCGCTGACCTGGGTTTGTTCTGCCGCTGCAGTCGCGATTTGATGACTCATTTGCGTAATGGATTCTAGGGCCACTACGATTTGTTGAAGTGCTTCTGAGGCATTTTGTGACTCTTCTACCGTACTTTGGCTGGTTTCGGCACACACTTCCATGGTTTGAATGGCGTTACGAGAACCTTCTTGCAGGTTGGTGATCATTTGCTGGATCTCTTTGGTGCTATCTTGCGTTCGACCTGCTAGGTTACGAACTTCATCCGCGACCACAGCAAAACCACGGCCTTGCTCACCTGCACGTGCAGCCTCGATGGCGGCATTGAGTGCCAATAAATTGGTCTGTTCAGCGATATCACCGATAACATCGAGGACTTTGACGATATTGTTGACGTCACTATCTAGGTCAGCCACGGCTTGACTCGCGGTTCCCAATTGAGAGGCAAGGCCTTGAATGTTGTCGACGGTGTTATGAATCAATTGCTGGGTGTGCTGACTCTGTTTATCTGCTTCTTCAGTATTACGTGCAGTGTCGCTAGCTGAGTCTGCGACATTGTTTGCAGAGGAAGCCATTTCCGTCATTGCCGTTGCAATCATCGCTGTCGATTGTTGTTGTGAGCCGGTTAGATCTGCAATAGATGCCGCTCGACCTTCCACATTACCTAATTCGTCACGCAGGGCGTGCATTGAGTTGTCTAAGTTACCGACTAACTGAGCAAGTGATTGACTCATTTGTTGCACAGCTTCGTAGATACTGCCACTAGGCGCTTGCTCGCTGAAAGAGCTTTGGATATGACCGTTTGCCACATCTTGCACCGCTTTGCGTACATCTTGTGGTTCACCACCCAATAGGGTCAGCATGCGACGAATAGAGATAATCAGCGCCGCTAGGATGCCGCCTGCAATGGCTAAACAAAGCACAAGCTGCCATTGAGCTGTTGACCAGAAACGCGCATTGACTTCATTAAAGCCGATACCAGTACCCACAACCCAGCCCCAATGAGGAGTTCTTTCTGCAATAGAGAGTTTTTCTTCGATTGAGCCGTCAGCTTGTTTTTGTGTCCAGGTGTATTCGACAATTTGGCCAGTACGTTGGCCTAGTACATTGAGAATCAGTTGGCCGACACTGTTGCCATCGCCATCTTTAAAGTCATTAAAGCTAGTGCCATGTAGCTCAGGATCTAATGGAGTCGCAATGAATGTCATATTCTCATCTGCAACATAAACGTATTCATTATCTTTGTAGATATTGTTACGTAGCAATCGAGTTGCCAGTGCTTTGGCTTCACCTTCTTCCAGCGTTCCTTCAACCGACATCTTTTCGACTTCGGTTAGGATGCTGTACGCACTATTGAATAGTTCAGTTACACGTGCCTTGTTATCCAAGTTGCTGGCGACACGTAGTGTCCATAAGCCTGTAGCAGTTAAAGCAAGCAAAGCTATTAGGATAATTCCCGATAATAAATAAGCTTGTGTCTTCAGTTTCATAAAATTAGCTCACAAATAAGTCATTCTTATATTTATTGCAGTTACATATCGATCTGTAACATGGCTGTCATCTTATTGTAATTCAGGAAAATCGAGTAGGGGACAGGCGTTAAACTATGATTTGGATTAAATTTCTGGAGTGAAATAAGTTCTTTTTAAGAAAGGTAGCGCATAGCAATCTAGCTATTAGAGTCAGTGTAAGTGCTACTAAGCTTAGAAAGCGGTGAATGTAAGGGGGTTCTAAAAGAGATTAGGAGAAATCAGAAATGAAAAAAGCCAAGTCTTTCGACTTGGCTTCTTAAAGTGGCTCCTCCTGCTGGGCTCGAACCAGCGACCTGCGGATTAACAGTCCGTCGCTCTACCAACTGAGCTAAGGAGGAACTATTCTGTTTGTGTCTTACCAATCTTTTCAAATTAGGCAAGCGCACCAAATATGGTGCCTCGAGGCGGAATCGAACCACCGACACGAGGATTTTCAATCCTCTGCTCTACCGACTGAGCTATCGAGGCAAAAGAATGGTGCCGACTACCGGAGTCGAACTGGTGACCTACTGATTACAAGTCAGTTGCTCTACCTACTGAGCTAAGTCGGCACACTGTATTCTTTTTGCTGCAAATTTCTTTGCATCTCTGTTGACGTCTAAGACACCAACAATCAAATTGTGGTGCCCGGAGGCGGAATCGAACCACCGACACGAGGATTTTCAATCCTCTGCTCTACCGACTGAGCTATCCGGGCAACGGAGCGCTATTAAACGGATTTTCGGTCTTGCCGTCAACATGTTTTTAGAAAAAAAATCAAAAAAGTGCTTAAGTGTCGATTATTTAGTCGTTTTAACTGATTATGTTTTACCAGAGTTAAAATCTTTTTTGAATTTAGTAACTTTTTCTAGATAACGACGCGCTTCTGCGTTGGGATGCTTTTTCGTCAGTGCCCAATAAACTTGATTGGGTTGCAAAGAATTTAAGTCTCTCATCGCTCGTTTACGGTCATTGCGGTTAAAGGTGTTCAAAACACCACCAGTGCCACCGTTGTAGGCAGAAATCATACTGTACTCAAGCGACAGTGGATGGTTCACATCTTTCAAATAGCGATTTTTTAAGATGTAGAAATACGCGGTACCTGTATCAATATTGTTTTCTGGGTTGAATAGATACTCAGGTGTCGGCTGGCCTGATTTCTTCTTCACTAGTTTAAATACATCTTTACCGGCTGTTTTAGGTACAACTTGCATCAAGCCGTAGGCATTGGCCCAGCTCACCGCATATGGGTTGAAGCTACTTTCTGTTTTGATGATGGCGTAAATCAGGTCTTCTGGGATGTCATATTTGCGTGAAGCGCGCTGAACAATATCTGCATACTTGTAGCTGCGGATCTCAAATTGATCTTCAACCATTGGAATTTCAACGTAGTAAGCTTTCTTAAAGTCGACATCTTTGACTTTGAGCTTGTTGGCAATCAGGTAGTCGGCAAAGCGATTGGCACGCCAAGACCACTGGATTGGCTTTTTATCTTGGTCAACAACCTGACGATAAAGAAAAGGTTGGCCTTCAAGTACGATCTCTTTGGAAGAGAAAAGATCGACATTAGCCGGATCGTCAGGGGTTAGCAGAGTGGTGATAATGGCATTTTTAAGATGTTGCTTAGGATCAGTTGGCGAAACCGTTTCGATAGTAATTAAGCCTTTATCAAAGTTCACTTCAGAGCGACTTAAGTAATTATCGATGTATTTAACGTAGTTGTTTTTGCCCGCGAACTTGATTTCACTGCGTCCCCAGCGTTTTTCGATGTTGCCTGAGAAGCTATTGATTAAGGCGTCTAATGCGCCGGTATCTTTTTCAAACTGACCGGGTAGCTGAGCTAGGTTTTTCGCAAAGCGGTTAGTTGGTTCGTAGTTGACATCATAGAAACTTTCTACAAATTCACGGCTACAACCCGTTAGTGTTAATGCGAACAGAAAATACGCTAACTTCTTCATAATACTCCTAAAAAAATGACATCACTGCGGACAATGATGTCATTTCTTTTCAATTTCAACTCTGCTTGCGATTATTCGCTTGGTGGAGTGTAACCTTCGATATGAACTTCTTTACCTTCAAATAGGAAGTTAACCATTTCAGTTTCGATCAACTTACGATGCTCAGGATCCATCATATTCAATTTCTTTTCATTGATCAGCATGGTCTGTTTGTGCTGCCACATTGCCCATGCTTCTTTTGAAATGTTGTCAAAAATACGTTTACCCAGCTCACCTGGATAAAGCTGAAAGTCTAGGCCATCAGCTTCTTTTTGTAGTCGAGCACAAAATACAGTGCGGCTCATAACGACTCCTTTAAATATTAGTTTTGAAGTTCGAACGGCAAGCTTTCCAGTAGTTGTTTGACTGGAGCGGCTAAACCGATTTCTTCAGGTTGCGATAAGTTATACCAAAGACCTTTGCCCGCTTCCATGATCACGTTAGGTTGCTTTGATAGGTCTACCAAAATTGGTGTGATATCGAGATGGTAGTGGCTAAAGGTATGACGAAAGGCGATCAATTGTGTTTGAGCATTAATATCAGCCTCTGACACGCCACGGATATCGATTTGATGAGCAAGGTCAGCGTCGCTATTTTCTGGGAAGCAGAATAGTCCGCCCCAAATACCCGATTGTGGGCGCTGCTCTAGCCATACTTTGCCGTCATGATGCAACATGACAAACCAAGCTTCTTTAACGGGCTTCTCTTTCTTAGGCTTTTTGCCTGGGTAGTCGAGTGGATTACCTTGCTTATTGGCGACACAAAATGATTCAACTGGGCACAGAGTACATTTAGGTTTGCTGCGTGTACAAACCATCGCGCCCATATCCATCATCGCTTGATTGTATTTGTCGACATCTACTGCTGGCGTGTGCTCTTCGGCGAACTGCCACAGTTGGTTCTCAACTTTTTTCTGCCCCGGCCAACCTTCGACAGCAAAGCTGCGCGCTAGGGTGCGTTTAACGTTACCGTCCAAAATCGCATGAGGCTGTTTATATACCGAAGATAAAATCGCTGCAGCCGTTGAGCGGCCAATACCCGGCAGGGCGTTCATCTCTTCGATGTTAAGCGGAAACTCGCCCTCATATTGCTCGGCAACGACTTTGGCCGCTTTGTGCAGATTTCGCGCGCGGGCGTAGTAACCAAGCCCGGTCCATAGGTGCAATACTTCATCTTGCTCAGCATTGGCTAAGTCAATCACGGTTGGAAAACGCTCAAGGAAACGCTGATAGTAGGGAATCACTGTCGCGACTTGGGTTTGTTGCAACATGATTTCTGACAGCCAAACGCTATATGCGGTTTTATTTTGCTGCCAAGGTAGGCTTTTTCGGCCATAGTTTTCGTACCATTCAAGAATGGCATTGGCGAATGGAGTCACGACTTGCTCTATTTATAATTTGATTTGCTAAAATTGCACCACATTCGGTGGCTAAAGTACAACCGATAAAGAGTAGGGTTATAATATCGGTGAAATATCCTAAAAGACTTGCACCAGTGGCAATTCTTTGGATAATCACAATCCCTTTGAGTCGAGACCAATTTTTAAACAGGCAAAATCATGAGTGAAGTGACCACTAACGAGTACAACGAAGACGGTAAACTGATACGCAAAATTCGCAGCTTTGTTCGCCGCGAAGGTCGTTTGACCAAAGGTCAAGAAAACGCGATGAATGAGTGTTGGCCAACCATGGGTATTGATTACCAAGATACGCTTCTAGATTGGAAAGAAGTATTTGGTAACGACAACCCTGTTGTTCTAGAAATTGGTTTTGGTATGGGTGCGTCGCTGGTTGAAATGGCGAAGAACGCTCCTGAGAAAAACTTTATCGGTATCGAAGTACACAGCCCAGGCGTTGGTGCGTGTTTATCAGATGCTCGTGAAGCAGGCATCACTAACCTACGTGTTATGTGTCACGATGCGGTAGAAGTGTTCGAACACATGATCCCTGATAGCAGCCTTGCAACGCTACAACTGTTCTTCCCTGACCCATGGCATAAGAAGCGTCATCACAAGCGTCGTATCGTTCAGTTAGGTTTTGCTGAAATGGTGCGCGAGAAGCTGATTGATGGTGAAGGCATTTTCCACATGGCAACTGACTGGGAAAACTACGCAGAGCACATGATCGAAGTGATGAACGAAGCGCCTGGTTTCGAAAACATCGCAGAGGATGGTGATTACATTCCTCGTCCAGATGAGCGCCCGCTAACAAAATTTGAAGCACGTGGTCACCGTTTAGGTCACGGCGTTTGGGATATTAAGTACAAGCGCGTAAAATAACCGTTATTGCTTATACCTTGGTTGCTTGCAGCAAAAGAGCCACAAGGTAACGAGATGATTAAAGCCAACATTGATGTGTTGGCTTTTTTGACCCTACAAGAAAATTATAATAACTAATTGATTTTTAAGGTTGCTGATGAAACCGACACAAGAAATTTTAAATGAGATTCTCGAAGAGGTTCGCCCATTAATTGGTCAAGGTAAGGTGGCTGATTATATTCCTGCGTTAGCAAAAGTGCCGGCATCTAAGTTGGGGCTGGCGGTTTTTACTAACCAAGGGGAAGTGATTAAAGCGGGTGATGCAGACGAGCCTTTTTCTATTCAGTCGATTTCCAAGGCGCTGAGCTTAACCTTAGCGATGTGTCTGTATAAGCCGGAAGAGATCTGGGCGCGCGTCGGTAAAGAACCATCAGGCCAAGCATTTAACTCGCTTATTCAGTTGGAAATGGAGCAGGGCATTCCGCGTAATCCATTTATCAATGCTGGAGCAATTGTGGTGGCTGATCTGCTCAATAGCCGTTTATCCGCGCCGCGTCAGCGTTTGCTAGAGTTTGTTCGTCAGCTATCAGGCGATACGCACATTTGCTATGACAAGATCGTTGCTGCTTCAGAGATGATGCATAGTGACCGTAACGCTGCCATTGCTTATCTAATGCGTTCATTTGGCAATTTCGAGAATGATGTTATTCCAGTACTGAATAACTACTTCCATGCCTGTGCGCTTAAAATGAGTTGTGTCGATTTGGCGAAAACTTTCAGTTATTTGGCTAATAAAGGTACTTCAGTACAGACTGAAAAAACCGTTATTACACCAACTCAAACTAAGCAGTTAAATGCGTTATTAGCGACTTGTGGTTTGTATGATGGTGCAGGTGAGTTTGCCTATCGCGTCGGTATGCCGGGCAAATCGGGCGTTGGTGGTGGCATTATGGCTGTGGTACCGGGTGAGATGACAATCGCGGTGTGGTCACCCGAGCTAGACCCTTCAGGTAACTCGCTAGCAGGAACAAAGGCACTAGAGCTACTTGCCGAGCGTATTGGTCGTTCGATTTTTTAGTGCATTAGAGCGTATTTGTCATTCCATAGACTGACGAAGGAAGGAGTAGGGAATCTCAATTAGCATTCGACTCGCTTGAAGAGATCCCCAATTCACTCGTCCCTCGCTCTCGGGGATGACTTTAAAACAAAGGGTTGATGCTTCCACATCAACCCTTTTTAGTTTTTGATTTTTACTCTTCGGCCATAAAGGCTTCTAACAAGTCATTGAGGAACAGTTTACCTTTCTCGGTGATTTGCCAGTGGGTATCACTTTCATCGATATAGCCCATTTCAATAGACCAATCAATCGTCTCTTGAATCGCCTCAAAACCAAGCCCTGTAGTATCAAGAAAGTCCTGCTTAGGACATGCTTCGATAAGGCGGAAGCGGTTCATAAAGAACTCGAAAGGACGGTCTTCATCAGCAACTTGTTCTTCACTGTTTAAATACGGTTTGACCATATTATCGTAAGCCGCGAGGTAGCCTTTCGGGTGCTTGATCTTAGTGGTTCGGATGATGCGCCCATCACTAAAGCTGAGTTTGCCATGTGAACCACAGCCAATACCTAGGTAGTCGCCGAAGCGCCAATAGTTGAGGTTGTGTTGGCATTGATAACCCGGTTTGCTGTAACCAGAGATTTCGTATTGCACGTAACCAGCTTGCGCAAGTTTCTTATGTCCTAGCTCGAAGATATCCCACAAGTCATCATCATCTGGCAGAGTCGGCTGCTTGTAGTAGAACATGGTGTTGGGTTCGATCGTCAATTGGTACCATGAGAGATGAGGAGGATCGAGCTCGATCGCCTTCTCAAGATCCGCTAGGGCTTGATCAACGGATTGATCTGGTAAGCCATGCATGAGATCGAGATTAAAACTCTTGAGGCCAATTTTATGCGCAAGCTTAGCCGCGTTAACCGCCTCATCTTGACCATGGATACGGCCTAACCTTTCAAGCTTTTGTTGCTCAAAGCTTTGTACCCCAACTGAAATTCGCGTTACCCCAGCTTTGTGATAACCAGCAAAACGTTCAGCTTCAATGGTGCCAGGGTTAGCTTCCATGGTGATTTCAATATCTGGCTTAAACGGCAGCTTTGCTTCAATCCCGGCTAGCAAGTTATCAATACCTTCGGCTGAGATTAAGCTCGGCGTTCCGCCGCCAATAAAAATTGAATGCAGTAAGCGTGGGTTAGCGTTGAGCTGATAACGCTCGATATCCGCTTCAAGATCTTGCAGCAGCGCAGCAATATATTCTTGCTCAGGGATCTCCGCTTTTAGGGCGTGAGAGTTAAAGTCGCAGTAAGGGCATTTTTGTACACACCATGGGATGTGTACATAAAGGCTTAACGCTGGTGGAATTAGTTGATTCATTACAATTACAAAGGTTGCTCAGAAAGCGTTGCAAACAGTGTCTTAAGTGCTTTACCACGGTGAGAAAGTTGCTTCTTACGTGCTGGCTCTAGCTCTGCTGATGCGCAGTTATCTTCAGGTACAAAGAAGATAGGGTCGTAGCCAAAGCCATTTTCGCCGTGTGCCTCAGTTAGAATGCGGCCTTCCCACTTACCGTGACAAACAATCGGTGTTGGGTCGTTCTCGTAGCGCATAAGTACAAGTACACAGTGGAAGCGAGCAGTACGCTCAGCTTCTGGAACCTCTTTTATCGCTTCAAGCAGTTTCTCAAGGTTCTGTTGGTCTGTTGCGTCTTCGCCAGCGTAACGCGCTGAGTAGATTCCCGGAGCGCCTTTTAGTGCATCGACTTCAAGACCTGAATCGTCCGCAATAGCAGCAAGGCCAGTTTCTTTTGCAGCGTGACGTGCCTTGATGATGGCATTTTCAATAAAAGTGGTCCCTGTTTCAGCGACTTCTGATACGTTGAATTCGCTCTGAGCCACAACGTCGAAGCCAAAATCAGACAGCAGGTCTGCCATTTCACGAACTTTGCCTTGGTTACCTGTTGCTAGCACTATCTTTTTCATCTTGGCCTCTTTTATTGCAGCAAAGGAGAGCTAGCCGCTCTCCCTTTAAATAGGTTTTGGTTTTAGGGTGTCAAAAAGCGTTTAGATCATCACAACCCAATTACTCTTCGACATAAAATTTCTGGCTGAACTTTAATGCGCCTGTGCCTTTAATTCCAGCGTTAACATCAATATTGAACGTTAACCGCTCCTCTTCTGAGATTGGAAACTCTGCAAGATAGTAGATTGCATCGCCTTCTTTCACTTCTTTGAACGTCAGTTCGCGCATTTGGCCAATCAGGTTTTTACTATGACCTGAAAGCAGTGCAGTGATGGCAGGTTTACCCGCTTGAGAGTTGTCTAGCACACTGATATTCAAAATTGCCGAGTAGCCGTTACGCTTAAGTTTATAACTACGTGCTACCTGTGGAGTAAGAAAGGTTGAGTTGAAAGCCGAGTAGTGGACTTCAATATCTTTGATGTTCTTAAACTGCCCAGCAAAGCTAGGAACCGCGAACAGGCTTACCAGTAATAGAGTGATCCATTTTTTCATTGTGCGTCCTGATGTTTTTACTATTTGGATTTAAACAAAAAGCCATCAAATGATGGCTTTAATTTCTTGTGGGATTTGCACTGGCGATTGGATACGAACCTGTTTATGCCGTCCGAGTTCGCCTTTTTCTATGGTTATTAATCCCTTCGCCACTTTAAATTGCTTGGCGAGATACTTACTTAAATGTGCATTGGCTTTGCCATCAACAGGAGGAGCGGTAATGGCAATTTTCACCTCCTCACCATGTTGGCCAACAATTTTATCACGGCTGGCTTTTGGTTGAATGTAGAGTCTAAGCAGTAGATCCTCGCCATCAAACCAAGCTGCTTGTGACATTATAGTTGATACCAAATCGGGCCGATCAGATCGCCCATTAAGAAGTTAGCGAATTGCAACGCAATAAATAGCACCAACACGCTTAAATCAAAGCCACCCATCGCAGGAATGATACGGCGAATTGGCGCCAGCATTGGTTCAGTTAGTTGATGGAATACGTATTCGATTGGGCTACGACCTTGGCTAACCCAGCTTAGGATAGCGCGAATAAGCAGAACCCAGAATAGTAGCCCGCCAGCCGCTTTGGCCAATGATAATAAACCTAAGAATAGGAAATCAGCACTAAAGCTTACTGAACCATTTGAAGCCACCAAGATAAGTGCGACAAATTTCAATACACATAGCACGTAGGCAAACAGAACCGTTGCTAAATCTAAACCACCTACGGAAGGAACAATGCGGCGCAATGGCGCAATTACAGGCTGCGTGGCTTTAACAATAAATTGCGAAAACGGGTTGTAGAAGTCTGCGCGGGCAGCTTGCAACCAAATACGTAAGATCACCACCATGATGTAGAGATCAAACAGGGTGGAAATCAGAAAACTCATTGAATTCATAGGTTACCCTTAATAGTAGAGCCATCAGCTCAAAGTCATTAAAATAATTTTTCCATCTCTTCAGCACGCGAAACCGCTGCTTGCATAGCTTTGGCTACTATATCTGAAAGTTGGTGTTCGTTGAATGTTCGTAGCGCCTCTGCGGTTGTGCCGCCTTTAGAGGTCACGTTCTCGCGTAAGGTTGCTAGTTCTGTATCAGGGTTGTCAGTGACCATGCTTGCAGCGCCCAGCGCAGATTGTTGGATAAGCAGTCGAGCGGTCTCTTTATCGAACCCTTGTGCAATGGCTTCCGTTTGCATTGCTTCCATAAACAGGAAGAAGTAGGCAGGCGCGCTGCCAGCAGTTGCAATGATATTGTTGATGCCAGACTCTTGTTCTACCCAGCACACCTTGCCACAGGATTGCATTAGCTCGGCGGCAAAGGTTTTATCTTGTTTAGATATATGGGACGGCGCGTAAAGACCACTCATACCCAGACCAAGCTGTGATGGGGTATTTGGCATCACTCGTACTAAATTAAGCTCGCTATTTAGCATTTGATCAAATCGAGCACTTTGAATACCAGCCGCGATAGAGATAACCAATTTTCCACACCAGTCGATCGCTTGCAGAGGCTTACATACTTCTTCCATCATCTGTGGTTTGACGGACAACACCACCACGTCAGCGTTTTGTGCTGCTTGGGTGTTATTACTAGTTGTACGAATACCATAGGCTTGCTCTAGAGGCAGACGACGAGTTTCAGACGGAGCAGTTGCAGTAATCAACGATGCTGGATATCCATCTGCAATCAAGCCCGATACGATAGCTTTGACCATGTTGCCTGCGCCAATAAAGGCGATCTTCTTGTGTTCCATTGGTTATTTGATCCTTTAAAGATTTAAGCTTTGTTGCTGTAATCACGTGCACCAAAAATGGCAGTGCCAATGCGCACCATGGTAGTTCCAGCCTCAATCGCCGCTTCCATATCGCCACTCATACCCATAGAGAGGGTATCAATTTTCTGCTCAGGATAACGTTGTGCCAGTTTCTCTTTCAGCTCTGCCAGTTGTGTAAAGGCGCTAAGTTGAGATGCGTAGTCAGTAACGTTGGCCGGAATTGACATCAATCCTCTTAAAGTGAGGTTTGGAAGTGAAGAAATCAACTCTGCAAGCTCAAAGATTTCGTCCTCATTAAGCCCTGACTTAGATTGTTCGCCACTGGTGTTGACTTGCATGAGCACTTGAATCGGTTCGCTTCCCGCAGGTCTTTGATCGTTAAGACGCTGTGCGATCTTAGAGCGGTCAATGGTGTGCACCCAAGCAAAATTCTCTGCGACATGGCGAGATTTATTCGATTGAATCGGGCCGATAAAGTGCCACTCTAGATCTAGCTCTGGATGGTGTTCTGAAAAATGTGCTACTTTGTTTGCACCTTCTTGCACATAGTTTTCGCCGAAGGCGCGCTGTCCTGCTTGCGCTGCTTCGAGAATTGCTTCGTTAGGCTTGGTTTTACTCACTGCGAGAAGTTGCACTGTCTCTCGACTGCGTCCACACTTTTGTTGTGCAGCCTCAATCTGTGAGGTGATCTGTTCAATATTTTGTTGAATACTAGTCATAGCCGATTTTACTTAAGGATTTTAAATGGATATCGCTGAATTACTGGATTTTAGTGTAAAGCATAATGCGTCAGATCTACATCTTTCTGCTGGAGTATCTCCAATGGTGAGGATTGATGGTGAAGTAAGAAAGCTTGGTGTCCCAGCGTTTAGCCATGCTGATGTGCATAAATTAGTGTTTGAAATTATGAATGACGGACAGCGCAGTGAGTTTGAAGAGCGCTTAGAAGTCGATTTCTCATTTGAACTACCTAACGTTGGTCGCTTTCGTGTTAATGCTTTTAACCAAACTCGTGGCTGTGCGGCAGTGTTTCGAACTATCCCTACAGAGATCCCAACCTTAGAGCAATTATCTGCGCCGAAGATCTTTGAAAACATCTCTGATATGGAAAAGGGCTTGGTACTCGTTACGGGTCCAACAGGTTCGGGTAAGTCGACCACGCTAGCGGCGATGGTTGATCATATTAACCGTAACCATAACAAGCATATCTTGACCATCGAAGACCCGATCGAGTTTGTCCATGACAATAACAAGTGTTTGATCAATCAGCGTGAAGTTCACCGCGATACTCACAGTTTTAAGAATGCACTGCGTAGCGCACTACGTGAAGATCCGGATGTGATCTTAGTTGGTGAGTTACGGGACCAAGAGACCATCAGTTTAGCCCTGACTGCAGCCGAAACAGGTCACTTAGTATTTGGTACCTTGCACACCAGCAGCGCAGCGAAAACCATTGACCGTATTATTGATGTTTTCCCTGGTAGCGATAAAGAGATGGTGCGCTCGATGCTTTCCGAGTCACTACGCTCGGTGATCGCACAAAAGCTGTTAAAGCGTATTGGCGGAGGCCGCGTTGCTTGTCATGAGATCATGATGGCGACACCTGCAATTCGTAACTTAATCCGTGAAGATAAGGTGGCTCAGATGGCCTCGGTAATTCAAACCGGTGCGGCTCATGGCATGCAGACGATGGAGCAAAACGCTAAGCAGCTGGTTGCCCAAGGTTTGGTTGACCAAGCTGAGGTGGCAAAGAAAATCGAACTTGAAATGTCGATGTTCTAATTGGCTGGAGCAGAATAATGGATATTGATGCTTTTTTGCAGGAGATGATCAACCAGAAGTCTTCTGATCTCTACATCACTGTCGGTGCGCCGATTCTTTATCGTGTCGATGGTGAGTTACGTGCACATGGTGAAAAGCTTTCACGTGCGGTTGTGACTTCATTACTTGAAACTATGATGGACCATGATCGCCTGCACGAGTTTCATACCAGTAAAGAAGCTAATTTCGCGATTGTGCGTCACTTTGGTCGATTTAGGGTATCAGCCTTCTATCAACGAGAGATGCCTGGGGCTGTGATTCGTCGTATTGAAACTAAAATTCCGACCTTCGAAGAGCTTAAATTACCAGATGTACTGCAAGATCTCTCGATTGCCAAGCGTGGTTTAGTTCTGGTCGTGGGTGCGACAGGCTCTGGTAAGTCGACCACCATGGCCGCAATGACTGGTTATCGCAATACTCACCGTACAGGGCATATCTTGACGGTTGAAGATCCGATTGAGTTTGTTCATGAACATCAGCGTTGTATCGTTACTCAGCGAGAAGTCGGGCTTGATACCGAAAGCTATGAGATTGCGCTAAAGAACTCATTGCGCCAAGCGCCGGATATGATTTTGATTGGCGAAATCCGTTCACGCGAAACCATGGAATATGCCATGAACTTTGCTGAAACTGGTCACCTTTGTATGGCAACACTCCACGCGAACAACGCCAACCAAGCGCTAGAGCGTATTTTGCATCTGGTACCAAAAGAGCAAAAAGATCAGTTCCTGTTTGATTTGTCGATGAACTTGCGTGGTGTAATTGCCCAGCAATTGATTCGCGATAAAAATGGCAAAGGGCGTCATGGTGTATTTGAGGTGCTGCTGAATAGTCCCCGAGTGTCGGACTTGATCCGTCGTGGTGATTTGCATGAGCTGAAAGCAACCATGGCTAAGTCACAGCAAGTGGGGATGCAGACCTTTGACCAAGCCTTTTATCAGCTGGTTGTCGATGAAAAGATCAATGAAGAAGATGCATTACACAGTGCAGATTCGGCCAATGATTTGCGTTTAATGCTAAAAACTCAGCGTGGTGATAGTTCTGGTAGTGGCAGTTTGGCCAACGTTAAGATCGATATGGACTAACATACTCGCTATGTTTGGGGTATGTCTTGTAAATCCGTAGTGTCATTCCATAGAGTGACGCAGTCGCGAGTAGGGAATCTTTAATAGTTTTCTACTCGCTGTAAGAGATCCCCCAACTCGGTCGTGCCTTCCTCTCGGGGATGACGGAGGGAGTGTTGCGTCATTCCATAGAGCGAAGAAGGAGAGAGTAGGGAATCTTTAATAGTTTTCTACTTGCTGTAAGAGATCCCCAACTCGGTCGTGCCTTCTTCTCGGGGATGACGAGGAAACGTCTAAAGACAAAAAAAGGTGATGCTAGCGCATCACCTTTTTTAAATTATAATTTCTCGCTAGTCGCCGTATTGGGCTTCAAACCAGCTTTCAAGAATCACTACCGCTGATTGGCAATCGACATTACCTTTGCTTAGTGCTTTGTAGCCACCCATCGCAAATAAGTCTGCGCGCGCTTCGGTAGTCGATAGGCGCTCATCATGCAGCTCAACAGCTACGCCAAAGCGGCCATGAAGTCGATTGGCAAACTTTTTCGCTCTTGGGGTAATGGTTTCTAAATCGCGGCCATGTAGGTCGGTTGGCAATCCCACCACCACTAAGTCAGGTTGCCACTCTTTGATTTGCTTTTCGATATCATCCCAGTTTGGAATGCCATCATTGGCTTTGAATGCTTTGAGCGGTGAAGCGGTGCCAGTGATTTCTTGGCCAATGGCACAGCCAATACTCTTAGTGCCAAAATCAAAGGCCATAATAGTTCTAGACATAATTACTCTTTACGAATGGGGTTAGGCGTGGCCGATGTCGCTTGAAAGCTGAGCAGCGTCAATGCCTAACATTTGCACCGCTTTTTGCCAGCGTTCGTTAATTGGGGTATCAAACATCACGTTAGGGTCAGCTTCTACGGTAAGCCATGAGTTTTCAGATAGCTCAATCTCAAGTTGCCCTGCTTCCCAACCTGAATAGCCTAGAGCAACGATATAATGATTCGGCTCTGCTTCGGTGCCTAATACACTGAGGATGTCTCTCGATGTCGTCACCGAAAGGTAGTCACTCATTTTGATGCTCGACTCATAGTTATCTTTCGGCTGGTGGAGAATAAAGCCACGGTCTTCTGAAACAGGCCCACCATTAAGAACGGGTTTGTCTAAGCTTTCTGTTTGAAGTTTAGGGTGAGAGGCTTGGACATCGACTTTTTCGAGCATCTTACCTATGGTGATATCAATCGGTGCATTGATCATCAGCCCCATTGCACCATCTTCATTATGCTCACAAACGTAAATAACACTGCGCTGAAAGTATGGGTCTTTCATCCCCGGCATTGCCACTAAAAAATGGTTGGTTAAGTTCATAGTCACTCCAACTCAAAATGGGGCGATCAGTGACCGCCCTATGATTAGCATGGCAAATTATTTTGATTCTTTTAGGCGACGCTCAATTGCGTCCATAAGTTTGCCAGTAATAGAGACATCAAAAGCGGCTTCGATTTCTCGAATACACGTCGGGCTCGTTACGTTGATCTCAGTTAGCTTATCGCCAATCACATCCAGACCAACAAAGATAAGTCCTTTTTCTTTAAGTGTAGGCGCTACTGCCTCTGCGATCTTTTTATCTGTCTCGCTAAGTGGGCGCGCTTCACCGGTACCGCCAGCTGCAAGGTTGCCACGAGTCTCACCTTTGGCCGGAATACGCGCTAGGCAATATGGCATTGGTTCACCGTCAACAACCAAGATACGCTTGTCACCGTTACTGATATCAGGGACGAAAGTTTGTGCCATTGCGTAGTTTTGACCATGGTTAGTCAGGATCTCGATAATCACAGATACGTTTGGATCACCTTCTTTAACGCGGAAGATAGACGCGCCACCCATGCCATCAAGCGGCTTCAGGATTATGTCACCATGTTTTTCACGGAATTGTTTAATCTTCTCTGCTTTACGCGTCACGATAGTGGTCGGTGTTAGTTCAGGGAACCAAGCCGTGAATAGCTTCTCGTTACAATCACGTAGGCTCTGCGGCTTGTTGACGATCAGTGTGCCTTGTTTTTCAGCGCGCTCTAGGATGTAAGTCGCGTAGATGTATTCCGTATCAAACGGAGGATCTTTACGCATTAGTACCGCATCTAGCTCTGAAAGCTCGATAGTTTGCTCAGATTTGAACTCATACCAACCCGTTGGATCTTCTTTCAGTTCAACCACTTTAGTGTCAGCAACCGCAACACCTTGGTCGAGATGAAGGTCATCCATTTCCATGTAGTGGATTTCGTAGCCGCGGCGCTGCGCTTCAAGCATCATGGCAAAGCTAGAGTCTTTCTTGATGTTAATGGACGAGATAGGGTCCATTACGATACCTAATTTGATCATATTGTTCTCCGTTTAACCAAGATCGCCGAAACGAACTTGCAGGGCTGTAATTGCAGTAAGAGCCGCCGTTTCGGTACGCAGTACACGTGGGCCGAGTAGCGTCTCTTCAAATTTGTAGTTTTCCGTCATACCGATCTCTTCCGCTGATAATCCACCTTCGGGGCCAATCAACAGACGCACTTTTTCTACCGGTGTCGGTAGGGTGTTAATCGAGTATTTTGCACGTGGGTGGAGGTTCAGTTTCAGACCGTCATACTCCTCACCACACCACTCTTCTAATTGCATGATTGGGCGGATCTCTGGGACTGTGTTGCGACCACATTGCTCACAAGCACTGATGGCGATTTTTTGCCATTGGGCGAGTTTTTTCTCGAAACGCTTTTGATCGAGTTTGACCCCGCAGCGCTCTGAAATCAGTGGGGTAATCGTGTTTACACCGAGTTCCACCGATTTCTGGATGGTGAATTCCATCTTATCGCCACGTGAAATAACTTGGCCTAAGTGAAGGTCGAGTGGTGATTCTGAGCTACGTTCGACACGTTGAGTAATATTCACTTCAACGTTTTTCTTTGAAACGCTAGCGATCTCTGCTGGGAACTCAGCGCCACTGCCGTCAAACAGCAGTACTTCTTGTCCCTCTTTCATGCGCAATACACGGCCAATATGGCCTGCGGCATCATCGCTGAGCATAAGAGAGCCTAACTGATTAATGGCTTCTGGGTGATAGATTCGTGGGATTCGCATTGTGTTTCGATTTCCAGCAAGAGGTTTTGAGATAACCTCTAACATGGATGCTTTTATGCGAAAAAACAAGGGGCAGAGAGAGTTTCCAATTAATTACTGGAAACTCTTAATTTCATAATGGAGAGAGCTATAGCGCTTGGCAAGCTTGGTAAACAAATGGGTTGTGATTACCTTGGATGTTGAAGATGCGCTCTTCACGTTTGCATTCCCATTTATCTACTGGGAACTGTTTGTTCCAAGCTGTCATCAACTGCTTCTGCTGTTTGGACAATTTAAAGCCGTACTCTTGACTCATGTAGAGGTAAGTACGCGCAATTGAGCCTTTTGCTCTATCCGGTGGCATGACCTTGCGTTGCTTAAAGTTAACCTGCATTTCGCAGCGTCCGTAGCTAACGCCATCAACACCGTTCCACTGGCTGAAGTTGTAGTTAGAACGGTCGCCATTCACTTCTCCAATTGCTGGAGTCAGGTTATGCAGATCCGCTTCCATCAGACGGAAGGTTTTATCGTTCTTCGTACAGTTTTTGCGTCCGCCAGTTTGCCAACATTGACGCTGGTGGCCAAATTGCCAGGCTGGGACGACATGTTCCCATTCGATTCGGGAAGCGCGCTTTTGTTGCTTACGGACTTGGTAACCACACGACTCTAAATCAGGTGTCCCTCTACGCCCTTGCCATTCAATATCACAACCACAGTAAAAACTGGTTGGGTGATCGGCGTAAATCTTTACTGCTTCTTTTTTTGCTTTGGAGAAAGAAGAGGGTGGAGCAGCATGGCTAGTAAGGCTGAAAAGCGTAAATAATAGACTGAAAAAAAGGATTCTTTTCATGGAATTCCGTATTAGAGAAGTAGTATGAATTACAGTCTAACACGCAACTATGGCTAGTATTGCTGAGAATTGTCTTAATTAAGTCAGTTGTTTACCAGTGAAACTTAACGTCTGTTGGCACTGTTGGCAGCGGTAACTGGCTTGGTTTCGTAGTACTTTATTATGGCGGCGAATAGAAAGGGGGTAGCTCGTACAAGCGCAAAGATATTCAAAGGTTTTCCCTTGTACCGAAGTCACCTCGAAGCTGTGGGTTGTTTTTGCTGGCACCTTAAATACCGCTTTCATCACGCCTTGCCACTCTTTCCCATGTGGCCTAACACGGCCATAGACTTGGTAGGTAATCAGGTGGGCGATTTCATGAGGAATAACGTCAGTAAGGAAAGCCTGTTGGTTTTCTTGAAATAGCGTTGGGTTAAGACGAATTTCGTTTAGCTGCAGGTAGGCTTTACCGGCTGCTTTACCGCGCAGTTTATAGTTTAACTTTGGCTGAGGGAATGTGCGTTTGAAAGCGAACTGAGCCTGCTGGATGCAGTCAGCAATCACTTTATGTGCACGATAATTGAGTTCTGAATCCACAACCACTCCTAAATAAAAGCCCCAGCTCAAATGGCTGGGGCGCATCATAGATCGAAATGGCTTAGCTTGTTAAGGGTGATGTTTCTTCTTGATGGTTTCATGGTAAGCGTGCCAAGTACCATAGCCAAGGATTGGCATGGTAAACAGCATGCCGATACCGTAGGTGGCAAAGCCGACAAGAATACCGCCACAAATCAGCGCCGCCCAAACAATCATTGCAGGGATGTTGGATTTCACCGCATTAAAACTGGTGAACACGGCGGTCATCATATCGACGCGGCGCTCCATCATTACTGGAATAGAGAACGCGGAAATACTAAACACCACACAGGCTAGAACTAAGCCAACCAGCGAGCCTATCACAAGGAAAGGCATAAATTCTGTCAGTGGCGCACCTTGTACCGAAGGGTAGAGGGCGTGAAGTAGCGCGGCAATACGCATCCAGAAAATCATACACACAGCCAACAGTACCGCAAATGCCCACTGGGAAGTGGAGTTGCGGCTAATGGCTTTCATTGAGTGGATTAAGCTGGCGCTATGGCCTTTTTCTCGCTCCCAAGCGGCATCATATAAGCCTAAAGCGAGGAATGGCCCAATGAGCATGTAGACCACTAGACTTGGCATTACCACCAGGTGAGTGCCTTGCCATTGAACGAGTAGCACAATGCCGATTGCTGCCGCCATAAAGCATAATCCGTAGAATGCACTGATTAAGGGCATTCTGACAAAGTCATGCAGGCCAAGTGACAGCCAGTGGAATGGTGCTGAGATACTGAGTTGATTACACGGAATCGTGCGAGCGTATTCCGAGTCTGGGACTTCTTTCTGTTTATCTTTAAAGTCGTCTGGATTCACCGTACGAGGCATACATCCTCCTTGATCGATTCTCTACGTAGACTAAATTCGTTGGCAAATTTAGCGTGGGAAACTCGATGCCCGGCTTGGCGACGTCTGGGATGTAAGCGGCGCATCAGTTAACGCTAACGAGGTTTCAATCGCAGAAATTACTCGTTAACATATTTTTAACTATTGACCCCATGGCAAAAAAATACAAATTTACGCCATAAATTTATCCCTAAAGAAAAAGGGCCTTTGGTTACCCAAAAGCCCTTTTTAATTCTATTAAGTCTTAAATTCTAATTACTTAAGACCAGCAAACTCTGCAAGAATCGCTGCTTTGTCTGTTGCTTCCCATGGGAACTCTTCACGACCGAAGTGACCGTATGCCGCTGTCTTCTTATAGATAGGCTGAAGTAGGTTCAGCATTTCTTGTAGACCGTATGGACGTAGGTCGAAGTTCTGACGAACAGCTTCGATGATGATCTCGTGAGCTACTTTTTCAGTACCGAACGTTTCAACCATGATAGACGTTGGATCTGCTACACCGATTGCGTAAGAAAGTTGGATTTCACAACGGTCAGCCATGCCAGCCGCTACGATGTTTTTCGCTACGTAACGTGCTGCGTATGCTGCAGAGCGGTCTACTTTTGAAGGATCTTTACCAGAGAATGCACCGCCACCGTGACGAGCCGCGCCGCCGTAGGTATCTACGATGATTTTACGACCAGTTAGACCACAGTCACCCATTGGGCCACCGATTACGAAACGGCCAGTTGGGTTGATGAAGAAGTTAGTCTCTTTGTTGATCCACTCAGAAGGCAGTACTGGCTTGATGATCTCTTCCATTACCGCTTCACGTAGATCTGGAGTTGAGATTGAATCACAGTGCTGAGTTGAAAGAACAACCGCATCGATACCAACAATCTTACCTTGGTCGTATTGGAACGTTACCTGAGATTTCGCATCTGGACGAAGGAAGTCTAACTTGCCGCTCTTACGTACTTCAGCTTGCTTTTCTACAAGACGGTGAGAGTAAGTAATTGGTGCAGGCATTAGAATTTCAGTTTCGTTGGTTGCGTAACCAAACATGATGCCTTGGTCGCCAGCGCCCTGATCTTTAGGGTCTGCTTTATCAACGCCTTGGTTGATGTCTGGAGACTGCTTACCGATAGTGTTTAGAACTGCACAAGAATCAGCATCAAAACCCATGTCTGAGTGAACGTAACCAATTTCACGTACTGTCTCACGAGTGATCTCTTCGATATCAACCCATGCCGACGTTGTTACTTCACCACCAACCATTACCATGCCGGTTTTTACGTAAGTTTCACACGCAACACGTGCCTTTGGGTCTTGTTCTAGAATCGCATCAAGTACTGCATCAGAAATTTGGTCTGCAATTTTATCTGGATGACCTTCTGATACTGACTCAGAAGTGAACAGGTGCTTAGCCATGTGAGCTCCACTTTATCGATTGAGAGTGACCAGTTTTATTAACTCATCACCATTAAATAATATTAGTAATTGTAGGTGTATCTACATCTAGACGTCTATTCTAATTTTGATTGCTCGAATTACAAGCTCTTTTTTTTCATCAATCATAACTAAACGTTTGCTTTACTGCGGTTATATATAGACAACTTGATGGTAAAGGGAGCGAAATCTCAGAAAATTGTGAGCTTTTGGCTTGGAAAACGTTTGCAGTGCCCCAAGTGCTTTGAGAGAATTATTATTCACACACTTATTTGATTCGCTTAATGCATTCAGGAGCTGACATGTCTTCTCGTCAACATCTCGCAAACGCAATCCGTGCTCTAAGTATGGATGGTGTACAACAAGCTAACTCTGGTCACCCAGGTGCACCTATGGGTATGGCTGACATCGCTGAAGTTCTTTGGCGTTCTCACCTAAATCACAACCCAGCTAACCCAGAGTGGGCTGACCGCGACCGTTTTGTTCTTTCGAACGGCCATGGTTCAATGCTGATTTACTCTCTACTGCATCTTGCAGGTTACGAGCTATCGATTGACGATCTGAAAAACTTCCGTCAGCTTCACTCTAAGACTCCAGGTCACCCAGAGTACGGTTACGCACCAGGTATCGAAACAACAACGGGTCCTCTAGGTCAAGGTATCACTAACGCTGTGGGTATGGCGCTAGCTGAGAAGACTCTAGCAGCACAGTTCAACAAAGAAGGTCACGACATTGTTGACCACTTCACTTATGCATTCATGGGTGATGGCTGTCTGATGGAAGGTATTTCTCACGAAGCATGTTCTCTAGCGGGTACGCTAGGTCTTGGTAAGCTAATCGCTTTCTGGGATGACAACGGCATCTCTATCGACGGTGAAGTTGAAGGTTGGTTCTCTGACGATACGCCTAAGCGTTTTAAAGCGTACGGTTGGCATGTAATTCCAGCAGTAGACGGTCACGATTCTGAAGCTATTAACGCAGCAATTGTTGCGGCGAAAGCGGATCCTCGTCCAACGCTAATTTGTACTAAAACTATTATCGGTTTCGGTTCTCCTAACAAGTCTGGTTCACACGACTGTCACGGTGCACCACTAGGCGCTGAAGAAATTGCAGCGACTCGCAAGCAACTTGGTTGGGAGCACGGTCCATTTGAAATCCCTGCTGACGTATACGCAGAGTGGGATGCGAAAGAAGCAGGCGCAGCAAAAGAAGCGGCTTGGAATGCTAAGTTTGACGCCTACGCGGCAGCTTACCCAACTGAAGCGGCAGAGCTTAAACGTCGTCTAAACGGTGAGCTACCAGCGCAGTGGGAAGAGAAAGCAAACGCAATCATTGCAGATCTTCAAGCAAACCCTGCAAACATCGCATCACGTAAAGCGTCTCAAAACGCACTAGAAGCGTTCGGTGCTATGCTACCTGAATTCCTAGGCGGCTCTGCTGACCTTGCACCTTCTAACCTAACTATGTGGTCTGGTTCTAAGTCAGTATCTGCTGAAGATGCGTCTGGTAACTACATTCACTACGGTGTACGTGAATTCGGTATGACAGCTATCATGAACGGTATTGCACTACACGGTGGTTTCGTACCATACGGTGCAACTTTCCTAATGTTCATGGAATACGCACGTAACGCAATGCGTATGGCTGCTCTGATGAAAGTTCAGAACATCCAAGTGTACACGCACGACTCTATCGGTCTTGGCGAAGATGGTCCAACTCACCAACCAGTTGAGCAAATGGCATCTCTACGTCTAACACCAAACATGAGCACATGGCGCCCATGTGACCAAGTTGAATCTGCAGTGGCTTGGAAACTGGCTATCGAGCGTAAAGATGGCCCAACGTCGCTAATCTTCTCTCGTCAAAACCTTGCACAGCAAGAGCGTGATGCAGAGCAGGTTGCTAACATCGCTAAAGGTGCTTACATCCTGAAAGATTGTGCAGGCAAACCAGAGCTTATCCTTATCGCGACAGGTTCTGAAGTTGAGCTAGCAGTAGAAGCAGCAGCACAGCTAACAGCTGAAGGTAAGCAAGTACGCGTTGTTTCAATGCCATCAACAGATGCATTCGACAAGCAAGACGCGCAGTACCGTGAGTCTGTACTGCCATCAGACGTAACGGCACGTATCGCTGTTGAAGCTGGCATCGCTGACTTCTGGTACAAGTACGTTGGCTTTGGCGGCAAGATCATCGGTATGACTACATTCGGTGAATCTGCTCCAGCAGGCGAACTGTTCAAGATGTTCGGTTTCACTACTGAAAATGTTGTGAAGACAGCGAAAGAGCTACTTTCTTAATTTAGTTCGTGTCGACGAAAAATAGAAAACCGAGCCATTTGGCTCGGTTTTTTTATATTGGCTTCAGTGAGTTTAAAGTTTATTCAAACTCATTACCCCAGTTATCTTTTTATTTGCGACCACATACTTTACACGTCACGTATCGATCCATGTCGTAGTAATGTCCACCGTTGATAAAGGTGTGAGCCATCAGCTTAACTCTTCCAAGCAACGAACGATCAGTATCGTAGCTGCTCGTCTTTCTTACTAAGATTTCGCTATGAGGCGTTTCTTGTGAGCATTGCTTACAAAAGTGGGTAGCTGGGTAACCAGACATAGTCATTTCCTTTGGTTGATGAAACTAGAAAAGAAACAGCCAACAGAAAATCACTTATCTATCTGCCAATAAAACATATCGTTTATATATTGATCAAGTTTTATAAAATCAATGCTTCGGTGCATATCACGAATTTAATGCGCTTTGGATGGCTATCGGTTACTATTTGTGACACGAAAATCATGTAGGGCGATGGAATCATGCTAAAAGTTGCGATCAATGGATTTGGACGTATCGGTCGTAATGTACTGCGTGCAGTATATGAAAGTGGAAAGAATCAAAAAATCAAAGTTGTAGCGGTGAATGAGCTGGCTCAGCCGGATGCCATGGCGCATCTACTTCAATATGACACCAGCCATGGGCGTTTTGGTAAGAAGATTTCCAATGATCAAGAGCATATCTATGTTCACCATGATGCACCGCATGAAGGGACGGGGGAGTTTGACTCAATCCGCATTCTGCATTTAAGCGATATCGAGCTTTTGCCATGGCGAGATCTAGAAGTCGATTTAGTTCTAGATTGTACTGGCGTATTTGGCTCTCAAGCTGATGGTCAGGAGCATATCAAGGCTGGCGCTAAAAAAGTGCTGTTTTCGCATCCAGGTGCGAGTGATTTAGACAACACCATTATCTATGGTGTGAACCACGACACGCTAAAAGCCGAACACAAGGTTGTCTCCAACGGTTCGTGTACGACTAACTGTATCGTTCCTATTATCAAAGCCCTTGATGATGCTTTTGAAATCGAATCTGGCACCATTACTACCATTCATTCATCAATGAACGATCAGCAGGTCATTGATGCTTACCATTCCGACTTAAGACGTACTCGCGCAGCGAGCCAATCCATCATTCCGGTGGACACTAAGTTGCATAAGGGTATTGAAAGAATCTTCCCGAAATTTTCTAACAAATTTGAGGCAATTTCAGTACGAGTGCCTACTGTTAACGTCACAGCGATGGATTTAAGTGTCACAATTAATACAAATGTGAAAGTTAATGACGTAAATCAAACCATTGTTAACGCATCTCAGTGTACATTACAGGGCATTGTTGACTATACTGAAGCGCCGCTCGTTTCTATCGACTTTAATCATGATCCCCATAGCGCGATTGTCGATGGTACACAGACACGAGTGAGTAACGGGCACTTAGTTAAAATGCTTGTTTGGTGTGACAACGAATGGGGCTTTGCGAACCGCATGCTGGATACGGCGCTCGCAATGCAAGCTGCAAAATAAGTCGTAACGCAGCGCTGGAGAAATATTTATTTTTATACTTGAAATAAATAATCAACGACTCCATATCAAAACCAGTTTGAAGAATTTATAGGTCTGGCAGGGTTGCCGGGCTACTGAAAAACTTTACTTATTGAATATTTGAGAGGACACATCATGTCTGTAATCAAGATGACTGACCTGGAACTAGCAGGTAAACGTGTATTTATCCGTGCGGACCTAAACGTACCAGTAAAAGAAGGCAAAGTGACTTCTGATGCACGTATCCTAGCATCTCTACCAACGATCAAGCACTGTCTAGAAGCAGGCGCTAAAGTTATGGTTACTTCTCACCTAGGTCGTCCAACTGAAGGTGAATACGCAGAAGAGTTCTCTCTACAACCTGTAGTTAACTACCTAAACGACGCACTAGATTGCGAAGTTAAACTAGCGAAAGATTACCTAGATGGCCTAGAGCTAAACACAGGTGAACTTGTTGTTCTTGAAAACGTTCGCTTTAACAAAGGCGAGAAGAAGAACGAAGAAGAGCTATCTAAGAAGTACGCTGCACTATGTGACATCTTCGTAATGGATGCATTCGGTACGGCTCACCGTGCTCAAGCGTCTACTCACGGTGTTGGTATGAACGCACCTGTTGCGTGTGCTGGTCCTCTACTAGCTGCTGAACTTGAAGCACTAGGTAAAGCAATGGATAACCCAGAGCGTCCACTAGTTGCTATCGTTGGTGGTTCTAAAGTTTCTACTAAACTAACCGTTCTAGAATCTCTATCTAAAGTTGCTGACCAACTTGTTGTTGGTGGTGGTATTGCAAACACGTTCATCGCTGCTGAAGGCCACAACGTAGGTAAGTCTCTATACGAAGCGGACCTAGTTGAAACGGCTCAGAAGCTAATGAAAGAGTGTGCAATCCCAGTTGCGACTGACGTTGCATGTGCAAAAGCTTTCGACGAGAACGCAGAAGCTGAAATCAAGCACGTATCTGAAGTTGCTGATGACGACATGATCTTCGACCTAGGTCCAGATTCAACTGCAGCACTAGCTGAAATCATCGCTAACGCAAAAACTATCCTTTGGAACGGCCCTGTAGGCGTATTCGAATTCAAGAACTTCGAAGCGGGTACAGCTGGCATCTCTAAAGCAATCGCTGAATCTGCAGGTTTCTCTGTAGCAGGTGGTGGTGACACGCTAGCAGCTATCGACAAGTTCGGTATCAAAGCTGACGTATCTTACATCTCTACTGGTGGTGGTGCATTCCTTGAGTTCGTAGAAGGTAAAGTACTTCCTGCAGTAGCAATGCTTGAAGAGCGCGCTAAGTAATTAAGTGAAAGCGGGAGAGTTAATCTCCCGCTTTCTTGTTTGCTGCACATCACACTTTTTTGCTAGAATAGCGCGAGTTGTGAGCAAACGTTTGCAAGAATTTAAACTTAACAAGTTTTATTTTTAAAACGACAGATAAATAGGATTAAATCCATGTCTAAGATCTTCGATTTCGTAAAACCAGGTGTTATCTCTGGCGACGACGTACAGAAAGTATTTGAAGTAGCAAAAGAGAACAAATTTGCACTTCCAGCAGTAAACGTTGTTGGTACTGACTCTGTAAACGCAGTACTAGAAGCAGCAGCGAAAGTTAAATCTCCTGTTGTTGTTCAGTTCTCTAACGGCGGTGCAGCTTTCTTCGCTGGTAAAGGCGTTAAACTTGAAGGTCAAGGTGCTCAAATCCTTGGTGCTGTAGCTGGTGCTAAATACGTTCACGCTGTAGCTGAAGCTTACGGTGTTCCAGTTATCCTACACACTGACCACGCTGCTAAGAAACTTCTTCCATGGATCGACGGTCTACTAGACGCGGGTGAAGAGTTCTTCGCTCAAACTGGTAAGCCTCTATTCTCTTCTCACATGCTAGACCTTTCTGAAGAGTCTCTAGAAGAGAACATCGAAACATGTGCTAAGTACCTAGAGCGCATGGCTAAAATGAACATGACAATCGAGATCGAACTTGGTTGTACTGGTGGTGAAGAAGACGGCGTTGATAACTCTGATATGGACGCATCTGAGCTTTACACTTCTCCAGAAGACGTAGCGTACGCTTACGAGAAACTAATGGCTGTTAGCCCACGTTTCACAATCGCTGCTTCTTTCGGTAACGTACACGGTGTTTACCAAGCTGGTAACGTTGTACTTACTCCAACTATCCTACGTGATTCTCAAGCATACTGTGCAGAGAAGTTCGGTATTGCACCTAACGCTCTAAACTTCGTATTCCACGGTGGTTCTGGTTCTTCTGAAGAAGAAATCCAAGAGTCTATCGGCTACGGTGTTATCAAAATGAACATCGATACTGATACACAGTGGGCAACTTGGGACGGTATCCGTCAGTACTCTGCTGACAACTTCGATTTCCTACAAGGTCAAATCGGTAACCCAACTGGCGAAGCTGCGCCAAACAAGAAGTACTACGATCCACGCGTATGGCTACGTGCTGGTCAAGCTTCTATGGTTACTCGTCTTGAGAAAGCATTCGCTGACCTAAACGCAGTAGACGTACTATAATTCGTCTCAACTGATTGTTTAAAAGTCCGCTCATTTGAGCGGGCTTTTTTATATCTGATACATCACGATTTAAAGACGGCTGTGCGAAGAAAAAGTCTGGTGAAATGTAAAAGCTTTGCGTAATCTGTAACAAGCCGATATCAGAGTTTTCTGATAATCCTTTGTTTTTGCTCTCTTTGCAAAAACTTGACTTTGAGAATGGTCAAAAGTGAGATATCGTGCCAAAAAACTGACATTACTTTAGTGAATGTATAGGGATGTCGTTGTTAATTAGTAATTGAAAGCAGTTTGGTTCATAGATTTTAGAGGATATAAATATGGCAGGTGAATCAGCGGGAATTGAAACTCCCCTAGTTGATGGTTTAAGCCACGCAGAAAAATGGCTAACAAATAATTCTGATTTACTGGTTCAGTACGGTGTGAATATCATCTCAGCGGTTCTGATCCTGTTTATCGGTAATATTATCGTAAAAGCAGTAGCGAACAGTGTTTCTAAAGTATTAGAAAAGAAAGACATGGACAAAGCGGTTGTTGAGTTTGTGCATGGTCTAGTTCGTTACCTACTATTCGTTATCGTTCTAATTGCAGCATTAGGTCGTGTTGGCGTTCAAACGGCTTCTGTCGTAGCGGTTATCGGTGCAGCCGGTCTTGCTGTTGGTCTTGCGCTACAAGGTTCACTATCTAACTTTGCTGCTGGTGTACTTATCGTTGCGTTCCGTCCATTTAAGTCTGGTGACTATGTGGAAATCGGTGGTGTAGCTGGTAGTGTAGAAGCAATTCAGATTTTCCAAACGGTACTGAAAACACCTGATAACAAAATGGTAGTAGTACCAAACTCAGGCGTTATTGGTAGCCCAATCACCAACTACTCGCGACATGCAACGCGTCGTGTTGACCTTGTGATTGGTGTTTCATACGGTGCTGATCTTAAGCAGACTAAGAAAGTAATTCGTGAAGCGCTAGAAAAAGATGAGCGTATTCTGAAAGATCCTGATATCCAAATCGGTGTTCTGGCTCTTGCTGACTCTTCAGTGAACTTTGTTGTTCGCCCTTGGTGTAAGACAGCGGATTACTGGGATGTATATTTCGACTCAACTCAAGCAATTAAAGAAGCGCTTGATGAAGCGGGTATTGAAATTCCATTCCCACAAATGGATGTTCACTTGAACAAAGTAGAAGCTTAATCTAAGCGATACTAACGATTAAAAAGCGAGGCTCTAGAGCCTCGCTTTTTTACATCTCAATTATAGGGTTTTCTAACGCCTGCAAGATATCCATTAAACGTGAACTTGGTAAACCAATCGTGAAGTCAGGTTTCCCTGGGGTGTAAAGCAGCTCCTTTGAGCTAAATAGGCTACGGTCAACGATAATGGGAATATGACTTGGCAAGCCAAATGGACACACTGCGCCCGGAACACAGCCGATCGCCTTAGTCATCTCATCATTACCGACAATCGATGGTCGCTTGCCTGTTAGTGCCTTTATCCCCTTACTGTCTAATCGGCTATCTTTATCGGTTAATAGCAGGGCATATCCCGCTCCTTTTAGCTTTAAAAACAGGCTTTTACTATGGGTGCCCGTCCAGCCAAGTTCCTTGGCAACCTTTTCATCAGTGACAAAGTCGAGAATAGGTTCGTGCTGCCATTCTTGATAGTCAATGGACAAGCTTTGCAGTAACCCTTTGTTGAATTGGTAAATCGTTTCGAGTTTATCCATGTGATACCTAGATAATTTGGTTAAGTAGCTCATTTGCCAACATGGCAGCAATGGCAAACATCATAACGGCAACGGCGATATCAATTCCTTGCTTTACTCGCGGTTGTGACAATGCTGGACCAAGTTTTGCCGCCCCTATCGAAAGTGCAAAGAACCAGACTAGCGAGGCCAGCATAGTTCCCACCGCAAATGCCATACGATCTTCACCTTCGAATTGACCACCTATCGAACCGAGAATCACCACGGTATCAAGATAAAGATGCGGATTCAGCACCGTAACAGCCAGCGCACCAAGGATGACGGCTCTTTTTCCTCGTTGTGTGTGCTGGATTGCATCTTCATCTTTCTGTGTACTGAAAGCACTTTTTAGTGACAGCAAACCATATACGGACAGGAATGCTATCCCCCCTAGGGTGACCAATAATAATAGCGTGTCATTTTGCGCGAGCAACGCTCCGCCACCAAAGATACCTAATGAAATAAACACAATGTCGAGCACACTGCATATAGTTGCGGTTGTTAAGTGATGCTGCCGTTTGATGCCTTGATTAAAAACATAGGCATTTTGTGCACCAATAGGAATGATCATGCTCGCACCAAGGCCGAAACCTTGTAGTAGAAGCCAAAGATTCATGGCTAAGTCTCCAGATTATTTGTTAATGGCGACAAAGATAAGCAAGTGCATGGTATAAGTATATTTAATAATATTTATACTTTATAAGTATCTCTAATGTTGGTGGGGGCGTTATGCGTGGCTTAGATTATCGTTGGATAGAAGCGTTAGAAGCTGTGGTGAGTTATGGTAATTTCGAACGAGCAGCGGAAGCCTTGTTCGTATCCCAATCTGCGGTTTCGCAACGAGTGAAGCAGCTAGAGAAGTTTTTGGCTCAGCCGGTTTTAGTCAGAGAACAGCCGCCCAAACCGACACCCGTTGGCCAAAAACTACTGGCCTTGTACCAGCAGGTACAATTGTTAGAAACGGAATTTATTCCTGAATTTGATGGCAATAAAGTAGGCAAAGTTCAGCGAGCTGCGATCGCAACCAATGCAGATAGTTTGGCGACTTGGTTGCTGCCAGCATTAGCACCAGTGATGAAGTCGAGAGAGGTTGAACTCAGCTTAGCCGTATACGGTGAAGGTCGCACGTTAGATAAGTTAAAAAATGGCGAAGTGATTGGCGCACTAAGCATGGAGCCTAAGGCTATGGTTGGCTGTGAAGCGAATTACTTAGGTCGAATGGATTATGTGTGTGTTGCTAATCCGGAGTTTGCTGCCAGGTATTTCCCAAATGGCGTTGATCGTGAGGCTCTACTCGATGCGCCTGCCGTCTCATTTGATCAGTACGATCAGCTCCATCGAGATTTCCTCAAAAAGCATTTTAATATCTCATCAGATGCAGTGACGCATCACCATGTCGCTAGCTCAGAAGCCTTTGTTAATCTTGCTCTGATGGGCTGCGCCTACTGCTTGATCCCTAAATTGCAGATTGAGAGGGAGCTAGCATCGGGTGAGTTGGTTGATTTGATGCCTGATTTCTTTATGAGCTTTCGTATCTATTGGCATCATTGGCATCTTGAGACTCAGTTATTGAGTGAAATTACTCAGGCGATCATCAATCACACCAAAGAGTTGCTGCCCAAATAGAGTAACAACGATTTTTCGAGGTTAATTCTTTGTCAGAACTTGATCAGGACTATGGTCTAAATCTGATCGCTATCTATGATGTAAGAACTGCATTTAAAATGGTGATGAAGTATGAACGTGTTTTCTAAAGTTACAGCAGCGCTGTCGCTGTCTGTGATCAGTTTCGCCTCTTTTGCGACCAGCCCGGATTTCCCACATCTTGCCACGACAGGGTACGGAGAAGTTGTCGCTAAGCCTGACATGGCCCAATTCTCGGTGAAAGTGGTTGATTCAACCATGACCGCTGAGCAAGCGAAGCAATCAGTAGACAGCAGTGTTACGGCATTTTTGAAGGCTTTAAGTGACGAAGGTGTGGAAAGCGATGATATCGCTAGCTCTAACCTTTACATCACGCCTCAATATCACTATCCGAAGAAAGGTAAGCCGGAGTTAGTGGGTTATCGTGCATCACGCAGCATTACGGTGACAGTTGATGAACTCGCTGATCTTAATCGATATTTAGACTTGGCACTGAACTCAGGGATCAATCAGGTTGATAACATTCAACTGAAGGTAAAAGATCAGGCGACATACCAACAGCAAGCGCGTCTTGAAGCAATTAAAGATGCCAATAGTAAAGCGGAGTCTCTTGCCAAAGGGTTTGGCAAAGAGATTAACGGCGTGTGGCGTATCGACTACAACATGTCGGGCAGTCAGCCAATTTTGATGCGTTCTATGGCGATGGATGCGAGAACAGAGTCAAACAGTTACCAAGACTCAAGTATTGTTATTCGTGACCGAGTGGATGTGATTTACAAGTTAGACTAAATCTAAGTTGAACACTGTATAAACTAAAAAATCGAGCTTATAGCTCGATTTTTTGTTGGCTGACTTTAGGCTGCAGCTTCGATTATCTGCTGGATCTGCTCTTTGGTTCGATTGAGGTGAGCATCAAATTTCTCTGCTGCTTGTCCTGCATCCTTTGCCAGCACTAGCTTCATGATTATCTCGTACTCATCTAAGTTAATCGCACTATTGTCTAAGCCATTAACGACCGCGTAGTAACGGTAGCGTTTTACTTGGTTGATAAGATCGCTAAAGAAATTCAGCATGTTTTTCGACACTGCACCTTCGAGTAAGGCAACATGGAATTGATGCTGACGCTCTTCCCACTCAGTCCAGTCAAAGTCATCTTTAGACAGCTTAATACGTGACAATTTATGGAATGAGGTGAGTACGTCTAGTTCCCAACTTTCGTCACCTACTTCAATGGCTTGCTTAATCAGTACTGATGTGACGAATCTTAAACTGTCGTACAGGTCCGTGAGTTCGCTAATCGAGACTGGAGCTACCCAACATCCTTTTTGTGGCTCAAGGTTAACGTATTTTGTCCAAGAAAGTTGCACTAAGGCTTCGCGGATAGGTGATGCGCCAACCGCGTATCTTTGCTTTAAGTCGGCAACAACAAGCTTTTGACCTGGTAGAAGTACTCCATTCAAAATATCTTGGTGGATCATTTTTGATACTTTGTCAGTTAACGTTGGACTTGACACGTTGCGTTCCTCATTTGCGCACAGAGATGGGCTATATAAAATCGATATAAATTTAATGGTATGCAGTACCGTTGGTTGGTGTCGATAATACAGCGTACTGAATAGCTGAGCAAGAAAGAAATACAAAAAAAGAGGGCATAAGCCCTCTTTTTATTTAATTGAGTGATTTACTCTAATTAATTATAGAACGTGTACAGACGCAGTGTTTGTTGTGCCTGAAGCAACTAGTGCACCAGAAACCATTACTACGATGTCGCCTTTGTTACCAAGGCCAGATTCTAGAGCGATTTCTTTACCCGCTACGTAGAATGCGTCAGTGCTTTCGATTGAATCAACAACAACTGGTGTAACACCTTTAGTAAGAACTAGCTGTGCAGCAGTCTTAGTGTTAGTAGTTAGAGCGATAATGTTCGCAGTTGGGAAGTACTTACGTACTGAACGTGCAGACTTACCGCCTTCAGTTGCAACAACAATCAGTGGAGCAGCTAGTTTTTCAGCTGTGTCTACTGCACCTTTACATACCGCTTCAGTGATACGTAGACGTGGGCTGTCTAGACGAGAACCTAGCTCAGCTTTAAGCGCTGAATCAGTACGGTTCGCGATTTGAGCCATGATAGTTACCGCTTCAACTGGGTACTTACCTTTAGCCGTTTCACCAGAAAGCATTACCGCGTCAGTACCGTCCATTACTGCGTTAGCAACGTCGCCCGCTTCCGCACGAGTAGGACGTGGGTTGTTGATCATTGAATCAAGCATTTGCGTTGCAGTGATAACCATCTTACGTGCACGGTTACACTTCTCGATCATCATCTTCTGAGCGAAGATTACTTCTTCAGCTGGGATTTCAACACCTAGGTCACCACGAGCAACCATGATGCCGTCAGACAGATCTAGAATCTCGTCGAAGTTATCAACACCTTCTTGGTTTTCGATCTTAGAGATGATGTGGATGTTCTCGCCGCCGTTTGCAGTTAGAACTTCACGGATTTCTTGAACGTCAGATGCTTTACGGATGAAAGATGCTGCTACGAAGTCAACGCCTTGCTCACAACCAAATTTAAGGTCGTTCTTATCTTTTTCAGATAGTGCAGGTAGGTTTACAGAAACGCCTGGTAGGTTAACACCTTTGTTTTCACCAAGAGCACCGTTGTTAAGTACTTTACACTTAACTTCAGCGTCAGTTGTTGAGATAACTTCCATTTCGATTAGGCCGTCATCAACAAGGATAGTGTTACCAGCAGATAGGTCAGCTGCGAAGCCAGCGTACGTTACTGCAACTTTGTCTTTGTTACCTACAACAGTTGTGTCAGTTGTGAAAGTGAACTCTTGACCCGCTACTAGATCAACGTCGTCGCCGTTCTCTAGTTTGATAGTGCGGATTTCTGGACCTTTAGTATCTAGTAGGATAGCTAGTTGCTTACCAGACTCTTCCATAACTTTACGGAAGTTCGCGATACGAGTGCCGTGCTCTACATAGTCACCGTGAGAGAAGTTCAGGCGCATTACGTTCATGCCTGCATTTACTAGTTCAGTTAGCTTCTCTACAGATTCAGTTTTAGGGCCAATCGTACATACGATTTTGGTCTTTTTCATGGAAGATACTCTCCGGTCGATATAGTTACAATTTGAAAGTCGGTTATTGGTCTGAAGCCAAAGCTATTTTTAGGCATTTTGTGCCTGCCAACTTATAAAAATAGCCAGTTATGTTGTTAGCTCCAGAACTGAAAGTCTTTCATAAGTTTAGTCATTTTATGACCAACTTATTGGGATTTAGTGCCGTATTTATGTGACAAAACTAGGATATAGGCGCTAGGTTGCAAAAAAATAACGGTCAATTCTGTAATTTTTTTTCTTTTCGGTTGCGAATTCTACCACCGAATCATTTCAATATCACTGCTTAACATTTGTCTTAGGACAAGGTTTTATCGCTATTTATTAATTTTTTGGATCGAAATAAATGGACTTAAAAGTTTCGACTTGACTATAATTTCTTTCAGTTCGAAACTTTAAAGTGTTAGTTAAATGTCGAAACGAAACACTCAGCTAAGAAGACACGCAATATCTAATCTAGTGAACGAGAAAGGAGAGGTGAGCGTTGAAGCGCTATCTGCTCAGTTTGAAACATCGGAAGTCACGATTAGAAAGGATCTTGCCTCGCTAGAAAAAAATGGTCAGTTACTGCGCCGTTATGGTGGTGCTATTGCACTACCAAAAGAAGTGGTTAGTGATGAAATGAATGAAAATGTTTCGATTCGAAAGAATGAACTGGCTCAAGCTGCTGCCAAATTGATCCGTGAACATAATCGAATTGTTATCGATAGTGGCAGCACGACAGGGGCATTGATTAAACAGCTTGATGGCATGAATGGATTGGTGGTGATGACCAACTCGCTCAATGTCGCTAATGCCCTTAACGAATTAGAGAGTGAGCCGACTTTGTTGATGACTGGTGGCACTTGGGATGCGCATTCAGAGTCGTTTCAAGGGCAAGTTGCTGAATCTGTTCTACGATCATATGACTTTGACCAGTTATTTATTGGTGCGGATGGTGTCGACTTAGATCGAGGCACCACAACCTTTAATGAGTTGGTTGGCTTAAGCAAGGTGATGGCAGAAGTATCACGTGAAGTGATTGTGATGGTCGAGTCAGAAAAGATCGCTCGCAAGATACCAAACCTAGAATTAGCGTGGGATGCCATCGATATCCTGATTACAAATAAAGACTTAGCGCCTGAGCACAAACAAAAAATCGAATCTCATGGCATTAAAGTGATTTGCGCATAAACAAATAAACGAATTTAAAAACTTACCGAATATGGCCTTTGCTTGCTGCCAATCGGAATTGAAAAAATGGAGTAAAACATGTGTGGAATTGTTGGTGCGGTAGCACAGCGTGATGTAGCAGAAATTTTGGTCGAAGGTCTACGTCGCTTAGAGTACCGCGGCTATGACTCTGCGGGAGTAGCGGTTGTTGATGGTGAATCAAACTTAACCCGTGTACGTCGTTTGGGTAAAGTGCAAGAGTTGGCTGATGCAGTAGAACAAGCGAGTGTCGTCGGTGGGACTGGTATTGCACATACACGTTGGGCAACGCATGGTGAACCTTCAGAAGCGAATGCTCACCCACACATGTCTGGTGATATTGCGGTGGTGCACAATGGCATCATTGAAAACCATCAAGAATTACGTGAACTACTAAAATCTCGTGGTTACGTATTTAACTCTCAAACGGATACGGAAGTGATTGCCCATCTAGTCGAGTGGGAACTCCGCACTTCTACGTCGCTGGTTGAAGCGGTACAAAAAACCGCTAAGCAATTAGAAGGCGCTTACGGCACTGTCGCTGTTGATCGTAAAGATCCTTCGCGCATCGTCGTTGCTCGCTCTGGTAGCCCTATTGTGATTGGTTTCGGTGTTGGCGAAAACTTCCTTGCTTCAGACCAACTGGCTCTGCTTAACGTAACACGCCGCTTTATGTATCTAGAAGAAGGAGACGTGGCAGAAATTACTCGCCGTGAAGTGACCGTATTTGATATGACAGGTGAGCGTGTTGAGCGTGATATTACTGAGTCGAACGCAGAACATGACGCGGGTGATAAAGGTAAATACCGTCACTTCATGCAAAAAGAGATCTACGAACAGCCGACAGCATTGATCAACACGATGGAAGGTCGTATTAGCGATGACGCTGTGGTGACTGAAGCGATCGGTGTTAACGCGGCAGATATCTTAAGCAAAGTTGAACATGTTCAGATTGTAGCTTGTGGTACTTCTTATAATGCCGGTATGACAGCACGCTACTGGTTTGAAGATATCGCTGGTGTTAGCTGTGATGTCGAAATCGCGTCTGAATTCCGTTACCGCAAATTTGTTACTCGTCCAAATAGTCTGTTGATTACGCTATCTCAGTCTGGTGAAACGGCGGATACTTTGGCAGCTCTGCGCTTAGCCAAAGAGAAAGGCTACATGGCGGCAATGACAATTTGTAACGTGGCGGGCTCTTCGCTGGTTCGTGAGTCGGACTTTGCCTTTATGACTCGTGCAGGTGTCGAGATTGGTGTGGCATCAACCAAAGCCTTTACTACTCAACTATCTGCATTGCTGATGTTGGTTACCGCGCTAGGTAAGCAGCAAGACCGCGTCTCTAAAGAGAAAGAAAAAGAGATTGTACAAGCGCTACATGCACTGCCAGCACAAATCAATGCCGCACTTTCATTTGAAAAGGATATTGAAGCGCTAGCAGAAGATTTTGCTGATAAGCACCACACTCTATTCTTAGGCCGCGGTGAGTTCTATCCAATCGCGATGGAAGCGTCTCTAAAACTAAAAGAGATCTCTTACATTCACGCTGAAGCCTACGCGGCGGGTGAATTGAAACATGGTCCTCTTGCGCTTATTGATGCGGATATGCCAGTTGTGGTTGTTGCGCCAAGCAATGAACTGTTAGAGAAGCTTAAGTCGAACATCGAAGAAGTACGTGCACGCGGTGGTTTACTGTACGTCTTTGCTGATGAAGAAGCAGGCTTTGAAGCGGATGAAACGATGAAGATCATTACTATGCCGCATGTCAGCGATATTACAGCGCCTATCTACTACACGATTCCAATGCAGCTGCTATCTTACTATGTTGCCTTAATCAAAGGGACGGACGTCGATCAGCCACGTAACCTTGCCAAAGCGGTCACCGTTGAGTAATTAGAAGTGAGTTGTTAATCAAAGCGGTGTCGATGCACCGCTTTTTTATTTGCTTATATCTCTATATAAATGAAGGGTTTGCTCCGGAGTTATCCCTTCAACAGTTTCAAACCCTTCTCACTGACCACTGCACAATCAGGTTTACATACCAACCAAGCACCTTGCTGTAGCGAATGGCGAGTGGCAATGGGTAAATCGATTAACTGATAGATTAGATACTAATTGGCTTGGCGCTATTAATTCAGTCTTATCGATTGATTGACGTATCCGCTTATTCCTTTCTGAACAACCTCTTATCCGCTCAAATTCTATGTAAATTAGCCTATACAAGTCATGTTATTGATAGATGTTACAAAGTCTTACTTACGGTTGTTTTCATTCATTAATCATTGTTCTCTTGACCACTGCTTTTTTATAGCGCTGATGCTCTCGTTAACGTTTGACTTCTGGTTATTTCGCCCCTTTTCGCGTCAAAAAACCGAATGTTGTCGTTAGAAGCGTCAATTTTTCGAATAAATACAATAGGGATATATATGGGCCAGTGGTTAGGTCGACTCAAACTCTCTCAATTGATAATTGGGGCGTTAGTTTTTATCGGTGTGGTGCCTGCGGTGATCCTCGGCATAAACTCTGTGTGGTTAAGTCAAACCGCTCTAACAGAGCGTTCATACAATCAGCTTGATACTGTAAGAAGCATTAAGTCTGCCCAAATCAATGCGTTTTTTGCTGAGCGGCAAGGAGATATGGATGTATTGGTCGATGTCGCCAATACGCTTCAATTGGAGGGGTTTCGCAAACTAGAGGCGATTAATCAGTCGCAGGCGAATCAGATCAACGAATATATTGAGCAGCTTAAACTCAGTTTGCGCTTGTTTGCTGACTCCTATACCACAAGAATGGTGATGCAGGAGTTTGAGCGCGCATTTCAGATCCAAGGTGGCAAGATTAATGGTCGCCAGTGGAGTGGGGTTGCAGAGCAGTATGGCGAAGAGGTCGATCGCTTTCAGCAAAGCTTTGGTTGGTATGATGCATTTTTGATTAATACTAATGGTGACATTGTTTATACTACCACCCGTGAACAGGATATCGGTAAAAATGTTCGCTCGAGTAATATTATCGGTTCGGGTTTAGAGAAAGCCTTCAGTCGTGCGCAGCAGTCTACCAAGCTTGGTCACGTTTACTTTGGTGACTTTACCCTTTATCACTACTCCAATAATGTTCCTGCCGGATTTTTTGTTACCCCAATTAGTGATCAGAAGGATAAGGTGATTGGCTACGCGGCGCTTCAGTTTCCAATCGATAAAGTCAACTCGATTACTGGCCAAGTCCAAGGTATGGGTGAGACTGGCGAAACCTATCTGATTGGCAGTGATAACTTGATGCGTTCTGACTCTCGTCTAGACCCTGTTGGCCATTCTGTCGTCGCGTCGTTCCAAAATAATACTCGAGTAGAGACTCAAGCCTCTGAGCAAGTTTTTAAGCAAGGTGGCTCTAGTATCATCACTGATTACAATGGCAACCTAGTGTTGTCGGTATGGCAGTCGATCACGTTAGATGATCAGCATCAGTGGGGGATCATTTCTGAAAAAGATGTCACAGAGGCCTTCGTACCTAAAGATGACCAAGGTGTCGATTTCTATCAAAAATACATCGAAAGTTATGGTTACTACGATCTATTTTTGATCGACCCAAGTGGTGAAGCTTTTTATACCGTGACCAAAGAAGCCGATTATCAAACTAACCTAGTTAACGGTCGTTATGCTTCAAGCAATCTTGGTCAGTTAGTGCGTGAAGTGTTGAGTAGCAAGCAATATGGGATTGTTGATTTTGCGCCTTATGCCCCATCTAATGATGCGCCAGCTGCGTTTATTGCTAAACCAATATTAAATCAGCAGGGTGAAGTCATTATGGTGGTCGCACTGCAATTATCATTGGATGCGATTAATGCGGTGATGCAATTGCGTGAAGGTATGGGCGAAAGTGGAGAGTCTTACTTAGTGGGCTCTGATTATCGTATGCGCTCTGACTCTTACTTGAATCCTGAAGCCCATTCTGTGACAGCTTCATTCGCTGGTAGCGTGGAAAGTAATGGAGTAAAAACTGAAGCGACATTGGAAGCCCTAGCGGGTAACTCAGGTGCTAAGATCATCAGCGATTATAACGGTAACCAAGTGTTGTCGTCTTATGCTCCGCTGGATATCGGTGATTTCCGCTGGGCATTGGTGGCTGAAATTGATCAAAGCGAAGCCTTTGCGTCAGTGAGTAAGATTCGCAGCAGTATTGTTTACCTCATGATTGGGACGCTGCTGCTCACCGTAGCTCTCGCCATTTATCTTGCCAAGGTGATCAAGAAGCCTCTTGGTGGAGAGCCGAGAGAAATGATGTTGCTGGCTCAGCAAGTGGCAAAAGGTGATCTAACTTATCAATTTGATCGTCAAGCTCCTACCGATAGCCTGTATGGTGCGCTGCGTGAAATGTCAGACAACCTCAAACAGCTGATTGCTCATATTGTTGAAGCGAGTCAAAGCCTTGCATCGACAGCAGAGGAAACCTCGGTCGCCAGTGAGCAAACTACGCATGCGGTGACAACTCAGCATCGAGAGACCGAGTCGGTTGCTTCTGCGATTGAACAGATGACCGTATCGATTCAACAAGTCGCCCGCAGCACCCACGATGTAGCCCAGGCATCGATCGCGGCGCGTGATACCAGTACCTCTGGTCAGCAAACATTAGATAAGGGCAGCATGGCGCTTAATAGTTTGGTTCAAGAAGTGTTTGCTGCGAACCAAGACATGAAAACCTTGCAGCTCAAGAGCAACGAAATTGGTCATGTTCTGGTGGTTATCCAAGAAATCGCTGAGCAAACTAACTTGCTGGCTCTGAATGCGGCGATTGAGGCGGCACGAGCGGGTGAAGCTGGACGTGGCTTCGCCGTGGTCGCCGATGAGGTACGAACGCTGGCACAGCGAACGCAAACATCTGCATCGGAAATACAGCAAATGATCTCTTCAGTTCAGCAAGCCGCTGATTCGGCAAGCAGTAATATGACGCGCTGTGAAGAACAGGTCAAAATGACAGAAGAGTTGTCTGAGCAAACCAAAGCCAACTTTGTCGGAATACTAGAGTCGATCAACCACATTCATTCAATGATGGATCAAGTATCGACCGCCGCTGAAGAGCAAGCCAAAGTGACCGATACAGTGAGTAGCAGCATTACTACCATCAGTGAAATGTCGCTACAGACATCGGCAAGTGCCGAGCAGCTCGCTGGAGCAAGCCATGAAGTGGCTCAATCGGCGGAAGAGCTGAACGCATATACGCTGCAATTTAAGGTGTAAATACGGCTTTAAAATTATAGGAATAAAGGCAGTCTAGGCTGTCTTTTTCTTAGGTTAAAGCCATTGCTTTCAAGTTGCTCGCGGCGAGGAGTTAGTTGCTACAGAAAGTAATAGATACAAAAAAGGCAGCTTACATAAGCTGCCTTTTTAATTGGGTTATCACTATTAAGCGATAATTAGAAACCTTTGATGTTCTCAGCTTCTAGCTCAGTGAAGTATTTAACTGTCTTCACTTTTAGCTCTTGAGTTGATGGCTCATCACAAACAATTACTGATTTCGGGTGTAGCTGAAGTGCAGATACAGTCCATAGGTGGTTTACGCTGCCTTCAACTGCTGCTTCTAGTGCTAGTGCTTTGTTGTGACCTGTAACTAGGATCATGATCTCTTCAGAATCTAGTAGTGTACCAACACCGATAGTCAGTGCGTACTTAGGTACTTGGTTGATGTCACCATCAAAGAAACGAGAGTTCGCAATACGAGTATCTTCAGTTAGCGTCTTGATACGAGTGCGTGAAGATAGAGAAGATGCTGGCTCGTTGAATGCGATGTGACCATCGTTACCCACACCACCCATGAATAGGTTGATCTTGCCGTAAGATTTGATCTTGTCTTCGTAACGCTGACATTCTGCATCGTTGTCTGCCGCATTGCCGTCTAGCAGGTTGATGTTTTCTTCTTGAATATCAATGTGGTTGAAGAAGTTGTTGTACATGAAAGAGCGGTATGACTCAGGGTGATCCGCTGGGATACCGATGTACTCATCCATATTGAATGTCACAACGTTCTTGAAGCTTACTTCGCCCGCTTTGTGTAGTTCAATTAGCGCATTGTAAGTTGCTAGAGGAGTCCCACCCGTTGGTAGACCAAGAACAAATGGACGATCTGCTGTTGGGTTGAACGCGTTGATCTTGTTTGCAATGTGACGCGCTGCCCATTTACCAACTTGTGCAGCGTTATTTAGAGGAATCAGTCTCATTTGTCTTTCCTATAGAAAATTGTCAGATGTAATGCTTAATTTGCATTGTAAAATAAGAGCGAATTTTAAGCTAGCGTTTTTGCGGGAGAGGCGAGGTTTTTCTCTTATTTTAGATCAAATAATGTGCACTTATCTGTGCGAAGAGGAAGAATCTTTGGCTTTTTTTCTATTCTGAGAAAAGCGCACGCAAAGCGTTGCTCTGCGTGCAGAGAGGTTAGTTATTGCTATCTAGATAAGCTTTCGAAGAAATATCCGTCCAAGCACGAACTTTGGTTAAGTACTGCTTTTGTGACTCAATAATTTCTTTGGCTAAAGCATCTTTATTAGCTTGCTCTGCCAGCAATTCATTAGTAGCCATTTGCATCGCCTCAAGTACGGCTGGTGGGAAGTCTCTCACCCTAATATCTGGGTACTCAGCACTCATGGTTGCCCAGCTATTGGCATTGGCGTCGACAGCTTGGGTATACATATCGAAGGCGGCTACGCGGAAAGCGGTCTCTAGAATGGTCTGAAGATCAGCGGGCAGTTTATCCCATGTCTTCTTATTAACTAGGAATTGCGTTTCAGAACCCGGTTCATGCCATGCCGTGTAGTAAAACGGGGCAATTTTCTGGAAACCCATACGTAAATCAAATGCTGGGCCAACCCATTCCAAAGCATCAATCGTACCGCGTTCCAGAGAGGTATACAGTTCGCCCGGTGCGATATTTGTTGGTTTAGCCCCAACGCGCGCCATCACTTCTCCAGCAAACCCAGGAATGCGTATTTTTAGCCCTTGTAGATCTTCAATTGAATTGATTTCTTTCTTAAACCAACCGCCCATTTGAATATCAGAGTTACCACCAGGGAACGAAAGTAGGTTGTGCGGTGCGTAAACCTTTTCCATTAACTCCATGCCACCACCGCGATAGAACCAAGCGTATTGCTCAGTCGAAATCATACCAAATGGCATCGAAGAGAAATAAAGCGTGTTAGGGACTTTTCCCTTCCAATAATATGAGCTTGAGTGGCCTAAGTCATACTGACCAGATTTAACCATATCAAAAATGCCCAGTGGCGCTTTGTGCTTGTTGGCTGAATCAATACGAATTTTCAGCCGTCCATTGGACATCTCTTCGGCTAACTGGGCCATGTTCTTGGTAGCATCACCCAAAATTGGAGTATTTGGTCCCCAAGTCTCAGCAAGCTTAAGACGATAAACCTTTTCTGCAGTAAAAGCGGAAAATGAGCTAACCATTAGTGATAGTGAAAGTGCACCTGTAAACAGAGTACGTAAGGGGGATTTTATTTGCAGCATGACGTAATGACTTCCTTATCATTGTGATTGTTATATGCCGCTAGCTTTTATCCTGTTTGATTTTTCGTCAATCTGAATTTTGCTTCTATATAGAGGGGGTAATAGATAGAGGCTCTAGAAACAAATGTTTTGCTAGTTTAAATAACTGGATTTTATTAGATGGTTGATGCATTGACGCAGTAAAAAGTTATTGAGAAGGGAAAGTAACTTGATAAGAGAAGTGCTGCCTAGGTCACGCAGCACATCTTGGTTCAATCAATTGCGTAGCTGACCATGTTGTTTTAAATAGTGCTCAGCTTGAATTGAGCCCATATAGCGCGCCAGTGTTCTCAGTGGTACTTGGCGAAGATCGACCATGATCAATCCGTCTAGTGCGTTATTAAAGCAAGGATCAACATTGAAAGAGATCAGCTTGCCGTTCAGCCCTAGGTACTGACGCAGTAGCACAGGGACATTTTTCCCTTCATCTATTCTTGCAATCAGGCGTGAGAGTAATTGCATGTCACTCAGTGCGGTAAGCATGGATGTATTCCAATTCTTATCTTGTAGCGGCAGAGGGTTGGAAGGGGTGACAAATTCGGCTATCTCAGGGTGATAATGATGAAGGGTCATGGTTTCCGCTAGTAGCTGCCTGGTTCGTTCGCTATAGTCATTGCTGATACTGACCGGGCCAAATAGATGAGTGTATTTTGGGTTTCGCTCTACATAGGCAGCGATTCCTTTCCAAAGCAGCAGTAATGGCGCCATCGATTTTTGGTACTTTTCATCGATCACCGAGCGTCCCATCTCGATAGCCGGTCCCATGCTATTGATAAAAGGTTGCTCGAAATGAAATAAAGTGCGTGAGTAAAGGCCTGAAATACCGTGTTTGTCGATCAGTTTATCTACCAATCCAAGGCGATAAGCACCAACCAGAGCTTGGTTTTCGCGATCCCATATAAATAGCTGCAGATAGTCTCGATCGTACTTATCTATGTCGAGATTTCTCCCCGTACCTTCTCCAGCTTTTCGGAAGTTGATTTCACGCAGCCGCCCAATTTCATGCATGATCGAAGGAATACGTTCAGATTCCGTGCAATAAACATCGAACTCACCGCTTCTGAGTAGTAGATGTTCACGTTCAAGTGCTGCAAGATCATTAAGTTGATCTTGGAGTGCAACAGGATCGTTGATCGGAACTGGCGGAGTTTTAATATCCGCTGGTGACGAGTGAATAGTACCTTCTTGCTGAAGATAGGTATTGAGACGCAGGTAGCTAGTCATTTGCTCGTCAGACAATCCATTCACTTCTTTATATTTGATCGCTGTACCAATAGAGAGCTGGATCTTTTCATTGCTCTTATTGAGTAGTTCTCGGCCGAGTAATAAGGTTTTAAGTAGAGGGTGGACTTTACCTGCTAGATAGAATCGCTTGGAGTTTTGTCCTTCAATGAATATAGGCACTGAGGTCGCACGTGATTTTCTAATTAAGCGACTAACGGAATGACTCCAAGCTTTGTCGGTCACTTTATTGCTCTTTTTGTCGACTAATAGATGAAACAAGAGGGCACTTTAGTGACAGCGGTAAGAATTTGGCGTTTTTTGGCTTATACGGTGTAATAATGATTATTTAATTAATCTAAAAAATATATCGCTCACAAAACATACTAATTTCGTATCTAACCTAAAGTTTAGTTGCTAAGTTTTATATGCGGGTATCGCTATCACTGTGACATACAGGCGTTAGACCTTAGTGAGGATAGCAGCCAAATTACCTTCGTTTTTGCTGATCTGGAATACCTCACCTTAAGAGGTAAAACGGGAACCTTAGGTTCCCGTTGTTGTATATGTCAGATATTAAAAAGCCTGAGTGAGTACTCAGGCTTTTTCTCTATATAGAGGTAGAGCTAGCTGGTGCGATGTACAGCCATATGCGCAATGGTAACGAGTGCTTGCTTGTACTCCGACTCTGCCAATACGCTTAGCTCCGCAATGGCTTTATCTGCTTCTTGATAAGCTTTTTGGCGAGTGTATTCTAGCGAGCCAGTTTGCTCCATCGCTTCCAGAATATCGTTCAGGCGCTCCATTCCATTCGCTTTCTCTATCGCTTCACGAATCATTGCGGTTTGCTCTGCCGTGCCGTTTTTCATTGCATAAAGCAGTGGTAGGGTAGGCTTACCTTCCGCAAGATCATCACCAACGTTTTTGCCCATCTCATCGCCATCCGATGTGTAATCCATCACATCATCAATAAGCTGGAACGCAGTACCCAAGTATTTGCCGTAGTTCTGCAGTGCAAGTTCGACTTCTTCTGGGGCGTCATTAAGAATTGCGCCAATTTGTGTTGCTGCTTCGAACAGGCGGGCCGTTTTAGAATAGATGACCTGCATGTAGCTTTCTTCTGTCGTGTCAGGGTTGTTGCAGTTCATTAACTGTTGAACTTCACCCTCGGCGATGACGTTCACCGCATCACTCATCAGCTTAAGGATCTTTAAAGATCCTAGCTCGGTCATCATCTGAAATGAGCGTGTATAAATAAAGTCGCCAACCAACACGCTTGCAGCATTACCAAAGGCTGCATTGGCTGTCGCTTTACCACGGCGCATGTCGGACTCATCAACAACATCATCATGAAGCAGTGTCGCAGTATGGATGAATTCGATAAACGCTGCAGAAGTTGTATGTGCTTCACCTTGGTAGCCTAGGGCTCTTGCAGATAAAACAGCCAAAAGAGGGCGAATGCGTTTACCACCACCGCTAACGATGTAGAAACCCAGTTGATTGATTAAAGAGACATCAGAGTTGAGTTGTGCGTGAATTGTTTCGTTCACTTTTGCCATGTCTTTGGCGGTGAGTGCTTGGATAGCTTTAAAATCCATTGTAAATCCGGCTGAAGTTAGAACTTGTAAGGTATTCTTATCGAGTTTATTTGCTGAATAATACACTAAAAAACGTTGATTAATACATGCTTAACGGGCATGATCTCGGCACTTTTCATTGGCGATTAGCTTTTCGCCAATTTTTTCAAAATATGGCTTGTCATAGGTGCGACCTTTCTGTAGAATCTGCGCCCTATTGATGATTAGTTTAGCGCACACCCTTGATGCTCAAATAGCATACGGCTGTGCGGAAAAAGCGGAGTAAGATATGTACGCTGTTTTCCAATCTGGTGGTAAACAACACCGTGTAAGCGAAGGTCAAACTCTTCGTTTAGAGAAATTAGACGTTGAAACTGGTGCAACTGTTGAATTTGATAAAGTTCTTCTTGTTGCTAACGGTGAAGACATTAAAGTTGGTGCTCCTCTTGTAGAGGGCGGCAAAGTAGTTGCAGAAGTTGTACAACACGGTCGTGGCGATAAAGTTAAAATCGTTAAATTCCGTCGTCGTAAGCATTCTCGCAAACAGGCTGGTCACCGTCAGTGGTTCACGGAAGTGAAAATCACTGGTATCAACGCTTAATCGATTAGGAGAGTTTAACAATGGCACACAAAAAAGCTGGTGGTTCTACTCGTAACGGCCGCGATTCAGAAAGCAAACGTCTAGGTGTTAAGCGTTTCGGTGGTGAGTCTGTTCTTGCAGGTAACATCATTGTTCGTCAACGTGGTACTAAGTTCCACGCTGGTACTAACGTTGGTATCGGTAAAGACCACACTCTTTTCGCTCTTACTGAAGGTAAAGTGAAATTCGAAGTGAAAGGTCCTAAAAACCGTAAATTCGTTAGCATCGAAGCTGAGTAATTAAACCTAGTTTAATTGTTCATTAGCTTTCAAGCTGAATTCAAAAGCCCTGCCGATTCGGCGGGGTTTTTTATTTATGGTGAGTTTGAATTTGCCAGTACGGTGGAATCAATACTAAGGCACTCTGTAAAGAGTCCCTTCATATTTGTTCCAGTAGCAGAGCAGTGAAGATCTCAGGTGATCAGTCTGAAACTGGAATCTGCTAGAATTTATATCATTCACTTTTCCTAATGAGATAGGGAGAGCTGAGATGATATTTGCAACGCAGCTATGGCACATAGCACAAGGGCGGAGTAAGAGATGAAATTCGTTGATGAAGCGGTAGTAAAAGTTCAAGCCGGTGATGGCGGTAACGGTGTAGTGAGTTTCTGGCGTGAGAAATTCGTTGCGAAAGGTGGCCCTGATGGTGGCGACGGTGGTGATGGCGGTGATGTTTACATCCAAGCTGATGAAAACCTTAACACGCTAATTGATTACCGCTTCCAGCGCTTCTATGAAGCGGAACGTGGTGAAAATGGCCGTGGTGGTAACTGTACTGGTAAGCGTGGTAAAGACAAAGTGCTTCGCGTGCCTGTAGGTACTCGCGCTGTTGATATCCATACTAATGAGATTGTTGCTGAAGTTGCTGAACATGGCAAAAAAGTCATGGTCGCAAAAGGTGGCTGGCATGGTCTGGGTAACACCCGCTTTAAATCTTCGGTTAACCGCGCACCGCGTCAAAAGACACTAGGTACTAAAGGTGAAATCCGTGAAGTTCGTTTAGAGCTACTGCTACTTGCTGATGTTGGTATGCTTGGTCTGCCGAATGCAGGTAAATCAACCTTTATTCGCGCGGTATCTGCAGCGAAGCCAAAAGTGGCGGACTACCCGTTTACTACATTGATCCCAAGCTTGGGCGTAGTGAGTGTGGTTCCAGAAAAGAGCTTTGTAGTTGCTGATATCCCTGGCCTGATTGAAGGCGCAGCAGATGGCGCAGGCCTTGGTATTCGTTTCTTGAAGCACCTTGAGCGTTGTCGTGTTCTACTACACATGATCGACATCATGCCAATTGATCAAACTGATCCAGTTGAAAATGCGCTAACGATCATTGACGAGCTTGAGCAATACAGCGAGAAGCTGGCTGGTAAACCTCGTTGGTTAATTTTCAACAAAGTTGATCTTATGCCAGAGGAAGAAGCGAATGAAGTGATCCAAAACATTCTTGACGCTCTAGGCTGGGATGAGGATTACTACAAGATTTCTGCTGTAAACCGCGATGGTACTAAAGAGCTATGCTACAAGTTAGCTGACTTTATGGAAAATCTACCACGTGAAGAAGAAGAAATCTCTGAGGAAGAGAAAGTCGACTTCATGTGGGATGACTACCACAAAGACGCGATCGCAGGTAAAGATGTTATCACTGAAGATGATGATGACGACTGGGATGACTGGGACGATGAAGAAGATGACGGTCACGTTGTCTATGTCCGCGAATAACAGTTAAGAAAAGTTTAAGCCGCAATGTTTATTGCGGCTTTTTTGTGTCTATATCAAATCATGCCTGAGCATTTCTCTGCAAAATAGGTGCATTCTAAAGGAGTAGGATAGAATCATGGCATCCAAGCAACGAGCTGTGTCTCGTTTAATCGCCCAAGCAGGGCAAATGCTTTTGGCTCATGGAGCAGAAAGCACTCTCGTTGGTGACCTAATGCGTCGCTTTGGCTTAGCAGCTGGTATGGACGAAGTTGAAGTGTCGTTGTCCGCCAGTTCATTAGTCGTCACTACCGTTTATCAAGAGCACTGCATCACCACTGCTCGCCGCTGTCCCGATCGCGGCATTAATATGTGGGCGATTACCCAAGTTCAACGTATCTGCATCATGCTCGAACGTGGCATCATCGATTATTCACTCGCCCAGGAAAAACTCAATGGTATCAGCCCTGAACGTTATAACCGCTGGTTAGTGGTTTTCATGATTGGTCTATCTTGTGCCGCTTTTAGCCATTTAGCTGGTGGCGATTGGGTGGTATTTGCGATGACTTTCATTGCTTCCTCAACAGGTATGGTAGTGAGGCAAGAAATTGGCCATCGCCATTTCAATCCATTAATGAACTTCACGGCTACTGCGTTTGTTACCACAGTGGTATCAGCTCAAGCGGTGATTTACCAGTTAGGTAACTCACCATCATTAGTGATGGCTTCTTCGGTGCTGATGTTGGTTCCTGGTTTCCCGTTGATCAATTCCGTTGCGGATATGCTTAAGGGCTACATCAATATGGGCATCGCTCGATTTGTCATGGCAAGTCTGCTGACTCTCGCAACCAGTCTAGGAATTGTTGCAGCTATGAGTCTCGTTGGTGTGTCGGGGTGGGTAGTATGATCAACTTGGATCTATTGTTCGGTCTGCTAAACGATATGTTTTTTGCCGCGATTCCTGCCGTGGGCTTTGCTCTAGTCTTTAATGTGCCGCAAAAGGCATTAGTTTATTGCGCTCTAGGTGGTGCGATAGGTCATGGCTCGCGTTATTTAATGATGCACTTTGGTATTCCCATTGAATGGGCGACCTTCTTTGCTGCAATCATCGTCAGTATGGTAGGCATTCATTGGTCTGCACGTTTTTTGGCTCACCCAAAAGTGTTTACCGTCGCAGCCTTGATTCCTATGGTTCCAGGTGTGTTTGCCTTTAAAGCGATGATCGCTTTGGTGGAACTCAATAATCAAGGTTACTCTCCAGAGTTGGTCGCGATGTTAATGGAGAACTTCCTTAAGGCGATGTTTATTATTGCAGGTTTAGCGGTTGGCTTAGCTATGCCAGGCTTGCTATTCTATCGCCGCAAACCCATCGTATAAGTCCTGAGGAGTAAGGAAATGATCATTAGTATGATCGCCGCAATGGCACAAGATCGAATTATTGGAATAGACAATCAAATGCCATGGCATCTTCCTGCTGACTTTGCTTGGTTTAAGCGCTGCACTATGGGCAAGCCCGTTGTGATGGGGCGTAAAACTTATGACTCAATTGGTCGCCCATTACCGGGGCGTCAGAACATTGTGATCAGTCGTGATGCTTTACTGGTGATTGAAGGGGTAACCACAGTGACCTCGATTGATGAGGCGCTAGCGGCTGTTGGTTCTGTCGATGAGGTGATGATCATTGGTGGTGGTACTATCTATGAAGCTTGCCTACCTAAAGCTAATAAATTGTACGTCACTCATATTGAAGCAGAGATTCAAGGCGATACTCAGTTCCCAGCTTGGGGTGGTGAGTTTAAAGAGACTTACTCTGAGGATTATTCTGCAGATGAAAAGAATGCTTATGATATGCGTTTTGTCGTATTGGAAAGAAGCTAGCTTATAGCTCCGTCACTCCAATTATTAGGCATTAAATTATCGTCATTCCATAAAGCGACGAAGGAGAGAGTAGGGAATCTATTGACGACTTTCTAGCTCTCTCCCTTGTTGCTCATCGTGAGGATAGCGCATTCTCTGTAGCCTTGGTTTTAACGCAAGGCTTCCTGAGTAAAAAACTGCTTATCTTCCCATCTCAGCATAGTTAAATGCCCACCCCAAACACAGCCGGTGTCTAAACCGATAACCTCTTCACCTTCATAGCCTTCTAACGCTGCCCAGTGGCCAAATAACACAGGTTTATCGAGGCTAATGCGGCTATTAAGTTGGAACCAAGGGATCAGTGAGCCATCGTTGACCTGTTTAGGTGGAAGCTTGCACTCCATATCTAAACGCCCATCAGGAAAGCAAAAACGCATTCTGGTGAAAGCGTTGATAATATAACGATAGCGCTCAATACCATTGAGGCTTTCACTCCAAAGATCAGGTTGGTTGGCGTACATATTTTCGATCAGCCATTGCCAATCTTCACTGCGTAGAATTTCTGTGATCTGTTTGTTTGCTTTGCGAGCATCTTCTAGCGTCCATTGCGGAGAAATGCCCGCGTGACACATAATAAACTCGTCATGTTCTGCCATCAAAGGTTGCTGACGAAGCCAATCTAACAGCTCATCTTTATCTTCAGCATTAAAGATTGGCGCGGTTTGATCTTTCTCTTTGACCTTAAATAAGCCTAATGATACAGCTAATAAGTGAAGGTCATGATTGCCTAAAATGACTTTTGCACTGTCACCAAGAGAACGAATAAAGCGTAATACTTCGAGTGACTTTGGTCCGCGGGCAACTAAATCTCCGGCAATCCACAAGGTATCTTCACTAGCATCAAATTCAGCTTGCTGAAGTAAAAGAAGCAGTTCGTCAAAGCAACCTTGTAAGTCACCAACAATGTAATTAGCCAATGAGTTGTCCTAGTTAAGTATATTGGGAATCGCGAGCCTGAAAGGATCGATTTCGGCTATGAACTCTTTGCCGCCTTCATCATGCATGATGTATTGACCTTGCATCACTCCGACAGGCGTTTCAATCACAGTACCACTGTTATAGGTATATTCGTCATTAGGGGAAATAAAGGGCTGCTGACCGACGACACCTTCGCCCTCAACGGTCATTTGTCTGCCGTTGGAGTCAGTAATCAACCAACGGCGGCTCATCAACTGGACGTTCTGCTGGCTTAGATTCTTAATGGTAATAATGTAGGCAAATACATAGCGTTTAGCATCAGGTTGAGACTGATCCGGAATGTATTTGGTATGAACTTGGACTTTGATACAAGGGGTAGCTTCCATATAAACTCCTTAATAAAGTCAAAAAAGGTGATAAACCAATGGTCTATCACCTTTTTATTTTAGCTTAAACTATTTGCTGTTGGCAGCTAACCAGTTCGCCATATCAACGAATTGAACCAAGGTTAGGTTCTCTGGGCGCATACTTGGGTTAATGCCTAGCTCTTCCAGGACCTCAGCGCTTAGTAAGCCTTTGTAGCAATTTCTTACTGTTTTACGACGCTGGTTGAAGCCTTCACGACATACTCGGTCGAGGTATTTAAGATCGCTTACTGGGTGAGGGATCTCTTCATAAGGTACTAGACGAACGACCGCTGAATCGACTTTTGGTGGCGGTACGAATGCAGTTGGTGGTACTTCAAGTACAGGCACGACTTTACAGAAGTATTGCGCCATTACCGTAAGGCGACCATAAGCTTTTGTGCCAGGGCCTGCCGCTAGGCGGTTGACCACTTCTTTTTGTAGCATAAAGTGCATGTCTTGAATGTCTTTATGGAACTCAAAAAGGTGGAACATCAATGGTGTTGAGATGTTGTATGGCAGGTTACCAAAAATACGTAGCTTATTGTTTGGCTTTACTAGCTGAGTAAAGTCAAAGCGCATCGCATCACCTTCATGAATCGTCAGCTTATCACCAAGTTCTGGGTGATTGCGTAGACGTTCAGCGAGATCGCGGTCAAGTTCAATAACGGTAAACTTGTCGACTTCCTTTCCTACAGGCTCTGTGATTGCACCAAGGCCAGGACCAATTTCAACTAGGTTTTGACCTGGTTTAGGGTTGATCGAGGAGACAATTCCATCAATGATGTATGGATCGTTAAGGAAGTTTTGACCAAAGCGTTTTCTCGCCTTGTGCCCTAAGTGGACATCGTTTCTCATAGTATTCTCAAGTTATTTCGATTTCTTATCGACTAGCTCAATGGCATGAGCTAAAGCCGTTCGGAAGCTTCCTGTATCTGCTTTGCCTGTTCCTGCAAGGTCAAGCGCAGTGCCGTGATCAACGGAGGTCCTGATAAATGGCAGCCCCAAGGTAATATTAACCGAGCGACCAAAGCCTTTGTATTTTAGTACAGGAAGTACCTGATCGTGGTACATTCCAAGCACTGCGTCAGCATCTTCAAGGTACTTTTCATTGAAGATAGTATCAGCGGGTAACGGACCAATTAGGTTGAACCCATCACGTTGACGCAGCTTGTCTAATGTTGGAGTGATTGTCTCGATCTCTTCCTTGCCGAGCACACCATCTTCTCCGGCATGTGGATTAAGTCCACATACATAGATATTAGGTGAAGAGATAGCGAACTTCTCTACCAGATCTTTATGCAAAATCGCAATGATTTTTTCGAGTCTTTCTTCTGTTACTGCTTGAGACACATACGCTAATGGAATGTGTGTTGTAACTAGAGCGACACGTAGCCCTTCGGTTGCTAACATCATAACGACTAACGGGGTATTCGACTTCTCAGCAAAGAACTCGGTATGACCGCTGAAGGCTACACCTGCGCGGTTAATTACCCCCTTGTGCACAGGGCCGGTGACAATAGCATCAAATTCACCATTCATACAGCCTAAAGCGGCTCTTTCTAGTGTATTTAATACGTAATGACCATTGGCTTCGTCAAGTTGGCCGGCGACAGCGCCGCTTGCTAGTGGAATATGGTCAACCACTAAAGTCCCCGCTCTTTGCGCCACAATCGGGGCATCGGGTTGATAGTCAATCAGTTCGACATCAATACCAAGTTGTTGCGCGCGCTCTGCTAACATTGTTTTGTCAGCGCAAACCACAATTTGGTGATTCCAGCTTTCTTTGGACTGAGCCAGTACTAAGTCTGGCCCAATACCCGCCGGCTCACCAGCGGTGACAATAATACGTTTACAGTTCATCTTGCTCTGTATCCTCAATGACTTCTACGTAGGCACTGGCGCGAATTTCTTGTAGCCATGCACTTGCTTCTTCATTGAACTTACGGTTAAACAAAATTCGGTAAGCTTTATTCTTTAGTGCAGAGTCGGTACGGTCTACTTCACGGCGATCGAGAATTTCAACAATATGCCAGCCATGAACGGTTTTAAATGGTTCACTGATTTGGCCAACAGGAAGTGTATCGACTTGGTGTTTGAACTCTGGAACATACAGATCCGAGGTTTGATAACCCAATTCACCATCTTGCGCGGCAGAACCAGGATCTTGGCTGTATTGCTGAGCCAGTTCACCAAAGGTCGCTTCACCGGCTTTGATTTGACGGATGATGTTGTTTAAGGTGTTTTTCACGCCGTCATCACTTAGGATAACCGTCGGCTTGATAAGAATATGGCGAGCATTGACCTCAGTCACTGCAACGGTTTCTAGACCTTTCACATCTTCAATTTTTAGAATGTGGAAGCCAACGCCGCTGCGGAATGGACCAATGATGCTACCTTTGTTTTGTAGCTTAATCTGATCGGCGAAGATGGTTGGCATTTCTTCTTTGCGCATCCAGCCCCAGTCACCACCTTGCAGTGCTTTAGGGCCTTTAGAGTAGGTGTACGCCATAGTGCTAAAGTCGGCGCCATTATTCAGCTCTTTTACTAACTCTTTCGCTTGCGCTTCAATTTCCGATTTATCATCGCCATCATTCACACGCAGCTGGATGTGACCAATTTTGTATTGAACAGTGGCGTTAGTTTCCTGGGCTAATAACTCGCTTAAGTTATCAACTTCTGCTGGCAAGATGTTGATGCGGCGACGAACTAGCGCATTGCGAGCTTCACTAGCGGCAATTTCTTTACGGATCTGCTCACGAAATTCCGCATAGCTTAGGCCTTCACTGGCAATAGAGGCACGCAGTTGTTCAACGGTTTGCTGGTTGCTTTTCGCAATCTCGCCAATCGCTTCGTTAAGACGATTGTCATCAATACGCACACCTAAGCGTTCAGCTTCTTGCTGCTGAATCGTGTCGACAATCAGTTTTTCTGTTACTTGCTCAGTTAGGATCTCTTCTGATGGCAAAGATTGACCTTTTTTCTTTGCATTGGCTTTAAGCGTTTTAATTGAGGTATCGATATCACTTTGTAACACAACGCCGGTGTTTACTATCACAGCGACTTTATCTAGTGCGACAGGCTCCGCCTGCACCAAGCTGATCGGGCTTGCGATCATCAGTGTCAGTAATGTTTGTTTCCAAAACTTCATTGAAAGTCCTATAAATTCAAATCGCCTGATGTCTTAGACATCAGGCTTGCTAATTAGTTGTTTAAGAAGAATGGGCGACCGTAACCTAGTGAGTTACCTGCGCTATCTAAGCCTGTCATCCCTGAATCTGCTCCAATTCTTGTACCGAAACCAATGATGCCGAAGTTGAGGCTAAAGTTGTTTTCATAGACAGGGTTTGAATTAGGGTAGCTTGAGAAGCTTGGATCCCAGCTTTGTAGCTGTTTGGTATAGGTAAACCCAATGTACCAGCAGTCGGATGTGTAATTAAGACGTGCTAGCCATTCTAGTGACTCTTCAGTGGTTAAGTCGTAGAAATATTGTGCACTGGTGTTCCAGTTGCGATTAATTTGATAACCAGCCAGTAAGCCCGCCTGTGAAATACCATCCAATGTGATGCCGCTAACATCAAAATCTACCGTATCTTCTAAGTAATCCTTAGTCACATAGCGGTAGTTACCTTGAACGTAGCCACCATTAAAACGGTATTCAAGAGTGCTGTTACCTAGCTGAACTTCACTGGTATCAATATCGTATTGGATACCACCGTGATAAAACAGGTAGTCATCATAGTTAAAGTCCATTTCGACAGCCCACGCTGAGTAATTAGACTTTCTTGTGTCTTCCGAGTTAAAGGTATCGTTCTTAGTGTCTTTATCGATATAGAAAATCTGACCAAAAGAGATATTCAGCCTTTCTTTGTAACCGTCATCAAAGAAGCGAGAAGAGGCACCGTAGCTAAATTGGTTCGCCTTAGCTATTTTATCTACGCCGCTGTACTTGCGACTACGGAATAGACCGTAGTAGTCAGTTTGTAGCAGTGTCGTATCGTAGTTGCCTATACTGCTTTGATCTTCTTTTGGTACGTAAACATACTGAACCTGTGGTTCCAGTGTTTGAGTGTAGCCATTAAAGATAGTGGTATCACGCTCTAGCACAACACCCGCATGAGTTCGGAATTCCGGAATAACGCGTGAGACATTCTCTTCAAGGCCGTAATATGGGTTTGAATCTTTGTCGCCACTGGTAGTATCTACGCCATCAAGATCTTGTTGATAGTAAGTTCCTAGTAATCTTGCTTCTGTTGTCCAACTGCCCCAGGTTGTACCTATAGGGATGGTTAGACCTGGCTCGATATGCACACGAGTCGCTGACGGTTTACCTTCCGCATCGGTATCGAATCTCGAAATATGGCTTGTCATATCAAAGTCGAGGTAACGCATAAGCTCAGGAGCGTAATAGTTATACTCTAATTGAGGTAGTAAGCGATAAGGCAAGTTGTTACTGGTCGTTAGAACTTGGAAGTCACGTGTTAGAAGCGATGCGTCCCATGACTCTGAGCGATAGGTAGCTTGTGCTTCTTGGATGAGTTGACCATCTTCTCGATTACCGATTGATGAGTCGATATGTGAGAAGTAGGAAATATCACTGACTTTAGAATAGTCGACCTCAAACTTCCAATTCTTCTGGAAAATTCCAGAGTGCTGCCATTGGAAGCCCCAACGATCGCCATACTCAGTGTATTTTTTATCATCAGGAAGATATTCTGATTTGAAAGAGCTAAAGCCTAAATCTGATAGATAGCGCAGTTCGCTGTTAAGCTGAGTACCGCGCTCTTGCATATATTTAAACGTGGTCTCTAGGTCGTAGTTAGGCGCGAGGTTCCAGTAAATTGGTACTTCAAGCTCAAAGCCGTCACTTGATCCGTAAGAGGCCGTTGGGTAAAGGAAACCTGTTTTACGCGTATCGCCAATCGGCACAGTAAGATACGGAAGATAGAATACAGGGACACTAACAACCTCAAAGCGGGGGTTGTAGAAGGTCGCTTCTTCTTCATCTTGGTCGATATCAATACTCGAAGCTACCATACGCCATGAGTTATCTCCTTCAGGACAAGAGGTGATAGAACCATCTTCAATCTCGTAGACTGACTTACCGGTCTTAGAGACATAAACGGCTTCCCCACGACCAGGTTCACACAAGAACTGATAATTGGTATTCTCAAGCGTAACAAAATCAGTATTTAGGTTGTTGGTGGCTTTGTCTGAAATCGTCTTAACTTCACCATCACTGAAGGTCACATTACCTTCTGCTACAACCACATTCTCTTGCTGGTGCAAAGTAACATTGTCAGCAAGCATACGCTTTTTACCCTGCACAACAACAACATTGCCACGGTAGGTCGCTTTTTCACCGTTAATAGCTTCTAAGCTATCTGCTTCGACGTTTACAGGTAGTTGATTTGGGTTTTCAGGCTCAGGTTCGTTGATCAAACATTGATCTACAGCGGGCAGTTCCTGCACACTATCGTCTGATATAGTTTCTGCTTGAGTCTGAGGCACTACAAAAGCAGCACTGATTGAAGCGGCTAACAAGGAGCGTGGAAAACGTAACATCGAGTTTGACTATCCTGTTGAACTTGATATATCCGGTGAATAGGTGACCGAATGTAAAATAAAACGGTCCTTATAATAAAGTAATTTGAAGCTTACGGCACTATCAGACCGCTTCACGGCGAAAAAATTCAGAGATTGAGAGCACATAATGCATATTTTTGGCAAAATTCTTGGCACCTTCTTTGGTTTCCTATTTGGGGGAGCATTTGGCGCTGTATTCGGCTTATTTATAGGTCACCAATTCGATAAAGCTCGCCGCTTACGTCAAGCCGGGTTTAATACTGGTTTTGGCAGTGGACCAAGCCAAGCTCAGCGCCAAGAGGAGTTCTTTAAAGCTGCATTTGCGGTCATGGGCCATGTAGCTAAAGCTAAGGGGCAGGTCACCAAGGAAGAGATTCAGCTAGCTAGCACTATGATGGATCGTATGAGCCTACACGGAGAGCAACGCAAAGCAGCGCAAAATGCCTTCCGTGAAGGCAAAGAGAGTGACTTTCCTTTGGATACCGTGCTAGAGCGAGTTCGTATCTCGGCAGGTGGTCGTTTTGACCTTATGCAGTTTTTCTTAGAGCTACAGATCTCGGCAGCGTTTGCTGATGGTGATATCCACCCAAGTGAGCGTAATGTACTGCACAAAATTGCTCGTGGCTTGAATTTCTCTTCTGAGCAGCTTGAACAACGACTAAGAATGCAAGAAGCGGCATTTCGTTTTCAGCAAGGTGGTTTTGGTGGCCAAGCGGGGGGAGGCTCTCACCATTCAGGAGGCAGTTGGCAGCAAGCGTCTAGCGCAGACCAGTTGAGTGATGCATACAAACTGATTGGCGTTGATAGTAATGCCGATGCTAAAACGGTTAAGCGTGCTTATCGTAAACTGATGAACGAGCATCACCCAGATAAGCTAATGGCCAAGGGCTTGCCGCCTGAAATGATGAATGTGGCGAAAGAAAAAGCCCAAGAAATTCAAAATGCTTACGACTTGATCAAGAAGGCTAAAGGTTTTTAGATTGGTTTTAGCCTGAAACGAAAAAGGCGCATAGATTTCTCTATGCGCCTTTTCTGTATTTGGTGGCCCCTCGCAGACTTGAACTGCGGACCAATCGATTATGAGTCGACTGCTCTAACCACTGAGCTAAGGGGCCTTAATAGGTCAACGATTATAGGGGATGAGGATCGGACTGTCTAGACGCTATCAGGGCTAAATGCGCTTAGTTTTTATCCACTTAAATCTCTAGATACAAAAAAGGTGAGCAAGTGCTCACCTTTTAGTCAATCAAACATCAAGTCGATTATTCGTCTAGGAAGCTGCGCAGAGTTTCTGAGCGGCTTGGGTGACGAAGTTTACGCAGTGCTTTTGCTTCGATCTGACGGATACGTTCACGAGTAACGTCGAACTGCTTACCTACTTCTTCAAGAGTATGGTCTGTGTTCATGTCGATACCAAAGCGCATACGCAGTACTTTTGCTTCACGTGGCGTTAGGCCCGCAAGAACGTCTTTTGTCGCTACTTTTAGGCTGCCTGCAGTTGCAGAGTCTAGTGGTAGCTCAAGCGTTGTATCTTCAATGAAATCACCTAGATGCGAATCTTCGTCGTCACCGATTGGTGTCTCCATAGAGATTGGCTCTTTAGCAATTTTCAGTACTTTACGGATCTTATCTTCTGGCATTTGCATACGCTCTGCCAGTTCTTCCGGTAGTGGCTCACGACCCATCTCTTGTAACATTTGACGAGAGATACGGTTCAGCTTGTTGATCGTTTCGATCATGTGTACCGGAATACGAATCGTACGTGCTTGGTCTGCGATTGAACGAGTGATTGCCTGACGGATCCACCACGTTGCGTAAGTCGAGAACTTGTAACCACGACGGTATTCGAATTTATCTACTGCTTTCATCAGACCGATGTTACCTTCCTGGATTAGATCCAAGAACTGTAGGCCACGGTTGGTGTATTTCTTCGCAATAGAAATTACCAGACGTAAGTTTGCTTCAACCATCTCTTTCTTCGCACGGCGAGCTTTCGCTTCACCGATAGACATACGACGGCTGATGTCTTTGATGTTTTGTACCGTTAGTGATGTTTCTTCTTCGATGATCTTCAATTTAGAGATCGAACGACGAATGTCATCTTCGCTGCGGCGCACTTTTTCAGCGTATGGCTTATCAGATGCAAGAATTTCATCTAACCAAGCGTCAGTCGATTCGTTACCTGTAAACAGAGTAATGAATGACTTCTTAGGCATCTTACCGTATTCAACCGTCGCCTTCATGATAAGACGTTCTTGAGTACGTACACGTTCCATGGACGTGCGCAGCTCTTCAACTAGGTAGTCAAATTGCTTTGGAGTAAGACGAAACTCTTTGAATACGTCAATCACCATTTCGTGAGCAAGCGTTGCTTTCGGGCTTTCATTGCCGTACTCGTTACATGCCAACTGGTAATTTTGGAACGTATTGCGAAGTGCAGTGAACTTCTCTAGAGCAAGCTCAGGATCAATACCTGTATCTTCCTCTTCTTCCTCATCATCGTCAGAGTCGTCAGACTCTTCTTTTTCAGCGTCTTCATCTTCAAGATCAGACTCTGCAAGTTCAGAGCCGATATGAGTCGCTGTAGGTGCTGCCGTTTCGTCAGCATCAGGATCAACAAAGCCCGTGATAAGGTCAGTAAGACGTAGTTCTTCTGCTTGAATTCTATCAAACTGTTCAAGAATGTATGGGATGGTGCCTGGATACTCTGCCACTGCATTTTGAACTTGGTTAATACCATCTTCAATACGCTTAGCAATATCGATCTCGCCTTCACGAGTCAATAGCTCAACAGTACCCATTTCACGCATGTACATACGTACTGGGTCAGTGGTTCGGCCGATTTCGTTTTCTACGCTAGATAGCGCAGCGGCTGCAGCTTCTGCCGCATCTTCATCGGTGATTGTATCGTCATCATTCAGTGCAAGATCATCGGCATCAGGAGCAGTTTCAACTACTCGGATGCCCATGTCGTTGATCATTTGAATAATATCTTCGACCTGCTCTGAATCGACAATTTCTGCCGGTAGGTGGTCGTTTACTTCTGCGTACGTCAGATAGCCTTGTTCCTTGCCTTTAATGACAAGTTGTTTTAGCTGTGACTGCGGATTTTGATCCATAGACGGTATCCAACTTAGTATCTGGTGAAGGAATTAGTATGCGAGTTGCAAACCATACATGCTAACAAATTTTATCATAACTGGCTATGTTATGGACGCTGAAGAATTAGCTCTTGCAACTCCAACCTTTCTTCGACTGATAAGCCGACGCTTCTAGATTTCGCCAGTAGATTTTCAATTTGCTTTTCAACACATTGAGCAAGAATATTATCCAATGCGTCATAAAATATATCTTGTTCATTATCTTCATCGAGGGGGATTTCCCACCCTGCAAGACGTGACAATAGTGCCTCTTGGCTGTTATTTCGCCACTGTTCAAGTAACTGGCCCGTAGTTATATTGGGGTGTGAATTGCAATATTCAAGCACCTCTATAAATAAACTAAGTCCCGGGACTGTTAACTCTCTCACACTTGAGAGATCCGGTACCATTTCAGCATAGCTCGGATTTTGGATAAGCAAAGCGATCAAGTCGCGCATTGGCGTTCGTTTGATCTCTTTATGCGGCTGAGGTCGAGTTTCATTTAGCTTCTTGCGTGGCTGGCGTTTTTGGTTGTCAAAGCCAGTGCGTTCATCAAGCAGTTTTTCCAGTAACTCTTGGAAATACGGATCAGGAATTTTATCGATCAATGCGCTAGCGTGAGCACGAAGGGCTGATTTACCTTCATTGCTCCCCAAATTGAGTTGATGAAGCTCAATCAGGTTATCGAATAAATAGCTAGAAAGCGGGGTTGCTTGCTCAATTTGTTGCTCTAGGGCTTCTTTGCCGTGCTTGCGTACATAGCTGTCTGGGTCTTCACCATCCGGTAAGAACAAGAACTTAAGCGTGTTGCCTGTTTTTAGGTATTGCAGCGCATTTTCTAGTGCGCGCCACGCAGCCTCTTTACCGGCGCGGTCACCATCGTAGCAACATACCACCGTATTGGTTTGACGGAATAGAAGCTGAATGTGATCGCCTGTGGTGGAAGTGCCCAGTGATGCGACGGAGTAATCAACATCGTACTGTGCTAGCGCAACCACATCCATATAGCCTTCTACCACCAATACTTTCGGTGGTTCGCGATAGGCTTGCATGACTTCATAAAGGCCGTAAAGCTCTTTGCCTTTGTGGAAGATCGGTGTTTCAGGAGAGTTTAAGTATTTTGGTGTGCCATCGCCAATCACACGACCACCAAAGCCGATAACTCGACCACGACGGTCACGAATAGGGAACATCACCCGACCACGGAAGCGGTCGTAGCGGTTGCCTTTGTCGTTTTCGATCAGCATACCGCCAGAGACTAGCATCTCTTGAGTTTGTGGTGTTTGACCAAAGTTCTTACGGACTAAATCCCACTCATCAGCAACATAGCCAATACCAAACTTCTGAACGATTTGACCAGAGAGTCCACGTTCTTTGAGGTATTCGATGGCAACTTTGCTTTTAGGTTGCTTGAGTTGATCACGGTAGAACTGAGCAATACTGCCCATTATGTCATACAGGTTGCGTTTCTGTTCAGTGCTTGCTTTAGGTTGGTTAGATTGAAAGCCGCCACCTTGTCGCTGTTCTCTTGGAACATCAAGACCTAAAAATGAAGCAAGCTCTTCAATGGCTTCAACGAACTCAAGTCGTTCGTATTCCATCATAAAGTCGATGGCATTGCCGTGCGCACCACAACCAAAACAGTGATAGAACTGTTTTTCTTGTGAAACACTGAAAGAAGGGGTTTTCTCGTTATGGAATGGGCAGCAAGCGCCGTAGTTTTTGCCTTTTTTCTTAAGTTTTACTCGAGCGTCAACAATGTCGACAATATCTAGCCGAGCGAGGAGGTCATCAATGAAACTGCGAGGGATGTGTCCTGCCATAAAACCTAACAAAAAAGAAAACTAGAGAGTAGATACAAACAAGCCGCGCATTCCAGAGGATAGCACGGCTTGTTGCAATTTGGTCTGGGTAATTAAGCCAGTTTAGCGCGAACTAAACCACTTACTTTACCCATATCTGCACGCCCTTGGATTTGAGGCTTAAGAACGCCCATCACTTTACCCATGTCTTGCATGCCCGCCGCACCAGATTCCGTAATTGCGCTTTCAACAAGTGCAGTCACTTCTTCTTCAGTGAGTGGTTGAGGCATAAAATCCTCAAGTACAGTAATTTCAAGTTTCTCAGCGTCTGCAAGATCTTGACGACCTGCAGCTTCAAATTGAGCGACAGAATCGCGACGTTGTTTAACCATTTTAGTTAGCACAGTAAGAATGTCGTCATCGCCCAGAGTAATCTGTTCGTCGACTTCACGTTGCTTAATGGCTGACAAAGCTAAACGGATAGTGCCAAGGCGCGGTTTGTCCTTGGCTTTCATCGCTAATTTTTGCTCTTCTTTGAGCGTATCAATAAGAGCCATAACTATAATCCTTTAGGACTTAGTTATTAGTACAGGCGAACGCGACGTGCGTTTTCGCGAGCTAGCTTCTTAGCGTGACGCTTTTGAGCTGCTGCTTTAGCGCGTTTGCGAACTGTAGTTGGTTTTTCGTAGTGCTCACGACGACGCACTTCAGAAAGGATACCTGCTTTTTCGCAAGAGCGTTTGAAACGACGTAGAGCAACGTCGAACGGTTCGTTTTCACGTACTTTAACTACTGGCATATGCCTTTCACCTCAGGGGTTAATTCGTTAATGCTGGAACGTTAGTGAGCCAAACACTGATGTTCGGTCTCAAACCAGCTTGATCAAAAATGGTGCGGAATTTTAATCCGATCACACTACCTTTGTAAAGTATTTTGTTGGGTAGAGTTTGCACAAAATTTGTTTGATCAGCCAAGCCGAGGTAAGATTGCGCCAATTTTGAATTCGAGACAGACATCTCCAAGGTAAACCATGCGCATTATTGGTATCGAAACCTCTTGTGATGAAACAGGAATTGCTATTTATGATGACGAGAAAGGGTTACTTTCTCATCAGCTGTACAGCCAGGTCAAACTGCATGCCGATTACGGTGGAGTAGTCCCTGAGCTTGCATCCCGAGATCACGTAAAGAAAACCATCCCTCTTATTAAGGCTGCATTAAAAGAAGCAAACCTAACGCCAAAAGATATCGATGGTGTGGCTTATACGGCTGGTCCTGGCTTGGTAGGTGCGTTGCTTGTTGGTGCAACCATTGGTCGTAGCATGGCTTACGCATGGGGAGTGCCTGCGGTGCCAGTTCATCATATGGAAGGCCACTTACTTGCTCCGATGCTAGAAGATAACCCACCACCGTTTCCATTTGTGGCCGTATTGGTTTCAGGTGGTCACACCATGATGGTTGAAGTGAAAGGTATCGGTGAGTATAAGATTCTTGGTGAGTCTATTGATGACGCTGCCGGGGAAGCGTTCGATAAGACGGCTAAATTGATGGGGCTAGACTACCCAGGCGGCCCACTTCTGTCTAAATTAGCAGAAAAGGGAACTCCAGGTCGATTTAAGTTCCCTCGTCCAATGACGGATCGTCCAGGGCTTGATATGAGCTTCTCGGGCCTTAAAACGTTTACGGCAAATACGATTGCGGCCAATGGCGATGATGAGCAGACTCGCGCAGATATCGCTCTGGCATTTGAAGAGGCAGTCTGTGCAACACTGAGTATTAAATGTAAGCGTGCACTAGAACAAACCGGTTTCAAACGTATTGTTATTGCTGGTGGCGTGAGTGCAAACCGCCGTTTACGTGCGGATTTAGAACAACTTGCGAAGAAAATTGGTGGTGAGGTGTACTACCCGCGCACTGAGTTCTGCACTGATAACGGTGCAATGATTGCTTACGCAGGTATGCAGCGTCTAAAAAATGGTGAAGTTGCTGACCTTGCTGTTCAAGCAACGCCTCGTTGGCCAATTGACCAATTAGAACCAATTGAATAAAGCCAAAAGAATACACAAGGTCGCTGAGAGAGCGGCCTTTCTTTTATGTTGAAATGAAAGCGTGGTATTACGCTTCTATGCAATAAAAATAATCAATGGAAAGAACCATGGAAAAGTTTTCAGTTGATGGCCGCGAGATGGCCTATTTAGATGTGGGTAGTGGTCCCGTTGTGATCTTTGGCCACAGTTATCTGTGGGATAACAAAATGTGGGCTCCGCAAATTGAAGCGCTGAGTAAGTACTATCGCTGTATTGTGCCTGATTTTTGGGCGCATGGAGAATCGGATTTTGCACCTCAAACCACTCGTTCGCTACAAGACTACGCTAAGCAAATATTGGTGCTTATGGACCAACTTGAGATCGACGAGTTTTCGATTGTTGGCTTATCGGTCGGAGGTATGTGGGGCTGTGAATTGGTGACCTTGGCGCCACAGCGAGTAAAATCATTAGTGTTGATGGATACCTTTGTTGGTTTAGAACCTGAAGTTGCTCACAACAAATATTTCGCGATGCTTGATGCCATAGCGCAAGCCAAAGCAGTCCCTAATGAGATTGTTGAAGCGGTGACACCGCTGTTTTTCGCTAACAACGCCAAAGAGGATTCCCCTGAGCTTGTGACAAACTTCTCTAAGCATTTAGCAAATCTTCAAGGTGAGCAAGCGGAAGAAATCGCCCGTATTGGCCGTATGGTTTTCGGCCGACGCGATCAAATCGAAGATATTGAAAAGTTTGCTTTGCCGGTATTAATTGCCGTCGGACAAGAAGACAAGCCTCGCCCAGTATTGGAGTCGTACTTGATGGTTGATTCGATTAATGGCTCTCAACTTGTTCAGATTCCCAAGGCTGGACATATTTCAAACCTAGAGCAGCCTGAGTTTGTATCAAATATGTTGCAGCAATTTTTGGCTGCGCATGCGTAGAATTGATTCCTAGACTAAAAAGCGAGCGTAATGCTCGCTTTTTTATTACTCATCTGCAGGGCAGAGGTTAACCAAGGGGTAATTTTGATGCTTCATCTTTTTGCTACCCATTGATGGATCCATTCCTTTAATGTGAAGGTTGTCTAACTCTGCCCCATCTATAGAGAAGCTATCCCATACAACATCGGGGTAGCTGTCTGACAGCATCGCTAAGATCATTGGCGAAAAGTCATCCACCATCAATTCGGCATTACACTCATAATCGACACAGGTATAAGTTACTTCATTCGTTTGGTCCGCTTCTTCATTATACTGGCTGACACTGAATGAAAGGGCGTGCTCGACGCCAACAAGATCAATGATGGTCTCTTCAAAAGCGTAACTGGCTGAGTACATGACCAGAACTTCGGCATCCCCGCCAAATTTAGTGTGTTCTGACGTCTCTTCTATTTCAGCCCAAGTCCAATCAGCTTCCACATTGAAGCTGGGGTCTGAGAATTCTGATGAACATTCGCCCGGAGTGATATCAACCAGAGCTGGCTTTGGTGGCTTTGCGTTAGTTGTGATGGTATAGCTGGCTAGTGCGCCTAGAGTTAAGGCTAATAATGTACGTTTCATAGAACCTCCGCCTGTTCAAGAAACAAAGTTACAGGGGAAACGGCAGCATCATGTATGTCGCCGTTTGCGACTCTATGAGAATAGGAGTTAGCCACAGGTAATTTAGAGGCTTAGGTAGACGATTATGAAATAAGCTTTGGAGATAAGCGCTTAATGATTAAATTATCAATAATAAGGTAACTTAATCAGAAAAGATAAGCGAAAGAATGGGATTATTTTGTTAACTAGTACTAAAGTGCTAGCTCAACGTATTCATTGTATGGCTAATTACTGTGGGTTATATGGACTTTTTTGCACCAAGCTTAGGCTCCGTCCCCTCAAACAACCGCTTGATGTTTTGATGGTGCCTAAAAATAATTAAGCAACACAACATCGCAACAGGGAGAGTGTATTGCGGCTTGACCATCCAGGTGTAGAAAGGGGCCAAGAGCACCGTTACAATCGCAGCAAGTGAAGAGTAGCGAAACAGAACCGCCATCGTCAGCCAGGTCGCAATGATCATTCCTGTTAAATCTAAGCCGATCGGAGCAATTGCACCGAGCGCAGTCGCCACTCCTTTACCGCCTTTAAAATGAAAGAACAACGGGTACATATGGCCTAAACAGGCTGCGATAGCAATCACGCCTAAAATGACTGGCTCAATCCCCAGAAAGTATCCCCCCCAAACGGGAATCGTCCCTTTCAACATATCGCACAATAAAACGGAGACTGCGGCTTTTTTTCCACCAATACGCAAGACATTCGTTGCACCTGGATTATTAGAGCCCACACCACGTGGATCAGGCAAACGCAGAATACGGCAGATCAAAACAGCACTCGAGATCGAGCCTAGAAGGTAGGCGATAATGATCATAACCAGTGCTAATGGGGTCATAGTAGAGAACTCGTCTGAAACAGGTGTTAGTCAAGCAAGTAATTGATATGATACTGCGCCTGATACGCTCAAACTATCACGATAGAGTTTGAGATGGAAATAGTACGACTTTTTACCTCGCTTGGGTATCCGACCTCTAAGGAAGTAACACATGGATAAAGTATTTATCGAGCAACTGGAAGTAATCACCACAATTGGCGTTTACGATTGGGAACAAGAAATTAAGCAAAAGCTTGTGTTGGATATTGAAATGGCGCACGACAACCGACCTGCTGGCAAAAGCGATGATGTGGTTGATGCGTTGGATTATGCTCAAGTGAGTCAGGCGGTGCTGCAACATATTGAGGGTGGTCGCTTTCTACTGGTTGAGCGTGTTGCTGAAGAGATCGCTGAACTGATCATGGCTAAGTTTAATGTACCATGGATTAAGATCCGTTTAACCAAGCCAGGGGCTGTTGCTCAAGCGAAAGGGGTAGGCGTGATTATCGAACGAGGTCACGCATGATTACTACTTATGTCGGGATTGGTTCAAACATTGGCCGGCATAAGCATATTGAAGCGGCCATTCGTGAGCTGAGAAACCTCGATCCTGAATTACGTCTCTCGACCATCTATGAATGCGAAGCGGTTGGCTTTGATAGCCAGCCGTTTTACAACCTTGTCGTAGAAATGAAAACCTCTTTAGATTTGACAGATTTTTCACGACAACTGCGTGATATTGAGTTCAAATGGGGCCGCGCTGTCGATGCTGGAAAGTTTGAGCCGCGAACGGTAGACCTCGACATCATTCTTTATGGGTCGGTGGTGTCTCCCTGTCAACCAGAAGTGCCTCGTAGCGACATCGTAAAATATGCGTTTGTTCTGCAGCCGCTCTTGGAACTCAGTCCACAGTTGACAGTGCCTAATGATGGCCGAACCATCGAGCAAATCGCTCAGCAAAGCCAATTAACCACACCACTCACCCCAGTTCCCCTGTGGTTTCAATAACGAGTAAGAGAAAATAATGGGATATTTTGAAGCGTTTATCCTTGCTTTAATTCAAGGGCTTACCGAGTTTTTACCAATTTCGAGTTCCGCACACCTTATTTTGCCTTCCGCCATCCTCGGCTGGGAAGATCAAGGGTTAGCGTTTGATGTTGCAGTGCATGTCGGCACGTTGGCTGCGGTCATGATCTACTTCCGCAAAGAAGTCGTCTCTTTATTGACTGCGTTCTTTGCATCGATCTTTAAGGGCGATCGCAGTAAAGAAGCGAAACTGGCTTGGATGATCATTATTGCCACGATTCCAGCGTGTATCTTCGGCTTGTTAATGAAAGACTTTATCGAGCTGTATTTACGCAGTGCGTGGGTGATTGCTACGACCACTATCGTGTTTGGTTTGTTGTTATGGTACGTCGACAAAAATTCAAAGCTGGCTGATGACGAATATCAAGCGGATTGGAAGAAAGCACTGTTTATTGGCGTTAGCCAAGCGTTGGCGATGATTCCAGGGACATCTCGTTCAGGCGCGACCATTACCGCTGCGCTGTATTTAGGTTTTACTCGTGAAGCAGCAGCACGCTTCTCGTTCTTAATGTCGATTCCTATCATTTTATTGGCTGGTAGTTACCTTGGCTTAAAGTTAGTGACAAGCGGCGAGCCAGTGCACTTTGGCTTTTTGATGACCGGTATCGTTACCTCATTCATTAGTGCTTACATTTGTATTCATTTCTTTCTAAAGATGATTTCACGTATGGGTATGACCCCATTTGTGATTTATCGATTGTTGCTTGGTCTAGGCCTTATTGCCTTCTTAAGTTTCAATTAAACAGTTAAGAATCAGCAAAATCTTATTGAAGACCACAGAGTCCAATCTCGCGCCATTAGCGACATTGTGATATATATGTGGTCTTTCTTTTTATCTCCTCATTGATTAATGCTATGCGAATTTTTGCACTGACCTTAACCTTAATTTTAGGCTGGCTACAATTTGAATTGTGGTTTGGAAAAAATGGAATTAGTGACTTTCAGGCGGTAAGTGCAGAAACCCAAGTTCAGCATCAAGTTAACGGCAACCTCCAAGTTCGAAACAATGAAATGTTTGCGGAAATTGATGACCTTAGACAAGGTCTTGATGCGATCGAAGAACGTGCTCGGCATGAGCTCGGCATGATCAAAGAGGGCGAAACTTTTTATCGTATTATTGGGGATGATAACTAAATGTCGCCACTATCTTCTGGGTCGATCGTCGCGATTGTCCCTGCCGCAGGTGTCGGCAGTCGTATGCAGGCTGATAGGCCTAAGCAGTACTTAGAAATTAACCAGAGTACGGTTTTAGAACATACGGTAGACAAGTTGCTGAGTCACCCTGCTATCGAGTGTGTGATTATTGCTGTCACTGACGGTGACCCATACTTTCCTCAATTGTCCTTAGCCAATCATGAAAGCGTTGTGCGTGTCTCTGGTGGTAAAGAACGCGCAGATTCTGTGCTTTCTGCATTACACTATGTAGAAAAGCACAATTTGGCTGAATGGGTTCTGGTGCATGATGCAGCTAGGCCATGTGTCGAACTGGCTGATATTGATGCGTTGATTCAACGCTCGTTAGAGAATCAGCTTGGCGGTATTTTGGCGGCACCGGTACGAGATACAATGAAACGAGCAAATCTAGATCAAGCGATTGATCATACCGTTGATAGGGAAGCACTGTGGCACGCACTAACCCCACAGATGTTTAAAGCTCAGATGCTAACGCAAGCTCTGTCTAGGGCACTAAAGCAAGGTGTAGCGATCACCGATGAAGCATCTGCTATTGAGTGGATTGGGCGAAAGCCTGCTTTAGTTAAGGGCAGAGCAGATAATATAAAAATAACTCAACCAGAAGATCTGGCGTTGGCAGAGTTTTATCTAAATAGAAATAAAGGATAACTCATGATTCGAATTGGCCACGGCTTTGATGTCCACAAGTTTGGCGGTGAAGGCCCGGTAATCATTGGCGGTGTTTCTGTCCCGTATGAGCAAGGTTTGATTGCTCATTCTGATGGCGATGTTGCTTTGCATGCCCTTTGTGATGCGCTGCTTGGTGCTATCGCTGCGGGTGATATTGGTCGTCACTTTCCAGATACCGATGATAAATGGAAGGGGGCGAACAGCCGCGACTTATTGCGAGACGTATACCGCCGAGTGCGAGAGCAAGGCTATGTGTTGGGTAATGCCGATATCACTATCATTGCACAGGCCCCTAAAATGGCCCCTCATATTGAGGCGATGTGCCAAACCATTGCTGAAGATCTTCAAACGGATTTAGGTAATGTAAACGTCAAAGCGACTACAACAGAACGACTGGGTTTTACTGGTCGTAAAGAAGGTATTGCAACAGAAGCTGTTGTCTTACTTGTAAAAGAATAATCAGTTGCAGGCCGAGCTTATTCGGGTGACGGCCACAGCATTGGAAAGAATATGTCTGACATTTTATCTTCATTGGCTTATCTAAATGGTAAGCCAAGTGCCAAAGGCAAACTAAAAGCGAGAGCTGAACACTTCAAAGTGAGCGAGAACCTAGGTTTCGACTTTACTGGTACAGGTGAACACTTAATGGTTCGCATCCGTAAATCGGGGGAAAACACCAGCTTTGTGGCCAACGAATTAGCAAAAACGTGTGGTGTGAAATCTAAGGATGTCAGTTGGGCTGGTTTGAAAGATCGTCATGCGGTGACGGAGCAATGGCTCAGCGTGCATTTACCAAAAGGTGATACGCCAGACTTTAGCCAGTTTTTAGCTCAATACCCAAGTATTGAAATTTTGGCGACAGACAGACACAACAAAAAACTGCGTCCAGGTGATCTTATTGGCAACCAGTTTGAGATTACACTGTCAGAAGTGACGGATGTGGATGATGTGTTGACACGACTTGAATCTGTGACCCAATCTGGTGTACCGAACTACTTTGGTAGCCAGCGATTTGGCAATCAAGGCAATAACCTTGATGAGGCTCGACGTTGGGGACGAGAGAATGTACGTACTCGCAATCAGAATAAACGTAGCTTGTACCTTTCAGCTGCACGCTCTTGGATCTTTAATACCATTTTGTCTGAGCGTATCGAGAAAGGCTTATTCAGTCAGGCGATGGTTGGTGACTTAGTCGAACTTGAAGGCCAAACCGAGCTTGTCAGCCAAGATGCATTGGAAGAAGTGAATACCGCTCTAGTAGAAAAACGTACGCAACTGACGGCAGCGATGGCGGGTGATAATGCGTTGCCCACTCAAGCGGATGCTTTAGCACTTGAGCAGCCTCATTTAGATGCGGAACCAGACCTTATGGCACTGATTCGAGGTAACCGCATGCGCCACGATCGCCGCAGTATCTCTCTGATGCCGCAAGATCTTTCTTGGAGTGTTGAGTCTGACAATATTACGCTGAACTTCTCGTTAGATGCAGGCTGTTTCGCGACGGCAATTATCCGTGAGCTAATTGAAGAAATCGAAGTGGAGCGCCAATATTAATGAGTGATATGCGCCTTAAGATATTAATCAGCAATGATGATGGCGTGCATGCGCAAGGGATTCATACTTTGGCGGATGCCTTGCGAGATATTGCAGACGTGACGATTGTTGCTCCGGACCGCAACCGTTCTGGCGCATCCAATTCATTAACGCTTGAGCAGCCTCTTCGTGTCAATCAGATTGCTCCACAGATATATTCTGTACAAGGTACACCGACTGATTGTGTTCATTTTGCATTGAATGAACTGATGAAAGATTCGCTACCAGATTTGGTATTAACCGGCATTAACCATGGTGCTAACTTAGGTGACGATGTTTTATATTCCGGTACCGTTGCGGCGGCAATGGAAGGACATTTCCTAGGTGTTCAGTCCATTGCTTTCTCTTTAGTCGGAAAACATAACTTCGATGTTGCTGCGAACATTGCCCGTCAATTGGTGCAGCAGCATGCTCATTCTGCGATCCCGACCAATCGCCTGCTTAATGTGAATATTCCAGATCTTTGTGAAGATGAGCTGAAAGGGACTCAAGTGACACGATTGGGTGCTCGTCATCACGCTGAAGCGATGATTAAGCAGAAAGATCCTCGTGGGCATGATATCTATTGGTTAGGTCCTCCGGGCAAAGAACAGGACGCAGGAGAGGGCACGGACTTTTATGCTATCGAACAAGGCTTTGTTTCAATTACACCATTACAGGTGGATTTAACGGCGCATGAGTCGATACAAAGCATGGGTAATTGGTTAAAGGATAGTTAAGCATGACAAACCCACATGCCGATAGATTGCGCGAATTTCTGGTTGCGAATGGGATTCAAGATCAGAAAGTGCTAGATGCAATTTATAGATTGCCGCGAGAGCAATTTGTCTCTCAGGCGATGATTCATCAAGCTTATGACAACAATGCGTTGCCGATAGGGCAAGGGCAAACTATTTCTCAGCCATACATAGTGGCGAAGATGACAGAGATGTTGGAGCTTACACGCAGCAGTAAGGTACTTGAAGTGGGTACGGGCTCTGGTTATCAAACAGCGGTGTTGTCTCAGCTTGTTGAGCACGTTTATTCGATTGAACGTATTAAGACTCTGCAATGGGAAGCAAAGCGTCGCCTAAAGCAGCTGGATATTTACAATATATCCACTAAGCATGGTGATGGCTGGCAAGGCTGGGCAGCGAAAGGCCCTTTTGATGCCATCATTGTTACTGCAGCTGCTGAATCTGTTCCTTCTGCACTCTTAGAGCAACTGAAAGAGGGCGGGATATTGATGATCCCTGTTGGAACGGATGAGCAGCAATTGCTAAAAATCGTTCGTAGTGGCGATGAGTTTCTCTCTCAAGTGGTAGAAATGGTTCGTTTTGTTCCTCTGGTTGCTGGTGATCTAGCTTAGCGATGAAGTTTAAGTCTTACTTTCTATTAGTCTTAGGTATTTGCAGTACATTATTAGGATGTGCTGCGCATTCTCCTGCGCCTGTGACTGGATTGAAGAAAGATTATAGCTCGGTCTCTCGAGGGAGTTATCGAGGAAGTTACTATCAGGTCGAAAAGGGCGATACGCTGTATTTTATAGCCTATGTCACAGACAAAGATGTAAGTGAAATCATTAGTTACAACGGTTTAACCAAGCCTTACACCATCTTCCCTGGTCAAAAACTCAAACTTTGGCAACCTGCTTATAATGCGCCAGCGTACGGTGGCACTGGGGCTGGCGTCGCTGTAGCTGTTGTTGCGACCCCTTCCACTCCAAAACAGAATACGGCATCGAGCAAAAACTCTACTCAGACGGTTAATACGGCCAGTTCAAAAAACAATCAACAAACGGTGGCAAAACAACCACCAAAGAAGGTTGATCAATCGAAATCAAAGGAGTATGTTGAATCTACTGGTAAACAAAATGTTAACAAAAATACCAGTAGTACATCGACAAACAACAATAAAGTTTCCAAGTGGTTATGGCCAACTAAAGGGAGAGTAATCAAGAACTTTTCTGCTGGGGATCAAGGGAACAAGGGGATTGATATCGCAGGGCAGCGTGGGCAATCCATTGTTTCTACAGCAGGCGGCACCGTGGTTTATTCGGGCAATGCACTACGTGGTTACGGTAATCTCGTGATTATAAAACATAACGACAATTACCTAAGTGCATACGCACATAATGATCGGTTGCTAGTACGCGAAGGGCAAAGTGTCAAAGCTGGTCAAAAAATCGCAACAATGGGCAGCTCTGGAGCCAGCAGTGTTCGCTTACACTTTGAAATTCGCTATCAAGGTAAGTCAGTGAATCCAAAACGCTACTTACCGTAAAAATTTACTGTTAGGTAATATAGCGACATTAGACGTAGTAATGTCTTGCTAGCTCGCCAGGGGGAGGCGCTATGAGTATCAGCAATGCAGCAACGAAAGTCGAAGAATTCGAAATCGATCAAGAAACCGTTCAAACGTTTCAAAAGAAAAAACCGACCAAACCTACACAAGCTGAAGAGGCTAAAGAAGAGTTTGATGCATCGACGAAAAGTCTAGATGCGACACAACTTTATTTAGGAGAAATTGGCTTTTCTCCACTACTTACCGCCGAAGAAGAAGTTCTTTACGCACGTCGTGCCTTACGAGGTGACGAAGCTGCGCGTAAACGTATGATTGAAAGTAATCTTCGCTTAGTAGTGAAAATTTCCCGTCGTTACAGCAATCGTGGTTTGGCACTACTTGATCTTATTGAAGAAGGAAACCTCGGTTTAATCCGAGCGGTAGAGAAGTTTGACCCTGAACGCGGTTTTCGCTTCTCTACCTACGCAACATGGTGGATTCGTCAAACCATAGAGCGTGCTCTGATGAACCAAACACGTACCATCCGTTTACCTATCCACGTCGTTAAAGAGCTCAATATTTATCTGCGTACTGCTCGTGAGCTATCGCAAAAACTTGACCATGAGCCAACGGCGGAAGAGATTGCCACTCAGCTTGATAAACCCGTTGATGACGTGAGCAAAATGCTACGTTTGAATGAACGTATTAGTTCAGTTGATACACCAATTGGTGGTGATGGAGAAAAAGCTCTGCTTGATATCATTCCTGATATTAACAATTCTGACCCTGAAGTTTCGACTCAGGATGATGATATTAAGGGCTCACTTATCCATTGGTTAGATGAGCTGAATCCTAAGCAGAAAGAGGTGCTAGCGCGTCGTTTCGGTTTACTGGGTTATGAGCCATCAACACTGGAAGAAGTAGGTCGAGAAATCAATCTAACTCGTGAGCGTGTTCGTCAAATTCAGGTCGAAGGGCTACGCCGTTTAAGAGAGATTCTGATCAAACAAGGTTTGAATATGGAAAACCTATTTAGTGTGGCAGAAGATTAAGCGTGATAAAGATGAAAAAAAGCCTCGGATTACCGAGGCTTTTTTGATTGTACACCTTAAGACTACTCTGCCTTAATCACCGGGAATACTTTGACCAGCTTAATGCGATTCTCTTCGAGCTCGACGATTTCCATTGGATGTCCTGATACCTGGACACTTAAATGACTTTCTGGAATGTCTTCTAAATGTTCTAAGATCAGACCGTTGAGTGTTCTCGGGCCATCGGTTGGCAGCGTCCACTTTAAGCCTTTGTTGATATCACGGATATTGGCACTGCCCTCGATAAGGAAACTGCCATCACCTTGTGGCGTGATTTCATCAGACAAGCTTGGTGCAATCGATGTGGTAAATTCACCGACGATCTCTTCCAGAATATCCTCTAAGGTCACTAGGCCGATAATGTCACCATACTCATCGACAATAAGACCAATACGCTCTTTATTGCGTTGAAATTTAAGCAGTTGGACATTAAGCGGGGTGCTTTCTGGAATAAAGTACACCTCATCAGCGGCGCGGAGCAGCGTCTCTTTGGTGAACTCATTCTTCTCCAGCATTAAACGATATGACTCACGCAGGCGCAGCATACCAACCACTTCATCAATCTGATCGCGGTAGAGAACCACGCGGCCGTGAGGAGAGTGAGTTAGCTGTCTAACAATCGACTTCCAATCATCATTGATGTCGATTCCGGTAATTTCATTTCTCGGCACCATAATGTCGTTTACCGTGACATGCTCTAAGTCGAGAATCGAAATCAGCATATCTTGGTGACGGCGTGGGATCAGGCTGCCGGCTTCATTTACTACGGTGCGGAGCTCTTCCGAACTGAGATGGTCATCACCGCCGTGATCGACTTTGATACCCAGTAAGCGAATGAAACCATTGGTAATGAAGTTAACTAACATCACTAGCGGCGAGAGTAGCTTCATTAAAATGGTAAGAACAATACTGCTGGCGTAAGAAACGCGCTCAGGGTAAAGCGAGGCAAGTGTTTTTGGTGTCACTTCAGCGAAAACAAGCACCACCATGGTTAGGGCACCAGTCGCAATAGCAACACCGAGATCGCCATAAAGGCGCATACCTAAGATGGTCGCGATAGCCGAAGCGAGAATATTAACGAGGTTGTTGCCAATTAAGATAAGCCCTATAAGGCGGTCTGGACGGTCGAGCAGCTTTTCTACCCGTTTTGCCCCTTTATGACCATTGTTGGCTAGGTGCTTGAGGCGGTAGCGGTTCAAAGACATCATCCCTGTCTCTGAGCCTGAAAAATATCCTGAAATAATGATAAGACACGCGAGTAGCGCAAATAAGATACCCGTTGATATGTCGTCCAAAGCTTATCTTTTCCTTATGATTGTTTGGTTAATTTATGACCTAAACTGCGCGTTAAGTCAATTTCAAATACGGAGTGAGGTATTGTAAAAGAAAGGTGCACTTGATGCACCTTTCTCTCTCGATTAGTTAAGAATGATCTCGCGGACAAAGCGACTGCCGAAGTAGGCTAAGGTCAACAAGGTTGCACCAGCGACTGCAAACCAGGTTACTTTGCGACCGCGCCAACCTTTGCGGTAATGACCCCAAAGTAGGACTGAGTAAACCACCCAAGCAATAAAGGAGAGAATCCCTTTATGCGCTTTACCTTGAGCAAACATATCCTGAACAAATACAAAGCCAGTCAATAGTGTGCCCGTCAGTAGCACGTTACCGATCAAAATAATATTGAATAGCTGACGCTCGACCATCAGCAATGGCGGCAAGTTTGGATTGATTGCTAGCGCTTTCTTCGCTTTCAGCTTGTGATCTAGCCAAGCCAGCTGCAGTGCATATAGAGCACCGATGGTTAAGGTTGAATAGGAAAATAACGCTAAAGAGATATGAATCAGCAGTTTAGGGTCTTGCTCAAGGTGAGTAATATAGGTGTTTGGTAAGAAAGCAGCTGCGATTAAGTTAAGCGCTGAAAAACTGTATACCACAGGTAATAAGAACCACAGGCGAGTTTTAAGCATTGCCCCGCTCATCACCAAAGAAATGATAAAGCTAATCAGAGAAGCCACGTTCAGGATACTTAGGTTTTGACCTGAATAGCCCAAGATAAGATCGCTAAGCAACCACGCATGAAAAGCCAGCGCAAGAATAGCACTGACGAAAACGGTTTTAACGCGGATCCCTGTTTGATGAACAAGTCCCGGAACTATGGTTGCAATCGCTAATGAATAGAGTATTGCAGCAACAACGGCAATTAAGTTGTCCATTATTCTCTAACAGCTGGTGGATTTTTAACAAATTATACCCTGCATCAACGGCTTGAGCTATGAATTATCACTTTCATTTCCTCAGCATGAGATATCAAAAGTAATCTAGGCAGTGTCAAGCTTGGGTTGGCTAAGGTATACTCATAGTAATTTTCGCCAAAAGTGATGGGCGAGCCTACTTGCAACCGTCTAGGTAAAGAGACAAAGATGTTTGAGAATTTAACGGATCGATTATCCAAAACGCTGAAAAACATCAGCGGTAAAGGTCGACTGACCGAAGATAATATTAAAGATACGTTGCGCGAAGTGCGCATGGCACTTCTTGAAGCTGACGTAGCACTGCCTGTAGTACGTGACTTTATTAAACGTATTAAAGAGAGTGCAGTGGGTGTAGAGGTGTCGAAATCTCTAACGCCAGGACAAGAGTTCATTAAGATTGTTCAATCTGAGCTAGAAGCAGTAATGGGAGAGTCTAACGAAGCTCTTAACTTAGCTGCTCAACCGCCAGCTGTGATCTTAATAGCCGGTCTGCAGGGTGCAGGTAAAACGACCTCTGTAGGTAAGCTATCCAAACTTTTAACAGAGCGTGATAAAAAGAAAGTTTTGGTTGTTTCTGCCGACGTTTACCGCCCGGCGGCGATTAAACAGTTAGAAACATTGGCCACTGATGTTGGTGTAGACTTCTTCCCATCGACAGCCGATCAGAAGCCTATCGATATTGCTAACGCAGCGATTGACCACGCGAAGAAGAAATTCTACGACGTGCTTATTGTCGATACCGCAGGTCGTTTAGCGGTTGATGAGCATATGATGGCTGAAATTCAACAGCTACATAGTGCAATTAAACCAGTTGAGACGCTATTCGTTGTTGATGCAATGACAGGTCAAGATGCGGCGAATACGGCAAAAGCTTTTGGCGATACCCTACCACTAACGGGTGTGGTTCTAACCAAAGTCGATGGTGATGCGCGTGGTGGTGCTGCGCTATCTGTTCGTCATATCACAGGTAAACCGATTAAGTTCTTAGGTGTTGGTGAAAAAACTGATGCACTAGAACCGTTCCACCCAGATCGTGTTGCTTCACGTATTCTTGGTATGGGTGACGTACTGTCACTGATTGAAGACCTTCAGCGTAATGTCGATACCGAAAAAGCAGAGAAACTGGCTAAGAAGTTCAAAGAGAAGAAAGGTTTTGACCTTGAAGACTTCCGTGAGCAGCTAGGACAAATGCAAAACATGGGCGGCATGATGGGCATGATGGATAAGCTGCCAGGCATGAACAATCTACCGGACAACGTGAAAGATAAAGTTGACGATAAGATGTTTAAGCAGATGGAAGCGATCATCAACTCAATGACGATGAAAGAGCGTCAGCGCCCTGAATTGATCAAAGGTTCGCGTAAGAAGCGTATTGCAGCGGGTTCTGGTACTCAAGTACAAGACGTAAACCGATTGCTGAAGCAGTTCACCCAAATGCAGAAGATGATGAAGAAGATGCAGAAAGGTGGCATGAAAGGCATGATGCGCAACATGCAAGGCATGATGGGCGGCATGGGCGGCGGCGGTGGCTTTAATCCATTCGGTCGTTAATTTCGTCTAGCGATAAAAATTTCAAGGTGTTAGCTAGCTCACAAACTTAAAACCAGTTTTATGTTGGTGAAAAAGTAGCTAAAGACCTTGCATTGCTCCGGAATAAGAGTAAAATTCCGGAGCTTTATTTTGGCACGAGCCCCAAATCATTTAGCAGTAAATGATCTCTGGGGTTAATTTTATTTTTGAGAAGCAAAGAGGACGACATGGTAACCATTCGTTTGGCACGTCACGGCGCTAAGAAGCGTCCATTTTATCAAATCGTAGTAGCGGACAGCCGCAATGCAGCAACTGGCCGTTTCATCGAGAAAGTTGGTTTCTTTAACCCAACAGCTCAAGGTCAAGAAGAAGGTCTACGTCTAGACCTAGATCGCGTTAACCACTGGGTTGGTCAAGGCGCATCTCTATCTGACCGCGTTGCTAAGCTAGTTAAAGACGCTCAAAAAGCGGCTTAATTCTTACCAAAAGAAGAAATTAGCTTATGTCGATGAAAGGTAATGAAACGATGAGCGATAACAAGATTGTTGTGGGTAAGTTCGGTGCTTCTTACGGCATTCGTGGATGGCTTAAAGTTTTATCCTACACAGACAATGCTGAAAGCATATTTGATTACGCTCCTTGGTGGATTAACCAAGGTGGTCAGTGGGTTGAATACAAAGCAGAAAGCTGGAAGCGCCATAACAAAGGTTTGGTGGTAAAGCTGGAAGGTCTGGATGTGCGCGAAGAAGCGCAATTACTGACAAACTTTGAGATTCTAATTGACCCTGCGGTATTACCAGAATTGCCATCAGACGAGTTCTATTGGCGTGATTTGATTGGAATGCAAGTAGTAACTGATAAAGGTTACGATCTAGGTACTGTCTCTGACATGCTAGAAACTGGCTCCAACGATGTTTTGGTAATTAAAGCAAATCTTAAAGATGCTTTCGGGCAAAAGGAACGATTAATTCCGTTCCTTGAAGAGCAAGTGATCAAAAATATTGATCGCGAAGCTCAACGGATCGAAGTTGACTGGGATCCTGGATTCTAAACTCCAAATATTCAGAGCGAGATAAACATGTGGGTTGGCGTAATAAGCCTATTTCCTGAAATGTTCCGTTCTGTTACCGATTTTGGAGTAACAGGTCAAGCGGTTAAAAAAGGTCTTTTGTCGATTAAGACTTGGAATCCTCGTGATTTCACGCACGACAAACATCGCACTGTTGATGACAGACCTTATGGTGGTGGCCCAGGTATGCTGATGATGGTACAGCCTTTGCGCGATGCTATTCATACAGCTAAGCAAGCCTCACCAGGTAAGACGAAAGTCATCTATCTTTCTCCTCAAGGTCGCAAGCTCGACCAAAAAGGAGTCGAAGAGTTGGCAACAAATCAGAACTTGCTTCTGATTTGTGGTCGCTATGAAGGGGTAGATGAGCGCATCATTCAATCTGAAGTTGACGAAGAATGGTCAATTGGGGATTTTGTGATGACAGGTGGGGAAATCCCAGCCATGACGTTAATTGACTCAGTGTCTCGGTTTATTCCGGGAGTGCTTGGAGATTTTGCGTCAGCAGAAGAAGACTCTTTTGCGAATGGCTTACTCGATTGCCCACACTATACGCGTCCTGAGGTGTTAGACGGTAAAGAAGTACCTGCGGTACTCAAGTCTGGTAACCATAAGGATATTCGTCACTGGCGACTTAAACAGTCGTTAGGCCGTACTTGGCTTAGAAGACCAGAACTCCTGGAAAACCTAGCTCTGACTGACGAACAGGAACAATTACTGGCCGAATTTATCAAAGAGCACCGCTCTGATAACAAGTAAGCAGTAACCTATTAAATTTAGTATCAGTTTATTCTAGGAATATAAAAAATGAGTAACATCATCAAAGCTCTTGAAGAAGAGCAAATGAAAAAAGACCTACCTAACTACGCACCTGGTGACACAGTTGTTGTTCAAGTTAAGGTAAAAGAAGGTGACCGTGAGCGTCTACAGGCTTTCGAAGGCGTTGTAATCGCAATCCGTAACCGTGGTCTACACTCTGCATTCACTGTACGTAAGATTTCTAACGGTGAAGGCGTAGAGCGTACGTTCCAAACTCACTCTCCAATGGTTGATAGCATTGAAGTTAAACGCCGTGGTGCAGTACGTCGTGCCAAGTTGTACTACCTACGTGAGCGTTCTGGTAAGTCAGCTCGTATCAAAGAGAAACTTGCTAAGAAGTAATGCTATAACTAGCGTTCTCATAGTATTAGCGGAGGCCTTTAGGCCTCCGCTTTTTTATTTAGTGCTTTTGGCAGGTGATAGTATTCCACTTTGCTTAACCCTAGCGGTCATTCCATAGAGCGACGAAGGAGAGAGTAGGGAATCTCTAAAGATGCTTAACTCGCTATCAAATATCTCCATTCACTAATACCTTGTCCAGAGGATGACTTCTGCAAAAATAAAAAGAGCCGATGTTTTTACATCAGCTCTTTAAGGCTTCATCTCTTCGCTATTGGCGGCTTAATACTGGTCTTCTGACCAACCATCTGAATCAGACATATCAGGTGCGCCTGGAATTGTGTTTTCTTCATCAGCCCACTCGCCAAAATCGATCATTTGACACTGCTTACTACAGAATGGACGGAAAGGGCTTTGCTCGCCCCAAGGAACGTCTTGGCCACATTGCGGACATGGCACTATGGTAATTTTTGACATGGTAATTCTCTAACTTAAGGCGAACGATATCGCTAGTATACTAGGAATAATAAGAATATTCGGGGTGGATTAGCAGCAAACTGCTAATTTGAAGTCAATCTCGGCAGTTGAGGCTTGGCCTGATTCAAACTCGATAAACTTAATCGCAAAGCGATTCTTGTGGCCGGAAATCATCGGATATACCCCATAATGAACGGGCAGTTCTAGACGGAGAATATTCGCGTCTTCAGCATCACTTTGGTAAAAGCCAGATTTAGCCTGGATTGCACGGAAATGACCGGTTTCACGGGTGAGTTTGAGCCACTGTTTTAGAGCGATTGATAGAGGCTCTAACGAGCTTAACCATTTGTTCGCATCGGCACGCTTTTTCTCGATAGGTAGGTGTAGCCAGTGATGCAGCGCAGGTAAGTCAAAACAACATGAGCCGCCTGGTAAATTGAAACGTTGGCGGATGGCACTTAAGAAACGATCTTCTTTTAAACTTTGGCCGAAACGTTCTGCACCCATTAAGCCTGCGTGCGCAGCATCAACTTCGCTTAACACATTTTTCAGCATTGCTTGATCGACACCTTCGACATTAAGCCAAGAGCGGTAAGCAAGACGCTGCTTTTCGATATCTTTAGCCAATTCACTCTTAAGTTGAATTTGCTCGAAGATTTCGACGATATCAAACAGAGAACGATAGAAGGTCAGGTGCTGCATGTCGTCACTAAACTTCGCCGCAATATTTAGCTGATTGAGCAGGGCTTCTACTCTCAGGTAAATACGGGTCTTTTCATTGAGTGGGTGTTCGAAGTAGTGGGTTGTCATTAATATGCAGCTCTGGGTTCTTGTCATCCTATTCTCACAGATTTTCACTGCATATTTCTAGGAACTTTTGGTGCAATTCTGTGATTTGAGGCAAAAGTTTTTGGTTTTTTGTATCATTTTTAATCACATAGTCAGCAATGGCCAGTCGTTGCTCTCGGCTTGCTTGAGAGGCTAGGATAGATTTCGCTTGAGATGCGTCTACCTTATCACGTTCTACGGTGCGTTGGATCTGAGTTTCTTCATCGACGTCGACAACCAAAATCTTATCTGCCAAAGATTGTAGGTTGTTTTCGACCATTAATGGAATGACCAGCAGTGCATAGGCAGATTGAACCTTAATAAGCTCATCAAGCATTTGCGTTCTAATCATTGGGTGCAGCAGTTGGTTTAACCACGTTTTACTTTCTGGCTGGCTAAATATGATTTCTCTGAGCTGTGCTCGATCTAGCGTACCGTCCTTTTGAATCACTTGATCGCCAAACTGCTCTGAAATGGCATTGAGTCCAGGAGTGCCGGGCTCAACAACTTGTCTAGCGACAATATCAGCATCAACAATCTCAATACCAAACTCTTGATTGAAAAGGTTCGCTACGGTTGTTTTACCACTGGCAATTCCACCAGTTAATCCAATCACTAAAGCCATATTAGATACCTACAAAGTTGCCTAAATACCAATCAAGGATAAGGTCGCCCCACATTAAACTGATCCAACCGGCAATGGCGAGGTAAGGGCCAAACGGGAAGGCTTTATCAATACCTTGACGCTTGAGTCGTAATTGAATCAATCCAAACACCAGACCAACCAATGAAGAGAGCAAAATGATCATAGGCAGGTATTGCCAGCCTAACCAAGCGCCCAAAGCGGCGAGTAATTTAAAATCGCCATAGCCCATGCCTTCTTTGCCTGTCGTGAGCTTAAACGCCCAATAGACAACCCAGAGAGCCAAGTACCCAGCAATAGCGCCGATAACGGCATCTTGCAGTGATACAGGACTGATACCAATAAGCGCTAAAGCAATACCAGCCCAGGTTAGTGGCAGAGTTAACTGATCCGGTAGCAACATGGTATCTAGGTCGATAAAGGTGGCGGAGATGAGCACAAAGGTGAAAAAGATCAGGCATATTGCATAGAAGCTAAAACCAAACTGATACGCCACCATCAAGGACATTACTCCGCTCAGTAGCTCGACAAGCGGATAGCGAGCACTAATTTTATTGCTGCACTGATGGCACTTCCCCCTCAGTAGTAGCCAGCTAATGACTGGGATATTATCGATAATGCGAATGCGGGTGTCGCATTTTGGGCAGGTAGAAGCTGGAATGCTTAGGTTATAAGTGCCTTGTGGCGGCTCAATTTTATACTCAGGGAAGCTTTCCGCGCACTCTTTGCGCCACTCACGCTCCATCATGATTGGTAGACGGTGGATGACGACATTAAGGAAGCTGCCTATTATCAGACCGAAGATAGCGGCCAATACAGGAAATAGCCAAGGGTAATAATAAAAAATATCCATAAATAGGTGCAGCTTGGTCGCCAGTAAAGAGTGTTGATTTGTATATTATCCTAAGACACTCATTAAGTTAAAGATAGGCAGGTACATTGCGATCACTAATCCGCCCACGACTACGCCAAGAAAAACAATAATCATAGGTTCTAGCACCTTGCCAAGGTTATCGACGGTATTCTCCACTTCAAACTCATAGATGGCGGCTACTTTGTTGAGCATTTCATCTAAGCGTCCCGATTCTTCGCCAATCATCACCATCTGCAAGATCATCTCTGGAAAACAGTTTGAGTTACGCATAGCAATATAGATAGGTACTCCGGCCGCGGTATCATCATAAATACGCTCAATAGCCTGTTGATAATAAGTGTTGTCCGCTGTTTTGGCTGAGCTAGTTAAGCAACTAAGAATTGGGATGCCTGCGTTTAAGCTAGTTGCTAATGTACGGCTGAACTTTGCGATCGAAGCCTTGCCCATGACAGCGCCAATTATTGGTATTTTTAGTCCCAGTCGACTCGCGGCCAAACGTGCGTGAGAAGAGCGCTTACTGATTTGACTCATAATGAAGACCAAGCCCCCTAGAGCCAAGAATATGATCGAGCCGTAAGTTTGAGTGAAATAAGAGAGCTGCAGAACCTTTTCGGTAAACCATGGCAGGTCCGCACCAAAGTCTTTAAACATCGATTCAAATTGAGGAATGACCATAGTAAGCATTAGGTAGGACACCGTTAGCGCGGTGACGACAACCATACAGGGGTAAATTAAAGCCTTAATGACTTTTGCTTTGAGCCGCTCTGACTTTTCTCGATAGATGGCAATGCGCTCAAAGGCCTCAGCAAGATTGCCGGTTTGTTCTCCCGTTGTGACAAGGTCAACATATAAACTGTCAAAGTGGCGACTTGAAGTGTGCATTGCTTTTGATACTGGCGTACCTGACTCAACCGCTTTGGAAATGTGCGCCAGTATCGATTTCATTTCCGCTTTACGGTGGTTATCGGCCACCAGTTTTAGAGCATGGATGATTGGCACCCCTGTAGCGAGCATGGTCGCAAGCTGGCGAGTTAACAGCGTGACATCTTTGCTTGTTACTCGCTGAGCTAAACGAGTAAAGGTGGAAATCCGCTTCGCCTTGAGTCTTCTAATTCTTATCTTTTGTTGCTTAAGCTTATCCCTCACTTCGGTTTCATTTAACGCCAGCAGTTGACCGGAGACTCGCTTGCCTGAGCGATGAGTACCTTTCCAACGATAGTTTTTTAATTGAGCTTGTGAGCGCTTTGCCATTTTTATTCCCTGTTAAATGTAGAGCACTCGCTGCAACTCGTGATAGCTGGTTATTCCCGCAAGAAGTTTTTCAATACCAGACTCTTTTAAGGTCTGCATACCTTGCTGTTTGGCGAGAGCCTCGAGTTGTTCTACCGTTAAACCTTCACTGACAGCTTGTGTAAGGCAGTGGTTAAAGGCCATCACTTCATAGATCCCTGTCCGTCCTGAGTAGCCTTGGTTGCATTCACTGCAGCCTCGCTTATTGGCCTGATAAATCACGCTCTCAGGAGTAAGGTTCAGCTGTTGTTCCAATGGGGGAGGCAGAGTGGTTGGCTGCTTGCAGTGGCGGCAGAGTTTTCTCGCCAGACGCTGGGCAATGATTAAGCTCAATGAGGATGCGATATTAAATGCTTCAATGCCCATATTGCGCATTCTAACCACGCTCTCAGCGGCGGAATTGGTATGCAGGGTAGATAGCACCAAATGACCTGTTTGAGCCGCTTTAACGGCAACTTCGGCGGTTTCCAAGTCGCGAATTTCGCCAACCATCACCACATCTGGGTCTTGACGAAGAAAAGCACGCAGTGCCTGCGAAAAGTTAAAGCCGATTTGTGGCTGGACTTGTACTTGGTTGATTCCGGCTAGGTTGATTTCTATTGGGTCTTCGGCGGTGGCGATATTCACCTCGCTGGTATTGAGAATTTGCAGCCCAGTGTAGAGTGAGGTGGTTTTGCCACTACCTGTCGGCCCAGTTATTAAAATCATCCCCTGTGGCTTGCTTAAAGCGGACAAGTACAGCGCTTGCTGCTGAGCGTTATAGCCGAGATTATCGATGTCGAGGCTTGCACTGCTGCTGTCTAAAATGCGCAGAACAATTTTTTCTCCCCATTGTGTAGGTAAGGTCGAGACTCGCATATCCACCGAGGTCTCTGAATTCAGCTTGAGTTTAATTCGCCCATCTTGAGGTAAGCGTTTTTCGGCGATATCGAGCTTGGCGAGTATTTTTAGTCGTGCAGCAAGGCGGCGATTAAGGTGGTGGGCAGGTTGCTGAGTTTCAACCAAAATGCCATCGCAACGTAGCCGAACTCGGTAAAGGTGCTCATAGGGTTCGAAATGAACATCAGACGCCCGCTTTCGCACGGCATCAAGCAAGACTTGATGAATGAAGCGGCTGATTGGCGCTTCATCGGTACTCAGGTCTTCTATGTTTGATAGCTCATCTGCAGAGACTTGGACCAGTGAGGCAAGCTGTTGTTCATTGAGTTCTTTGTTGTTGCTCAAGATTTCTCCGACAATCGCCTGACCATAGACTTGACGAATCGCCCCTTGCAGTTGTTTTATATCAGCCAAGACAAGCTCGACTTGCACCCCAGTTGCAAAGCGAAATTCATCTTCAATTATCAAATTGGTCGGGTCGGCGACGGCTAGAGTTAAAAGCTGTGAAGTTTGATTGATAGGTAATGCTTGAAAGCGGCTGATAAGCTCTCTTAAGCCAAGCTTATGACACAGAGATTGGTAGTTAAACTGACTGAGCGTTGTTTCTGGCAGACCAAAAATCAGCGAGAGTTGTTTGGTGAGCTCGAGATGTTCAATGAGACGCAACTCAAGCACAGCTTCAGGCACAGATACGCCTGAAGCTTTTACGTATTCAACCAGTTGGGCTTCTTGCGCCGTGTCGATGAGTTGAGCTTGGCGCAAGATAGAAGGAAGGTTGGTTAGCATAGTTTGCTTTCTAACATCCGGTTAAAGGTGGAACTGTGCTAGTTGCGCTACAGCTCCATCCACTGGCACTATCGCGAGAGTAGGTGAGAACTTCTGAGCTGGTCATTGAGCTGTCAGAGCCAAAGGTAAACTTAAGTGTCGGCGTAGAACCTGAACTCGCCAGTTCTGACGCGAGAGTGCCTAACTTATTGACGCCACTGGCTGTACCTAGCTGAGCCAATGTGGCTGCAGAGATGGTGCCATTTTCTTGGTAGAAAAGCTCAGCGGGGGTAATAAGAGATTTGAGCGTTGCCAAAGCTGAGGCTGCTTCGGACTTTTTGACGTAGTCGGTATAGGCCGGGATAGCAATGGTTGCCAGTACGCCAATGATGGCGACAACAATCATCAGCTCAATCAGGGTAAAGCCCGTCTGCTTGCGGTGTTGTTTAGGTTGCATTATTTCTCTCCATGGACGAAATGCGAAAAGTGGGAGAGAGGATAATCACTATATATCAGTGAAGATAACGCTGGCTTAGGGCTTTCCGAGCTGATTGTGGAAACTTGCTACGTTATTTGATTTTACTTTGCATATTCATTGGAGCGAGAGCAAAGTTTATGGGGGAAACTTTAGCGAGATACAAAAACAGAGACTCAATGGTCTCTGCTTTGGGAGTTAATAATCAGCGCTATTCGCTAACGTTGATTACTTAAAACGCATCGAAAGATCCATCGCTTTCAAGTGCTTAGTCAGTGCACCTACTGAGATATAGTCAACACCTGTTTCTGCGTATTCACGCAGCGTCTCAAGAGTCACGTTACCTGAGTTCTCTAATGCAGCGCGACCAGCATTAATCTTGACTGCTTCACGCATCATGTCGGTAGTGAAGTTATCCAGCATGATGATATCTGCGCCTGCTTCAATCGCTTCTTGCAGCTCTGCAAGGCTTTCTGTTTCCACTTCTACTGGCTTACCAGGGTTAAGCTCTTTAGCCGTTTTGATCGTCTGAGCAATGCCACCATTGGCGATGATGTGGTTTTCTTTAATGAGGTACGCATCAAACACGCCAATGCGATGGTTAAAGCCACCGCCACATGCTACCGCATACTTTAATGCACTGCGTAGACCAGGAATGGTTTTACGTGTATCGAGTAGTCGACAATCCGTGCCTTCAAGCTCTTTTGCATATTGGTCGGTAATTGTTGCGCAGCCAGAAAGCGTTTGGATAAAGTTCATCGCATTGCGCTCGCCGGTTAGCAGCGCGCGTGCTGGGCCTGAAAGGGTACAAAGTACTTGGTTCGGTTCAACGCGATCACCATCTTCGACGTTCCACTTGATAATCACTTCGCCGCCAAGCTGTTTGAATACTTCATCCGCCCAAGCTTTACCACAGAAGATACCGTGTTCGCGGGTGATCAGCGTCGCTTCATTGTGAGCGTCGGCCGGAATTAGACTTGCGGTAATATCTGCAGCAGGATCTAGAGTTCCACCTAGATCTTCCCTAATCGTTTCGGCAACAGTGCGAGCAATTTCTAGAGGCAGTTGCTGTTTCAAATATTCGAGGCGTTCTTGGCTGTTATGTGTGTTTTTCATCGCAAATCTAATACGCAGTTGAACAAGTGGTGGGCATGATACGATGACTAAGCATGAAATTCAGCCATTAATCTCGCATTTCATGGTCAAAGGGATAAAATCACCATTGATTAGGATAGAAAGAGCTGAAAAATGATTGATAACCAAGGCTGGTACAGTAACGCAAGACATGTCCCTTCACCGTTTTATGATCACAGAACCGATGAGGCGGATATCTCACTGTTAGTGGTGCACAACATTAGTCTGCCACCGGGTCAATTTGGTGGGCCTTATATCGAGCAGTTCTTTACCGGAAAATTGGATCCTAACGAGCACCCATTTTTTAAAGTCATTCACCAAATGGGCGTATCGGCACATTGCTTGATTCGACGTGATGGTGAGGTAGTGCAATTTGTGCCTTTTACTGCCCGCGCATGGCATGCAGGCGCTTCCAGTTTTGCTGGCCGAGAGAAGTGTAATGATTATTCGATTGGTATTGAGCTCGAAGGGAGCGACTTTGTCGCCTATACCGATGAGCAATATGCGGCGTTAACTGAGCTTACCAAGCAGATACAAACTACATATCCGCTGATTACTTTACCGAGAATTACTGGCCATCAATATATAGCGCCACTGCGTAAAACTGATCCGGGCTTAGTATTTGACTGGGTGAGGTTTAGAAGTGGGTTGTGTTGCTAGGGCCGTTTAGGCCGTGGAGTTGTCATTTCTTAGAACGAAGAATGAGTGAGTAAGGAATCTCTTGAGTTTTACTGCAGCTTTAAGAGATTCCCAGCTCGGTCGTTTCTCCCTCTCGGGAAAGACGATGCTTACTATAAATATTTTTGCTTCTAAAGCGACTCTTGATACTCAACAAGAATTTGCTCAACCCAAGTTGCGATACGCTCATCGCTGAGTTCATATTGTGAGTCTTCATCGAGAGCTAGGCCGACAAACTTAGTGTTATTTTCAGTCAGGGCTTTCGATGCTTCAAACTCATAACTGTCGTCATTTGGCCAATAACCGACAATATTGGCACCGGTCTTTTTAATCTCGTCGTGTAGGAGTCCCATCGCATCGAGATACCATTCGCCATAACCTTCTTGATCGCCTAAGCCGAACAGAGCGACGGTTTTGCCAGCGAGCGCTACGCCCTCGATTTGATCCCATAATTCGTTCCAGTCTTCTTGGATTTCACCAAAGTCCCACGTCGAGATACCTAAGATTAGAAAATCATACTCTGCCATCAAAGAAAGAGGAGATTCTTTAACGTTATGAATATCAACAATATCTGCACCAATGATGTCGCGGATCTTCTCTGCCGCCATTTCTGTGTAGCATGTGGTTGAGCCGTAAAATAGAGCGATTTTCATAGTATTCTTTATTATCGTGAAAAATTGATGGTGAATTCTAACCACAAATTGGCGAGCTTTGCAGCGAATATCGGCCTCTGGTGTGATTTTTATAGCTTTATTTGTGTTGGGCACTTACATTTGAGCGCATAACGAAAATTAGAGGTGTGCTGTGTCAGAACAAATGTCACCCGATCAAGGCATTGTGGAACAGTTTCTTGATGCGATGTGGATGGAGCGCGGATTATCCGAAAATACCCTCGCTTCTTATCGTACCGATTTGGTCAAACTGCTACGCTGGATGTCGACAAACAATTATAAGTTGGATTTTATCAGTCTATCTGGCTTGCAAGAGTACCAAGCCTGGCTGGTGGATGAGGGCTATAAGCAAACCTCTCGAGCAAGAATGCTCTCAGCCATTCGTCGTCTGTTTCAATACCTTCACCGTGAGAAAGTCCGTGGCGATGACCCGAGTGCGTTATTGGTCAGCCCTAAGCTGCCTAAAAGACTGCCTAAAGATCTTAGTGAAGAGCAAGTTGATGCGCTGCTTGATGCGCCCGATCCCAATGATGCGATGGAATTGCGCGACAAAGCGATGCTGGAACTGCTGTACGCCACTGGTCTACGTGTGACCGAGCTTGTTAGCTTGACGATGGAAAATGTCAGCTTGCGCCAAGGGGTTGTGCGGGTAACGGGTAAAGGTGGTAAAGAGCGCTTGGTTCCAATGGGCGAAAATGCTGTCGATTGGATTGAAACTTTTTTGCAACAAGGGCGGTCTGAGTTACTTGGGGAAACTACATCTGACGTGGTTTTTCCGAGTAAACGAGCACGACAAATGACCAGACAGACCTTTTGGCATCGTATTAAGCATTACGCGGTAATTGCGGGGATTGATACTGAGCAGTTATCACCACACGTGTTACGCCATGCGTTTGCGACCCATTTACTCAACTACGGTGCAGATTTACGGGTTGTGCAAATGTTGTTAGGTCATAGTGACTTGTCTACCACACAAATTTATACTCATGTAGCGACAGAGAGATTAAAACAGCTACATAGTGAACATCATCCGAGAGCCTAACGGATAAAGTTAAGCTTAAATTGATTTAAGGTGAATTGAATGAGCGTATTACGCCGAATGACTCTACTTACGTTGCCATTACTACTGGCGGCGCAGAGCGTGTCAGCAAACGAAGTGAAATTTGATAAAGGCCAGCTAGAAGAGCGATTTTCAAAACTCGGTCTTGAAGTGAAAGAAGTTGTCCCTGCTGATATTGATGGATTGGTAGAAGTTCAGACCAGCGGCGGCATCTTGTTTGCTTCTCCAAACGGAGACTACTTCTTAGCAGGTACTCTGTATAAGTTAGATGAAAACGGACAATATGAAGACGTATTGGCGAAACGCCAAGCCCCAATCAATGCCGCTAAGATTGAAGCGTTTAAAGACAGCATGATTGAGTTTAAGGCGGACAACGAAAAGTACGTGGTGACTGTCTTTACCGACATTACTTGTGGTTACTGTGTTCGTCTGCATAGCCAAATGAAAGGCTATAACGATTTAGGCATCACTGTTCGTTACATGGCTTACCCACGCCAAGGTGCGACGGGTGACGTTGCAGACCAGATGGCTGCAATTTGGGGCGCAGAAGATCCGCATACCGCGATGCACAACGGCAAGGTAAAGCGTGAGATCCCAGAGCAAGGTAAAGACTTTGCTAAGTACCAAGAGATAATCAAGCAGCATTACACGCTAGGTCGTGAGCTAGGTATTAGTGGTACGCCTGCTATCTTCCTGCCGAATGGCGAAATGGTTGGTGGTTATTTACCGCCAGCACAACTTATTAAGCGCCTAGAGCAAATTAAATAATCAGAAAAGAGCCTCTTCACGAGGCTCTAATATTTTTTATGATAGAAATCCAACGTAGACCCGAGATCGACCTAAACTTACTTCCTGATACGATACCTGCCTTGCTGAAGCGAATTTACATCTCGCGTGGTATCCATAGTCTTGAGCAGTTAGAAACCACCGCACGTTCGCTACATTCTTATCAAAAGCTTCATGGGATTGAGCTAGCTGTTGAGCTGCTGTTCAATGCTATCCAAGACAACAAGCGTATCATTGTCGTTGGCGACTTTGATGCCGATGGAGCCACGAGTTCGGCGCTGTCGGTACTGGCTCTGCGCATGTTGGGGTCGAGTAATGTCGATTATTTGGTACCAAACCGCTTTGAAGATGGCTATGGTCTAAGCCCTGAGGTTGTTGACCAAGCGATTGAACTTGGTGCGCAAGTCATTATGACGGTGGATAATGGTGTTTCTTCCATTGATGGTGTTCGTTACGCCAAAGAGAAGGGGCTGCAAGTTCTGGTCACCGATCACCACTTGCCAGGACATGAGTTACCCAACGTCGATGCTATGGTTAACCCAAACCTCCAAGAATGCGCGTTTCCATCAAAAGCACTGGCGGGTGTTGGTGTCGCTTTTTATCTGATGATGGCGCTGTGTGTCCATATGCGCAAAACAGGATGGTTTACCCAGCAAGGTATGGCTGAACCTAAGCTGATGGAGCTGATTGATCTAGTTGCATTGGGCACCGTTGCGGACGTGGTACCGCTTGATGAAAATAATCGTATTTTGGTTCATCAAGGGCTGCAACGTATCCGAGCAGGCAAAGCGCGCCCGGGTATTCAGGCGTTGATTGAAGTGGCGAAGCGTGACGCCAAAAGGCTAGTCGCTTCTGATTTTGGTTTTGCGTTAGGACCACGCATCAATGCTGCAGGTCGACTGGATGACATGTCATTTGGTGTTGAGTTGCTGCTGAGTAACAACATTCATGCTGCACGCCGCATGGCCAGTGAGTTAGATGGCCTTAACCAAACTCGCAAAGAAATTGAAGAGGGCATGAAGCAAGAAGCGATGGCCATTTGTGAGCGTCTTCAATTCGGTGAGAACATGCCTCACGGTTTGGTTATGTTTCAGCGAGATTGGCACCAAGGCGTAATCGGCATTTTAGCTTCGCGTATTAAAGAGAAATTTCATCGTCCAGTGATCGCATTTGCTGATGGTGGAGAGGGTAGCATCAAGGGTTCATGTCGCTCTATTCCTGGCTTGCACATGCGCGATGTACTGGATCGCATTGATACCCAAAACCCAGGTTTGATTGTTAAGTTTGGCGGCCACGCGATGGCGGCGGGCTTGACGATCATGGAAAGTAACTTTGAGCGTTTTTCTAAGCTGTTTGATGAGGCAGTGAAACAGGACTTAGATGAAGCAGCACTGAAAGGTGTGATTTTATCCGATGGTGAGCTAACGCCAGAAGAGTTCTCGATGCATACCGCTGAAATGCTGCGGGCTGGTGGACCTTGGGGACAAGCTTTCCCAGAGCCGGTGTTTGATGGTGAATTTAAAGTGTTGCATCAGAAGCTGGTCGGTGAAAAACATTTAAAGCTGATGCTTGAGCCGCTGCATAAAGGTCACCCGACCAATATTATGATTGATGGTATTGCGTTTAATGTAGATCTACGCCGCTGGCCAGATGCGTCAGCGAAAACCGTTCGACTCGCCTATAAGCTGGATATCAACGAGTTCCGTGGTAATCAGTCACTGCAATTGATGATTGATCATATTGAGGCGAGCTAGTCGATACAAATGCCTCGTGCCTAAAATTAGTCACTTTATTATGACTTGATACATAAGTAGTCATTCCATAGAGCGACGAAGGAGTGAGTAGGGAATCTCAAAAGGTTTCCTACTCGCTTTCAGAGCTCCCCAACTCGTTCGTGCCTCACTCTTGAGGATGACGTTGCTTCGTATGGTTTGATATCTGAATTGTCATTCCATAGAGCGACGAAGGAGTGAGTAGGGAATCTCAAAAGGTTTCCTACTCGCTTTCAGAGCTCCCCAACTCGTTCGTGCCTCACTCTTGAGGATGGCGTTGTTTCGTATGGTTTGAAATATGAACTGTCATTCCATAGAGCGACGAAGGAGTGAGTAGGGAATCTCTAAAGGTTTTCTACTCGCTTTAAGAGATCCCCAACTCGTTCGTGCCTCACTCTTGAGGATGACGTTGCTTCGTATGGTTTGATATCTGAATTGTCA
>NZ_SATR01000129.1 GCF_004551525.1 Vibrio ouci | reverse complement strand
GTGAACTCTTTCGCTTGCTTATTACTGACCATGGAACTCTCATCAAGGAAGAACAGGGTATTTTTGTACGCTTCCGCTGAGGTGGCGCCGCGGCGCAGATTGGTTAATACATTCTCTAATGTCTGAGCGTTCACGCCTTTATGCTCTATCTCACTGACCGCTGAGTGGGTTGGGGCAAGGCCAATGATTTGTTCCGGTTGGTTTCGGCCAACCCGGGTCACATGGTCAATGAGGGCGATATTGGTTTGGAGCATGGTGGATTTACCTGTGCCGGCTAAACCCTGGATGGCGACAAAACTGTCCTCGGTGGTTGAAATAAGATGAATCGAGTTCTTTTGACCATCAGAGAGGTGAGAGTGAGCGATGAGGTAGGAATGGACTTGCTTTGAAGTCGCGAACGGCTTGTGTTGTCCTTTGCCTCGCTCAATATTGCCGAGGATGTGTTTCTCGGTTTCAATCGCCGCTTCTGTCGTCCAGCGTGTCCCATCGCTGTAGTCGGCTGAAAGGACATCACTGCGTTTAGCCAGCTCTGCTTCAATGTGCGTCTTGGTGATAGAGCTGTTGGCTTCTTCAAACGCATAACGCACCGCTTCGATAACCAGGCTTTTTTGCGTAAATCCGGCTTCCTTTTCTAAAAGGTGGTTCAGCGCGAAATCGACCGCTTTCTCTGATAAGGGCGCGTGCTGCTCTTTGGAGAGCAAAGCGATGGCTTGCTCAATGTCGTGTCTGAGCGTGGTCTCTGTGGCTTGCGATAAATAGCGTTCATTGACCAGATGGGTATGCAGAACTCGCTCGATGGCTGACGGTCTCACTTCTGCTTTTTCTAATGCCAGCTGGGCTTTTTTAGTATGATCCGTGAAGATATCTAAGCGAGAGCTGTTCTCTGTCAGGTCATTGAGTAACGCTTTTCCTGACAGCAAGGTATGCGCTTTGGGCTCAAACTGGTTAGAGGAATGGGCATAATCGTAGCTGAGTGGGGCGTCTTTGAGGTTTTGAATGGAAAGGGTCCTTGATTGGCCTTGATGATTGGTGAACGTTAAGGTGTCTTTGGATATGGACGTGACAAGGTAACGCTCGCCAGCCTCTATCTGTGACGGAAGGTGTTTACCAGTGGCCATGATGCGTTCGCCTTGCGAGATTTCAAGGCAATCAGGCTTAAACAACTGCATATTCATTGACGTAAACTCTCTGGAAGAGGGATCGAAGGTATGTGCTTTCCTCTCGGTTTTACTTAAGGCTTCCAAGGTGTTGGATGCCTTATCGACACTGGCGATCACGAAGTCGTGAGGTTTTCCGTTTTTCCACTGTCTGAGCGTCATACCGGCTTTGTAATACTTGGCTAACTCTCTTTGGGGCTGTAGAGAGGTAATGAGCCTCTTGGGTGAACAAGGTGATGCTGGTATGTGAGAGTTGGCCATCATTTTTCAATGTGGCTCGGATCTCATCGGTTAATCGTCGTTGCTCAACCCCGGAGGTGGCCAACACTTGTGTGTTGGCTTTGTCAGGCAAGTCGGCGTAGGTTCGGGCAATATTGTGTTCGTCTCGACGATGCAGTCGCACCAGACTGTCTGCCTGTTTGCTGTTGACCCAGGTATGCGTGGTGACATTCCCTTTGGTGTAAAGTTGAATGGCACTGTGCGCTTTCACCCCTTGTCTTCTTGATACGCAGTTAAGCAAAACCACTTTGCTGTTGGAGCGAGTGGCTGTGTTAGTTAGGGATATCAACTCTTCGGCGCTCATCTTGTTGGCATGGTCGACCAGGATCACATCTTTATTGGTCAATGGGAGCGCGGAGTGCAAGAGTCCGTATAGGGTATGGCGTTGATCCTCTTGGAATAAGTGCTTAACCCAAGTGGCAAACGTGCGACTTTCTCGCAGTATGTTTTGCTGGTTTTGGCGATGGTGCAGAGCATTTTGAGAGATAAGCTGCACCCGTTTTCCACTGTGATTGCCGACGTTCAAAAGGGTGTGTGCAATTTGCTCAGAGGAGCCAATGACGTTGACCACATGAAATTGTTTGGTTGAGCGGTAGATATCGGCTACTTTCTGGCGGTTATCCCAGGTGATATTCAAACGGCTTAAGGTGGCGTTATCGACATTGGTGCGCATGTTATGACGGCGGCATGGCTAAAGAGCATCGCTAAAATCCCGGACAAGGGCAGTCGAATGCGTGACATGGTATTTTTCCTTAAACTTGAGTCCCTCCCATGTGGAGATCGCCTAGGTAAGGGGGGCGGGCATGGTTGTTGAGGAAGAAGGTGTGGCGCTTTGATCAAAGGTCATAGGGGACCAACCCTGCGCAGAAGAAGTCAAGCGAGCAAGGTGGCCACCGCAGAGGTCTGAATGTTACCTGGACTACATTGGGTGTGCTGATCTCGGTGTCAGTGATGAAGCTCTATGTGGTC
>NZ_SATR01000128.1 GCF_004551525.1 Vibrio ouci | reverse complement strand
TGTTCGGCCCGGAAGACTGGCCAGACGCACTGCTTCTTTGCGGAACTCTTCGGTGTACGCTGGATTACGATGTTTAGCCATAAATCACCTCTCAATTAGACCCTAGATCTAACTTAGTAAAGTGTCTACTAAACGTGGGGTACTCGGAGTCATAACGCCCAATTAAGTTGTGAGCAACGCTGCCACCATACTCAAACACTTCACCGTAATCACAAAACCAATTGAAACTGAAAGCGCCGAGCGTTGCGAATCAGCTTGAATTGCTTGTTATGCATATCTAGTCAAGTGCATCAAATGCTCTTTTAATAGGGTCTGGGATTTCAGATACATCAAGATGGCGACCAATGATTTCTCCCCAATCAAAACTTTTATTCGGCCAGTCGTCAATTCTTTCTGCACTGTTTATGGCAACTAACTTCTGACGAATTAAGTTCCTCAGCTTAGGTGCAAACTTTTGGTTAGCTTGCAAAGTGTTCCCTTGTTGCGCCATCGGAATTGCATCAATAATACTTGTAATATCTTGATCTGTGATTTCAATGTCTTCGCCATACACTTCACGCACTATATGAGGCCATAGGCTAGCAGGTAACGAATCTTCTAGGTCTTGCTTACCTACAACAAATGTTTGTGCATCTTCTTGCTTGTTTGTGTCAGCATCAAAGATATATATTGATAAATCGTCTCGCTTAGCAAAACCATCAATTAGACTATCTAACAAATCATTTGCTACATCTTCGTTCGTACACCCTTTTAAGTTTATCAACTGAATATTATTTTCACGGAGTGTGCAACCTGTATACTTATGGTAGAGCAACGGGATTAAAGCTTGCTCGGTATTACCTTCTACAACAAGGAATTTATTAAAAAATAAGAAGTCACTATTCATTACACCCAATGTATCAAAAATGTCCCCTACCTCTGCTATAGCTCCTATTTTGGTATAACTATTTTCAATTTTGAAAGTATTTATATCTTCTAGCTTAGAGGCATTAACGAAAATCGTACTATGAGTGCTAACCAATATTTGAAAATGTTGTTCCGATAATAAGCGAAGCGTGTTGATAAACTCTCTTTGAGCTCTCGGGTGCAAGTGCGTTTCGGGCTCATCAAAACACCAGACATACCTTTTATTGGTTTCTGTTGCTTGTTCCGCTTGTAATCTAAGCAATGCAAACCAAATTTGACGTTTTATGCCTTCGCCTTGGTTATCAATATGCACACTTTCTTCAGAGCTGTCTTTACCTACAAACAAGTCTGTAAGTTGATTTTTTAACTCAAAGTTTACGCTGGCGCTGATACTCTCAATGCTTGGAACTTCATTCTGAATACCCAGTTCTTCAAGTTTTTGGTTAATCTTTGTCTGTGCTCGTGTTCGTAGCATACTTGAAATTTTCTTTGCTCGAGTAACCTCTGCTTCGATAGAGTCAGATAAGATAGCATTAGCCGCTTTAGTTATACCCTCTAGTGACTCGTTCCAGCTTAAATAAGCGTACTCAGGGAAAGCAGCCTGCAAGTCTTGCTTCCACTTCTTATGTTTAGCGTCATCGCTGAACTTAACAAACTTATACGAACAAGAAACTGTATTTAGTATCGAACGAATTTTCTCATAAATGGTGTAGCGTCCTTCACCATTATCATTAATGAGGTTCTCTTCCTCTGGATTATGAGTAGTCATAGCTGCATTGACTTGAGCTTGATTCGAACTGTAAATACCAGCTAAATTCTGCTCATCCGGATGATCATGAGAGTAATATATTTCAGTTGTACCTGTATCTGCGTTTATAACCCTAGCTTTATAAAAATACCTACACTGATCATCCACCAATCTTGCAGATTCCAGCACCCACTTTAGGTGATTGGATATATCTTCAGCGTCTTTATCAAAATCTTCAACTTGAAACTTACCAATGCATACAATGAACTTTTGTTGATGATCTTCCGTTAGTTCAAATAGCTCAGGCAGACCTTGCTCACGTAAGTGAGCATTAATTTCAGTTTTAGTTAATGCAGTATGAGATAAGTCATTTTTCTCGGTTTTATCATTTGGAATAGACGCTGAAAAAGACTGCTCTAATAGCAGTCTTGCCGAATTCAATGATGTTGTTTTACCACAATCATTCTCTCCAATTAGCACTGTTGGAGAAATGGACTTAATTTCGAGTGCCGTTTTTTGAGCACTTTTATAATTTATAGCAATGACTTCTTTGAGTAACATTTTATTTATTCCCTAGACCACCGAAGTTAAATTTTTTCGATATGCATAACGCCCAATTAAGTTGTGAGCAACGCTGCCACATTACCTAAGCACTTCACCGTAATCACTAAACTAATTGAAACCGAAAGCGCCGAGCGTTGCGAATCAGCTTGAATTGTTTGTTATGTTTTACCACAAACTCATGATTTAATTGA
>NZ_SATR01000127.1 GCF_004551525.1 Vibrio ouci | reverse complement strand
AGCGTTTCCAACATATCGTCTATTAATGTTTGTACCGTCGTAATATCTCGCACCTTTTCCGCTTTGACCTTAAGCCTTGGATCAGGTGCAGTCAAAATTTCTAAAACTGCCATATTTTCCTTCTAATTCTTGGAAGCTCATAACGCCCAATTAAGTAGTGAGCAACACTGCCACCTACCTAGACCATTGTGCCGTAAACACTAAAGCTGATTCAAACCAAAAATGCCAAGCGTTGCGAATCTGCTTGAATTGCTTGTTAGCTCTTTACTTCAGTTACGCCATATACAAGATAACGCTTTACTGCACCTTTTGCGGACATAACACGCTTTACCTCTAACTGTATTTTTCCACCATCGCCATTTTGGGCGTGATACATTGACCAAGGAAACCACTGCTTTTGGTTAGAAGTTACACAGTCTTGTAACTTGAAAGACACGGTTTTATCTAAACTGTCGTCATAAAAACGCCCAAATCCAGATAGAATGTTAAATCTAGTGACGTTTCCTGTAATCCCTGTAATCAAATTGCTTTCGGTTGATAGAGAGACACTTTTCAAAGTATTTTGGTCTAGAGTTACGATATCACCAACTTTCGAACGCACAATAGAAATAGTCATATTTTCATTCTGCTTTATTGGACGGTGAGCTTGCTCTAAGGGAATCTCTAAAGCTTCTTCCATTTCACCAATAAAAGGTTCAACACGATCACGAAGCTTTTTTACTTGTGGCGTTGAAGGCTCATATGTTTTGTCTAAAGTCTGCGACCACGTCCATTTGATAAGGTCGTAAAAAACGTTAGCAACAACGCTTGCACCTATAGATAAAGCAACTTTTTCTTCAATAGCCAAAGTCAGCAGCTCTTCAAAACTGCCTTTTCTTGAAGGGTGAATATATAGCTTAGCCCCCTCAATTCTATTGCCTTTCTTCTTAATCTCGCCATCATTTAGCATTGCATGAGTAGTAATGGAAAGAGCTTTAGCAAAACCTTGTAGAGATGTAGACGCATCATACATATCTAACCGACCACCATCTGCATCGCCTTTGCGGTACGATATCTTAAACTTAATTTCTTTCATTATTTATTTACCAACTGATGTAACTTTAACGCTTGAGAGCTAACGCCAAATTAAGGTGTGAACAACGCTAACCACCCTACCTAAACCATTGTGCCATAGACACTAAACTAGCTTGAAGTGAAAGCGCCGAGCGTTGTGAATCACTCTTAAATTTATTGTTATAAGAATTAAAACTCAGAGCCCATTAGCTTGACAGTTTCCTTTGCTAATTCGTAAGGAGTTCGCTCATCACTAGGACTAGAAAAAGAGCCAAAGAACGACAACGTCAGCAAATTTCTAACTACTTTTCTATGAGTTGACCTTGATGGTACTAGCCTGAGGGCAACTGCAAGCCATAAAGGGGTAATCGTTATATATTGAGCCTTCATGTCCGCCATTAGCTTACGAAGTTCATCTTGTCCATCATAGTATCGTTGACGGTACTCTTCATTATCATCAGCTCTTAGCTTCGCGTTCAACATATTTGAATGAAAACTTAGCGAAGAGATAGCCCTTGAATTTAATTGCCTATATTGATGACAAGGTTCTATAAACAGCTTTTGAACCAATTGAGACATCGCATGTATTAAAAGCCCACCGATTATGGTTGCTGCCGCTGTATATATTATTTTTTCAAATTCACTCATAGTGCCTATTCTTATAACGCCCAATTAACGTGTGAGCAGCGCAAGCACTGAACTTAAACATTGCGCCGTAAACACTAAACTCAACCTGAGTGAAAGCGCCAAGCGTTGCGAATCACTGTTGAATTGTTTGTTATGTTTTACCACAAACACATGATTTAATTGAGAAAGAACTGCGATTTCTGACCAGCTTTCTGAACTAAACCACAAGGTAAGAACCGACTTGGCCACCAAAGGCGACCAACCAGAAACGAGTAATTCCACTTCCCTGCCCAATGAGGCAACCCGACTGAGTTCCAGCCAGCGCCCTTTCTTTCCAACCAAAGCGCAAAACAATGGTAAATTGCCGAGGCAACTGCCAAGCTGAAATGCTAATTGGTTAAGACCTAAAAGCGACTTTGAGCCAGTTAAACATGAAACCGACCGCCACGACCTGACAATGAAGCAACCCATGAACATTGGCATGTTTTACGGCCTAAGTGATTCAAGAATTTAGGCCGACAATGCAGATTTGCTGAGTCTACTAGGGACGGATTACCAGAGGGACAAAGAACTAGAGACTAAGACATTTAAGCATTTGAAATACAAGTAAACTAGTGTACCCCACGAAAAGTGGACACAACATAACTACACACTTTCGAACTCGGCTGGACTCACATAGCCCAACGCTGAGTGCTTTCTATTTCGATTGTAATAGATCTCAATATATTCGAAGATC
>NZ_SATR01000126.1 GCF_004551525.1 Vibrio ouci | reverse complement strand
GGGCGTTATGAGCTTCCAAGAATTAGAAGGAAAATATGGCAGTTTTAGAAATTTTGACTGCACCTGATCCAAGGCTTAAGGTCAAAGCGGAAAAGGTGCGAGATATTACGACGGTACAAACATTAATAGACGATATGTTGGAAACGCTGTATGCGACTGACAATGGTATCGGTTTGGCGTCGACTCAAGTTGGTCGTAAAGAGGCAGTTGTTATTATCGACCTTTCAGAAAGTCGAGATGAACCGCTAATTTTAGTTAACCCAGAAGTGATTAGTGGCTCGGATAAAGCATTGGGTCAAGAGGGTTGTTTATCAGTTCCTGATTACTATGCAGACATAGAGCGTTTTACTTCAGTTGTTGTATCTGCTTTAGATCGCGAAGGTAAGCCAATTACCATCGAAAGTGATGAGTTTCTGGCTATCGTAATGCAGCACGAAATAGATCATTTGTCGGGTAATCTGTTTATTGACTATCTTTCGCCACTTAAGCGTCAAATGGCTATGAAAAAGGTTAAAAAGTACGTTAAAGCGCACTCTTAACCCCGCTCATAACAAACTGTTTAAGAGTGATTCGCAACGCGTGGCATTTTTAATATGCGTTGGTTTTAGTGTTTAAGGTGGTATGCGGCAACTTCGGTATTGCGTTGCTCACACCTTAACAGGGCGTTAGCACTTAGGAGCATATCTCGCGTATGAAGAAAATTATTGTTTTTGCGTTGTTTTGTACTCTGCTTGTAATGTCAGTTTACATAAGCAAATTTGGTTTTGTTCTTTCTGATGAACACTCGCGCTGGGCTGATTTTGGGAGTTTTCTTGGTGGGACGCTTGGCTCCATTTTTACTTTTTGCTCGTTACTTTACTTGGCACACCAAATTGAGATGCAAAGAACAGAGAATCGCCAAGCAAGGGTAGAAGTTGAGTTGAATTATAAGGAACGTAATATAGACGAGAATCTTACATTGTTATTGCCAAAGCTGAACTCCATCGACCCATTAATTAATGCGACATTAGCTGAACTGATTCTTCGTACATATGGCAATAAGCCAATCGCTGAGAATAACCCTGACCTATTTAGGTTGGCCTTCTCTGCTCGGGCAGAAATATTAGTTATATGGGTTAACATTTCAGCAGCATTGTCTTATTTGGAGTCTGCTGATAAAAGTCGATATCTAAGTAAAAAAACCTTAGTGGTAGTTCAGCTGTCTTCTAAGTTGTGTACAGCCTTGGATTATGTAGCTAGGGAGTCAACAGGAATCAAGTTTGACACTCATTTTTAGAACGTGCTAACAATCTGTTTAAGAGTGATTCGCAACGCTTGGCATTTCTGCTATGCGTTGCGTTTTGTGTTTAGGGTGTTATGCGGTGGCATCGGTATTGCGTTGCTCACACCTTAACAGGGCGTTAGGCAAAGGGCAGAAAAGTTCTTTGTTCTAATCTTTTTGTTCCCTCTGGCAGTTCGCTTTTCTTAGTCGGCAATTCCATATTGTCGGCTCAAATCCTTGAATCTCTTCAACCGTAAAACATGCCAAGTTTCGTGGGTTGCCTCATGGGGGGTCAGTGTTGGTTGGTGTTGAGCTTTACTGGCTTAAAGTGTGGAAAGGGCAAGTTAGTCGAAGCTTTCGTTATTGCTGTCATTTCGCATCTTTGAGTTTATCAGGTTCAAAAGCAACTTTGTCGTAGAAAGGCTGTGCTGCGTGAACGTTGAAAGTGAAGCTGTAACATAGTGACTTCAGTGGTTCTTGAATCACAAAAAGTCAGTGGGTAATTGGTTGCTTATCGTGTTTAAGGTATTCTGTTTTCAAACCAAGTAAGTGAGTAAACGAGAAATTTGCCTAACAAACAATTCAAGCTGATTCGCAACGCTCGGTGCTTTCGGTTTCAATTTGTTTAGTGATTACGGTGAAGTGCTTGAGTAAAGTGGTAGCGTTGCTCACAACTTAATTGGGCGTTATGTTTACTTGTAATTCAAAGGTTTAAAGGTCTTAGGCTCTAGTTCTTTGTCCCTCTGGCAATTGGCCCCTAGTAGACTCAGCAAATCCACCTTGTCGGTCTAAGTTCTTGAATCTCTCAGACCGTAAAACATGTCAATGTTCGTGGGTTGCTTCACTTTAAGGTCGTGGCGGTCGGTTGTTTGTGTAACTGGCTTTAAGTCGCTTTAGGGTTCTTAGCCAATTAGCATTTTGGCTTGGCAGTTGCCTCGGCAACTCATCATTGTTTTGCGCTTTGGTTGGAAAGATAGGGCGCTTGTTGTTTCTTGGTCGGGTTGCCTCATTGGGCAGGGAAGTGGAATTACTGGTTTTAGGTTAATCGCCTTTGGTGGCCAAGTTGGTTTCTTGTTTAACTGGCTCAAAGTCGCTTTTAGGTTTTTARCCAATTAGCATTTCGGCTTGGCAGTTGCTTCGGCAATTCAGCATTGTTTTGCGCT
>NZ_SATR01000125.1 GCF_004551525.1 Vibrio ouci | reverse complement strand
GACAAGGATATATGAAAGGAAACTTAGAGTGTAGAAATAGTGGCGTTAATTAGACTTAAAGCATGAGAATTGGTGCGTTTGTGGGTCATGCCAGCTTTAAGGCTAGTAAAAGTACAGCTGGCACTTTGAGGACAAAATTGAGCTAGCCGCGGCAACCAGCTCGATGTTGAACAAAGCGCATTGAGAAATAATTCTAACGTACTAAGCTTGGATTAGAAAAAGTATCTTGGAACCATAAATGTTGTTATGTAACTAGTACGGTGTTCCATGCTTTTTGGAAGCCACCCACTCACCTGAACTTTTGACTACCACTTGAAATCATCATCCGACAAGAAGTGGAAAAAGCGGTATGGCTATCATAAGCGCTCTCTATTAGAGACAGCAATGTACCGAGTAAACATGAAGCATGGGTTTATTGTCTTCACATGCCGAAAGGCACTTATTTTTCAAGAATATAATCACGAAAATCGTAGTTCTCAATTTCCAACTTCCCACGTTCTGGGCTGTAAATGAGCTCAAGCGACTTCAATCGTGTGACTGCATTTTTCACCGACCATTTTGTAACATCTGTTTCTGGGTCGCCAGTGAAAGCTTTCACTTTGTCTAGTCCTACCTGAGTATAAAGACCTTTTGACTCATTGGCAGCAACAAGCTTTAGGATAGCCACTTCGATAGGTTTCAGTTGTTCGTATGTTTTTGAAAAGTGGTTCTCTGACTCAATACGATCAACGTCATAGCGATGGACGCCAATATCTAAGTCATGAACCATATTCAAAGCCATATTTTTTAGCATTTCAACAAACCGAGCAGGAGCGCGATTTTGTTTGATTAAGATTTCTAAGGCTTTGTGTTTGTCGAGTTCGATACCACCAGTGACATTTTTGAATGCGGCCAACTCGAATTCAACGAAATCCATATCCAGCTCTTCAAAGATCTGGGTTTGGCTGGAGTTGTAGAATGGGGCTTTGTTGTCTTTGAATAAGCGACTTAACCCCTCTCTACTCGAACCTGTGAAGATGCATTTGACGTTGTTATCCTCTCTGTTCACTACAAAACTGCGTAGAGATGCTGTAAACGAGTCAAATTCTTTGCGAGTAGCCAAATGTTGAACTTCGTCAAGTAACAGCAAAACAGGCATATCCAGCTCGTTTAAGCGTTGAAATACAGCGAACAAGTCAGCTCTCAATTCACCCTGAGAACGCTCAACTTCAACTTTGCCACCAACTGCACTAAAACCTAACTTTTTGAAGTTGAGAGCTTTGCCAAGCTTATGTAGAAATCCTTCATTCCTTTCACAAGCATCAATGACGGATTTAATGAACATGCCTTCTGGGTCGTCTTTTTTCATCCAAAAATCTACATAGATAGGTAAGACACCAAGTTCACGAGCCATAGGAATGATGTCTTTCTGTATAAATTGAGTTTTACCTCGCTGACGTGGAGCGAAGATTGAAACACGTTGAAGAAGACCTTTGTCCATCCCGTTAAGGATAAACGTAGCAAGCTGTGTACGAGGATAATGCCAGATATCCATTGTCATGCCCCTTTGGTAGGTTGTGTTATCAAGGATACCACAAAACACATTTGTGGTAGATTATCTAACACAACCTACCACAAATATAATTGCCATCCTAAAGCAGATCACTCTTTTACTAAGTAGCTCTTTGTCATGCCCCTCAATTTGCTTAACCTTTCCCCAAGATTAATACCACTATCTCGATGAAGTTTTCTATGTTTACGCCGCTTGATTGGCATAATCAACTGGCGACATATAATTTGGAGAACTATGTGGTCGAATATGGTTGTAGTGCTCTCTCCATAAATTTATTTCGTACCTTGCTTCATCCAAAGTTCGGAACCAATGTTGATTAAGGCACTCATTTCTGAACTTGCCGTTTAGACTTGCCACGAATGCGTTTTGAGTCGGTTTACCTGGTTGGATAAAGGCTAATATTACCGAAGTTGTCTTTGTCGTAGCTTATTCAACACTGAATACATAGTCGGGATACTCATCATTAAGTACTTCCACCACGTCCAACCAAGCACTTTTCTCAAGTAATGTCGGGGACATTGCTTCTGGAGTTAAAGACCAACTCTTTAAGTTAAAACCCCAAGATACCCCACCCACTGGATAGAACACCCCKTCAATTTCAGTTAGCCCAAACAACTTTCCATTCCAAGTTAACGTTATATGGGGWGGCGAAGTCCAGCCAGGATTGTCTCGAAACACCTCACCCACACTGTAAAATGGATAGCTMTTATCACGTCTCTCTTGGCTGCCCACATCAACAAAGACCCAACGTGGTCCCAAATCACCTAAGGACGCATGCTTGCCAACAAACTGCACCTCACCCGATGTTTCCACAATATGTAGCCAGTGGGTAACGTTTGAGGACGACACCTCAATTGCTGGGAACTTTGGGGCAAAGCAATGAGTATTACCTGATTCGACAAACCGGACATCAAA
>NZ_SATR01000124.1 GCF_004551525.1 Vibrio ouci | reverse complement strand
TTTGTGTTTGATGATTGGATTGCTAGTATGAAGCATGAGAGTTACCTCTTATTGTCTTTGATTACGGATTCAGCACCTTTAATCAAAGTGGGTAACTCTCTTCTTTTCAAATTGAAGTGTCAGATCTAGTCGGAACTAATACACTTTACAAGAGCCAGATGTTAAACACGCCTAACACCCCAAAATTTTAAACTCTCAGCTGTCACGCTGGGAGTTTTTCATTTGGTACATAGCTTGATCGGTTTTCTCTAGAGCTTTTCCTAGCTCTTTGATATTTGTAGCTTCAATACCGTAGCTAAAGTTTATGTTCTCTCCGTTTAGCTCTTCTTTCAATTTGTCGACAAACTTACTTCCCTCTGAAGGCTTAGCGACGATCACAAACTCATCACCACCGACTCTGAATGCTTGTTCGTGTCGGTCAATGATTTGATTAATAGCCTGAGCAAAACGGATAATCATCAAGTCTCCAACGGCGTGGCCTTTAGTATCATTAACTTTTTTAAGACCATCGAGATCCAAATAGATTAAGTCGAAGAATTCCATTCTTATTTCTGGCAGTTTTTTGCGATTGTATAGACCGGTCAATTCATCCACACAGGCATCATTGTCAACGCCAGTTTAAAATTGACCCACTTATCGACGTTATCGCCGAAGTAAAACTGACCCACCCACGTAATTAACTTCTACTTTCAGATAGATTTTCTAGTACAGCTGGTATGGTTCCAGCCGCCTTTTTTCCTCGTAATCGATAGCTTTCTCCGCTGATTTGTACGATGTGTGAGTGATGAAGAAGCCTATCTAGTAATGCTGCCGTTAGTGTCGTATCGTCAGCGAACGCATTTGACCATTGAGAGAACGGCAAGTTACTGGTTACGATAATGCTGCCTTGCTCGTATCGTTTAGCGATGACGTTGAAGAACAGGTTCGCTTCTTCTCTGCCGAACGGTAGATACCCGATTTCATCAACGATAAGGAGCTTGGGCGCAAGCACGCTTCTTCTTAAGTAGCCTTCAAGCTTGCCCTGAGCTTTCGCCGTAGACAGTTGAAGCATTAAGTCTGCTGCTGTGATGAACCGTGTTTTTAAGCCTTTTTGTACTGCTATTTGACCAAGGCTAACCGCTAGATGACTCTTGCCGACACCACTTGGACCAAGTAGTACTACGTTTTCTTTTCGCTCGATGAACGCCAACCCTGTTAGCTCCTTTAGCTGTTTCCTTGGGGCACCTGTTGCGAACTTGAAGTCATAATCATCGAACGTTTTTTCCATTGGGAAGCTTGCGAACTTAGTTAGTGTGGCCCTTGTGCGTTCCGCGCGTGCTTCCAACTCAGCGTTGAGAAGTGACTCTAAGTAATCAGCTAGACTCAGTTCGCGACGGTTGGCTGTTTCCGCCAGTGTCGGCCACTCCTGACCGATAGCTTGTAACTTCAGCGCTGCACAGGCAGCTTCAATACGATTCATTTGAAGGTTCATACTCGCACCTCCAACAACGCGTCATACATTGATAGCGGATGTTGGAAGCTCTCAACTGGCATTACATTATCACTCATTGTTAGCAGTGCCATTGGGCGTGTCGGTGACGGGAGGGGCTGAAGTGTAAAGCGCTCTTTCTCTAGAAGAACTTGAGGCTTCGTGCCTGTCGTGCCGTGCATTCTCTGGTGAGCGACGGTTTCTAGCCACGCGCCGATATGTCCATTAAGAACATCGACGGTGACTTTAAGCCCGTGTTGTTTGAGTGTCGCAGCAAGCGGGGTGACGAAGCTACTTTTCAAGTAAGAGTTAAATCGCTCCACTTTCCCTTTGGTCTTTGCGCGATAAGGGCGGCAAGCTCTTGGTTTGAAGTTGTATTTATTGGCGGCAGTGAGCAACATAGAGTTCCATCGGTGTTTGCCTTCTCCGTAAGCATCTCGTTCTATCATGATGGCTTTCGCATTATCGAAGAGAACTTCTTTGGGAACGCCACCGAGGTATTCAAATGCTTCTTCAAGACCGTCAACCCAGTCTTCTTGACGCTCTCGCTCACAAAAGCGAACGAAGGTCGCTCTGCTATAACCAAGCGTAGCAACGAAGGCTTTAACACGTACGCCGTAATGCGTGATGGTCGTGAAGTCGACTTGCATTTGCTCTCCAGGCTGTGTCTCGAATCGAACCACAGGGTCGACAGGCGTGCTGGGTTTGTATTGTTTGATGTGCTCCTTGAGCATCGTTATACCACCTTCGTAGCCGAGCAATCTGACTTCACGAAGTAAGACAGTTGCTGGTATCCAATAAGGTTTTGCGACTTCAATGCGGGTGCGCAAGTAGTCGTGGTAAGGCTGTAATTTGGTTTGTAGTGGCATAGTTAATTTGGCCACCTGATTAGAGGTGTTAAGATGCACCTCATCTACATTAGGTGACACCATGACAAAACGTACAAGAAGAACCTTTAACCCTGAATTTAAACTCGAAGCAGCCCAACTTGTAGTTGAACAGGGG
>NZ_SATR01000123.1 GCF_004551525.1 Vibrio ouci | reverse complement strand
GTGTTTTATAATGAGGAGCGTAACCATCAGGGACTCAATGACCTCACCCCTGATGAAGCCTACTTTGGTCGGCAGAGATACGCTGCATGAGCTGGATCAACCACTTAAGAAGTTAGCTTATGTGTCCAACCATTGGGGTCCACTTCTTTGTTTTACGCTTTGGCTGGAAAGATAGGGCGCTTGTTGGTGCTTTGCTGGGTTGCCTCATTGGGCAGGGAAGTGGAATTACTGGTTTTGGGTAAGTCGTTTTTGGCGGCCAAGTTGGTTCTTGCCTTGTGGTTTGGTTCAGAAAACTGGCCTGAAATAGCAGTTCTTTCTCAATTAAGTCAGTAACTTGTGGTAAAACATAACAAACAATTCAAGCTGATTCGCAACGCTCGGCGCTTTCGGTTTCAACTTGTTTAGTGATTACGGCGAAGTGTTTAGGTAATGTGGCAGCGTTGCTCACAACTTAATTGGGCGTTAGCTTTCCTAGGAGAACATCGTGACTAAATTACTACTAGTGATTGATATGCAAGAGGACTTTTTCCAGCAGGGTAGACTCGCTGAAAAACGAACGGAATTTACTCGTTCATTGAACGAGCTGGTACATGCCTTTCGTAGAGAAAGTCAGAAGATTATCTGGGTGCGACAAGTCTTTAAAGAGGACTTGTCTGATACATATTTAGCGTTACGACAATCGATTCAAAAGTGGACTATTGAAGGTACTAACGGCTGCGAGCTATTAAGTGAGTTTTCTCGACATCCTGAAGAGCATGAAGTTATTAAAAAGCGCTATAGCGCTTTCTTTGAAACAGAGCTCGATGAAATCTTAAATGAAATGTCACCTAGTGAAATTGTAATTGCTGGTGTAAATACTCATGCATGCGTGAGAGTCACTGCAATCGATGCGTATCAACGCGACTACCATTTGTTATTGGCCCAAGAGTGCATCGATTCATACGACCAAGGTTGTCATGATGAATCATTTGGATACATGGTAAATAGTGGTATCGGACTTCCATTATCCAACACAGAGATCATCGATAGATTGAAAAGCTAACAATAAATTTAAGAGTGATTCACAACGCTTGGCGCTTTCACTTCAAGCCAGTTTAGTGTTTATGGCACAATGCTTTAAGTAGGGTGGTTAGCGTTGTTCACACCTTAATTTGGCGTTATGCGCCAATAAGGAAGTCATGAAGTTTATTGGAAAATATGGAGAGCACTTAGTGCTTTCTCAACTTTTAAAGTTAGATATTGAAGCTTATCTAGCTATCAAATCGAACCAAGAAGATTACGATATTACAGTTGTGCTTGAAAGCTCTAGAGTTCTTAGAATTCAAGTGAAAACTACAGATCTGTATAACCAAAATACTAATAACTCAATATCAGGTGTTGAGAAAAGGTATGATTTTTTAGTGTTAGTAATACTGGATAAGAATACTGAGCATTTATTCATCATGTCTCGTGAAGAGGCTCTTGCTCTAAAAGGAAGTTCAGTGAAGTTTAGCTGTTCTTTTAAGCAGAGTGGGGTGTCGAAAATAAAACCTGAGTTAGAAAAATATAGGGATAATTGGTTAACTTTAACTGGCGCATAACAAAGCGTTTAAGACAGATTCCCAACGCATGGCATTTTCATTCCATCGTTGGGTTTTGTGTTTAAGGTGGTATGGTTAGGTTTCGTGGTGGCGTTGCTCACTACTTAACGCGGCGTTATGTACTTAGAGAAAAACTATATATATTTGAGGGTGCAATGAGAGCAGTACTATTGGGGCTTGCTTTAGTTTTAGCTTGTCAATCAGCATTTTCTAGTGAAAAGCATCAAGCTCTTCAGGGGCTGGACAAGTTAATTAAGTCTAGCGACGTTATAAATGATACGAGTTCGAAAGAAACAACTAGTAGAAGCTCAATGTTGAGCAAAGACTTCGTACTATATCGATGTGTTCTTTCCGAGTTAGAGCGGCAAGGACAATATAGCAATGATAACGCAATTGTTGCTGTAATGACTAATAAGCCGAAGATCATCAGTGTTACATCTGAAATACAATATTGGATACTTGGTTTAAGCAAGGCTGCCCATTCAGGATATTCTAAAATATGCTCAGCAGGTCAGTCTAATGAAGTGTCATTAGTTGTTTCAGGCTTTCTACAAAGCTCTCAGTTGTACGAAAGGCTGGCAATTTTAAACGAACATGGTTGGCGTGAGCCATGGCAACCAAAATAAACGAAACACGTACATAACAAGGCGTTCAAGACGGATTCCCAACGCTCGGCATTTTCGGCTTTCTTCATTTTAAGTGTTTATGTCACAATGGTTTAGGCAAGGTGGTTGGCGTTGCTCACCACTTAACGCGGCGTTAGCTGTCTTTTCAAGTTTGGGCACAAAGTCGAATGTATTAAGTAAGAATACGAACTTACTTAGTGCTTTTGGTATTCTTAGTATGTCGTTTTCCATGCGTGCGTCAATCTCAATGGAGGCAGTACGAATATTAGGTTTTGTG
>NZ_SATR01000122.1 GCF_004551525.1 Vibrio ouci | reverse complement strand
CAAAAAAAGCTGTTGGGTAACTCTTTGAGTTTAAGAAGTTACAACGCCCAAGTAGGAGAAGCATACGCAATGGTTAAAGCGTTGAACAAGATGACCGAGCTTGGTATGCCTGAAACGATTTTAATAAAATAACGCTGCCACTCTTAGGGAGGCTACGTAATCGCTCAGAAGAATTAGGAAACAAAGCCGCGCTCGCCTGAAGAAAAACGCTCGTGCAGCCCCCTTCTAGAGCAAATCACACAACTCCCTTATATAGCGACTCGGGCTTGTTCAACACTACAAGTTAATTGGCTAGTAGGAAACTGGCTTGCGCTGTCAGCAAAAGCCAAAAGAGAAACTGTGCTTTCACAAAGCTGCATTTTGATGAAAGCACAGTTTCACTTAAAAGTATTTTTGGCAATCCTGTCTGCGACTCTCAACTTGCAAAAATATCATTGCCCTAACCACCATTTTGTGAAACTATAATTTCACTTAACAGCTTTAAGTGAAATTATAGTTTCATTATGACAATCAAAAACACTCAAACTAAGCGCGGGGCGGTAGTGTTCCCTAAGAATCTGAAAGTCCTCCATGGCTTAGGCGAGAACATAACGTTGGCTATGAAGCGCCGAGGAATAAGCCAAGACATGATGCACAGGAGAACTGGTATTTCCAAGCCGACACTGCGGAAAATAGCTAAAGGTGATCCTTCAGTGTCTATCGGCCACTATGTTAATGTGCTTGCTGTACTTGGCTTATTAGCGGATCTAGGCAAGATTGCACTTGATGATGAGCTTGGTAGGAAGCTTCAAGATATAGAGTTATTAAAAAGAAAACGATAAGGACTGCTAACGAATGGAAATCTACGTCTACGCTGATTGGATTGATACCGGCGAGCCTATGCTTGTAGGTACGTTACGATCCTCTGTAATTCGCGGCAAGGAGCATTTTAGCTTTAATTACGCCGAGGAGTGGCTGGCTTCCAAGTACGTGCACCAAATCGATCCATCGCTTCAATTGTACGTGGGGGAGCAGCACGCAGAAGATGACAGAAACTTCAAAGTTTTTCTGGATTCATGCCCAGATCGCTGGGGCCGATTACTGATGCAGCGCAGAGAAGCGGTGATAGCTCGTCACGAAAAACGTAGAGCAAACACACTGTTTGAAACAGACTATCTATTGGGGGTGCATGACGCGTTTCGTATGGGCGCTCTACGCTTCCGCACCTCGCATGACGGCCCATTCCTTGATGACAATGAAGACTTAGCCGCGCCAGCGATGACATCACTGCCAGAACTACAGCAAGCAGCAAATGGTGTGGAGGATAAACCAGAGTTTGAGAACCCAGATTATCTCAAATGGCTTAACATGCTTATCTCTCCAGGATCGTCACTAGGTGGCGCTCGCCCGAAAGCATCCGTGAGGGATGTTGACAACACTCTCTGGTTGGCCAAATTTCCAAGCCGTTATGATGATTATGACATAGGGCTGTGGGAATTTGTTGTTTACCAAATGGCTCTCGAGGCTGGGATTAATATGGCAGAATCAAAGGTACAAGCCATTGGTTCGCATCACCATATCTTTCTTACCAAGCGGTTTGACCGTGAAGATGATGGTAAAAGGCTTCATTTCACTTCAGCCATGACACATTTGGAGTATTTTGACGGTAATGATGATGGTGCAAGCTATCTAGAACTAGCTGAATTCCTTACCGATAAGGGCTCAAACACACGAGAAGACTTAGAGCAGCTTTGGGCACGTATGCTATTCAATATTATGGTTTCCAATAGCGACGACCATCTACGCAACCACGGTTTCATTTTTGATACGACAGGTTGGCGATTATCGCCAGCGTATGACATTAACCCAACCCCGAATGCTACGGGTTTGCACCTAAACATCGATGACGTGAGCAATGCTCTTGACGTTGAACTAGCCTATGATGTCGCAGAATACTTTCAGTTAGATGCTAAGAAAGCTGATGATATTTACCAAAAGGTAGCCACTGCCGTTTCACGATGGGAAGATCTGGCAAAAAAAGCAGGAATAGGGAAAGGGGAACGGGATTTACTCAGGGATTGCTTTCAAGTTCCATAGACCTTAAATAGATCTACAAGCTAAGGCTGCCATAGAAGAAGCAATGAAAATACTGAGTGCGGCTGCGACAGCTGGAACGGCTAGCTACAGATAAAGCAAAAATAACCTAAACTGCCGAATCCTATACGATCCTATTTTTGAAGTGGCACAGAATGAAGCAGAGGCCATTCTCTGCAAGGCAGATGAGCAAAGCGATACCGACACTCAGTAGTGGTAACGCCGCACAAAAATGTTGTTGGCCGATGCACACCAGATGATCGGTTTATCCGAGTGCCCCGATACCCAGCCATTCCCCAGGGCGGGATCGCACTTTGTTAACAACTATGATCTAATAGGCTCAAATCCACAAATTGATATCGACTTTGAGCCTCATAGAACACCTTTCCGTTGTTGAAGATACGCGTTCATCCATCAACCAAAAGCATGATTTAATTGATAT
>NZ_SATR01000121.1 GCF_004551525.1 Vibrio ouci | reverse complement strand
GCTTGGAGTTCTATCTGGCGTTCGTACTTGTTATCGGTCTCTCGATAGAGGAGCCATCATTTAATCGAACTACCAGATAGAAGAACTTTAGTTGCAGTTAAAGTCTGGGTCTCACCTTACCCGATTGGAGCGCTTATTATCCATACAAGCAATTTAAGAGGGATTCACAACGCTTGGCACTTTTGCTTCTACTTCAAATTTAGTGTTTATGGCACAATGCTTTAGGTTTGGGTGGAGGCGTTGTTCACACCTTAATTTGGCGTTATGCGTATAGGGCTACTTAGCTCTTTTTGGGTATGAACTTTATAATCAGAGCAATCGCAATGACAGACGCCCCCATTACAATGTAGTTACCGCTAAAGTCAGCATTAAGGGAATCTAAGACCCAGAAATTCGGAGTGTCGTACATTAAAATGGAGTAGTAGTAGCTTCCTATCCACAGCAACAAGAGGATATAAGCAAACTTTAGTGGGCCGTGATCCATTTTGGTTAAGGATACTCTCCACAGTACGTATAATACTGGAATTGTGATTCCAAAGAACGATATAGTTTCAATCATTGCTTTTGAACCTCATTTGCTAAACTCCTTGCCGTTGCAGCATCGGACAGACCACCAAGACCAAGCGCAACTTTATTCGTAGCCTGATACCCTCTAAGGTAGTCTTCGGCTGAATATCGAAAGAGTTTAAATCTTTTTGAGTGGGGTAGTTTGTTCCAACTTTCAATAGGTTTTAATGTTGTAGATTTGCCGAACAACCCATAGGCAGACAAAGCCAAGTCCGCCCCGTAGTATGCAATATCTCCGGTTGATTTGTCATAACCAGTATATTCAGCCATATTTTGGTAGCCTTGTCTAACCCACCCAACATGGTTGGGGTTGCCGTCTACGAAATAACGCCCATTTTCATAAATGTTATTAGCACCATGACTCATCATAGGTAAGCCAACTACAGCACACAGGGTTCCAGCTGAGGCATAGCAAGTTGCGCCACCACCAACCACTTGCATCACGCCCGCAATAAGACCAATGCCTTTTGCCGCAATTTCTCTGCTTTGCTCCCAAAGGTTTTGTTTTTCCTTCTGAAGCTCTCGAATGACTTGGCTTTTGGTTTTCTTCCCTTGTTCAAAGTCTTGAACCAAACATTTGCCAAATATCGCGACTTCTCTGGAAAAATGAAGTTTCAGTGCTCCATTTGTGATGTGCTGATGCATCACCGAAGAAGCTTGCGTGTTCAAGCCTTTAGCGGCATTTTGAACTTCCCATAAGTCGTGCAAGTTAACTTTATTCATGAAGGTTACTTAAGTTCCAGTTATCATATCCCTCGGTACCAGCAACGTTATGCTTCCATATAATATCGCGGTAACTAATAGAAATTTGCTCAGTTATTTCTTCGTCATGGGATAGTATGGTGTGTGGTTGTGAGAAATTAATGGCGGTAATTAAGGCTTTTTTAAGTTCAATAGTGTAGTACTTTTCGTTGTAACCTTGTTCATTGGTACGGTAAAAGTTAAGCGCGCAATCTAAGTGCTCTTGTCTAGCAAAAGCAGTCGCTATTAGGGGGCTAGATTTATCGACGAGTTTGGTAATAGTAATAGGATTATGGTGGTTACCATGTTGACCTTGGTGCTTAGCTAATGCGTGTTCAGTGGCAATTACCGTAATTTCATTAGCATGGGCTTCTTGGGCCTTGCCACCAATGGAGTCTTTAGTGTTACAGCCATTTGAAATAGAGCCTTGTCGCTCGCCAATGATAGTTAAGTAAGCATTATGTGCCATGATCTAGCCTTTGATTTTGTATGAATTACTAGTCATATTAATGTTTCTCTTTTTATAGAGAATAGTGCGGTTTGAAATTTGGGTACAAGGTCACTGAGGGGCAATTTATTGCCTAAAATCAGAGCCTTGTGTGCGCTGAAAAATACGCATATCAAGCGCTTAAAGTTTCAAGAAACATTTTCTAATCTGGCGTTAGTTGTTTAGAGCGATACCACGGAACGATTTTTGTTCAACCGAGCTAGCTGTCGTGGCTAACTCATGTGATCACCAAGCGAAGTTGTAGTTAATTCTAAATATTTGCTTGCCGGATCACTCTTACCTGTATGATTTCCGAGTGATTAGCGCTTTAGCGCGTATTCAAATAGGGCTGGTATTCACAATTTCTGGCCTCCCCAATCACTGTTTATTTATTGTTTAGTTAGGGCGGCTTTTTGAATAAAAGTGGCCCTGACTTGCTCTTGGTATGGAAAAATTTTATCGTAGTGTGGTTGTTTTACACCCCAACCCCTTTTCAATAGGGGGCTTTATCCCTGACGGTGTAAGACTTTAGGCAAAGATAAAGCTCTGACATTGAATTCAAAAAAAGTGCCCCTGCATTTTCAATTCTTCACCACACCCCTCGCTAAATCGAAAATCGATTTAAATGGTTGTCTGGAAAAACATAAAATCATTTAAAACAAAGAGTTAATCTTATTTTTTCTGGATTTAAATGGGTCAAAAAAATTTTCAGATTCTCCACTAAAATTTCGGCAAAATGTTAATACATTCTTAATACGATTGTATTAAGAATGTATTAACCCCTTTACTGGCAAGGGCTAGAGAGGCGTTTTGTGCATTTTTGGCAGATTGTTAATA